>JAPLCC010000024.1 GCA_026392415.1 Propionibacteriales bacterium
GAATCGGTGGTGGCGAGCTGGACGTCGATCGGGACCAACCCCGGGCCGAACTACTCCGGCAGTGGCGGGCTGATCCCCATCGTCTCGGGCTGGCTGGGCAAGGTGCTGTTCCTGGTCAACCCGATCCTGCCGTTGCGCTGAGGTCCGGGCGGGCCGCGCCGACGATGAGAGGGCGCAGGATGGGCGGTGCCTTGAGCATCTGGCTGTGCTCCAGGTCAAGCAACGAGAATCCGGCCTTGTCGAGGGAGGCGAGGGTGTCGCGGTTGCAGTGGCACCCGTGACCGACCCGCACCTGGACGCCGTGGAGGCGGTCCTGCCAGCGCGCGAGCCCGGGAACGTCCGAGCGCACGTGCTCGAGGAAGAGCAGTTGACCGTCGGGCTTCAGCAGACGACGGATCTCGGCGAGCGCCCTCGCCGGGTCGTCGACCGTGCACAGGACCAGCGTCGAGACGGCGAAGTCGAAACTCTCGTCGGCGAACGGCAGCTTCTCCGCTGGAGCCCGCGTGACCAGGGCCTGGCGGGTGGAGGCGGCCAGCTTGCTCTCCAGCCGGCGGGCCATCGGCTCCTCGGGCTCGGTGATGACGAGCTCGGTGACGCCGGCGCCGTAGTACGGCAGGTTCGCGCCCGTGCCGCCGCCGATCTCCAGCACCCGACCGCTCGCGCGGCCGAGGAGGTCCTCGCGGTGCGCGCCCAGCACGGACTTCTCGACGCCCGCCATCACGCGGTCGTAACCCGCCGCGAAGATCCTTCCCCAGACACTCATGTCAGACCGCCTCGAGAGCGACCGGTACGCCGTTGAGGTGGGCCATGCCGGCCAGACGCTCGATGTCGGCGACCTTGCTCGAGGTGAGCTGGTTGACGTTGGCGCCGCCGGCCTTGTTGGCCCGCTCCCAGCCGCCTCCGGCATGCCCCCAGCCGTGGGGTACGGCGACCGTGCCGGCGCGCACCTCGTCGGTGAGCTGGGCGATCGTCTCGATGACGCCGTGCTCGGACCGGATCCGGACCGGGTCGCCGTCGGCGATCCCGGAGCCGGCCGCGTCGGTCGGGTTGATCCGGGCCCGGTGCTCGCGCTTGCCCTTCATGAGGAGCTCGCTGTTGTGCATCCAGGAGTTCTGCGAGCGCAGCTCGCGCAGCCCGATCAGCCGCAGCGGGTACGTCGCGTCGTCGACGTGCCGGTCACCCAGGCGAGCGAGCTCCTCGGCGATCTCCGGCGGATCGAGGCGGACCTTGCCGCCGCGGTGCCGAACCGCGTGCTTGAGCTGGCCGGTGGCGGCGTGCTCGCCCAGCACGATGCCGTGCGGGCTCTTGCGGAGCCGGGCGGGGGAGAGCCCGCCCCGTCGCAGGCCGAACCGGTCGCCGTACGGACCGAGGCGGAGCAGGGTCTCGATCAGGGCGCGCGGGGTCGGCCACACCGGGGAGTGCCGATGCGCGAACGCGACGGGCTTTCCCACGTGGCGCAGCGGCCCGAGCATGAACAGCGCGACGCCGGCCCGGCGGGCGATCTCGTCGACGATCTCCCACTCCTGCCGGGCCTCGCCATACGGTGCGACGACCGCCTCGGTGGACTGGAAGAACGGCGCTGGGGCGGCCGATGCGATCGCGATCGGGAAGTCCTCGCGTTCGAGGAATGTCGTCGAGGGCAGCACGTAGTCGGCATGCCGGTTGGTGTCGTTGACGTACAGGTCCAGCGACACCAGCAGGTCGAGCTCGGGCAGCGCCGCGGACAACGCCTCGCCGTTCGGGACCGAGAGGACCGGGTTGCCTGCGACGAGGAACATCGCCTTCATCTGGCCCTTGCCCGGGGTCGTGATCTCGTCGGCCATCAGCGCTGCGGGAAACGACCCGAGCACCTCGGGGAAGTCACCGAGTCGCGAACGCTTCTTGTCGTACGACGCCAGGCCGACCCGTTCGGCGAGTTCCTCCAGGGGGATCGCGCCCCTGCTGAACAGGGTGCCGCCCGGACGGTCCAGGTTGCCCGTGACGATGCTCAGCGCGTCGATCAGGAAGCTCACGAGCGTGGCGTGCCGACCCAGGCACGCACCCGTCCGTCCGTACGCCGACGCGCTCGGCGCCGTCGCGAAGTCCCGCGCCAACTGACGGACGGTTGCTGCGGGCACGCCGGTGACGGCCTCCGTGGCCTCGGGGGACTGGTCGGCGGCTGCGGCGCGGAGCAGTTCGACACCGCGGGACTGCTTGCGGATCGCTGCTTCGTCGGCCAGGCCCTCCTCGAAGACCACGTGCATCAGCGACAGCAGGAGCCAGGCGTCGGAGTCCGGCTTCACCGAAACGTGCTCGAACGCGCGCGCCGTCTCCGAGCGGCGCGGGTCGACGACCACGACCCGGCCGCCGCGGGTGGTGATCGCCTTGAGCTGGTCCTTGATCCGCGGGGCGTTGATCGCGCTGCCGTGGGACACGAGCGGGTTGGCGCCGAGCACCAGCAGGAAGTCGGTGCGGGGGAGGTCCGGGAACGGCAGCTGCGTCAGGGCGCCGTACAACAGCTGGCTCGCGACGAATCGGCTGTTGATGTCCTGCGAACCGGCGGAGTAGAGATGGTCCGAGCCGAGGCCCTTCATGAAGCCCGCCACCCACAGCGTTGTGGAGTAGGAGAAGGCGCTGGGGTTGCCGAAGTACATCCCGACCGACCGGCCGCCGTACGTCGAGGTGACCTTCTTCAGCCGGGCGGAGATGTCGGACAACGCGTCGTCCCAGCTCACCTGCTCGAACTCGCCCGATGCCGTGCGGCGCAGCGGGTGCAGCACCCGGTCAGGATCGTTCTGGACGTCGGTGAAGGCGATCCCCTTGGGGCATGCCTGCCCGCGGGAGAGCGGGTGGTCCTGATCAGGGCGCAGCGAGAGCAGGCGGCCGTCCTCTACGGTGGCGACCAGCCCGCACAACGGCTCGCAGATCCGGCAGTAGGTGACCTTTTGTTCGACCGTCATTCGAGCAGTGTGGCGGAACGCAGGCGCCTCGACCATGGTCAGTTCGACCGAACCGGGCCAGCTCAGCGACTAGCGTGGGGACGGTGAACGACGACGCACATCGCAATCCTTCCGAGGTGACGCCCCGACGCAGCTGGTTCGACGAGTTCGCAGCCCGCGCCCAGGACATCGCGTCGCGCGACCTGTTCTTCCTCGCGATCGTCGGTCTCACCGTCCTGTGGGCGCCGAGCTACTTCCTGCTGCACTCGCTCGACCACTGGTACATCGCGTTCGTGCTCCCGGCCGAGATCCTCACCCTGTTCCTCGTGGTGCTGCTCGAGAACCACAACCGCCGCTCCGAGCAGGCGCTGCACCGCAAGCTCGACGCCTTCGCTGCGGCGCTCGCTGCGATTGCGGCGGAGTCCGGGTCGGAGGAAGTCCGCAAGCACGCAAAGGAGCTGCGTGCCGCCGTCGGGTTGCAGGACCGCGAGAGCAGCGACTAACTGAGCTCGAACGCCCGCTCGGCCATCGGCAGAGCCAGTGCACGATCCTCGGGCACCAGGCCGACACGGGTACGACGGTCCAGCAGGTCGTCCACGTCGGCGGCGCCCTCGTGGGTGATGCCGAAGATCAGTTCGGCCAGGGTCACGCCCTGCGGACCGGGAGCCAGGAGCTCGTGCTCGCTCAGCCCGCTGACTTCCACCGCGTTCGAGAGCACCAGGGCTGCCTCGGTGCCGAAGCGTCGTACCAACCGGGCGGGCGCCTCGAGCTGGGCGAGCTCGTCGCGGGACGCCGCGCCCAGCAGGGGAAGGTTGCGGGTGATGCACGGCGACGTGGCCAGTCCCGTCGCGTCGACGGCGTCCTCGGCCATCTGCCGGTAGGTGGTCAGCTTGCCGCCGACGACGGTGACCACGCCCGTGGGCGAGGTGAGGACGGCGTGCTTGCGCGACAGGTCGGCGGTGGAGCCGTCGGAGTCGAGCAGGGGCCGGAGGCCGGCGTAGGTGCCGACCACGTCGGAGCGCCGGATCGGCTTTTCGAAGGCGGCGCCGACGACGTCGAGCAGGAAGCCGATCTCGGCCTCGGTGCCCTGGGGTACGTCGGGGATCTCGCCCTCGGTCTCCTCGTCGGTCAGACCGACGTAGATGGTGCCGTCGGGCTGGGGGAGTGCGAACACGAAGCGGCTGGTCGTGCCGGGAACCGGCACGGTGAGTGCGGCGGCGAGGCCGGGGATGGTGGACTCGCGCAGCACCAGGTGGGTGCCGCGCGACGGCTTCAGCTTCACGTTCTCCACCAGGGTTCCCGCCCAGACGCCGGTCGCGTTGATGACCGCGCGGGCGTTGACGCCGACCGTCTCGCCGGTCAGCTCGTCGCGCAGGACCGCCCCGTTGCCCGTCGCCGACAGGACCCGCGCGCGGGTGCGCACCTCGGCTCCGAGGGACGCGGCCGTGCGGGCGAGACAGGTGACGAAGCGCGCGTCGTCCTCGAGCTGGCCGTCCCAGCTGAGGAGTCCGCCGCGCAGGCCGCGCTGGCGCAGGCCGGGCGCCAGCCGCAGGGCTTCGTTGCGGGAGATCCGGCGCGGTCGGGGGAGGGTCTCGGCGCTGGTGCCCGCGCTGATGCGCAGGGCGTCGCCGGCCCGGAATCCCGCCGAGGCGAGTGCTGCCTGCGCCCAGGAGACGCTGGTCATCAGAGGCAGCAGCATCGGTATCGGGTGGCTGAGGTGCGGCGCGGTCGACTCCATCAGGATGCCGCGCTCGACGGCGCTCTCGTGGGCGACGCCGACCTGACCGTTGGCGAGGTAGCGCAGGCCGCCGTGCACGAGCTTGCTCGACCACCGCGACGTACCGAACGCGAAGTCGTGGGCATCGACGGCAAGGACGGAGAGGCCGCGCGACGCTGCATCGAGGGCGACGCCGGTGCCGGTCACGCCGAGCCCGATCACCAGCAGGTCGACGGATTCAGGCGCGTCGGCAAGTCCGGGCCGGACGCGGGTGGGGGACGTCGTCATGGTGCGAGATACCTCCGGACGAGCGTGGTCAGCTCGGTGTCGAACTCTTCCCGGGTCAGGTCGTCGTCCTGCATCGTGTGCACCGAGATCGCGAAGCCGTGGGCGGCGAGCATGAGGGAGCGGGCCAGCAGCACGGGCTTGCCCGCCCGGATCTCGCCGGAGGCCTGGGCTGCCGCGAGCCGGTCGGCGAGGGCGCCGATGATGACGTCCTGGGAGCGACCGCGGCGATCGATCAGGTAGGGCAGCAGCTGTTCGGGGTCGACGTCGACGATCCGGCGGAACAGCTCGTTCTCGCGGAGCACGGACACGGCTGCGGCCAGCCGGCGAGCGATCACGTCGAGCATGTCGTCACCGTCCTGCCCGACGTCGTTGACGACCCCGTCGATCTGCGCGACCCACTCGCGCGTCATCAGGTCGGCGAGGATCGACTGCATGTCCGGATAGGCGCGGTAGACGGTCATCCGGGAGACCTCCGCGCGACGCGCGACGTCGGTGAGCGTGGCGCGCTTCCAGCCGACGGTGAGGATCACCTCCCGGGCGGCATCGAGGAACCGATCCTTGTTACGAACTGACGTCATGTGTCACACTGTAACGCATGACCCGAGAAATGCACCCCCAGCGTTGGGGCGACGCCAGCCACGCCGGTCCCCTTCCGGAGTCCACCCAAGGTCTCGTGGAGTTCGCGTTCGGTGCGCTCGACACCCCGGCCGTGGAGTCCGTCAGTGTTCCGGTCTCGGGCCTCTCGGACGACCTGCTCGCCGGCTTGCGCGACGTGATCGGCGCAGCCCACGTGCTCACCGACGACGAGAGCCGCCGCCTGCGCACCCGCGGCAAGTCGACCCCCGACCTGTTGAAGGCCCGATCCGGCGACCTCAGCGACGCCCCCGACGTCGTCGCCCGCCCCGGCACGCACGACGAGGTCGTCCAGCTGCTCGCCTGGGCCGTCGACCACCACGTCGCGGTCGTCCCCTTCGGTGGCGGTACGTCGGTCACCGGCGGCCTCGTGGCGCGACGCGAAGGCTTCGCCGGTCTGGTCAGCCTCGACCTGATCCGGCTCAACCAGCTCCTCAGCGTCGACCCGGTCTCGATGACCGCCGTCCTCCAGCCGGGCATGCGCGGCCCCGAGGCCGAGGCTGCGCTCGCCGAGCACGGCATGACGCTCGGCCACTTCCCGCAGTCCTTCGAGTTCGCCACCATCGGTGGCTTCGCGGCGACCCGCAGCAGCGGCCAGAACAGCGCGAGCTTCGGTCGCTTCGACCAGCTCGTCGTCGGCCTCCGGGTCGCGACGCCGATCGGCGAGCTGGTCCTGGGGTCCTCGCCGCTCAACGCTGCCGGCCCGGACCTCCGCCAGTTCGTGCTCGGCTCCGAGGGCACCTTCGGCGTCATCACCGAGGTCACCGTGCGGGTCCGCGCAGTCGCCGCCGAGACGGCGTACGAAGCCTGGCGCTTCGCGTCCTTCGCGGCTGGCCAGGCCGCGATGCGCCACCTCGCGCAGAACCAGATCCTGCCCACGATCATCCGTCTCTCCGACGAGAGCGAGACCGCGCTCAACCTGGCCAGCCAGACCGCCGTCGGTGCCGAGGCCGCCACTGGCTGCCTGATGATCGTTGGCCACGAGGGTGCCTCGATCGCCAACAAGCGTGGTGTCGTGACCGAGGCACTGACCGCCCTCGGCGGCGAGCCCCTGGGCGAGGAGCGCGGCAACGCCTGGGTCACCGGGCGCTTCCACGCGCCGTACCTCCGGGACTCGATGCTCGACGTCGGTGTCCTCGTCGAGACGCTCGAGACCGCCACCTTCTGGTCGAACACCGACCGCCTCCACGCCGCCGTGAAGTCGGCGCTGGAGACCAGCCTGGGCGAGGGCACCCTGGTGCTCTGCCACGTCTCGCACGTCTACGAGACCGGCTGCTCGCTCTACTTCACCGTCGCGTCGAAGCAGGGCGACGACCCACTGCCTCGTTGGCTGGCAGCCAAGGCTGCCGCGTCCGACGCCATGATCGAGTCCGGCGCGACCATCACCCACCACCACGCCGTCGGCACCGACCACAAGGCATGGCTCGCCCGCGAGATCGGGCCGGTCGGCGTCGCTATGCTGCGCGGCGTGAAGGCCACCGTCGACCCGACGGGGATTCTCAACCCGGGGGTGCTGATTCCGTGAGGTCGTTCTCCTTCCTCGTGAACCCGCTGTCGGGTGGCGGTGCTGCTCCGGCGGCCGTCGTGCCGGTGGCTCGTCTGCTCCGTGATGCCGGCGCAGAGGTCGAGGTCACCTACTCGCCCGGCCCCAGGGCCACGCTCGACCTGGTCAAGGCGGGCGTCGCGCGTGGCGACGTGATCGTCGCCGTCGGTGGCGACGGAATGCTGTCGTCGATCGCCGGTCAGGTCGCGAAGGAGGACGGCGTCCTCGGCATGATCCCCGCCGGTCGTGGCAACGACTTCGCCCGGATGTTGAAGCTGTCCGAGGACGCTGAAGTGATCGCGAAGGTGCTGCTCGACGGCGCCGAGACCCCGACCGACCTGATCTCGGTGACGCTGCCCGGCAGTGAACCCCGGCTCGTCGCCGGATCGGTCTACTCCGGCGTCGACGCGCGGGCGGGTGAGATCGTGGACAAGGTGCGCTGGATGCCCGCGAAGCTCCAGTACCCCTACGCCGCGGTGCACTCCCTGGCGACGTACGTCCCGTGCTCGTTCACGGTCCTCGTCGACGGCACGTCGCACTCGTTCGTCGCCGCCACCGTCGTCGTGGCCAACTCCGGCTACTACGGCAAGGGCATGCACATCGCCCCGGACGCCTCGTTGACCGACGGACTGCTCGATGTGATCGTGATCGAAGCAGCCTCGCGACGCGAGATGATGAAGGCGTTGCCGAAGGTCTACGACGGCGCCCACGTCCTGCTCGACCAGGTCAAGGTGCTGCGGGGGGCAACAGTGGAGATCAGTGGAAGTCCGTCCGTGCCCATGGGCGGTGACGGCGAGCCGCTCGGGATGCTGCCGACGTCTCAGGAACAGCCCGCGGTTGTGCGTGTCCTGCCCGGAGCCCTGAAGATCCTCACGTGAAGTTCCTGGATCATGAGGCCGCCCTCACGGTGATGGCCGACAAGATGGCCGAGCTCAAGCCGAAACTGCGCGGCTGGCTGCACGCGGGGACCGTCCCGTTCGTGATCGCCGCCGGCATCGTGCTGATCGTGCTGTCGCCGACCTCGGAGACCAAGGCCGGGTCGGCGGTCTTCATCGGGTCGGCCCTGCTGCTCTTCGGTGTCTCCGCGATCTACCACCGCGGCACCTGGCAGCCGGCGATCTGGGCGCTGCTGCGCCGCTTCGACCACGCCAACATCTTCGTCCTGATCGCGGGCACCTACACCGCCTTCGCGATGCTGCTTCTCGACGGCACGTCACGGCTGGTGCTGCTCCTGGTCATCTGGCTGGCCGCGCTGGCCGGCGTCCTCTTCCGGGTGTTCTGGACCGGCGCCCCGCGCTGGCTCTACACGCCGATCTACATCGGCATGGGCTGGGCCGCGGTGTTCTTCATTCCCGACTTCATCGACGGCAGCGAGAAGCTCGGTACGGCGGTCGCCGTCGCCACCCTGGTCCTCGTCGCCTCTGGCGGCATCCTCTACACGCTCGGCGCGGTGATCTACGGCCTGAAGAAGCCGAACCCGAAACCTGAGTGGTTCGGCTTCCACGAGGTGTTCCACACCTTCACGATCCTGGCCTTCGTCTGCCACTACATCGCAGTCTCGCTGGCGACGTACGCGCTGCGATGAACGCGGCGCCCGTGGCTGGACGGCGACTCCCGAACTCGGGCATTGCCGACCTGATCGCACTGGAGCGGGCTGGCGACATCGACCAGTTCATCGTCGTCCTCCGCGAGCGGGTGGCCGCCGACCCGCGCGTGATCACCAACGCCCGGGTCAAGCAGTGGCTGGGTCGTCGCTGGCGCGACCTGTTCCTGTCCGAGGCGATCAGGGACGAGACGGCGCTGGCCGTGGCCTCGGGTCGGCGTCGCAAGGACGCCCGGCCGGACCGCCAGAGGATCGCCGAGCGCTTTCTTGCCCACGACGTCGACGACTGGCGCCTCGAGCTGCCCGCCGCCCGTCGTGCCGGTCGCAAGAAGCAGTCAGTCGTCTACAGCCCGAGCTTCGTGCACACCGGTATCCCGCTGATCGGGTTCGGAGAAGAGTTCCCGGTCGTGGCGAAGGAGCAGTCGCTGCACGTCGTGCGGGCGGCCTCGCACGGCTTCCGCGGTTCGGAGGCCAACGGGGAGAACCTGCTCGAGGCGCTGTTGCACGGCATCGGGACGGACGCCGCAGGCGAGCCGATCGAGAAGCCGCGCAAGCCCGGCAACGTCGTACTGATGGGGTATTCGAAGGGCGCGACGGACGCGTACGTGTTCCAGGGCAACCACCTCCACCTCGCGCCACGCCTGCGCGCCGTCATCAACTGGGCCGGCTGCATCGGCGGTACGCCGGTCATCGACGACCTTTACCGCGTGATCGCGCCGTTGCCAATCGGCCTCGGCCCGGGCCGCGCAGCGGTGCTGGCGCTGTTGAGGACGGCGTTGCCCCTGCTGAACCTCCAGGGAACGCTCGACCGCCCGGACGAGTGGGATCTCAAGGCCGCCCTGCTCGACCTGACCACCACACAGCGCAAGGCGTTCGCCGCGGCGCACGCCCGGGCCATCGACGACACCGACGTGCCCGTCTTCAACATCGCCGGCGCGGTGTCGCCCCGGGAGGTGCCGCACTTCCAGATGCAGGGCGCGATCAGCCTGGGCCGGAAGGTCGGCGAGAACGACATGCAGCTGGCGGTCGAGCACGCCCAGTCCCACCAGCCGATGTCGACCACCCTGGCCGTCGTCCGCGCCCACCACTGGGACATCGCCCTGAGCGCGTTCCCGCGCACCCACAAGCTCGGCTCGAAGAAGCTCGAGCACCCGTTCCCGCGTCAGGCGGCGCTGACCGCGACCTTCGTGCTGCTCAACGAGCTCGGGTTGTCCGGCTGATCGCAGGTTGGCGCACTCTCGGCGGCAGGGCCGCGCGTTTCGCACCGATTGGGACCGTTTGCTGTCACCTGCTGGCAGCAAACGGTCCCGATGACTGAGGCGCTCGCGAACAAGTGCTCCGCGCCGAGATTGCAGGCTCATCGAAATGAGCGCCCCGGGGCGGCGTGGTCGGTCGTCCGCTTGGCCGACAGCGGTCATTGTCAGGCCCTCCGCCCCGACATCGGCAGATCCGGGCGGATCCACCCGGTACGACGACCGCCGAGGAGCAGTCGCTAGCGACCGCTCAGCGGCCGACCCGTCACCGTGCGGATCGCGCCCGCAGCCATGCCGACGTAGCCCCACAGCGAACGCAGCGACAGGGCGACCGAGAGCACCGTCCGGGTTCCGCTCGGGGCGGGCTTGCCCGCGAACCGGTCGGACATCCAGCCGATCATCAGCGGCAGGGCCAGCGGGTGCAGGCTGAGGTGTTCGCTCAGGCGGTCCCGGACGTAGTGCACCGTCGCGCCACCGTCGACGTAGCGTTGCTGCTGCCCGTCGACGTCCTCGATGTGGATGATCTGGTCGTGGGTCGCCTGCGTCATCAGGACCGGGCAGGTCGGGATCCGCTGGCCCAGCCGCAGGTCGTCGAAGACGTGCAGGACCTCGGGGGTGCCCAGGACGTCGGCCAGGGGCGCGTCGAGGTAGTCGTCGAAGTCGTGGTTGCGGTGATGGACGACGGCCGCGAGGGTGCTGGACGTCTCGAGCTGCTGCAGGTGCCGCCTGCCCTCGAAGGAGGCGTGCTCGTGGATGACCCGCGCCAGCCCGGGATAGCCGCTGCGCAGCCCCGCCACGACCATGGCCGGCAGCCCGGCGTGGAAGGTGCCGTTGAGCCGGATGAAGGTCTCGCCGGGATCGCCCACGGGGGCGCCGAGCGCGGCGCCGACGATGTTCAGCTCGGGCGCGTAGTCGGGCGCCATCTCGGCGGCCCATGACGAAGCCATGCCGCCGCCGGAGTAGCCCATCAGTCCGACCGGCGTGGATTCGTGGAGCCCCAGTGGCTCGAAGTCGAGGGCTGCGCGGATGCCGTCGAGCACCCGGTAGCCGGGCTCGCGCGCGGCGCCGAACCGGCCGAGCAGACCTTCGTGGTCGCAGAGCGACAACGCCCAGCCCTTGCGCAGCACGCCGGCCAGCAGGGCGAACTCGAGTGGGGGAATGGAGCCCCACGAGCGAGCGCCGTGCCGCAGGGCGTACGACGGAAAGGCCTTGCCCGAGATCGCGTCGATGGCGCACTGGTAGGCCAGCAGGGGTCGCGGTTCGCTCGGGTCAGCGCCCTCGGGCAGGACCACTGTCGTGACGGCCGCCTCGGGTGCGCCGTCCAGGTCGGTGCTCCGGTAGACCAGCTGCCAGGCGCTCACCTGCTGGGGGATCAGGCCCAGGAACGCGAGGTCCACCTCGCGGGTCCGGATGATGGCGCCCGGGGCGAGCAGGCCGAGACCGGTCGGTGCGGCCAGGAACGGATCGTCCTGGGGGAGCAGCGGGCGGGCGCTCTTCGCGTCGGCAGCGGGGGCCGACGCCTGATCGGGCAGGGGTTGCACGTCTTCATACAAGCATTTGCGCGAACGTAGCGTCAGGCGGTGTCACAGTACGGCGACCGACGTCCTACCCGCGGTCGCCGGCGACCGTCTCCGGGAGCACGTCCTCGACGATCGTGAGCAGGCACTGCCGCAGCAGGTGGTGGACCTGCTCGCGGCTCAGCTTCTTCTTGATCAGCCACTCGCGCCCGGCCGTCTTGGCCAGCTGGCCGTAGGCGCGGATGAACGCGCGCAGCTCCTCGCGGTGGTCGGAGACATCGGCCATGTCGATGGTCTCCAGGACCCGGTCGACGGCGTCGTCCTCGGCCTTGAGCAGGATCCGTTCGAGTTCGGGGTCGCGTCCCAGGCCCGAGGAGCCCGCTGCGTTGATCCACGCGGCGTCCTGGCCGGACAGCGAGTCGAGGAACCAGTTGACCGCCGCGTCGATGCGCTCCTCGAGGGATCCTCCCGGAGCGTGGTCGATGACGTTCTCGGGGACCGACGCCGCCTCCCGCACCACTTCGAGGTAGAGATCGCGCTTGGTGCCGAAGTAGTGGTTGAGCAGGCCTCGAGCGACGCCGGCTTCATTGGCGATGTCGGTGGTCGACACCTCGCCGTACGGGCGGAGCGCGAACAGGCGTTGCGCGCTGGCGAAGATCTCCTCGCGCCGCTGATCGGGCTCGAGGCGGCGCCAGCGGGGCTCAGTGCTCACGGGGCAACTCTTCCATCACGCCTCGCGGACCCACGGGAGCCACTCGGGCAGGTTCTTCTCCACGGTGTCGGGGAAGACGGGCGGGCGCTTCTCGAGGAACGACATCACGCCCTCGATCGCGTCGGCGCTGGTCGGCAGACCGGAGATGAGCCGCGAGTCGACCTCGTGCGCCGGGAACGGCGAGTCCAGACCGCTGAGGCGGTTGAGCATCTGACGGATGACGGCGATCGAGACGGGCGCGGTGTTGTCGCGCAGGTCGCGGGCCAGGGCGTACGCCTCGTCGAGGACGTCCTCCGGCGCGTGCACCGAGGTGACCAGTCCCGCGGCCAGCGCCTCGTCGGCGCCGAAGACCCGGCCGCTGATCATCCAGTCCTGTGCCCTGGTCATGCCGACGAGGCGGGGGAGGTGCCAGACCGAGGCGGCCTCGGGGAAGATGCCGCGGCGGCCGAAGACGAAGCCGAACCTCGAGTCGGTCGAGGCGAGGCGGAAGTCGCAGGCGAGGGTGATGGTGATGCCGCCGCCCACGGCTGCGCCGCGCATCGCAGCGATGACGGGCTTGTTCATGGTGAAGACGCGCTTCGAGCAGCGCCCTGCGGGCTCCTGCCAGGCGCTGATGTCGTCGACCTGTTCGTTCACGTCGAACTCGCCGCCGGAGAGGTCGGCGCCGACGCAGAAGTGGTCACCGGCGCCGGTCAGGACGACGACGCGGACCGCCTCGTCGCGATCCGCCAGATCCAGGGCGGCGTTCAGCTCGTCGGCCATCGTCAGCGTGTAGCCGTTGCGCGCGGCGGGGCGGTTGAGCGTGATCGTCGCGATCCGCTCGGTCACCTCGTAGGTGATGTCGGTGAAGGTGCTCGCGGGCGTGGAGTCCATGGGTGGCCTGCTTCCGTGCGTCCTGGTCGGCTTGTTGACCGGCTGCCAACAGTAGTGCACTATTGGCGCTGTGCCAACAACTACTCCGTCCTGGATGACCGAGGACCTCGAGGCCGTACGCGAGCTGGCAGCGACGTACTTCGCCAAGGAGGTCCTTCCTCGTGCCGACGAGCACCGCGCGCAGGGCCACGCGAGCCGCGAGGCCTACCTGAAGGCCGGGGAGCTCGGCCTGGTCGGCATGTCGTTGCCCGAGGAGTACGGCGGCGGTGGCGCCTCGTTCGCGGCCGAGACCGTGCTGATCGAGGAGCAGGTCCGCGCCGGGGACACGTCGATGGGCTTCGCGGTCTCGATCGGCATCGTGGCGCACTACCTCAATGCCTACGCCACCGAGGAGCAGAGGAAGCGCTGGCTCCCGAAGGTCTGCTCGGGGGAGTGGGTCCTGTCGATCGCGATGACCGAACCCGGCACCGGCTCGGACCTGCAGGCGATCAAGACTCGCGCGGTCAAGGACGGCGACGACTACGTCATCAATGGCGCGAAGACCTTCATCTCCAACGGTCACGTCTGCGACCTCATCGTGATCGCCGCCAAGACCGGCGACGAGGCCGGCGCCGCCGGTATCTCGCTGATCGTGGCCGAGGTCGGCGACGACACACCGGGCTTCACCCGCGGTCGCGTGCTCGACAAGATGGGCCAGCAGGACCAGGACACTGCCGAGCTCGCCTTCGAGGACCTGCGCGTCCCGCAGGCCAACCTGCTCGGTCCGAAGGAGGGCCAGGGCTTCTACCAGATGATGGAGCAGCTCCCGCAGGAGCGACTCATCACCGCGATCCTGGCCCAGGCCCAGATCGAGAAGGCCGTCGAGCTGACGGTGTCCTACACCAAGGACCGCAACGCGTTCGGCAAGCCGCTGATGGCGCTGCAGAACACCCGCTTCGAGCTCGCCGAGTGCGAGACCATCTCCCGCGTCAACCGGGCCTTCCTCGACCAGTCCATCGAGCGGCACCTGGCGGGCCAGCTCGACGCCACCGAGGCGTCGATGGCGAAGTACTGGATCTCCGACCGGGCCACCGAGGTCGCCGACCGCTGCCTCCAGCTGTTCGGTGGCTACGGCTACATGAACGAGTACCCGATTGCCCGGATCTACACCGACGTGCGCGTGCTGCGCATCCTCGCCGGAGCCAACGAAGTGATGAAGGAACTCATTGCCCGGTCCTTGTGACCGCCCGCTGATCCACCCCGTAGTGCCCGTCTCGGACCCACCTTTCATCGAGGAGCAGATCGTGTACCTGACCCAAGGACTCCAGCGGTCGCTGCAGGCGACGCCGGACAAGATCGCGACCATCCACGGCGAGCGGAGTCGCACCTTCGCCGAGATGGGTGACCGGGTCGCACGCTTTGCTGCTGGTCTCCACGGGCTCGGCGTGGCGGAGGGTGACGTGGTCGCGATCCTGTCGCTCAACAGCGACCGGTACGTCGAGTACTACTCCGCGATCCCGTGGGCCGACGCGGTGCTCAACCCCATCAACATCCGGTGGAGTCCGCAGGAGATCATCTACGCGCTCAACGACTCGGGCACGACCGTGCTCCTGATCGACGACGCGTTCGCGCCGATGGCACCGGCGATCACCGCCAACTGTCCGTCGGTGACAACTCTGGTCCACTGCGGTGACGGCCCCACGCCGGAAGGCATGGTCTCCTACGAGGCACTGGTCGCCGACAACGAGCCTGTCGCCGACGTACGTCGAGCCGACGACCAGCTGGCCGGACTGTTCTACACCGGCGGCACGACCGGTTTCCCCAAGGGCGTCATGCTCTCCCACCGCAACCTGCTGACCTCCGCTCTGGGGGCGGTGGCCAGTGGGTACCTGCTCCAGCGCGAGTCGACGTACCTGCACGCCGCGCCGATGTTCCACCTCGCCGACCTGGCCGGCAACCTGGGCGCCAACCTGCTCGGCTGCACCCACGTCACCATCCCGTTCTTCGAGCCGAAGAACGTCCTGGTGACCCTCGAGAAGCACCGGATCACCGACGTGCTGATGGTGCCCACGATGATCCAGATGGTCGTCGACCACCCGGACGCCAGGGACCACGACCTGTCGTCACTGCAGCGTCTGATGTACGGCGGATCGGTGATCTCCGAGGGCGTCCTGCTCCGGACGAAGGCCCTCCTGCCGCATCTCAAGCTGACCCAGGCCTACGGCATGACCGAGCTCGCCCCGGTCGCCACGCTGCTCGGTCCGGACGACCACGTCGACGGTCTGCTCACCGCCGCTGGTCAGGCTGCTCCGCACGCCGAGGTCCGGATCCTCGACGACAAGGGCGACCCGGTCCCGACCGGCACCGTCGGCGAGATCTGCGTCTTCGGCGCCCACGTGATGCTCGGCTACTGGAACAAGCCCGAGGAGACCGCGGCGGTCCTCAAGGACGGCTGGATGCACACCGGCGACGGTGGCTACATCGACGAGCGCGGCTTCGTGTTCGTGGTCGACCGGATCAAGGACATGATCATCACTGGCGGCGAGAACGTGTACTCCGCCGAGGTCGAGGGTGCGATCTCCAAGTTCCCGGGCGTCCTGCAGTCGGCCGTCATCGGCCTGCCCAGTGACCAGTGGGGCGAGACCGTGCATGCCTGTGTCGTGAAGGCGCCCGACGCGGCGTTCGAGGCCGAGGACCTGATCGCGCACGTCAAGGGCCTGATCGCCAACTACAAGGTGCCGCGGAGCGTCGACTTCCTCACCGAGCTGCCGATGAACGGCGCCGGCAAGATCCTCAAGCGCGACCTGCGTGCGACGTACGCGAAGGAGCAGGCATGACGTTCGACAGCCTGAACCCCGCCGACGGCACCCTCGTGGCGTCCTTCCCGGTGATGGGGGAGGCGGAGGTGCGTCGCGTCGTCGGTACGGCGCGCCAGGCCACCGCCTGGTGGAGGGGTCTGGGGTTCGACGGCCGCGCGGAGCGGCTGGCTGCGTGGCGGCGCGACATCTGGCGCCGCGTCGACGAGATCGCCGAGCTGATCCACCGGGAGAACGGCAAGCCGCTCGAGGACGCCGTCCTCGAGGTCGTGCTGACGGTCGAGCACCTCCACTGGGCCGAGAAGAACGCCGCCAAGGTGCTCCGCGCGCAGAAGGTGAACCCCGGGCCGCTCTTCGCGAACTACTCCGCCCGGGTCAGCTACGACCCGCTCGGCGTGGTCGGTGTCATCGGCCCCTGGAACTATCCGCTCTACTCGCCGAACAGCGCCGTCGCCTTCGCGCTGGCCGTCGGCAACACGGTCGTGCTGAAGCCGAGTGAGTTCACCCCGGCAGTGAGCCAGTGGTACGTCGACGCGTTTGTTTCAGCGAACCCGGACGCCCCCGACGGTGTGCTGTCGCTGGTCACCGGCCACGGCGAGACCGGCGCGGCGCTGTGCAACGCCGGCGTCGACAAGATCGGCTTCACTGGATCGACCGCGACCGGCAAGCGGGTGATGGCGCAGTGCGCCGAGACCCTCACGCCTGTCGTCCTCGAGTGCGGCGGCAAGGACCCGGTCATCGTGGCCGAGGACGCCGACCTCAAGGCCGCTGCCCGCGCTGTGGCGTGGGGCGCCTTCGCCAACTCCGGGCAGACCTGTGTCGGCGTGGAGCGGGTCTACGTCGTCGAGGAGGTCGCCGACGAGTTCCAGGCTCTCCTGCTCGAGCAGCTCGACGGCGTCCGCTCCGGCCAGGACGCCAAGGCCAGCTATGGCCCGATGACGATGCCGTCCCAGGTCGAGGTCGTACGACGACACGTGGCGGACGCGGTCGAGCGCGGTGCGACGTTCCTGAAGGGTGGACCGGACTCCATCGGCCAGCGCTTCATCGAGCCGATCGTGATGACCGACCTGTCGGAGGACGCACTGGCGGTGCGCGAGGAGACCTTCGGGCCGACCCTGACGCTGTGCCGGGTCGATGGCGTGGACGAGGGCATCAAGTTCGCCAACGACCACGACTACGCGCTCAGCGCCTCGGTCTTCTCCCGCTCCCACGGCGACGAGATCGCCGACCAGTTGCGTGCCGGCCAGGTCAGCATCAACGCGGTGATCGCGTTCGCCGGCATGGGTGCGGTGCCGATGGGCGGCGTGGGTGCGAGCGGCTTCGGCCGGGTCCACGGCGCCGACGGCCTGCGCGAGTTCGCGCAGACGCGGGGCGTCGTAAGTCAGAAGTTCGGCCTGCCGGGCTTCGAGCTGATTGCGATCAAGCGGGCCAGGCACGTGCTGCCGGTGATGCGGAAGGTGCTCAGCGTCCGGCACGGCCTCTGAGCACCGTCGGCACCAGGTGGCGCCGCGCGAACTCGGTCAGTTGCTCGTCGGTGTCGAGCTCGATGAGGGCGCGCGGCGTCAGCAGGTAGGAGTGCACGACGCGGACGAGGAGCTCTGCGTCGGCCTCCATGCCTTCGGTCGGCTCGAGCAGGCCGTCCTCGACGGCCTCGCCGAAGAAACCGAGGGTGGCGATGGTGGCGCCGGTGACCAGGACGCTGCCCTCGGTGGTCAGTTGCATGAGCACCGTGTCCGGCTCGACCTGGAGCATCCGGGCGAGCATCGCGTGGCCGCGGACCTGCTGCATCATCGCGGTGAAGCCGAGCTCGACCCGCTCCTCCAGCGTGGTCCCGCGCCGCGCTGTGGCCGCGACGTCCAGGAAGAGTCGGGTCGCCTCGCGGGTCACGACGGCCTGGATCACCTGGTCCTTGTTGCCGATGCGGCGGTAGACCGTCACGCGGTCGATGCCCGCGCGGCGCGCGATGTCGCCGATGGTCGTGCGCTTGACGCCGAACTCCGCGCACAGCGACAGCGCAGCGTCGAGGATCGCGTGCACCTCGGGGGCGTGGTCGTCGGGCATGACGCAGAGCATAGGGAAGAAACATTGCAACAACAAACGTTGCTTTGTTACAGTCCGAGCCTCGTCAGATCCTGGAGGCAAGACCATGGCAAGGCAATCGAGCAGGAAGCCGCCCCGTGCGTACCGGAGCGAAGCGCTCGCGATCAACGCCCGCGACGTGTCCTTCGACTGGACCGGCGTCCCGACCGCGTACATCCCCGGTCACCCCTACGCCACGCACTTCTGGAACGTCATGCACCTGGTGCTCCCCGAGGGTGAGCGCGCCATGGCCGACGTCCTGGGCCGTGCGCTGACCCAGATCGACGACCCCCGCCTGGCTGAGGAGCTCCAGGGCTTCATCGGCCAGGAGGAGACGCACGCCAGCTCGCACGAGTCGTTCCGGATCCACCTGGAGGACAACGGCTTCGACATCCCGAAGGTCACCAGGCTGATGGAGTTCCTGATGGACCAGGTCTTCGGCGACCACGGCCTGAAGGGCCGGGCAGGCGAGGCGTGGTTCCACGAGCGCCTCGGCCTGTACGCCGCCGCCGAGCACTTCACGGCGACGGTCGGGGAGTGGCTGCTCGACAACGAGGAGTTCGACCGGATCGGGGTCGACCCGATGATGCTCGACCTGCTGCGCTGGCACGGTGCCGAGGAGATGGAGCACCGCAATGTCGCCTTCGACGTCTACCAGCACGTCGACGGCAGCTACGCGCGCCGCGTCCGCACCGCCTTCCTTGCCTCGGGCGGTCTGCTCGCGCTGTGGATCTACACGTCGAGCTGGATGTACGCCCAGGACCCGGCGGTCACCAGGCACCCGTGGACGTGGCCGATCGAGTTCGTCAAGGACACCCGCAAGGGCCTGATGCCCGGTCTGCAGTTCATCTTCAGGGAGATCCCGCAGTACCTCCGCCCCGGCTTCCACCCCTCGCAGATGGGTCCGATCGACAAGGCCGTCCGCTACCTCGCGGTGTCCCCGGCGGCTCGCGCATGACCACCGCCGCGCCCTCGCTGAAGCTGCGGGCGCTGGCCCGGGGCGCCCAGGCCTACTCGACGCTGTTTGCGGCCAGTGCTGCGGCGCCGTACCTCTCCCGGTCGACACCGGTCCGGATGACGGGCTTCGACCTGGACCTGACCGTCGCGTCGACCTCGGTCGAGGTCGACGACGTGGTCAGCTTCGAGCTGCGCAACCCGGACGGATCGGACCTGCCGGCCTGGGTGCCCGGCGCCCACCTGGACGTGTTCCTGCCTTCCGGTGCACAGCGTCAGTACTCCCTGTGCGGTGACCCGCGGGACCTCACCTCCTACCGGATCGCCGTACGACGGATCGACGCCGACATGGGGGGTGGCGGCGGTTCGCTGGCCCTGCACACCGACGTCGCCGCGGGCGACACGATCAGGGTGCGCGGGCCGCGCAATGCCTTCACGTTCATCGACGTCGAGTCCTACCTCTTCATCGCCGGCGGCATCGGCATCACGCCGATCCTGCCGATGGTGCGCGAAGCCGCGCGCCGTGGCGCCCGCTGGAAGATGGTCTACGTCGGCCGGTCACTGGCGACGATGCCCTTCCTCGACGAGCTGCAGGCCCTCGAGGGCGGCGAGCTCGAGCTGCGTCCCGATGACGAGTTCGGCGTCCCGGACGTCGCCGACCTGCTGGGTCGCGCCGAGGCCGGCGCCGCGATCTACGTCTGTGGTCCGCCGCAGCTGATCGACGCGGCGCGCGTCCTGCAGCCGACGCTGAACCCGACCGGCTCGTTGCACAGCGAGCGGTTCTCCGCTCCTCCGGTTGTCGGCGGCCACGCGTTCGACGTCCACCTGGCCCGCACGGGTGTGACCGTGAAGGTGGCGGCCGACGAGTCCGCCCTCGCTGCGATCCGTCGCGAGGTCCCGGGCGTGCGCTACTCCTGCCAGCAGGGCTTCTGCGGCAGCTGCAAGCACGCCGTTCTCGAGGGCGCGGTCGAGCACCGCGACCACAAGCTGCGGGCCGAGGAGCGTGCGGAGTCGATGTTGATCTGTGTCTCCCGTGCCGCCGGCGACGAGCTCACCCTGGATCTCTGATGCGAAGGAAACGGGACGTGCTGGCGCTCCCTCACGTGAGGGTCGCGATCATCGGCGCAGGCTTCGGCGGCCTCGGTACGGCGATCCGCCTCAAGCAGACCGGCAGGGACGACTTCGTCGTGCTCGAGCGCGCCGAGGAGGTGGGCGGCACGTGGCAGATCAACAGCTACCCGGGCGCCCAGTGCGACGTCCCGTCGCTGATCTATTCCTTCTCCTTTGCGCCCAACCCGGACTGGAGTCGGCTCTACCCACTGCAGGAGGAGCTCAAGGACTACCTGCACCAGTGTGCCGTCGACTTCGAGGTGCTTGAGCACATCCGCTTCGGCACCGAGGTGACCGATGCGTCCTGGGACGACGACGCGCAGCTGTGGCGGATCACCACCAGCACCGGTGACCTCACCGCCACCGTCCTGGTCGGCGCGCTCGGCCCGTTCAGCGCGCCGTCGGTGCCGGACCTGCCGGGGCTCGACACCTTCGAGGGCACGGTCTTCCACTCGCAGGGCTGGAACCACGACCACGACCTGACCGGCGAACGCGTCGGCGTCATCGGCACGGGTGCTTCCGCCGTGCAGTTCATCCCGCGCGTGCAGCGCAAGGCCGGTCACCTGACCGTGTTCCAGCGCACCCCGACGTGGATCCTGCCGCACCCCGACCGACGGGTCGGCAGGGCCACCCAGACGCTCTACCGTCGCGTTCCCGGCGCCCAGGCGGCGGCCCGCAGGGCGTGGGAGCTGTCGTTCGAGGCGCTCGTGCCCGGCTTCATCAGCACCCCGTCGCTGCAGAAGCCGCTGGAGGTGATGGCTCGTGGCCTGCTCAGGAAGCAGGTCAAGGACCCGGAGTTGCGCGCGCGACTCACGCCGTCGTACGCCGTGGGGTGCAAGCGCCCGACGTTCTCCAACAAGTACTACCCGGCGCTCACGGCCGACAACGCGACAGTCGTCTCCGACGGCATCGTCGAGGTGACCCCGCGCGGCGTCGTCACGGCGGACGGCGTCGAGCACGAACTCGACACGATCATCTTCGGCACCGGCTTCAAGATGACCGACCACCCGGCGTTCGACCTGATCCACGGTCGTGACGGCACCACCGTCAACGACCAGTGGCGCGGCGGCGAGGTCGCGGCCTACCTCGGAACGACACTCCACAATTTCCCGAACCTGTTCGTGATCCTCGGCCCGAACTCCGGTGTCTACACCTCCGCGGTGATCACCATCGAGAACCAGGTGCGCTACATCCTCGACGCGCTGCGCCAGATGGAGGAGCACGAACTGTCCTCGCTCGAGGTCACCGCGGAGGCGCAGCAGGACTTCCTCGCGTGGGCCGACGAGGGTCTGAGCAGGTCGGTGTTCGTCACCGGCGGCTGCCACAGCTACTACCTCAGCCCGACGGGTCGGAACTTCACACACTTCCCGGGCTTCTCGGCGACGTACAGGAACCGCACCAGCAAGGTCGACCTCGACCACTACGCCGTCCGCCGGTCGTCCGCGACCGTTGCCAGGGAGATGTCCGCATGAGCACTTCGTACGACGTCCGCGACAAGGCCGTGCTGATCACCGGCGCCGGACAGGGCATCGGCCTGGCCCTGGCCCGTCGGTTGCACGAGCAGGGTGCCTGCGTCGCGCTCGTCGACATCAGCGAGCCGGGCCTGAAGGCTGCCGTGGCGACGCTCGGTGACAGCCGGGTGTTCACCCTCACGGCCGACGTCGCCGACCGGGCCGCGATGGCCGAGGTGGTGGCGCGGGTGGTCGACCACCACGGCCGACTCGACGTGGTCGTGGCCAACGCCGGCGTCACCCCGCCGCCGGCGACGATCCGCACCATGGACCTCGCCGACTACGACCGTGTGGTCGCGATCAACCAGACCGGCATCCTCAACACGGTGCAACCCGCGCTCGACGCAGTGATCGCGCAGCGGGGCCATGTCGTCGTGGTGGCCTCGTGCGCAGCGTTCTCGCCGGGCATCGGGGGAGTGGCCTACATGTCCAGCAAGGCCGCGGCGGAGCAGATCGGCCGGGCCCTCAAGCTCGAGCTGACCCCGCACGGCGCCAGTGCCGGCGTGGCCTACTTCGGCTTCGTCGACACGCCCCTGGCGACCGCGACCCTCGACGACGACCCGCTGGGCCGCAGGCTCGACGAACTGCTCGGCTGGCCGCTCAACCACCGGATCTCGGCGGACGACGCGGCCGAGTCGATCGCGCGTGGCATCGCCCGTCGCTCCGGCGCCACGATCGCGCCTGCACGCTGGCTGCCGTACTCCCTGCTTCGCGGCGTGCTCAACGCCGGCGCGGACCGGCTGCTGGTCAGGGACAAGCGGGTCCACCTGATGATCCGCGACCTCGAGGCCCGCGCCTGATTAACCGCCTGAGCCACTTATCGTTGGCGCCGTGGGAGATCTGGTCCGGTCCGCGGCGCTGAGTGGCTTCACCGAGGTCGTCGCCGAAGCCGGTGGCGATCCCGCGGCCATGCTGCGCCGGTTCGGAATCGACCCCGCCGCGCTGCAGGACGACGCCGCCCTGATCCCGCACGACGGGGTCGTCCTGGTGCTGGAGCACGCTGCTGCGGAGACCGGTCTGCGCGACCTGGGGCTGCGGGTCGGCGAGCGCCAGGAAGAGGGCATGCTCGGCCTGCTGTCGGTGGTGATGCAGCACTCCGCGACCGTGGGGGAGGCGCTCGATGCCGCCGGGCGTTTCATGTTCCTGCACAGCCCGGCCGTCCGGGTGTGGGCCGAGCCCGAACCGGATGTCGATGCTGTCGCGCTCGTCTATGCGACGACGTCGCCGCCGCCCGTGCGGCACTTGAACGAGATGGCCCTGCACTTCGCCCACCGGGTGTCGCGGCGCTACGCCGCCGCGTCATGGGAACTGCTCGCTGTCGACCTGCCTCATGCGCGGATGAGCCCGGTGGAGCGCTACGAGGAGTGCTTCGGCGCCCCGGTCAGGTTCGAACGGGACCGCGCAGCGTTGATCGTTCCGGCGAGCACGCTGGCCACCTCGTTGCCGGACGCCAACCCGCACGTGCGGCAGATGGCACTCGACTACCTCGCCACCCGCTTCGCGACCCCGGGCCAGGACGTCACCTCGCAGGTGCGGGGCTACCTCGAGCGGATCCTCGGCAACGGGTCGACCGATGTCGCTTCGGTCGGCGCGGCGCTCGGGATGCACGGCCGCACGTTGCAGCGACGCCTCGCAGCCGCCGGGACGACGTACGGCGACGTGCTGGACGGGGTGCGCCGTGAGGCCGCGCTGCGCCATCTCGCCCACTCCGACCTGCCGCTGGCGCAGGTGGCGGCGGTGCTGGGTCTGGCCGACCAGTCGACCCTGACGCGCTACGTCGTGCGCTGGTTCGGCAAGCCGCCGTCGCGGCTGCGACGCGAGGGCGTGGCAGCGGCCCGCTGACCTGTCGCGATCGGTCAAGAATTCGTCGCGGAAGCCCAAGACGCCCGGGCCGGTCGGTGACAGGATCCGGAGCATGAGCACCAAGGCCACCCAGAAGAAGGCCACCCAGGAGAACCACGACCCGCTGGCGGCGATCGGCGCGCGATCGATCCCCGAGTTCGAGGGCGTCCACGACGTCTGGCCGCGAGGTGACCGGTTGCGCGCGGTCCGTGCGGCCGCCGAGGCGTACAAGCCTCGGTTCAAGGCCCAGGGGCAGGTGAAGGCTGTCCAGTCGGTCGACATCGCCGCGGCGCCGTACCCGGTGGGTTTTGCCTTCCACAACGCCGTCAGTGTCCCGTCTCTGCCGTTGATCGCGATGATCAACCGGATGATCGTCGTCCAGTACGACGACTGGGACGGCCGCGCACGCACCCTGGTGTTCGAGCCGACGATGCCGGAGGGTTCGGCCGAGGCGCCGTTCTATGCGCAGCTCAACGAGTTGGTCGACAAGATCCCCGGCGGCCAGAAGTTCGCGTCGCTGGCCATGCTGAAGTACTACTCCGAGCCGCTGGACGCGCTGGAGCAGCTGGGCCTGACGCCCGACGACATCGACTTCTGCACCTTCGACCACCTGCACGTGCAGGACCCGCGGATGATCCTGGGCTCCACTTCGCTGGTGCCCGGCGAGACGACGCCGCGCAAGCCGCTCTTCGGCAACGCGAAGATGCTCGTCCACGAGCGCGAGCTGGCGACGCTCGAGTCGCTCCACCCGATGCAGTGGGCGTGGTACGTCGAGGACGGCCTTGAGGGGGTCGACCCGGACGCGTTCGTGAAGTTCAGCGGTGACATCGAGCTCGGCCCCGGCATCACCTTGTTGTGGACCCCCGGCCACACCGACGGCAACCACTCGCTGTGCCTCAACACACCCGACGGCGTGTGGGTCTCCTCGGAGAACGGCATCTCGATCGACAACTGGCAGCCCGAGCTGTCGAAGATCCCCGGCGTGCGGAAGTACCACGAGACCTACGGCCGCGAGATCTGCCCGAACGCCAACACGCTCGAGGACGCGCAGGACCAGTACGACTCCATGATCAAGGAGAAGACGATGGCGGACTCCTGCACGGACGACCCTCGCTTCCTGCAGATCCTCCCGTCGACCGAGCTCGTCGACTGGAAGCGGTTCTGGCCCGTGCGGCCCACGAAGTTCCAGGGCGGGATCTCCTACGGGACGATCACCGGATCGCGCTGATGACCGTTCGCACGGCCGGCGACCGTCGCGGTGCGGTGGTCACCGGTGCCGGTCGCGGTCTCGGCAAGGAGATCGCGCGGCACCTGGTGGCCGAGGGGTACACGGTGCTCGTCACCGACGTCGAAGCCGCGCTGGTGGCTGACACTGCGGCCGAGCTGGGCGCCGAAGGCATGGTGCTCGACGTGCGCGACGCCGAACGGACCGATGCCGTCGCCGCCCGGGCCGTCGAGGTCGCGGGACGGCTCGACGTGTGGGTCAACAACGCCGGCGTCCTGGTCACCGGACCCGCGTGGGAGCAGGACGAGGCCACCCGCCGGCTCATGGTCGAGGTCAACACGCTCGGCCTGATGAACGGCACGGTCTCCGCGATCCGCGCCATGAAGGACGACGGTGGTGGTCACATCGTCAACATCGTGTCGCTGGCCGGTCTCGTCGCCGTCCCGGGCGAGGGCGTGTACGCCGGCTCGAAGCACGGCGCCATCGGGTTCAGCCTCTCGACGCAGTGCGACCTCAACCTCGCCGGCCACCGCGACATCAACATCTCCTGCGTGTGCCCGGACGGCATCTGGACGCCGATGCTGCACGACAAGCTCGACGACCCGGAGGCCGCGCTGTCCTTCTCGGGCAAGCTCCTGAAGCCAGCCGAGGTCGTCGACGCGGTGGCCAGGGTGTTGCGCAAGCCGCGCCAGGTCACCCCGGTGCCGCGCTGGCGCGGTCCGCAGGTGCGGCTCGTGGACGCCCTGCCTGACGTCAGCCTGAAGGCACTGCCGCTGATGGTGGGCGTGGGGCGGCGTCAGCAGGCGAAGTTCCGGAAGAACGGCGTGCCGGAGTGAAGGTCTTCATCACCGGCGGGTGCGGCTTCATCGGCCGCACGCTCGCCGACCACCTGCGAGGGCAGGGGATCGCCACCAGCGGGATGGATCGCGGCCCTGACCCCGATCGTGACGTCGTGGCCGGCGACACCTCGCAGGCCGGTGACTGGCAGGCGCACGCGCAGGGAGCCGACGTGGTGGTCCACACCGCGGCCCTCGTCACCAACACCGCCACCCACGACGAGGCATGGCAGGTCAACGTGCTCGGCACCCGGCGGGTGCTGGATGCCGCCATCGCCGGTGGCGCACGCCGCTTCGTGCACATCTCGTCGGTGCGGGCGTTCGGTGACCTGGGCTGGCCGGACATGGTCACGGAGGACCACCCCGTCCGCAACGACGGCGGCTCCTACGTCGACTCGAAGATCGCCAGCGAGCAGGTCGTCCTCCAGGCCCATGCCGCGGGCGAGATCGAGGTCGTGGTGGTGCGCCCCGGTGACGTCTACGGCCCGGGCTCGCGGCCGTGGACGATTCAGCCGGTCGAGATGATCCGAAGCGGCGCGTTCGTGTTGCCGGCCATGGGCCGCGGGATCTTCAGTCCCGTGTACGTCGACGACCTCGTTGCCGGACTGCAGTTGGCCGCCGACCATCCCGGTGCTGCGGGCCAGGTCTTCACGATCGGCGGAGGGGTCGGCGTCACGTGCGCCGAGTTCTTCGGCCACTACCACCGGATGCTCGGCAAGCGCGGTCCTCGTGTGCTGCCGACGCCCGTGGCGGTGGGCCTGGGCCGCGTGGCTTCTCTTGGTGCGAGGACGGTGGGCCGTCGTACGGAAGCGAGCGCGGAGACGATGCACTACTTCACCCGCACCGGGACGTACTCGATCGAGAAGGCTCGACGGGTGCTCGGCTACTCACCCCAGGTCGACCTGGTCGAGGGGATGCGGCGTACGGAGGACTGGCTGCGCGAGCGTGGCGACCTCTGAGAGGTCGACGATGGAGAGCCGTGCCGCGATCTGAGCGTGGGGATCACGGGTCTCGGTCGCCGGGCACGGCAAGTCCGGTCTCGTAGCCGAAGATCACCGCCTGGGTCCGATCCCTCAGTGCGAGCTTTCGCAGCACCGCTGCGACGTGAGACTTGACGGTGGTGTCTGCCAGGAAGAGACGAGTGCCGATCTCCGAGTTCGACGCACCGGAAACCAGTTCCCGCAGGACATCGACCTCGCGGGGACTGAGCGATGCCACCGCTGCGGGCAGGGCGCCGGGGTCCAGCGGAGCCGGACGGCGTACGTAGCTCTCAATCAACCGTCGGGTCACCGTCGGATCGACAAGAGCCTCGCCGGACGCGGCGGTCCGGACGGCGTGCAGGAGGTGTGCCCGCGGTGAGGACTTGAGGAGGAAGCCGCTCGCACCTGCAGCCAGTGCGGCGTACAGGTACTCATCGCGGTCGAAGGTCGTCAGCATGATCACCCGTGTTGTCAAACCCGGGTCGTTCAGGATCGCCCGGGCCGCGTCCAGTCCGTTCGAAACAGGCATCTCGATGTCCAGCAGTGCCACGTCGGGTCGGAACTCCCTCGTCGCTCCTACGGCGACGTTGCCGTCGGCGACGTCAGCGACCACCCTGATGTCGTCCTGCGCTTCGAGAATGAGTCGAAGGCCGTCACGAACCAGGGCCTGGTCGTCGGCCAGCAGCACGGTGATCATGCGGAGTTCCTCGGGGCGGAGGCCAACACCTGGAATCCGGCGCCGTCCGATCGAGGACCTGCTTCGAACCGTCCACCGAGGGCCGCCAGCCGTTCACCGAGTCCTCGTAGCCCGCTCCCGGAGCCGCCGCGGAAGCCGGTGTCTCCGCGGCCGTCGTCCACGATCTCGATCGTGATCTCATCGGGACCGCAGACCACGTCGATGACTGCGGTCTCGACGTCCGCGGCGTGCCGGAGGGTGTTCGTGAGCGATTCCTGCGCAACCCTGAACAACGCCCGTCGGGTCTCCTCCTCCACCAGTGCCCAGTCCCCTTGAACGCGGAGGTCCACGGCAAGTCCCGTCGCCCGCATCGACGAAACCAGCGCGTCCAGGTCGTATCCCGGCCCGCGGAGGACCCGGAGCATCCGATGCAGCTCGATCATCGCCGTCCGACCGGCGTCCGCGATGGCGTCCAGAGCGACCGCTGCGTCATCGGGCTGACGGTGAAGCACTTCGCGCGCTGCTTCTGCCTGCAGGACCATCAGACTGACTCCGTGGGAGACCACGTCGTGCATGTCGCGGGCCAGTCGCTCGCGCTCAGCTGCAGCAGCCAGTTCGACCCTCTGGGCCTGCTCCCGTTCGAGCACCTCGGCGTGGGCGACCAGCGACCTCACGTGCTCAGCGCGCTTTCGGGTCAGCCAACCGAGCAGACCCGCGCCGCCGAAGTAGAAGATCGGGTAGATCAGACCGAAGACGCCCTCGCGGCCGTTCTCGAGTTCCGGGGCAGCGACGACGGCGACGGTCCCCGCCAGGACGGCGTAGCCGAGTGCCACAGCCCGCAATCGGGAGTACCGGGCCAAGGTGAAGGCAGCGATCATCACGGCAACGAACGATGCGAACACGGGGACCTCGACGGCCACGACCATGGTCACGATCGCCGTCGAGAGTCCCAGCAGCGCCGGGATCGTGACCCGAGGGAGCAGCGCGACGGCAGCTCCAGCCCCGAGGACGGCCACCAAAGCCAGCCAGCTCACCGAATCGGGCCGCTGGGCCAACAGTTGAGCCACCCCGATCGCCGCGAGCACGATGCCGATCCAGAGGTAGATCCTTCCTGCCCGTGCGCTCACGCGCTCGTCCACCGAAGGAGTTGGCACGGGCGAGGTCACGCCGCTCACGCTAGACCAGGAATCACCTCCGGCAATGCCTCCTGGAGAACGAGCCACCTCCTCCTGCAGGACGACCGACTACCTCGTCACCGACCTTCTCTCGGGCCCGAGGGAGGGTGTCCGGCCGGCCCACGACCAACAGGATCGAAGCCGAGCAAGTCCACTCGCCAGAATCCAGGAGGAAGCATGTCTTCAGAAACCAGTTCCCCGACCCGACCGTCGGTGCGCCTCAACACCGCCACCATGGTCGACACCTGCCGCCAGGCGGCCAAGGCGAGCGGCCCTCTTGCCGTCGTCGCCCTCGTCTCCTTCGTCGGGTCGCTCGTGGCAACCGGTGGCGATGCGCTCGAGCTCGCGACGTCGCCCTTCAGCATCGCCGCCTCCGTCGTCGGCGTAGCGGCACTTGTCGCCCTGACGATCGGCATGTTCAGTGTCGCTGCCGATCACCCCGTGCTGCAGGCCGGACCAGGCCGAGTCGGCTGGCTGCTCGCCGTGGTCGGTACCGTCCTCGCTGCCGGCGGCCAGTGGGCGCAGCTGTTCGTGCTGCCCGGCCTCGCCGGCCCGGCCCCCGATCTGGCCACCAATGGCATCGGCAGCGTCGTCGCCGGCTACATCGCGTCCTACATCGTGCTCGGCGTGGGCTGGATGATCGTCGGCATCACCCTGTTGCGAACCGGAGCGGCCACGAAGGGCCTGGCCTGGTTCCTCATCGTCGGGGCTGTCCTCTGCGTCCCGCCGTTGCCGGTCCGGTTCGTCTTCGTCGCCGTCGCGGTGTCCCTGTTGGCCCGGCGATCGGCTGACCGCAGCTGATGGTCCATCGAGGTGCGGCAGTTGCGTCCGGGACCACCAACTGCCGCACTTCGCGCACTCAACGCCGACACTTCGCGTGCGAGCACTCGCCACAATGGTGTTCGTGACAACTCAAGCGCTCCGGACACCCGACTCCCGCTTCGCGAACCTGCCGGGCTACCCGTTCGAGCCGCACTACCGCGACGTCGAGGCCGAGGGCATGGGACCGGTGCGGATGCACTACCTCGACGAAGGGCCGAGCGACGGTCCCGTCGCGTTGTTGCTCCACGGCCAGCCGACGTGGTCCTACCTGTACCGCAAGGTCGTCCCCGTGCTCGCGAGCCGCGGGATCCGGGTGATCGCACCGGACAACATCGGCTTCGGGCGTTCCGACAAGCCCGCACGCAACACCGACTACACGTTCGCACGGCACATCGAGTGGACCCGAAGCCTGGTGGCCGGCCTCGACCTGCGCGACATCACCCTGGTCGCCCAGGACTGGGGTGGTCCGATCGGGTTCAGTGTGCTGGCTGCAGAGTCTGACCGCTTTGCCCGAGTCGTTGCGGCCAACACCATCCTGCACACCGCTGATCCGGCCCTGGCCGACAAGCTCGACTTCGCGGTCAACGGGGTGGGGGAGTCGCGAGTGCTGCTCGAGGAGGCGCTGGTCGACTACCTGCTGTACACCCAGCGGGCCGAGGAGCTCCGGGCCAGCGACTTCATCGCCGCCACGGCATCGACGCCGCCCGCCGCCGATGTGCTCGCCGCCTACGATGCCCCGTTCCCGGACTCGTCCTACACGGCGGGCTTGCGGCAGATGACGGCTCTGCTGCCCCTGACACGCAACGACGTCGGTGCACGCATCGGTCGCAGGACGATGCGTGCGCTGGAGCAGTTCGAGCGCCCCTTCCTCACGGCGTACTCCGACGGCGACCCGGCCACACGAGGGTGGGAGGCGGTGTTCCAGGAGCGGGTGCCTGGCGCGGCCGGCCAGCCGCACCGACAGATCGCCGGGGCCGGTCACTTCCTGCAGGAGGACGCCGGGGAACAGCTGGCCGAGATCGTTGTGGACTTCATCGCGCGAGCCTGATGGCTGTGGAGAACTCGGGCCGTTTCGGGGTGATTGTCGGCGGTCGGTGATCCAATACTCGTATGGCAATCGGGTGCGTGGAGGGCGAGTTGGTGGAGATGTCCGCCGGCGACGTCTTGGCGTTCGCCGAGCAGCGCCACCGCGACCGGATCGATGCCGAACGCGACATCTTGAAGGCGGCGTATCAGTGGGCGGTGCTGCACAGCCCGGATGCGTTGGCGCCGGGTGACAGGCGGGGCCGGGAGCGGGCGAAGCCAGCGGGTGGTGCGGGGACGCCGTTGATCACTGAGTACGCCGCGGCGGCGTTCGGTGCCCGGATCCAGACGAGCCCGTTCGGTGCGAAGAAGTTGATCGCGGACGCGGTCGACATCGCGCTGCGCCTGCCGCGAATCCAGGAACTGATCAACAACGGGACTGCCCGTCCCGGTCATGCCCGCCACGTCGCCGAGACCACCCGCGAACTTAGTGAGTCGGAGGCGGCGTGGGTCGACACTGAGGTTGCCGAGGCCTGCGACGGCAGGTTGGCGTGGTCCCGGTTCCAGGACGTCGTTGAGGGCAAGGTTGCGGCCGCGGCCCCGGAGTTGGCCAGGTTGAAGGAACAAGCCGCTGCCCGTGAGGTCTTCGCACGGATGTCGCGGGTCAACAAGCACGGCATGGCGAGTTTCACGATCCGTGGCGACGCGGCCACGATCGCGGGCATCGATGCCGCGACGACGTTCACCGCGAAGGACCTCAAGGAATCGATGCCAGACGCGACGGCCAACGAGCGGCGCGTCGCGGCTGTTGCGCGGTTGATGAACCCGGCTGCACACGTGGACCCGAAGGTCGGCCCGGTCAAGGTGAAGGTGAAGGCCTACCTCCACTTCTACGGTGATTCGGAGATCGCACGTCTGGAGGGTCATGGTCCGGTGTCCGCTGCCTGGGTCCGCCACACCTTCGGGGAGCGGGCAAGCGTGCGAGTGACGCCGGTGATCGACCTCAACAACCAGACCCCGGTCGACGCCTACGAAATCCCGTCCCGGCTCCGTGAAGCCGTGCACCTGATCCACCCCGGCGACGTGTTCCCCTTCGCCGCGAACACGAGCAGGCGCATGGATCTGGATCACGCGATCCCCTACAGCGAGGGCGGACCCACGAGCGTCGGCAACCTCGGCCCCATGACCAGGACCCACCACCGGATCAAGACCCACGCCGGGTGGGAAGTCCGACAACCCTTCCCCGGGATCGTCATCTGGCGAGATCCCCACGGGGCCCACTACCTGGTCGACCACACCGGAACCCGACGAGTCACCGGCACCACCGGCGACCGGACAGGCGCGCCGGTAGCGGTCGACGTCGACTGACCGGACGAAATCACCGGGGGCAGTTGTCGCCTCAGTTGGCTGCGGCCGGGGTGGCGAGCGCCAGGACTTCCTCGAAACCGGCCACCAGGCAGGCGTGGAAGACGTCGAAGTCGGGGATCGCGCCGACGTCGACGTTGATGCCCATCGCGCAGGTGTCGACGTACGTGACGAGGGTGATGTTCACGGCGGCGCCGATGGTCGGCCCGAAGGGGTACTGCATCGTGACCCGGGCGCCGCCGAGATGGACGGGCACGGCGATACCGGGCACGTCACTGGCGAGGAAGTCGACGTGGCGCAGCACGCTCGCCAGGTAACGCCGCGGCAGCAGGTTGAGACCGCCCGCGATGGCCTGGGTGTAGGGCAGTGACGGTTCGGCGCGGACGGCGGCGACGGCCGCGTGGATCCGGGCGATCCGCTCTGCGGGGTCCTCGAGGCCGACGGGCACGTCGAAGCGCATGAGGGTCAGCCGGTTGCCGCCGAGCGGGTCGTCGTCGCCGCGGAGGCTCAGGGGCATGGTCACGTGCAGGTCGGTCACGGTCACGTCGTGATGGCTGTGATACCTGCGGAGCCCGGCGGTGATCCCTGCCATGAAGGCGTCGTTGAGCGTGCCGCCGGCCCGGTGGCCGGCTTCCTTGAGGGCCAGCATCGATACCTCGTGAGTGCCCAGGCGCCGGATCAGTCGTCGCTCCGTCATGATCGGCGAACCGCAGCGATTGATCGGCCGGATCATCCGGTAGATCGATGACGCCATGTCCACCGCCGACCGGGTGCTGGCGACAGGACGCCGCGCTGCCCGCAGCAGGAGTGTGGGTGCCGTTCGGACCGCGACGTGGGCTGCCTTTCCGACCAGGGCCGCGTCGTAGCGTGCCGGTTGGAGAAACGGGTCGAGCCGCCTGCGAGTCGCCACCGCTGGTTCGGCGGGTAGGTCCTCGCGTGCCTGCGGGTCGGGTGAGAGGTCGAACAGGATCATCGAGACCTGGATCGCGCCGATCCCGTCGCTGAGCGAGTGGTGCATCTTGCAGACCAGAGCGGCAGCGCCGTCCTCGAGCCCGTCGATCAGAGTGACCTCCCACAACGGTCGGGCACGGTCGAACTCCGCCATCTCCGCGCGCCGGGCCACCTCCAGCACGGTCGCGAAGGTCCCCGGCGCCGGCGCCGTCACCCGACGCACGTGGAAGTCGAGGTCGAAGTCGGGATCGAGCTCCCAACGCGGGGGGACAGGTGCGATCGACTCGACGACGCGCTTGCCGAACATCGGGACCTCGCGCCTGATGCGCTCGAGCCTGTCGACCAGCACGTCCCAGTCCGGTGACCGGTCGAGCATGACGATGCTGACCACCGTGGACCTGAGTGCGGCGTCGGTCTCCATCTGCCAGGCGAACGCGTCACTGTTGATCATGAAATCGGTCATGGCACCCCCTCCCGCGGGTCTTCACCACGCTAGGCCGGAGCAGCGCTTCACACAGGAGTCGAAGGTCCTCAAATGGGGCGCCGGACCGGACGGAGCCGACTGGGCCCTTCCCGGAGCCAGCCGATCCTCAGGAACGTGTGACATGGTCGAGGAGGACGACCCGGGTTCGGTCTTGCTCGGGCATCCGAAACGCCGGGAGGCAGCCAATGAGTGCCCTGTGGAACCCCCACCTCGCCACCTCGGCGCGGGACCGTGATTCCACGGCGACCGACCGCGACAAGGTCGCCGTCGGACGAGACGCGACAGCCGATGAGCGGGACGGGCATTCAGACGAACGCGACGCTCGGGCCGACGTGCGCGAATCGGTCGTGATCGCGACTGACAGTGAGGCGTTGGGGGATCGTCGGGCGGCCCTGCATGATCGCCAGGCAGCCGGTGCCGACCGTGTGAATGCACGATTCGATCGCCTTGCCGCTGCGTCGGACCGCACGCTGGCGGAGAGGGACCGCGCGGAGTTGCTCCTCGACGAGCTGACCGGCTTCTATCGCCGCGCAGCCGGCTTCCTCGCGCTGGACCGCGAGATCGTCAAGGCGGAGCGCACCGCTCAGCCATTCGTGCTGGTCTTCGTCGACGTCGACGGGCTCAAGGCCGTCAACGACCAGCACGGCCATGAAGCCGGTGACCTCCTCCTGCGCGAGGTCGCGCGATGCATCCGGGCGGTCCTGCGTGACTACGACATCTGCATTCGCTACGGCGGCGACGAGTTCATCTGCGCCGTGACCGACCTGTCGCTCCCGAAGGTCGCCGCCCGCTTCGAGGCCGCCAACGAGGAGCTCAACGCCGTCGACCATGCCTCGGTGTCCGTGGGTCTGGTCGAGCGTGCGCCGGGCGAGGAGCTGCCATCACTGATCGGGCGGGCCGATGCCGCGATGTACGACGCACGCCAGCAGCGAGATCCATCTAACTGACCGCCAGCAACGCATCAAGCGCCTTGCAGCAGTGCGCGACATCCACCTCGAGCGCCTCCCGGTCAGCAGGCTCCGATCCGGTCCAGAGCAGCGCCCGGTCCTCGACGTACGCCGTCCAGGCGTGCAGGACGGGCACGGTCTCCTCGCCGAGTCCCAGCGCGGCCATCAGCCGTCGCGCGATGGTCATCCGCCACGACTCGAGGCGGTTGCCGCCGACGGCGATGGTGCCGTTGCCGAAGACGAGGGCGACGTAGAACTCGCGCCGCCGCTCGATCTGCGCGTAGACACGCGACACGAACTGCTCGCACGCGAGCTCGGGCGAGAGGCCGTCGTCGGGCGCGGTGTTGCGCAGCACCCGGCGGAGGGCAGCGCCGATGACGGCGTCGTAGTAGTCGGTCTTGGTGGGGAAGTAGTGGAACAGCAGGCCGCGCGAGATCCCGGCCTCGGCGGCGACGGCGTCGATGGAGAGGTCCTGGATCGGCTTCTCGACGAGCATGCGCAGCCCGATGCCGAGCAGTTGGCGGCGGCGGTCCTCGGGGGACAGGCGGCGCCGGGCGTGATCTGCATCCACGCTGTTGAGCATTGCTCAACAATGTGGCAGGGTCAAGCCATGGACTTCTCTCCCAGCCCCCGCGCCCAGGAGCTCACCGAGTTGGCACGCGAGTTCCTCGCGACCGAGGTCGAGCCCGCGGATGCGGCGTACCACCACGAGGTCATGGAGATCCGCGCCCGCGGCGGCGACCCGTGGCAACCGCTCCCGATCATCAAGGAGCTCCAGGCCAAGGCGCGTGCGCTCGGCCTGTGGAACCTCTTCCTGCCCGCCGGTCACGAGGGCCCCTATGCCGGGAAGTACGGCACCCACGGCGGCGCCGGCCTCAGCAACGTCGACTACGCGCCGGTCGCCGAGCTCACCGGCCGGTCCTTCCTCGGCCCGCTGGTCTTCAACTGCAACGCTCCGGACACCGGCAACATGGAGGTGCTCCTCAAGTACGGCAACCAGGCGCAGAAGGACGAGTGGCTCGACCCGCTGCTCGACGGCCGGATCCGCAGCGCCTTCGCGATGACCGAGCCCGGCGTCGCGTCCTCCGATGCGACCAACATGGCGCTCACCGCCGTCGTCGACGGCGACGAGATCGTGATCAACGGACGCAAGTGGTTCATCACCGGTGTCGGCAACCCCGACTGCAAGGTCCTCATCGTCATGGGCCTCACCGACCCCGAGGCCGACCGTCACCACCGGCACTCGATGGTGCTCGTGCCCCGCGACACCCCCGGCGTCACCGTCGCCCGGATGCTCCCCACGATGGGCATCTACGACGAGCCGATCGGCCACGGCGAGGTGGTCTTCGAGGACGTCCGCGTCCCCGTCGCCAACTTCGTCTCCGGGCCCGGCGAGGCGTTCGCGATCGCGCAGGGTCGCCTCGGCCCCGGTCGCGTGCACCACTGCATGCGGCTCATCGGCCTGGCCGAGCGGGCGCTCGAGCTCGCCTGCCAGCGTGGCACCGACCGGGTCGCGTTCGGCAAGCCGCTGGTCAACCTCGGCGGCAACCGCGAACGGATCGCCGAGGCCCGCATCGCCATCGACTCCACGCGTCTCCTCGTGCTCAATGCCGCGTGGAAGCTCGATGTCGGCGGCCCGATGAACGCGATCAGCGAGGTCAGCCAGATCAAGGTGGCGGCCCCGCGGATGGCGCAGCAGATCATCGACTTCGCCATGCAGATCCACGGCGGCGGCGGCATGTCCAACGACTTCCCGCTGGCCGCTGCGTGGACCAACGCCCGCGCCCTGCGCCTCGCCGACGGTCCTGACGAGGTCCACCTCGGCATGGTCGCCCGCCTCGAGCTCGGCAAGTACGGCGTGAGCCGGTGAGCAAGAAGCGCGTCCTGGTCACCGGCGGCGCGTCCGGACTGGGTGCTGCCATGGCCGAGGCCTTCGCCGCGCGGGGTGACGACGTCCTGGTCGCTGACCTGACCGAGGTGCCCGACGGCATCAAGCTCGACGTCACCTCCGACGACGACTGGGCAGCCGCGCGCACCTGGGTCGAGGACAACTGGGGTGGCCTCGACATCCTGGTCAACAACGCCGGCATCGCCACCGGCGGCCGGATCGACGTGGTGACCATCGACGAGTGGCGCAAGGTGATCGACATCAACCTGCTGGGAGTGGTCCGCGGCTGCCGCACCTTCACTCCCATGTTCAAGGCGCAGGGGAGTGGCCACATCCTCAACACGGCGTCCCTCGCCGGGCTCGTGCACCCGCCGGCGATGTCGTCATACACGGCGGTGAAGGCCGGCGTCGTCGCGCTGAGCGAGACGTTGTCCTACGAGCTGCACCCGCACGGCATCGACGTGACCGCCTTGTGCCCCGGCTTCATCAAGACGCCGCTGGCCCAGTCGCTCGCCGGCAGCGACACCGCGATGGACGCCATCGCCGCACGCCTGATCAACAAGTCGCCGTACACGGCCGAGCAGGTCGCCGCCGCCGTCCTGAAGGGTCTCGACAGCAAGTCGATGGTCATCCTTCCGGACCCGGCTGCGCGCAAGGCAGTGTTGACCAAGCGCTTCGCCCGACCGTTGTATGACCGCGAGCAGCGCAAGTTCGGCGCCAGGATCAAGTCCATCACTGAAGGAAAATCATGAGCAAGGGAACGATCGTCATCACCGGAGCCAGCTCGGGGCTCGGTGAGGAAATGGCCCGCCAGTTCGCCGATCTGGGCTACGACCTGGGCCTGTGCGCACGGCGTACGGAACGACTCGAGGCACTCGCTGCCGAGATCGCCGCGGCCCACCCCGACGCCCGCGTCGTCCTCAAGGCGCTCGACGTCAACGACGACGACGCCGTGTTCCGCGTCTTCGGCGAGTTCGCCACGGACTTCGGCACCATCGACCGCGTGGTCATCAACGCCGGTCTGGGCAAGGGTGCTGCGCTCGGCACCGGCCGGTACGCCGCCAACCGCCAGACCGCGATGACCAACTTCGTCGCCGCGCTGGCCCAGACCGAGGCGGCCATGGAGATCTTCCGCGCCCAGGAGGCCGGACACCTCGTGATGATCTCGTCGATGTCGGCGATGCGCGGCCAGCGCAAGGCGATCACGACGTACGCCGCCACCAAGGCCGGCGTCGCCGCGCTGGCCGAGGGGCTGCAGCACGAGAACGTCCCCGGCGTCGACGTCTCGATCATCTACCCCGGCTACATCCGCTCGGAGATGAACGAGAAGGTCGAGCAGAAGACGAAGTTCATGGTCGACACGAAGACCGGCGTGCGCGCGATGGTCGATGCGATCGAGAAGCGCAAGGCCAAGGCCTACGTCCCCGCCTGGCCGTGGGTGCCGTTGGGTCACGCGATGAAGCACCTGCCCCTGTCCGTCGTGCGAAAGCTGGCGTGAGCGGGCGTGGGTGCAGAGATCGGCGGAGCCCGCGAGGTCCGCGAGGAGGACGCCTTCGAGGTCGACGCCGTCGCGAAGTGGCTCGGCCGCGACATCCGGGAAGTGCGGCAGTTCTCCGGCGGTGCGTCGAACCTGACCTACCTGCTGAAGACCGACGGCACGGACCTGATCCTGCGTCGCCCGCCGGCCGGCACCAAGGCGAAGAGCGCGCACGACATGGGCCGCGAGTACCGGATCCAGTCGGCTCTCGCTCCCGTCTTCCCGTACGTCGCACCGATGATCGCTTTCTGCGAGGACGAGTCGGTGATCGGTTCGGAGTTCTACGTGATGGAGCGCGTGGCCGGCCACATCCCGCGCAAGGAGCTGGGCCTCGACCTGACGCCTGAGCAGGTGCGGGCGCTCTGCATCAACGTGCTCGACCTGCTCGTCGACCTGCACGCGGTCGTCCCCGACGCGGCCGGGCTGACCACGCTCGGCAAGGGCGAGGGCTACGTCGCCCGCCAGGTCGGCGGCTGGATCGGCCGGTTCGGCAAGGCCAAGACGTGGAACGTGCCGTCCTACAAGAAGGTCATGAAGTGGCTCGACGAGCACCAGCCCGCTGACCGGGCCACCTGCCTGATCCACAACGACTTCCGGTTCGACAACGTCGTCCTCGACGCAGACGACCCGACGAAGCCGATCGCCCTGCTGGACTGGGAGATGGCGACGCTCGGCGATCCCTTGATGGACCTCGGTGCGGTCATCTCCTACTGGGTGCAGGCCGACGACCCGAAGTTCTACCGCCAGTTCCGTCGCCAGCCGACGCACCTGCCGGGGATGCTCACCCGCAAGGAGGTCGTCGACTACTACCTCGCGAAGTCCGGCTTCGAGCTCACCGACGAGGAATGGGCCTTCTACGAGGTCTTCGGCATCTTCCGGCTGGCCGTGATCCTGCAGCAGATCTACTACCGCTACCACCACAAGCAGACGAGCAACCCGGCGTTCAAGAACTTCTGGTTCGCCTCGCACGTCCTGCACCGCCGCTGCCTGTCGATCATCAAGCAGGTCAGCTGATGCGGGTCGTCTATCTCGTCCGGCACGGCCAGGCGTCCTTCGGCAAGAAGGACTACGACGCCCTCTCCGACCTCGGTCACCTGCAGTCGCGGGTGCTCGGTCGCGAGCTGGCGTTCCGCGAGATCAGGCCCGACCTGATCGTCCGCGGCGACCTGCGCCGCCACCGTGAGACGGCCGAGGGCATCATCGACGGGCTCGAGTTCGACGTCCCGGTGGAGGTCGACCCGGGCTGGGACGAGTTCGACTTCCAGCACGTCGTCGAGGTGCACAAGCCCCTCTACCGTTCGCGCACCCTGATGCTGGCCGACCTGGCCCGCACCCGGCACCCGAAGGCCGCCTTCCAGGCGGTGTTCGAGGAGGCCACCCAGCGCTGGACCGGCGGCGGGTTCGACGGTGAGTACGCCGAGTCGTTCCCGACGTTCAGCAACCGGGTCGAGACCGCGCTGCACCGGGTGGCCGAGCACGCTCCCGACCACGGCACGGTCCTCGTGGTCAGCTCGGGCGGCCCGATCGGCCTCGCCGCGTCACTGCTGCTGGCCGGCGACGCTTCACTGTGGGCGCCGCTCAACCGGGTCGCGGTCAACACGGGTGTCACGAAGGTGATCAACGGACGCTCCGGGCTGAACCTTTCGTCGTACAACAGCCACACCCATGTGGAGCACGACCGCGAGCTGTTGACCTACCGCTGAATCAGGCGCGCGCCGCGCCCTCGGAGATCAGGAACTGACCGGCGGTGTAGGTCGCCATCACCGCGGACTCCAGCCGGTCGGGCGGGTTCGGGATCAGGAACGTGCGGGCTCCGAGGATCGAGTCGGACACCATGAACGTCGCTGCGCCGGCGGCGGTCAGCAGCCGGGCCCTGCGGGGCAGCCTCGGGTCGAGGTGCTGGGCGTGCGCCACCATCGCCGCCAGGGTGGCCGAGTAGCCGAGCATCGTGGCGCCGAGCGCCCTGTCCCGTCGGTACGCCGCGATCGCCACGGCCGGAGCGGACACGGCCCAGAGGCCGGCGATGCCGACAGCGGCCTTGTTGTCCTTCATCGCGGTCGTGCGGTCGCGGTTGCGGAGGAAGCCGCCGATGTAGGCGAGGTGGCCCACGCCGAACGACGTCGCACCGGCACCGAAGGCCTTGTCGCTGTGGCCGAGCAGCAGCACGTCGCCGCCCCACCCGGCCGCCTGAGCGACGAGGGTCGTTGCGCGCACCGGTGACCCGACTGCCTTCTCGTTGGTGGCGAGCGAGGCTCCCAGGACGGGCATCAGCAACGGCTTGGTGACGTAGCGCGCGCGGTGGGCCCACGGGCTGCCCGACCCGGCGAGCCAGGTGTCGGTGACCGCGATGGCCGCATAGAGGGCCTTGAACTTGGTGGAGGTGCGCACCTGCGCAATCTAGGGCTTCGACTGGAGATAGGGGGCCAGTTCGAGGGCGAGGTGGAGTCGCAACCGGTCCTGGCCCCGCGAGAGGTCGAGTCCGGTGGCGCGCTCGACCTGGGCGAGCCGGTGGTAGACGGTCTGGCGGTGGACGGACAGTCGCGCCGCCGTACGACCGGCGCTGCCCGCCTCGTCCAGCCAGATCCGCACCGTTTCGAGCACGTCGCCCGCAGCATCGGCGAGGAAGTCCCGCATCCGCTGGTCGATCACCGCCGTGTGCAGGTCGTCGTCGCGGGCCACGCCGAGCAGGGCCAGGGGGCCGAGCGCCTCCCAGGTGACGACCTCGCCGGATGGGCGGTTGCGGGCCACCCGCAGGGCGACCTCGGCGCCACGGAACGCGCGGGCGAGGTCGTCGATGCCCGCCACGAT
>JAPLCC010000003.1 GCA_026392415.1 Propionibacteriales bacterium
GTGGCCCGGCTCGCCGTGGAGGAAGGAGCCGACGCAGGTCGGTCGCGAGCCGGCGTCGTAGGTGCCAGCGGCGCTCCAGTCGATGTCGAGGTCGAGCGAGGTGTCCTCGGCTGAGGAACTGAGCAGGCGCACCAGCCGCAGGTCGACCGGGCCGCTCGCCTGAACGTGCACGCTGACCTTGTCGCCGCGCTCGTACGAGAGCCGGTCGGTGTAGGCGCGGACAGGCATCGTCGTCATGGTCATTTCAACTCCTGGGAATGGTTCAGATCGGTCCGGCGGCGAGATAGCCGCCGTCGACGGGCAGGTTGACGCCGTGGACGTAGTCCGCGAGCGACGAGGCGAGGAAGAGCACCACGTCCGCGATCTGTTCTGGCGTCGCCCACACCCGGGCGGGGATACCGGCGGCGATCGCGGCCTTGGCCTGGTCGTCGTAGAGGTCAGCCAGTTCGGTGCTGGTGAAGCCGGGCAGGACGGAGTTCACATTGATTCCTCGAGCAGCGCAGTCCAGCGCCATCTGCCGAACGAGGTTGATCCACAGGCCCTTCGACGCGCAGTAGGCGGCGAAGCCGGCGTTACCGACCATGCCGGACACCGAACCGATCACGACGACCTTGCCCCCGCGCCCCCGTGCCGCCATCGCCCGCACCGCGGCCCGGGCGCACGCGAAGATTCCGTCCACGTTGACGTCCATGTGGCGACGCCACAGGTCGTCGTCGCAGTTCTCAACCGAGGCCGGCTCGATCACCGCGGAACTGAGAACGACAATGTCTAGTCCGCCGTCCGCATCCAGTTCCGCGAAGACCCGCTCCACGTCGTCCGGTCGGGAGATGTCGAGGGCGCGGTGAGTGATCCTGCTGGCCACGTCGGCTGGCCCCCCGATCTCCGCGGAGCGGTCACGGCGCGAGAGCGTCACCACCTCGGCACCCGCCTGGGCAAGCGCGTACGCACTCGCTCGCCCGATCCCGGTTGCCCCTCCAACGACGACTGCGCGTCGTCCCTCCAGCTCGATCGTCCGCATCCTGCACTCCTTCGTCTCGTCCGTGATCGGCGAGCGTAGGTAGGCGGGACGGGTGCGCGATATCGGCCGATCTACGTAACTACACCGACCGGGCCCGGTGCATCCCGGGAAGATTTGTCACAAGAAGGACTAACGGTCGAAACATTAGTCCTATAGATTGAGTGACGTGGATCACGCAACGACCGGCCCCTTGGAGACCGCACTGGAAGTGCGGGCGAGTGAGCGCTGCAGGTTGCTGGCAGAGACGATCGTCCGTCGCACCAGAGCTCACGCGGTCGGACTGATGGGCATCTCGGCCGACGACGGGACGCATCTAGTCCTGCTCAACGTCGATTACGCGCCGGAGACCCTCGGCCATCACGCCACGCGCCACTACACGCTGCACACCCCCGGGGTGCAGCAGATCCTGCGCCGTCCGGGAAGGATCCACTCCTGGGACGACATCGCGGACTTCCGCGAGACCCCACTCGCGCAGGCCGTCTACGAGCCCGCCGGGTTCCACAACGGAATGTCGATCGCATTGGCCACGCCGGGCCGCCCCGCCATCGGCATGCTGCACGTGAGCACCCGTGACGACCAGATGGATCCCGACACCCTCAACCTCGTCGAGCGCTCGCGCCACCTGTTGGCCGAGTGGGTCGACGCGATGACCCGCTTCCGCCTGGCTCGACTGAGCGAGCGTCAGGCACAGATCCTGTGCCGGGTACGCGATGGGCTCTCCAACGCGGAGATCGCCGCGGAGCTGGTGATCGCGCCTCGGACCGTGACCACCCACGTCGAGCACATCCTGCGCAGACTGGGCGTGGCCAACCGCACGCAGGCGGCCGTGCTCGCCGAGCGCTACGGCCTGGTCACACCGGCGCTCATCGACGCGTGATCGGAGCATCGGCGGGAGCTTCGGCGCCGACGTCGGTCCACGCGTGGGCCGGGATCGCGGCCGGGTCCTTGTAGATGGACCACGTGCAGGTCGCACGCCCCGGCGCGGGTCCCGTCGCCCGCACAGGGGGCTCGATGACACGCAAGGGAAAGCCGAGTGTGTGGATCGGCGCCCGCTGCTGCAGCTGGCAGCAGTGTGCGCAGTAAAGGCAGACACCCTCCGTCCGCCAAGCCCAGTCATGCTTGCCCTGGGTGAACTCGCGTGGGTCACGGTCCGCATCCGGCGTCTCCGGATAGGTGCGACCTCCCGAGCCACAGGGCGCGAACTCGAGGACCCATCGGTCCGACTCCTCTCGGACGACGAACGAGCCGTCGCGCAGCGGGCCCGTCAGGTGACCACGGACCGCCTCGAAGATGTCGAGCCCCAGTCGCTCGACAGACCTCGTCCACGGCACCCTGGCAGGGTCGTACTTCTCGGCGATCGCGGCGTAGTAGTCGCCCAGAAGGGCGTCCCACAGTTGCCCCACGACGGCCTCGCCGAGTGCGTCAGCGGCCAGAGCGAGCAGGCTGGCCAGACGGTCAGTCGCGGGGTCGTGCGCGGCGAGCCAGTTCGACCGCGCGTCGTCGAGCAGATCGCGCGCCGCGGCTAGGTCCTCAGCGACCCGTCCGGCAAAGAGTTCGATCAACTCGACATAGCGGGTCCAGCCGCTCTCCAGTCCTTCGGCCGTCTGCGCGATGCCGGGCGTCGAGGCGGCCATCGTGCGCGCAGGTACGCCGAGCTCGACCATCAGCACAGGCAGCCGCGCCAACCACAGTCGGTAGAGGTCGTAGGCCTCCTGCGCCTCCTGGACCGTCATCCGGGCGAGTGCAACCGCGTCGTCGGCTCGCCCGTCGTCGAGCGCCTGCACAGCGAGACGGTACGACGACCGGCCCTGGTCAGGCCACGGATCCGACCGGACGTCGTGGCCCAGCAGGTCACTGCGCCGGGTGACCGGTCCGGCGGTCATGCACGCTCGAAGAGCCGACGCTTCTCCCAGTCGGTCACGGTCTCGGCGAGGAACGCCAGTTCCTCCTCGCGTCCAACGGTGAGCAGGTGGCGGTGGACTTCCTCGCCCAGGCCGTCACGCAGGCCGCCGCTCTCGGCGAACAGCTCGAGCGCCACCGGCAAGGAGGTCGCGAGGGTCGGGATGTCGGTCCGGTCGTACATGTTGCCGGTCTCGAGCGGCGGCATCGCCAGGCCCGCCGCGATGCCGTTGGCACCAGACGCCGCCATCGCCCCAAGGGCAACGTACGGATTCACGTCCGCGCCGGGAACCCGGTTCTCGACGCGACGGGTCGCTCCGCCACCAACCAGGCGGAGAGAGCAGGTGCGGTTCTCGTCACCGACCGCGATGACCGTCGGGGCGAAGGAGTGAGCCTGGAAGCGCCGATAGGAGTTCAGGTTGGGCGCATACATGAGCGTCGCGTCAGCCATTCCGGCCGCAACGCCTGCGACGTACCCGTCGAACTCACTCCCGTCACCCATCGCCGTGGTCCCGGTGACGTCCCAGAGGCTCGTGTGGATGTGACACGAACTGCCGTCACCGTCGATCGCCCACTTGGCCATGAAGGTCGCAGAGACACCAGTACGAGCCGCGATGCTCTTGACGCCGAACTTGTACAGGAAGTGCCGGTCGGCCATCTCGAGCGCACCGGAGTGTCGAAGGTTGATCTCCTGCTGGCCGAAGCCGTACTCGTGTGCGTAACCCTCGGTCTCGATCCCCGCCAGGTCCATCTGACGGATCACCTCGTTGACGAAGGGCTCGGCCTTGATGGCCGCGATCGCGTCGTACGCCGCATGGTAACGACTCGCTGCCGTCAGTCCCTTGTGGTCGGAGTTCCAGGCCGCCTCGTAGGACTCGTCGAAGAGGTAGAACTCCAGCTCCGTAGCCGCCTGGATCGTGACGCCAAGGGCGTTGAGGCGCTCGAGCTGACGCTTGAGGATCTGCCGGGGCGCGAACGGCAGTGGCGTGCCGTCATGCAGGAAGGGATCGCAGATCACGATCGGGGTGCCGGGGAGCCAGGGCAGTCGACGGATCGTCGTCAGGTCGGGGAACAGCGGCACGTCGGGCACCCCACCTCCCATTCCTCCCACGTGGTCGAGGCCGGCTCGGACGTTCTGCTCGATGTCGACTCCCCACAGCATCAGCGGGACCTTGAAGGCACCGAGCTCGTCGTGGTGCGCGAGGAAACGCTCGGTCGGGACCCGCTCAGCGAGGCACCGGCCACTGTTGTCCGGGGTGACGAGCATGATCCCGTCGACCAGGCCGGCGCTCGATTCCGCGCGCAACTGGTCCAGCGACATCGGGCCGTACGTCAGGCCCGGTACGGCGACCGGACCAGCGATCGACGAGGTCGTGAGTGTCATGGGTGCTCCTCAGCAGTGTGCGGACTCGCCTGTTTGGTCCAGCAAGTAGACCTAAACGGTAGGTTGCCCACACCCTTGGTGTCAACGGGTGCGCCACAGATTGCCGACATTTGGTCGACTAACTCGATCTTTAGTCCTAATCTGTCGGAGTCGCGGCCCCTTGTCAGGCCGCCAGCAGACGAGGGCCACCGATGACGCCATCACCACACCTGGAGCCAGTGCGGCAGATCGCCGCCCACGAGCTTGTCGTCGACGAGCTGCGCCGCTCGCTCGACCAGGGACAGTTCCGACCGGGCGACCGCCTCCCCTCAGAGCGGGAACTGGCCGACATCCTGCACGTCTCGCGGACGACCGTTCGGTCCGCCGTGGCCGTGCTCGAGGCAGAGCACAGACTCTCCGTGCGCCGGGGGCGCGGCGGTGGGTTCACCGTTCTCGCACCGGCGCACGATCACCCCGCGTCAGAACAGCAGGCCGAGGTCGGACTTCGCGACCTTCGGGACCTGTTCGACCTTCGCCTGGTCGTCGAGACCGGGGCAGTGCAGCTCGCCGCGGCCCGACGCACCACGGACGACCTCACCGACCTCGCGAACCTCCTCGGCCGGATGCAGCAGGTGATCCGGGAGGAGCGCCGTCGCCCGAGCACCGCCCTCGTCTACGAGTTCCAGGCCCTGGACAACCGGTTCCACCTCGGCCTTGCTCGATGCTCGCGCAACGCACACCTCATCGCACAGGTCGAGGCGGTCCGCGGCGCGATGTGGGGGCCCGTGGGTTCAGTCTTCCGGGATCTCGAGCCGAACGCGAACGACCTCCACTCCGACATCCTCGCCGCAGTGCGCGGCGGGGACGGGGAAAACGCGTCAGCACTGATGGCCGAACACATCGACAGCACACACAGGACTCTCGCATCCTGGCTTGCAAACTCTTGACAGACCACCCTAAAGGCTTGAAGATCAAACCAATAGGTCTATTGGGTGTCAGACGGCTCACATCCACTGCCTGGTCCCGGTTCTGGCCGCTCGGGCGGACGACCATCCACCGACTCCCCACGGAGCAGGATCAAGGAGAGAACACCGACATGTCCGCAACAAGAGATCCCCAGACACAGGTCGATCCACCGACCGACAAGGCAGCTCTTCTCCACCGTGGGCTGGGAGTCGGCTCCGTCGTCTTCATGGTCGTCGCGGCCGTGGCCCCTCTGGGTGCCGCGTGCGCCGTCATCCCGCTGGTCTTCGCCCTCAGCGGCAACACCGCCGCCCCGCTGTACTTCGTGGGTGCCGCCGTCGTGTTGTCGGTGTTCGCGGTCGGATTCACCCTCATGAGCAGGCACGTCCGCAACGCGGGGGCCTTCTACTCCTACGTCCAGGCAGGACTCGGCAAGGTACCGGGCGCCGGTACGGCCTCACTGGCCCTGGCGTCGTACGTCGTCCTCCTGATCGCGCTTTACGCGCTCCTCGGCGTCTCGGCCGCGGCAGCCGTGGACCAGTACCTCGGGCTCGATCTGCCCTGGTGGGTGTGCGCCTTCGCCTTCCTGGCCGGCATCTCCTTGCTGGGCTATCGCGACATCGAGGTGAGCGCCAAGGTGCTCGGGGTCGCTCTCGTCCTCGAAGGCCTGGTCGTCATCGTCGTCGACCTCGCAGTCCTCTTCCAGGGTGGCGACGACGGACTCTCTGCAGAGCCCCTGAACCCGGGCAACCTCTTCGACGGAGCTCCGGGGCTCGGCCTGATGTTTGCCTTCTTCGCCTTCGTCGGCTTCGAGGCGACCGCGGTCTTCCGTAGCGAGGCCAAGGACCCAGAGCGGACCATTCCGCGAGCCACGTACATCGCGATTGCCATCATCGGGACGCTCTATGCCTTCACGTCGTTCGCGATGGCGAACGGACTGGGCGCCGACAAGGCCGCGGCCTCGGCAGGCGCCGACCCCTCAAACGTCATGCAGGGCCTCGCCAACCGGTACGCCGGCACCGTCGTCGAGGACGCCGTCATCATCTTGTTGGTCACCAGCGTGTTCGCATGCTGCCTGTCCTTCCACAACGTCGTCGCTCGCTACCAGTTCAACCTGGCGAACGGGCGCGTGCTCCCTGCCGCTCTTGGCGAGGTCCACCCGACCCATCGATCGCCCTCCCGGTCGTCGGTGGTGGTCAGCGCACTAACAGCAGGGATCCTCGGAGCCCTCGCGGCCGCCGGCCTCGACCCGATCCTGGAGATCTACACCTGGTTGTCCGGCGCAGCGACGCTGGGCATCCTCCTGCTCATGCTCCTGACCAGCGTCGCGGTGGTCGCCTTCCATCAGCGGGGAGACGGCTCGGACCCCCTCTGGAACTCTGTGGTCGCGCCGATCTTGTCGTTCGCAGCATTGGCCTTCGTCGTCTACATGGTCCTGAACAACCTGGACCTCTTGGTGGGAGGTCAGACGGCCGCGAACTGGGTGTGCATCGGCCTGGCGATCGCGTTCGCGCTCGGCGCCGGCATTGCCGCCCTGGCGCGGGCGACGTCACCGCAGCGGTACGCCGAGATCCTGGAGGACTGAAAGCCGTCGCACGCGAGGGGCCGGACGCCTGGTGGCGTCCGGCCCCTCGCGCGTCCGGCCCGTATCGACCAGCGTCGACCGATCGGGCCTCAGACCAGCTGCCCGTTCGCCGAGGCGCGTGTCGCACTGATCCGGACGAACCCAGCCAGCAGATCCAGGGAGCTCTGCTCCGTGGACCAGAGGATCTCCGGATGCCACTGGACGCCGACCAACTGACGCCCAGGCAGCTCCACCGCCTCGACGAGACCGTCTCGGGAGTGGGCGACCCCGCGCAGCCCCGGTGCGAGGACGTCCAGTCCCTGATGATGCTCACTGTTGACCGCGACCCGACCGTGTCGACCCATCCAGGCCGAGAGAAGCGTGTCAGCGTCGACGTCGACGTCGTGGCAGGACCGGTCGAGCAGCTCCTTGCCCGGGCGGTGCACCACATCGCTCGGACGGTCCCGCGTGAGGTCAGCATGGAGCGTCCCGCCGAGGGCGACGTTCACGAACTGCATGCCCCTACAGATGGCCAGCACCGGGACCGCTCCATCGAAAGCGGCCCGCAGAGCCACCTCCTCGATGGCATCCCGCGCCGGATTCACTCCCCACAACAGTTCGTCGTCAACGGCACCGCCGTACCGCACAGGGTCGACGTCACCGCCTCCTCCGACAACCAGTCCGTCCAACCGACGAACAGTGGAGGCGATGAGCGGTTGCTCGACCGCGCAATCGATGCCCACCGGAGTGGCGCCGGCAGCGACGAAGCCGTGGAACATGTGACGCCACAACCCGAAGCCCTCGAGGTCCTTCGAAGAGTAGGTGATCCCGATGACGGGGCGTTCGAGATGATGGTTCACGAGCTTCTCCTGACTGAGCGACTAGAAGACGGACCAGCCGGAGGTCCGCGCGAAGTCCTCGATCGCGGCCACGCCTCCGACCGAGTTTCCCTCGAGGTCGAGAGGCGGGCTCCAGGCGCAGACGGTGCCAACGCCGGGCAATGCCGCGAGAATTCCTCCACCGACACCGCTCTTGGCGGGCAACCCGATCCGGTAGGCGATGTCTCCCGCTGCGCCGTACATGCCCGAAGTCAGGAGCACCGCATTGATCCGGCGGATGTTCTCGGAGTCGAGCACGAGGCGATGCAGTCGGCGGTCGACGAGGAATCTGGCGGACCGGGCCAGGCCCAGCACCGAGCCGGTAATCGCGCACTGTGCGTAGTACTCCGCCAGCACGTCTTCCACCGGGTTGAGCAGGCGGCCGTGCTCGGCGAGGACATGAGCGAGGGCCCGGTTGCGGTGATCTGCTCCAGCCTCCGAAGCGGCCACCGCGGCGTCGGAGTGCACGGCACAGTCACCCGAGAGTTCTCGAAGGAGCGCGCTCACCCGCCCGACAGCCGATCCCGTGTGCCGCAGCAGTCGGTCGGTGACGATCAAGGCGCCGGCATTGACGAACGGGTTGCGGGGGCGGCCTCCCGCTCGCTCGAGCTCGGTCACCGAGCCGTAGCCGAGCTCGGTCGGCGCCCAGCCGACGCGCTCCCACGCCGTGGGCTCGATCTGGAGCAACGCGACCAGTGCAAACAGCTTCGTGATGCTCTGCAGAGAGAACTGGACATCACTGTCCCCGACCCCGAGCTCGGTTCCCTCCACGGTCGCGACCGAGAATCCGAAGGAATGGGGGTCAACCCTTGCCAGCTCCGGGATCTTGGCGGTGACGGCGCCAGTGCATGCCACGGACTTCCCCACCTCCGCAGCCCGCGCCGCGTGACTCAACAGGGCGGGGCCAGTGAGGTCCCGGGCTGCCGCCGGTCCGTCGATCGTCGGCGTCGTCACAAGGCCATGGTACTAAAGAAGTAAAGGTCCACGCAATACACCATTGCCCGTACCGCGCTCGCGGCTGCTCAATGGAAGAATTGCTGGACTAATGGTCGAGAGTTTAGACCTTGAGGTACGGTGTGGCCATGACGAAACATCTGAACCGACGACTGCTGCTCGGGCGCCGACCCACGTGGACCGCGACCCTCGAAGACTTCGTTCTCGACGAAATCCCCTCCCCCAGTCCCGCCGAGGGCGAGGTGCTGGTCCGCGTCCTGTGGATCGCCTTCGACCCGGCGATGCGCGGCTGGATGAACGACGGCCCGTCCTACGCGCCGCCGGTGCCGCTGGGCGCAGTCATGCGCGGACACGGGGTGGGCGAGGTCGTCGCCTCCGGCGTCGAGTCCGTGGCCGTCGGCACCCTGGTCACCGGCAACTTCGGCTGGCAGACGCACGCCGTTGCCCGATTCGAGGAGGGCACCCACAGTCACCTCGAGCACGTCAGCGATCCGAGCGCGAGCCGGCCGGTCGCCCGACGGGTTCCTGACGGCGTACCCCCGACCTCCGTGTTGGGCGTCCTCGGAACCACCGGCCTCACCGCATACTTCGGCATGCTGGAACTCGGTGCACCCCGTCCGGGCGACGTCGTTCTCGTCTCCGGTGCGGCAGGCGCCACAGGCTCGGTCGCGGGTCAGCTGGCCAAACTCGCCGGGGCGACGGTCATCGGCATTGCGGGCGGAGCCGAGAAGGGCACCTGGCTGAAGAAGGTTGCCGGTTTCGACCACGTCATCGATTACAAGTCCGAGGATGTCGGTGCACGACTTGCCGAGCTGGCACCGACAGGCGTCGACGTCTTCTTCGACAACGTCGCCGGCCGCGTCCTGGAGGCCGGGATCAGCAACATCGCGCAGCGGGGAACGGTGGTGCTCTGCGGAGGCATCTCCAGCGGCTACTCCGACGAGGCGGTGGCCTACGGACCGACGAACCTGTCGACGATCACCGTTCGGAGCTGCACAGTGAAGGGCTTCATCGTCACCGAATTCGCCGACCAGTTCGTCTCGGCAACACAGCGCCTGACCAGCTGGGTCCAGGACGGGTCCCTGGTCTGGGCCGACGACATCGTCGAGGGCGACGTCACCGACGCCGTCGCCACCATGAACCGGCTCTTCGACGGCAAGAACCTCGGCAAGCAGATCCTCCAGCTCGCGACGCCGTCCACCTCCTGAGCACGACAACCAAAGGCGAAGGGCCCGACCGGTGTGCCGGTCGGGCCCTTGTCTGTCCCAGCTTCGCTGGGTCCCTGGGCAGATGGGTTGTTGTGCAGCCCAGCCCGCCTAGTCCTCTGGGGTGACGTAGGCCGCGGAGATGCCACCGTCCACGACCAGTTCGATGCCGTTGACGAAGCTGGAGGCGTCGCTGAGCAGGAACAGGGCTGCCTCCGCCATCTCCCCGGCTGTCCCGAAGCGCCCCGCGGGCACGTGCACCATCCGACGGGCGACCTCGTCGGCGCTGAACAGCCGCTCGAGCATCGGGGACTGCACCGGACCCGGGCTCAGGCTGTTGACCCTGATGCCCTTCCTTGCCAGTTCGACGCCCATCTCGCGGGACATGGCGACCACGGCACCCTTCGACGCCGTGTATCCGATCTGCGACACGGCCGAGCCCATTCGCGCCACCAACGATGCCGTGTTGACGACCGTGCCTCCACCTCCCGCGATCAGGTGCGGGATCCCGTACTTGCAGCAGAGCAGCACGCTCTCGACGTTGACAGCCATCGTGCGGGCAAAGACCGACAGGTCCGCCTCGAGCGTCGAACCGTCGGTGGGCAGTGCCACCCCTGCGTTGTTGAACAGCGCGTCGATCCGCCCGAACTGTCGGGCGATACCGTCGTAGAGGTCTTTCACCTGCGCCTCGACGGTGAGGTCGCAGCCGAGGAACGAATCGGCGCCCGTGTCGTCGGCCCCGCGGAGGTCGACGCCGACCACCGTGGCGCCCTCCCGACGCAGCACCGTGACAGCAGCGCGCCCGATGGCGCCCGCGGCCCCCGTCACCACGACTACCTTGCCGTCCATGGCGCCGCTCACTTGGCATCAATCCCGAACCAGCGGGCGAGACGCAGCCCGGCGAGGTACGACGTCGGGCTGAACGGCCATTGGCTGATGACCTTGCCGCTCGAGCCCTGGAAGTAGTTGGCAACCTCGCCCCACACGGTCTTCTCGAGGCGACGCTGCAGCCGGCGGTTGTAGAAGTCGTGGACATATGACTTGACCGTGATCTTGCTGGCCCGGCCGTCGGCGAGACGCTTGGCAGCCTTGGCGGCGAACTTCGCCTGCGCCTCGTAGTAGGTCACGAGCGGGATTCCGCTTGTGTTGGGTCCAAAGATCATGAAGAAGTTGGGGAAGTTCGGCGTCATGACGCCGAGGAAGGCTTCCGCCCCACCCTCCCACTGGTCGCGGAGGACCACACCGTTCTCCCCGGTGGTGCGGTAGGTGCTGATGAAGTTCGCGGCGTCGAACCCCGTGGCGAGCACGATGATGTCCAGTTCGTGCTTCTCCCCCGCTGCATCGACGACCCCTGTCGGCGTGACGTCGGCGACGGCGTGCGGGACGAGCTCGACCTTCGGCGACCGGAGGCTCCGGTAGTAGGTGTCGCTGATGACGGTGCGGCGCGCCTCGACCGAGAACTCCGGCGTCAGGAGCCTCTCCAGCTCAGGGTGCGATCCCATCTCCTGGTGCAGGTACTCACGCGCCGCGGCTTGCCGCTTCTTGTTGACCCGCCCGTCCACGCGTGCGTGACTGGCGCGGTACTGGCGCAGGTCGTAGTCGAGGTAGAGGCGATACCTGCGGAAGTAGTAGACCGGCTTCAGCTTGTTCCAGCGCCGCTCACTCGGCGTGAAGTCGCGTGCGTCCTTCGGGAGCAGCCAGTTGGGCTCGATCTGGAAGACCTTGACCGAGTTGCCCTGGCGCTCCGCCTCGGTCACGATCTGGACCGCTGAGGAACCTGTTCCCAACACGCCGACGGCCTTGCCCTCGAGAGTCAGCTCGTCGCGCCAGGTGGAGGTGTGGCAGAGGTCCCCCTCGAACACGGTGTCACCGCGCAGGAACGGCGGGATCAACGGCGTGTTGAGGAAGCCGACCGCAGAGATGACGGCCTTGAACGGTCCGTGGGTCTGGCCGGCCTCATCCACGATGGCCCACGTCTTCGACGGCTCGTCCCACGTGACCTCGGCGACCCCGGCGTTGAGGAGCGTTCGCTCGTAGAGCCCCCACTTGCGCGCGACCCCCTGAAGGTACGCAAGGAGCTCACGCCAGTCCGCGTGCGTCCGCGTCCAGTCGTGGGGTTCGAACGAGAAGGAGTAGATGTGCGACTCGAGGTCAACCTCGGCACCGGGGTACCGGTTCACGAGCCAGGTTCCGCCGATGTCCTCGGAGCGTTCGAACATGACGAAGTCGCGGACGCCCTCCTTCAGCAGGGCGGTAGCTGCGGCGATGCCGCTGAATCCCGTTCCGATGATCGCCACGTCGTGCGGTCCGGCAAGGGGTGCGGGGGTCGGGGTGGGTGGCTTCACTGTGGACACCGTCTCGTGTAGTTGGTTGTTTGGTCTAGTCTTTCGACCTTATTGAGGATTGTCAATACTCTCAGCGGAAGCTGAGGTGCCTCTGGAACTCGAACTCGGTGATGTGGGTGCTGAGCCAGGCCTCGTAACGGGCCAGCTCAGACCGTCGCGTCGCAGTGAAGACCTCCGCGAAGCGGCGTGGAAGGAGGTCGTCGATGAGGAGAGATTCCTCAAACTCGGCGATGGCCTCGGCGAGCGAAGCCGGGACGGTACGCCGGTCGGAGCTGCGCGGCGGCGGCAGCCGTGCGCCGCGCTCGATCCCCCAAATCCCACCGGCGAGCACCGCTGCACCGCTCACATAGGGATTCGCGTCAGCTCCACCGCGGCGATGCTCGACACGGGCGAGCGCCTGCGGCGACGTCACCACACGACAGGCAGTGCGCCGGTCGTCGTACCCCCAGGACGCACGGGTCGGCACCCACTGTTGGGGGTCGATGCGCTTGAACGAGTTCACGTGCGGGTTGAACATCAACGTGAGCTCGGGCAGGGAATCGACCAGACCCGCGACGAAGCAGGCACCGACGGCGGTCAGGCCGTCCTGGTCCGCGAAGACGTTGACGCCGTTCCGCTCGAGGCTCGCGTGCACGTGCCCACCGGCTCCTTCCCGGTCGCCATAGGGCTTGGCCATGAAGGACGCCACCAGCCCGTGCTCGGCGCACAGTTCAGTCAGGCACTGGCGGGCACGAGCAGCACCGTCCGCTGCCCGCAGGGCAGGAGCTGGGGAGATGGAGAACTCGACGTAGCCGGCCCCACCGTCGCAGCGCACGGTATCGAGAGGGTGTCCGATCGACGACGTACGTCGCGCGAACTCCGACATCACAGCAGCCACCGCTCCCGGGGGCGCGAGCCGGCCCGGGCATGCGCGACGGGCGCCGTCGCCGGCGGCCTCGAAGACCCACGCCTCGTACTCGAACCCCAGCACCGGGACGAGGCCCGTCCTGGCGAAGCGACCCACGAGGTGGTGGACCATCCCCCGGGGCGAGGCACCGAACGGGTCGCCGTTGGCGTCAACCAGATCCCCGATGACCGACTCGATGCCACGCCACGGCAGCTCGACCCGGGTGGACTCATCGAGCTCGACAGGCGCATCCGGATAGCCGTTGCCAGCGTGGCCCAACGCCGTGTCCGTCAGGTCATCGACGAGCGAGAGTCCGTAGAGGCTGGTTCCGTGGGCGACCCGGGACCCCGGACGGAGTCTGTCCGCGCCGAACAGCTTCTGGCGCAGCCCGAGATCGAGGTCCGGGATCTCCAGGCGCGCCAGGGAGTGCGCCGCGTTCAGGCCGATGCCTCAAGCGCAGCGAGGGCCAGCTCGAAGCACTCACGCGGGGCGCGGATGATGCCCGCGCCGATCTGTCCGCCATCGCGGCCGGCAAGACCCACGTCCATGACGGGAGTGATCCCCGTAGCCAGGACCTTGCGCGCGTCGACGGCGGTCGGCGTACCGCGGAAGTCGAAGAGTGGGATCCGGTAGCTGGAGCTCTCACCGTGGGTGATTGCGTACATCTGGAGGTTGCGCTCGATCATCACCTCGGCCGAGCCGCCCTGGTACTCCTGGAGGGTGAGCGCACAGGCCTGTGCGAACCCGCCGAGACCCACTGTCTCGGTGATCGGGGACTCCCCGCCCATCCAGGTGATCTCGTCCTCGGTGTGGCCCGCGAATAGCTTGCCTTCGTGGATCGGAGGCGGTCCTTCGAACCACTGGTCACCGAGTCCGGCAAGCTTGATCGCGAAGCCTCGGCAGCTGAATGCCATCGCGGACACCAGCGTCGAACCCGGTACGACCATCGCGTCTGCCGAGACCTTCGCGGCTGCCATCGACAGTCGTAGGAAGAAGTAGTCGTTCTCGGCGAGGTGCACCATCGTCTCCCGGACGCCGGGGACGTCGTCGCGCACCATGTCCAGGACCGCCGGGAGGATCTCGCGATTGAACAGCATCGAAGCCGCTGCGTTGCGGCTGTGCACCTCGTCGCCCATCCGTAGGGCACGGGCGATCAGCGACTTCAGCGGGATGCCGCCACGACGCCGGATCGCCTCTCCCACCACAGGCGCGAGCACCGTGTTGACGTGCAGGAGACGCTCGTGGACGCCCTCGTCGTAGCAGCCGTAGTTGAGCCGCCGCGGCTCCTTGCCCTCGTAGAAGTTGCAGAATCCGATGTTGCCAAGGTCCCGGTTCTCCACGACGAAGACGGGCATCGACGCCGTGTAGATCCCGGCCAGCGAGCCGACGGCGTTGTAGTCATGGCACGCACCGATCCGGATCGCACCCGAAGCGAAGGCGGCGATCGCCTCCTCTCGGGTTGCAGCGAGCCCTTCGAACAAGGCCCCGCCGATGAGCGCCTCGCGCTGGCCCCCGACGTAGTCCTCCCAGGCCATCGGGGCGCCTGAGGTGAGGACGAGGTTGGCGTCGTACCCAGGAATCACGTCGCGGGCTGGTGCGACGTCGACCACCCAGGGGTCGGCCGCGTCCAGTCGCCGGAAGGCTTCGGCATTGGCCGTCTCCACCGCGGATGCGGTCTCGGGCGCAGTCGTGCTCACCATGCGACGACGCCTCCGTCGACGAGCAGGGTCTGCCCGGTCACGAAGGAGGAGCGGGGAGAGATGAAGAACTCGACCACCTCCGCGACCTCGTGCGGCTCGCCGATCCGCTTGAGCATCGCGTGGGCCGCCGACGCCTCCTCGCCACCGGACACCCGGGCCATGGACGGGCTCATCGGGGCGCGGATGACGCCGGGCGCGACGTTGTTCACGCGGATCCCACGGGGAGCGAGCTCGGCAGCGAGGTAGCGGGTGTATGCCGCGATGCCTGCCTTCGTGGCGCCGTACACCGATGCTCCGGTGAAGCGGCCGAAGTGCCCGGTCAAGGACCCGACATTGACGATGGAGCCACCCTCACGCACCAGGTCCGCGGTCGCCTCGACCACCCTGGCCATGCCGGCGATGTTCACCTGGAACATCAGGTCGAGCTTTGCCTCGTCGAGCTCGCCGACGAAGGAGTCACGCAGGATTCCGGCGCAGTTCACGACCCCGGCGACGGTCTCCCCTTCGCGCACCACCGCCGCGACCGCGGCCCTGATCGACTCGGTCGAGGTGACGTCCATGACGACGAAGTCATGCTCGAAAGACGCGCTCTCGGGCACTGACGCCTCGAGATCGGCGGCGACCGGCGTGTAGCCGCTCTCCGCAAGCCGCGCGCAGATGGCGCGGCCGATGACTCCGCCGCCGCCCGTGACGATGACTGTGCCAGTCATTGTGGTGCCTTCCTGTAGAGGTGTGCCCAGTCGGGCATGAGGTCTGTTGACTCGTTCAACAGACCTTTTCGGCGCAGACGCTTCGCCGCAGCTCGATGAGCGGGTCGACGGAGGCCGAACGCCTAGTTGACTTGCCTGTCCCGATCGCCCCAGAAGTCCTGGCGCAGCTTGAACTTCTGCAGCTTCCCGGTGGCGGTCCGCGCCAGCTCGGTACGGAAGTCGATCCGTTTGGGCGCCTTGTAGCCGGCGAGCCGCTCCCGGCAGTGCGCGATGAGGTCTTGCTCGCTCACTTCTGCGGTCGTCACGACCAGCGCGGTGACGAGCTCGCCCCACTTCTCGTCCGGGATCCCGATGACGGCCACCTCAGCGACCGCCGGGTGGCTGGCGAGTACGTCCTCGACCTCGATCGACGACACGTTCTCGCCGCCAGTCACGATGACGTCCTTCTTACGGTCCTTGATGGTGAGGTATCCGCCCTCGAGCGATCCGCCGTCGCCGGTGTGGAATACGCCGCCCTCTTGGGCACGCTGCGTCTCCTCGGGGTTCTGCCAATAGGCCTCGAGATTGTGGTTGCTGGCCACCACCACCTCGCCGTCCGACGCGATGGCGACCCGTACGCCGATCGCCGGCGCTCCCGCGCGACCGAGGAGTCGAGCCTGTTCGTCGCCCGGCAGTGGGCGCCATTCATCGCGCATGCGCGACATCGTCAAGAAGGGTGAGGTCTCGGTCAGGCCATAGATCTGGATGAATTCCCATCCGAGCTCGTCTCGGATCCGCTCGATCAGACGGGTGGGAGGCGGTGCCCCAGCAACGACGACGCGGACCCGGTCGCGTCCGGGAACCTCGCCCTCCCAGGTGCGTGTCGCCTCGAGGACGGCGGAGAGCACCGCCGGAGCCGCACACATCAGGGTCACGCCGTGCTCGGCGACCCGACGGAGAATCTCCGCGCCGTCGACCTGGCGGAGGACGACGTGGGTGCCACCGAAGCCAGTGATGGCATACGGCATTCCCCAGCCGTTGGCATGGAACATCGGGAGCGTGTGGAGATAGACCTCGGACTCGTCGACCCCGAGATGCCAACCGAAAGTGACGGCGTTGAGCCACAGGTTGCGGTGAGTGAGCTGGACACCCTTGGGCCGGGCCGTGGTACCGGAGGTGTAGTTGATCGTCGCGGTCGCTGACTCGTCGCCGTCCCACCGCTGGGGTTCGTCAGTGCGCGTCCACAACTGATCGTCGTCCTCGCCCAACACAAAGGTGTGACGACAGCCGACCTGCTCGGCGACCTCACGCAACGCCGGGTCCACGAGGAGTACCTCGGCGCCGCTGTGCTCGACGATGTACGCGACCTCCGTGGCCGTCAACCTGAAGTTGACGGGCACCAAGACACGACCGAACCCGCTCACTCCGTAGAAGCAGGTCAGCAACCGCGACGAGTTCTGGGACAACACGGCCACCCTCGCACCGACCGGGACCCCCAGCGCGTCGAGTGATGCGGCGAGCGAGTTCGCCCGTGCCGCGAGCTGGCTGTACGTGATCGGCTCCCAGGCGACCGGGGCAAGCGGGTCGTCGTGGATCGCCATGCGATCAGGGAAGACCGTGACCGCCCGATCGAGGAAGTCATTGATCGTCAGGGGATAGAACATCGCTACTCCGCGGGGCTGATTCGAACCTTGTCGGACCCACGCTACGGAGTAATTGGACTAAAGACAAGACCCATAGACCTTATTCGCGACGGACGCGCGTGGCGACCAAGTCCAGAACTCCGAATGCAGTAGCCTGCGGCATGACGAGGAGGTGTCAGTGTCCGAGCACCCGAACCTGGGGCCGATCCGGCAGATCGCCGCGCACGAACTGGTCCTGGACCAGATCAGGCGCTCGATGGACTCCGGACAATTCCGCCCTGGAGATCGATTGCCCGCCGAGCGGGATCTCGCCGAGATGCTCGACGTTTCCCGTACCACTGTCCGCGCTGCCATCGCCGTACTCGAGCGCGAAGGCCGCATCTCGGTGCGCCGCGGCCGGGGTGGTGGGTTCTTGGTACTCGAACCGACCTACGACGCCGTCGAGGCCAGGCAGGACCTGAAGCGCAACAAGGTGGCCGTGCGGGACGCCTTCGACTACCGGGTCATCGTCGAGACTGGGGCGGCCAAGCTCGCCGCAGAGCGCCGCAAGGCGGCCGACCTGCCGAAGCTGGCAGATCTCGTCACCCGCATGGACGACGCGATCAAGGCGGGGCGCGAGGACGAGTCGACCGGACACGTCACGGAGTTCCAACTCCTCGACTCCGCGTTCCACCTGGGCATTGCCGAGGCCTCTGGCAACCAACAGCTGCTGGAGGCCGTTGCCCAGGGACGGCAGCGGATGTGGCTGCCGGTCGGCGCGATCTTCGGCCACATCGAGGACAACGCCAACGACCACCACGCCGAGATCCTGAGCGCGATCCGCGCCAAGGACGCCGACGCCGCGGCCTCGGCGATGGCTGCGCACATCAACGAGACGCGCCACACGATCGAATCGTGGCTGAGCCGCTGACGGTGTCGCGATCGGCCGACGTGCCGAGAAGCGGTCCGGGCTCAACCCATGTTGGTGAGCCATCCGCCGTCTACGACGAGGTCGGTGCCCGTCACGAAAGAAGCGCCGTCCGACAGCAGGTAACGGACGGCGGAACACACGTCGGCCGTCGTACCCACGCGCCGGAGAGGCACACGGGCCGCCATCGAAGATTCTCGCTCCGGATCGTTCTCGTAGATGCCGGCGATCATGGGCGTCACGATCGCGCCGGGACACACCGTGTTTGAGCGGATGCCGTCGGGGCCGTACTGCGCGGCCAGCGCCCGCGAGAGACTAATCAATCCGGCCTTCGAGACCTGGTACGCGTCGAGCGAGCCGTCAGCGACGCGGAGGCCCGCGATGCTCGCGATGTGCACCATGACGCCGGCGCCATGCGCACGCATCACCGGCAACACGGCTCGGGCCATGAGCATCGAACCGGTCAGATTGATCTCCAGAACCCGCTTCCATGCCTCAGGAGTGATGTCCACGATGGATCCGTCGGCCAGAGGCGGCGGCGGGAGCCCGGGATCCGTGAACCAGGCCACTCCGGCGGCGTTCACGAGCATGTCAACGGTGCCGGCGGCCGACGCCCCCTGAGCGATGGCGACAGCGCGCGGCCCAGCCGCCGGATCCGAGACGTCGGCCCGCAGGAAGGTCACGGCTGGAGGAAGTCCAGCTGGCGGCTCCTTCACGTCAACCGCCACCACGTGGGCACCCATGACTGACAGGTCCTGCGCGATGGCGAGCCCCATCCCCCCACCCGCGCCAGTGACAACAGCCGTACGGCCTGCGAACTCGCTCATCGGCCATCCCCGAGGTGGCGACGCAGGTGGTTCCCGACGACGGAGACCGCCACGGAGGCGTCGTCGAAAAGCTGCGGGAACTGGATGAAGCCGTGAATCATCTCCTCGAAGTGCCGATGCTCTGTGGGCACACCCTGCTTCTCGAGCCGACCAACGAAGGCGGTCGCCGACGCCGCCAAGGGGTCGTAGCCAGCGGTGATCACGAGGGTCGGCGGCAACGCCGTCAGGTCGGCATCGAGAGGTGACGCGTAGGCGGAGACAGCATCTTCGGGAGTGAGGAAGTAGGCGTCCGTGTGCCACTGGACCTCGTCCCGGAAGAGGACGTAGCCCTCCAGGTCCAGGTCGAACCCGCGATCCAGGTCGAAGGTCGTCGCAGGGTAGATGAGTACCTGGCAGGCGAGCTGCGGACCGTCCTCGTCCCGGGAGAGCAGACTGACGGCGGCCGCCAGATTCCCACCCGCACTGTCACCGGCCACAGCGATCCTGGAGGTGTCGATCTGCAGTTCGTCGGCGTGGGCGACGGCCCAGGTCAGCGCCGAGTAGCAGTCATGGGGCGCGACAGGAAATTTGAACTCCGGCGGTCGACGGTAGCCGACACTGAGCACCGCACATCCTGAGGCATTGGCGATGGCCCGGCACAGACCGTCATGCGAGTCGATGCTCCCCATCTGCCAACCTCCGCCGTGCAGATACACGACGATTGGCAGCAGACCATTGGCCTGCGGTCGGTAGAGCCGCACCGGAATCTCCTCCTCACCCGACACCACAAGGTGGTCCCCGACCGAAGCGACGTCTTCGACGGGCAGCGTGGCAAAGAGCCCCTCGAAGTTTGCGCGCGCCACCTCGATGGGCAGCAGATGGCTGTTGGGCTGGTCACTGGACGCTGCGTCATCGAGCAACTGCTGGGCGACAGGATGGATCGGCATCGGACCTCAGGTGTCTTTAGGACCAGACAGAGCGTCTGATCTAATGGTTCGGTCTTTAGACCTCAAGTTAGATACTGCGCCACGCCTCTGTCAAACTTCGCTGGCGCTCTGGATGCGATCCACCGCCACATTCAGTCGACCCGACATACGTGGAAGACGAGGTGCTGGCACCGCGCTGCGTGGACGCCAACGGAACCACGATTCCAAGGCCACAGAGGTGCTGACCTTGCCTACTGGTCTCTATTTCGGCGAGGTCCTACCCCATGCCGCACCAGCGGCACTCCCGCGCCCGAGGCTCACAGGGCCGTTACGCGGGGCATGTTCCTGGCAGCGAACTACGAACTCAATTGTTCACGTGGGCCAGGAGCGCCTCGACCATCCAACTGGGCGGAACCTGATTGCCGCCATGCGACGAACTCGGCGGTCGCTCCGTACCTCCGCGACCGCCGCACTCAGCGTAACGCTCAAGCCCAATGGCACCAACGCGCGTTCATTGGCGATCCGGATTCCTCAAGATGGACTTATCGCGAGAGAGGTGCGGCCGTATGCCGAACCGGCCACCAACAGATCTCGTCGGAGAAACCGGGGGGTGTGTTGGATCGACTCCCCAACCGGCTCGGGTTCACTGCGCCGTTGGTGCGCCCACGACGAGCGATTCCGCAATTGACGCGGACTCTCTAGAAAATTTTCTGCCGTCGAATCGGCGGCCGTGACCCGCCCGGCGCTCCTTGCCCGACCGGACAGGTGCGGTACTCGGTCTGCCCGAGCTCAACGTGGACCGACCTAGGCGACTCGTTCGCATCTCAACGGCCGTTAAGACGCGAACTGATCAGCAGTCGGCGGCATCGTCTTCCTGACCCTGTCTTGGTTCACAGCAGACCCTCGCGCTCCATTGCAGTCGTCTCCGCGTCTGCCTGGTTGGCCAAACCGGCACGCGCCAAGTTCTCTCGCTTGCGCGCTACCCACGCCAACTGCCCACCCGTTCGCTCCTCCCAACGCTCCACCCTGGACATGTGGACCGACGTACGTGGGTTGCCGTCGGGGTACTGACACGAAGAGCCAGATCCGGCGCCGCAGTCCACGCACGGCCCCAATGCGCACACCTCCTTGCGCCACTCCGCACGCCTGGCTGCTTGCAAACTGACGGGCGTCTTCATTGCAATCTCGCGCCTCTGCTGCTTGACCCACGGGTGGTTTCCGGACTGCTTGGGCATTGCCGCTCCTCGCGCGCGCACGCGCATTGGTAGTAATTGCTATTTCGATCTCAATCTCAAAGCGTTCGAGACTGAGAGAAAGGGAACGATGGAGTCGCCTCAGGGAGGGCCCCTCAGGGGCAAGCGCCTTCCGTTCCTTCAGGCTTGACCGTAAGGACCAGAACAAGAGCGTCGGCAGAATCTGCGTGGCACAAACCAGCCCATTTCAAGGCACTCTCGGGGTCATCGAACAGAGGGAGTCACGCAGGCGAGAGAGCCAAGGGCTATCCGATCGAAGGTCGGCGGTGAGTACGCTTGGCACGCCGACAGAACAATGACTAATCATCCGGCCTGGTCGTGACACGTAGGAAGCGAGCGGCACCGACCGCCACGTAGAGCCAGCCCACCGGGAACGAAGGTCTTTCCCGGTCCGGCTTCATCGCGAGCAGATCTGGGCTGTCCAGGTCAGTCAACGGGCGTACGTTGCCCAACTACTCGCAGGCAGCCGCATAGGACTCGCCTCGGTCCCTTCGGACCGGGGTGTCCTGCAACGCCCGACCGCCACCCCGCTCCTCCAGCAGGAGCCTCCGACCCAGTGGCTGGCACCGCCAGCTTGCCGGACCCGACCGCAAACCAATCGTCGCGACGCTCTTGCATCGCTGAACAGAGTGGGCTCTGCGTCGTAGTGACGTGGGCTCCCACGAGGAGTCGAGGGGATCGCAAGACCCTCGGGGCTAATCAGGACCGGATACCAGACGATCGGCGACGAGCGTGTGACCGAGCCAGATGCCCCCTTACTCCATTCCGCTCGAACGGTTGGGGAAAGGGGGCCTTTGAATCCGTTTCCATCCTCCTGGCTCTGAGCGTGATCCCCGGTCGATTCGAAACAACCAAGAGATGAGGTTCTGATGACAAATTCGATGTCTGAGACACGGGGTGTCAATTGCTACGTCTGCCGCGCACGCGTCGGCGAGCCGTGCGTTGGCAGGAAGGGCGGCGAACGCAGGTGGCCGCATGAAGTGCGATTGCAGACGCTGATGAGGCAAGCACGCACCGGATCCCCCCAGATGCCCCTCACCCCGCAGCCGACGAGAATGACCGAACCCGAACGTTCGGCACGTCGCGAACGGATCCGCCAGGTTCCCTGTGCGGATTGCGGTGCAGGCCCCGGAGAGAAGTGCCGATCTCGGCGGCCCGAGGGCCGGCTGTCAACTCACAGTGCGCGAGGCCGAGCGTGGGATCTTGCCGGCCGGCCATGACCAGCGTATGCACCAGCCCTGGCCGGCAACCGCGGATGTGTTGTTCAACTAACGCGCGTTGAACCCGACCCGATGCTCGGTCGTTGATGATGCCTCAGTCGGGAGTTTCATGTGACGCGATATGCCTCAGGAGCACTCCAACGACTCACGCGTTCCCAGTCGACTAGCCAGGTCGGCGCCGGGCGGCTCCAATAGCCCGGCGCCGATGGTCCACCGTTCGACGCGCATCGAACGTTCTCCAAGTACCCGGGAACAGCTGCAATGGGTCAAGTTCCTCCCATGATCGTGCTCCAATCTCGGCTGAACGCCCGCAATCCATGCACGAACCCGATGTTGCTACCCGAACGATCGCCCGCCCCAGACACCTACGGCGCCTCGTCGTTGGGCGAAAGTGAAGCAGTCGGCCCTCACGGGACAGGAGCTGCACGGGAGGCCGCGCAAGGTGATCCGGCCGCCAAGCCCGGAGGAGAAGAACCGATCCGGTTCCATCCCGACACAGGCGGCGCGCCGCATCCAATCCAACTCTTCGTCGAATCGCCACTGGGCAGCCCCGCTAGCCATCGGCCGGAAGTCCGTGGTCGCGCAGCTCGCGGATGTCCTCCGGGCGAAAGCGAATGACCCGCTCTCCCAAGCGGACTGAGCGGAGCTGTCCATCGCGCGCCGCCCGATATACCCAGTCCACAGAAACACGGAGAATCTCGGCCGCCTCCTCGGGACGCATCAGAGGATCGATGACGTTGGGGGCGACCAGATCCAAGTCGTCCTCCGTACCCTCCCCAGGCTCGGGGGCTCTCACCTCTGCCCTCTGGGCTGACCGGGCTGCTCGGCCGGCACCATTGACCGCAGCCAGTCGAACCACTGCGACACCTGGTCGGGATCGATCGTTCCCAAGAACCGATCGAGGTGTCCACTGGGCGCCGACGGAGCACCTGTCTGTGACTCGCCGGGTGCAGATCCTGCTGCCGCGATGTGGCGACTGAGGGCTTCCACCGCCCGTGGGCTCAGCTCAATCTTGAGCGTGATCAACGTTTCGCCAACGGCGTTCGTTGCCTGAATTTCCTGCACTTGCTGCCTGCTTCCTGGTCACCACGAGGCCACATGCGGGCCCCAGAGGGCCGACGAACGTCGCCAAGCGGCGACAGGCGTCGATCAGTGTTTATGCAGGTCAGAGCCAGTTTTCCTCGGGTACAGCGCCTAGCGCGCTCCTACCGGAGTCACTTCCTGGAGATCAAGGACGTGAGAAACAGTGACAGGTTGTTCAGGCAGAACGCCAGCCGGTTCCACGTTTCGGGAGGTGAGCAGGGGTTTTCGATTCAAACGACCTGGAGATCCGGGCCGTCATTCCGACGTGATTCCGAATGAGCATCGAAAATCGCGTCATCCATGGCTCGACCGACGACGGTCAGGTCGTCCTCGAGCAGGTGTGCGTAGACCCGGGCAGTGACCGCCGGGTTCGCGTGGCCGAGTTGATTCGCCACGGCCGGCAGCGAGATGCCCCTCGACAGGGCCTCGCTGGCGAATGTGTGTCGGAGGGCGTGAGGCGTGAGTCCTCGGTACCCGAGCTTGAGCACTGTCGGATTCCAGTGCAATCGCATGAAGACGTCGTGCCGGAGCTGCTTGCCCCGCGGGC
>JAPLCC010000059.1 GCA_026392415.1 Propionibacteriales bacterium
CATCCGGCTCACCGAGACGTAGCCGTCGACATCGACGATCATCGACAGCGGATTTGCCGGCGCGGCCGCCTTGGCCGTGCCCGGCAGGCCGCCGCCCAGGAGGTTCTGGAGCTGGTCGGTCAGGTCGGAGAGCGGGTTCGACGCTCCGCCGCCTTCCCCTTCGTCCGGGCCGCCGACGGCGCCGTCCGGCGAGAAGCCCACCTCGGCGACCGCGGTCTTGTCACCGGAGGTCGTCTGCTGGATCGACCCGGGGATCTTGTTGTCCGTCTGCGTGGTCTGGTCGCCGGGGAACTGCGAGTTCACCTGGGCCGGGTAGCCGTTCGCCGTCAGCGGGGTCGAGGGCAGGCCGAGCTGCTCGGCGAAGGTCTTGAGCCCCTCGCCCACCGGGTCTCCGGGCCAGAAGAAGCTGGAGCGACCCGACGAGCTGCTGGAGTCGGCCTGCACCCTGGTGTAGCCCATCAGGAACTCCAGCTGCGCGATCCCTGCGTCGACCGGGATCGGGATGCTGGGTTCGAAGACCTCGATCCGGATCGGGCTGGACCAGGCCTTGGCGGTGTAGCCGCCGTACTTCGGATCGCCCTCGGCATGCGCCGGGCTGGCGGCGGTCCCGGCAGCGATCGGCATCATCGAGGCCAGCACACCTCCGGTCAGCAGCAGACGGGTACGACGGCTCGTAGGACGGTTCGTGCTCATGCGGCACCTCCAAGGATGACGTCGGCCATGGTGTCGAGGATCTCGCCCGGTTCGCCGGTGGCCACGATCCGGCCACCGCTCATCACCGCGGCATAGTCGGACACCCGGAGCGCGGTCCGGGCGAACTGCTCGATGCACAGGATCGAGACGCCGGACTCGGCGATCCTGGCAACGGTGTCGTAGAGCTCGTCGACGATCAGCGGCGCCAGCCCCATCGACAGTTCGTCGAGCAGCAGCAGCGCGGGGTCGGAGGTGAGGGCACGCGACATGGCGAGCATCTGCTGCTCGCCACCCGACATCGTCCCGGCCAGTTGGTTGCGACGCTCGTGCAGCCGCGGGAAGTAGTTGTAGGCGGTCTCGAGGATGGCGCCCTTGGGGACACCCGCGTAGGACATCAGGACGAGGTTCTCCTCGACCGTCAGGTTCGGGAAGACCGACCGGCCTTCCGGGATGGTGCACAGGCCGACCCGGGCCAGGTCCTCGGGCGTCGCACCCTTCACGTGGACGCCGGCGAGGTGGATGTCGCCTGACGTGGCCGCCTTCTGGCCGCTGATCACCTTCACCAGCGTCGACTTCCCGGCACCGTTGGGGCCGAGCAGCGCCATCACCGCGCCCTTCGGGACTGCCAGGTCGACACCGCGCAGGACCTCGATCCGGCCATAGGCAGCGTGCAGGTCGACGACGTCGAGGATCGGGACGCTCATGGGATCACCGCCTCCATCTCGCTGGTGTGGTCGGAAGCCGCGCCATGGGCGTCGTCGGCGTCGTCTGGGGAGTAGCCGAGGTAGGCCCGCTGGACCGAGCTGTCGGCGCGGATGTCGGCAGGTGCGCCCGAGGCGATGATCTCGCCGAAGTCGAGCACGTGGATCTCGTCGCACACACCCATCACCAGGTCCATGTCGTGTTCGACCATCAAGATCGCTGCCCCCTCGTCGGCGAGATCCGACAGGAGCGCTCCGAAGGAGTCGGTCTCGGTCTCGTCGAGCCCCGAGGAAGGTTCGTCGAGGAGCAGCAGCTTCGGGTCGCAGGCCAGTGCCCGCGCCAGCTCCAGCAGCCGCGCGGCGCCGGTCGGGATGGAGTCGGCACGCTCGTCGGCGTAGTCGGAGATGCCGACCCGGTCGAGCAGCACCTCCACCTCGAGCAGGGACCGGCCACCCCAGCGACCTGCCGGCCGGATCCAGGCCAGCGGTCCGCCGTGGATCTCGCGGGCAACCCGCACGTTGTCGCGCACCGACAGGGACCCGAAGGCCTCCAGCCGCTGGAAGGTGCGGCCGATGCCGTGGCCGGCACGGCGATGGACCGGCCACCGGGTGATGTCGCGGTCGCGGTAGCGGACCCGGCCCTGGGTCGGCTTCTGCAGTCCGGTGATCACGTTGAAGCAGGTGGTCTTGCCTGCTCCGTTCGGTCCGATCAGGCCAGTGATGCGGCCGCTCTCGGCGGTGAAGGAGGCGCGGTTGACCGCCGTCACCCCACCGAACCGGACGAGGACGTCCTCCACTTCGAGCAAGGCCATCTCAGGACACCCCTTCGGGCACAGTGATCTTGCGGTCGGCGCCCGTGTCGGCACCCGTGTCGGCGCCTGCGTCGAACGCCGTGTCGAACGCCGTGTCGACCGATCGGGCGGGCTGCGGGCGACCCGGTTTGAGAAGTCCGTCCAGGCGTTCACGCAACTGCTCCTCCCAGCGGGGAAGGAGCTTGCCTGACACCCGGCGGCCGAGCGTGAAGAGGTAGTTCGCGATGCCGTTGGGGTCGCGGGCGAGCAGGACAGCACCGATGCCGAGGACCACGAAGCTCACCGCAGCAAGCTCCGGCGGCGCCGACCGGAGCAACATGAGCGCAGTGCCCCCGAACAGTGCGCCGGTCACCGAGGTGACCCCGAAGATGACGGCACACAGCAGGACCAGCAGCGACTGGAAGTAGAGGAAGTCGGCAGCGCCGACGGTGCCACGCAGGCCGGCGAACAGGGCACCGGCCACGCCGGCCATGCCTGCCGAGAGGGAGAACAGCCCGACCCGGAACCACCGCAGGTCCAGGCCCAGCGTGCCGCAGCCCGACGGGCTGTCACGGGTCGCGATGAGGATCCGGCCGAGCGCCCCGCGGCGCAACCACAACAGGAACAACCCCATGGCGACGAAGGCCAGGACCATGAACCACACGTACGCGGTGTCGCTGGCGATCTGGATGCCGAAGACCGACAGCCGCTCGGTCGCCAGGGTTCCGTTGAACTTGAAGGCGAAGTCGGCCTGGAAGATCACCTTGTCCATCAGCACCGCGAAGGCGAGGGTCGACAACGCGAGGTAGAGACCGGTCAACCGGAGCACCGGCAGCGCGACGAGCGCGCCGACGCCCGCCGCGATCGCGGCGGCGAGGACCAGGCCGAGCAGGTTGGGCTGGTCGAGCTTCGCGTAGGCGAGGGCTCCCACGCCGGCGAAGGTGAACTGCGCGAGTGAGACGTGCCCGCCGTACCCCGTCAGGAGGACGAGCGAGAGCATCACCATCGCGTAGGTCGCCGCGACGCCGATCAGCAGCACGTCGGATCGCGACACGATCCCGATGAGCACGAAGGCCGCGGCCAGCAGCACGCCGCCGGCGCCGAGGCTCTTGCCGAGTTTCGGCACGGGTGCGGCGATGATGCCCTTGACCTGCCCGATCCGCAGCTGGGTCTGGGGCATCGCGACCACCAGGACGAACAGGAAGATCGCGGGGATGACCGGGCGGATCGTGGACCAGAACCCGTCGGTGGGCAGGTAGGCCACCGCCAGCGACTCCAGGATGCCCAGGCCCATGGCGCCGACGAAGGTGAGCGGGAGGCTCTTGAGCCGACCGAGCATGGCGGCGGCATAGGCGTTGATGACCAGGAGGGTCAGCGCGTAGTAGTCCAGCCCGACCACCGGGGTGAGCAGGATCCCTGCCAGCGCGGCCAGGGACATGCCGATCGCCCAGGCGAGTGCTGCAGCGGTGTCCGGCTTGCCACCGAAGAACCTCAGGAGCTCGGGGTTGTCGACCGATGCCCGCATGGCCGTGCCGATACGTGTCCGGTTGAGCAGGAGGTAGAGCCCGAGCGCGACCACGATGGAGCACACGATCGTGATCAGCTGGTGCGCGGTGATGTAGGTGTCCCCCAGCTGCCACCCCGTCTCTGCGTAGAAGGGCAACAACACGCGCGGCTCGGGTGGCCAGATGTACTGGGCCGCCCCGATCAGCAGGACGAGCAGACCGACGGTGACGACCAGGGCCACCGACACCGGCCCCTCCCCCAGGCCGCGGGTGACGACACGCTGGATGAAGAAGCCGATCGCCGGTGCGACGACGCCGAGCACCAGGAACAACGACAGCAGGGTCGGCAGACCCTGACGCTGGCTGAAGTCCCAGAAGGTGAAGGCCAGCACCATGCCGAACGCGCCGTGGGCGAGGTTGAAGACCCTGGTCGTCGCATAGGTCAGGACCAGACCGCTGGCCATGATCGCGTAGGCGGCGCCGGTGAAGAGCCCGAGCAGCGTGAAGGCGAACAGCGAACTCATGGACGGGTCACCCTCCGATGCCCGAGTTCACGGTCTTGCCACACAGGTAGTTGCCGGAGGAGACCTGCTGCCAGCGACCGCCCTTGTACTGGGCGATCTTGGCGCACGGAGGAGTGTTGGCCGTGCCGAGGTTCATCGCGGTGTGCGCACCGTTGCCGGTCCAGCTGGTCGTCGAGCGCACGGCCTGGACCAGCGACGCGCGATTGAGCTTGCCGCCGAGCGCGATCGCCTTCTCGACGAACAGGCGCGCCGCCGACCAGGCATAGAGACCGTAGTAGTTGGGGATGGCGCCGGGCTTCACCTGCTGCAGGTAGGAGAGGTAGAGCTGGATCTCGGCGTTCTTCTTGTTCTCGAAGAGATCGTTGGCCGCCCAGATGTAGACGTTCTCCGCGACGCTTCCGGCCTGCTGGATGTAGCGCTGGTCGTAGATCGTCGGGTCCTGGAAGTAGGCGTCCGGCTTGAATCCCTGCTGCTGCATGGCCTGCTGCAGCTTGACCGAGTTCTGGTACGGCCCGACGTACGTCACGATCCGGACGCCCTTGGACTTCATCTGCTGCACGTACGGCGCGAAGTTGAACTCCGCGACGTCGATGCCCTGCAGGTAGACCACGTTCCAGCCAGCGCCCTTTTCGTAGCCGGCCGCCTGGCTCTTCGTGTTGACCGGGGCTGCCCCGGCGTTGACGTAGAGGAACGCAGCCTTCTTGACCGCTGCCGGGAACTTCTGGGCAAAATACTTCGAGACCGCGTCCGGGATCAGGTTGGTCCGGATGGAGTACGCCGCGAAGCAGCTCTTGCAGTCCTGGCGCTCGGGGCTGGTGATGACCGAGCGCAGGTCCGGCAGGCCACAGCTGTTGGCCGTTGCGGCGCCGCCGCTGTCGAAGGCGGACATCGAGCCCACCGCCGCGAACGCCTGGTCACAGGCCTTGACGTAGGCCTGCTGGTCAGCGCCTGCGTCGGCTCGGCTGTCGAGGTTGACCAACTCGATCTTCCGGCCGCAGATGGTGCCCTGGGAGTTGAAGTAGTCGACGTAGGCGCGCGTCGCCTGCTGTGCCGACTCGAAGATGCCGGGCACCGGCCCCGAGATGTCCGCGATGTTGGCGATCGTGATGGTCTTGTCGGTGATGCCCTTCTGGTTCTTGAAGCCCGCGCACGACCCGGCCTTCACGCCACCGGTCGCCGAGCCGCCGCCGGAACCGCCGCCGCCGGTCCCGCCGCCACCGGAACCGCTGCCGCCTGCACCCGGGGCGTCGCCGCCTCCGGCAGGTCCGGCCCCGGGTCCGCCCGCCGCCGCATCGGGGCTTGCGCCGCCGTCGACAGGAGCGCCGGCACCGCCGTCAGGGTTGTTCGCGCCCGCCTGGACCTCAGCTCCGGTCCCGTTGACATCGGCGACCGTTGCGGGGTCGAGATTGGAGCCGCAGGCAGCGAGCAGCAGCACTACGAGGGTTGCGCCCAGCAGGCGCACAGCACGAACGGCAGACAATGTCGGCTCCTCAGCGATTCCGGGCTCCGGCGAGACCCTCACCAGAGCAACGACACAATGTGACTCACGTCATGCCCTTGGCCGTAAAAGTAGAACAGGTTTCATTTCGGCGCAAATGCCGTTCACCCGACGGAACCGTTCGGCCGCCCGAGACGTCGCAGGCATCATGAGGTCCATGAACACCGCGCAACGCCGCCAGCGCACCGTCTCCCGTCTCGGCGCCGCCGCGCTGGCCGTCGGCCTCGCGCTGGCCGTGGCCGCCTGCGGCCGCGAGAACGACGCCGCGACCGACGACGTGACGCCACAGGGCCAGGCCTCGCCCACTGCCTCACCCAGTCCGGACGCACGCGACTACCCCGACTTCGCGCCGACGAACTACACCTACCGACTGGAGGTGCTCTGCTACTGCCCGCAGATCGGTGCAGTACGGGTGACGGTCAAGGACGGCAAGGTCACCGAGGCGAAGTCGATCACGGGCGAGGCCAAGGGCCAGGACGCTCCCGAGTTCGCCCGACTCACGATCAACGACATCATCGCTCGCGCCAACGACCCGCAGATCGACGAGGTCGAGGTGACCTGGCCCGCCGGTCAGGACCACCCGTCAGTCGTCGCGCTCGACCACCTCGAGCTGGCGGTCGACGACGAGGTCACCTACACCATCAAGAACGTGACCGTCACCGGGGAATGAGAGCCCAGTAGTCGAGGTCCAGCAGGACCCCGGCGGCATACTTCCCGGTCTCGGCGTCGCGCAGCGTCATCGACTCGTCGCGGTCCTTGGTGGCCACCAGGCGCAGCCGCAGCGCACCGACGCTCGGCACCGAGGTCTCGGCCTTCTCGAGCACCTCGGACCAGGCGTAGATCGTGTCGCCGGCGAACGCCGGGGCAGTGTGCGCGCCGGCGTTGATCGCCGAGACCAGCTGCGCATTGGCGAGGCCGTTGAACGAGAGTGCCCTGGCCATCGAGATCACGTGGCCGCCGTAGATCAGCCGGTTGCCGTCAGGACGCGCCTGGACGTTGAAGTGCACCTTGGCAGTGTTCTGCCACAGACGGGTCGCCTGCTGGTGCTCGGACTCGGTGAGCGTGACTCCATCGACGTGGTCGATCAACTCGTTGACCGCGTAGTCGTCGAAGCGGTGCGACTCACCCGCCGCCGCGAAGTCGTAGTCCGAGAAGTCCAGGCCGGCGGGCAGGACCAGGTCGGATGCCGCCACGACCGGAGCGAGCGCGGGCACGACGGCTTCAGGCGCCGGCGCGTCGACGTCGCGCTTGTGGACCATGACCCAGCGAGCCCAGTCGAGCGCGACCTCACCCCGCTGATTGGTCGCCGTCGAGCGGACGTAGACCACGCCGCTCTTGCCGTTCGAGTTCTGCTTGAGCCCGATCACCTCTGAGGACGTGCGCAGGGTGTCGCCCGGCAGCACGGGCTGGTGGAAGCGGCACTCGGCGTACCCGAGGTTGGCGACGGCGTTGAGCGAGATGTCCGGCACGGTCTTGCCGAAGGCGATGTGGAACGCGATCAGCTCCTCGACCGGGTGCGGGTCGAGGCCGACGGACGCCGCGAAGGCGGCAGAGGACGGTACGGCGAACCGGGTCGGGTAGAGCGAGCCGTAGACGGCGCGATCACCTTCGGTGACGGTGCGGGGGGTGGCGTGCTCCAGCACCTGCCCGACAGTGAAGTCCTCGAAGAAGTTGCCCTGGTTCGTCTTGCTCATGGGCGGAGATTCTGCCGCCACCGCGACTTCGGCTTTCCACCGGCACCGATTCGTGAGAGCAGGTCCTGGACCGGACCGGCCGGTCCGCAGACCTTGAAGGCGTCCTTGGGGTGGTCGGCGAGAGCCGCCAGCAGGCCGGCGAGCTGGTCGCGCGCCTCGGGCGTGAGGCCCTCCGGCGTGTGCGTGCCGCGGTTCGGGTCGGCCTCGACGAGGAGCCCCAGCTCCTTGAGGGTGTCGAAGTCGTCGGCGGTCGTCGCCTCGAAGATCTGCAGCAGGTACTTCTCCCGCAGCTCCGGGGTCAGCGGCTTGCCGATCAGGGCGCGCACTGCCTGGGCCGTGCGCTCGCGCACCGGACGCAGGCTGACATCGGGACCAGCCGAGAGGATCGCGGTCCATTTCCGCACGAAGTCCTCGCCGGAGTAGGACTCGTAGTGCAGCACCGACAGGCCCTTGCCCTCGTGGTGCGGCACCGCCTCCCGCTTGGGGTCGACGATCCGGTGGATCGTCAGCCAGCGGTCCAGCGACGGGCGGACGCCCGCCTTGCCCTCCACGTGCCCGTGGAAGAGGTGGCCGTTGGCCGCCTTCTCGATCACCCCGAGCACCTCGAGCAGGTGCAGGTCCTGCTCGTTCAGCAGGCGCTTGAACCAGGTCGGGCTGCCCTCCCAGTGCACCCGGCTCACGGCCTCCAGCGGCTTGAGCCGTACGGCGTCCGCGGACTTCGGTACGGCCGCCATCGCCGCCCGGTCGATCTGGCAGATCTCATCGGCGTCGATGTGGAAGATCCAGTCCACCCCCGGCACGACCGTGAACAGCGACTTCGCGATGTTCGCGTGCATCCGCTGCCGGTTGTTCAGCTCGGAGGGACGCTTGCCGCCCCACCACGCGTCATCGGCGACGAGATGGGTGACGTGCTCCTGCCCCGCCAACCACGCCTCGACCTCAGGGTCGGGAGCGTCGAGGAAGACGACCATGTGGTCGACGCCCCCAGCGAGGTTGCCGGTGACGAAGCGCTGGATGTTGGCCAGCGTGTCCTTGACCGTGCTGACAGTGGCGATCACGCGTGCGACCCTACTGGCTCGGCGACGACTACTTGAGCTTGTAGTCCTTGAGCAGGCTGCGGCCGATGATCATCTTCTGGATGTCGGAAGTGCCTTCACCGATGAGCATGAACTTGACCTCGCGCATGAGGCGCTCGATCTCGTACTCCTTGGAGTAGCCGTAGCCGCCGTGGATCCGGAAGGAGTCCTCGACGACCTCGTTGGCGTACTCGGCAGCGACCATCTTGGCCATGCCAGCCTCGACATCCATCCGCTGACCGGTGTCCTTGAGGCGTGCGGCGCGCACCATCATCGAGTGCGAGACCTCGACCTTGGTGGCCATGTCGGCCAGGCGGAACAGGATCGCCTGGTGCTCGGCGATGATCTTGCCGAAGGTCTTGCGCTGCTGGGCGTAGGCGATACCGAGCTCGAAGCCTCGCCAAGCCAGGCCACACGCACGGGCGGCGACGTTGACGCGGCCGACCTCGACGCCGTCCATCATCTGGAAGAAGCCCTTGCCCGGCTCACCGCCGAGGATCTGGTCGGCGGCGATCTTGTGGTCCTCGAGGATGAGCTCGGTCGTCTCGACGCCCTTGTAGCCCATCTTGTCGATCTTGCCGGGCACGGTGACGCCCTGGGCGGTCTCCCCGAAGCCGGCTTCCTTCTCGACCAGGAAGGTGGTCATGTTCTTGTAGACGCTGTCGGCGCCCTCGTCGGTCTTGACGAGGACGGCGACCAGGGTGGAGGTGCCACCGTTGGTCAGCCACATCTTCTGGCCGGTGATGGAGTACGAGCCGTCCTCCAGCTTGGTGGCCTTCGTGGACACTGCCGAGACGTCGGACCCGAGGCCGGGCTCGGACATCGAGAACGCACCACGGACCTCGCCGGTGGCCATCCTCGGGAGGTACTTGGCCTTCTGCTCGTCCGTGCCGTGCTGCATCAGCAGGTAGGCGACGATGAAGTGGGTGTTGATGACGCCCGAGACGCTCATCCAGCCGCGGGCGATCTCCTCCACGACCAGGGCGTAGGTCAGCAGCGACTCACCCAGTCCACCGAACTCCTCGGGGATCGTCAGGCCGAAGACACCGAGCTCCTTGAGGCCCTCGATGATGTCGGTCGGGTACTCGTCGGCGTGCTCGAGCTCCTGGGCGACCGGAATGATCTGCTCGTCCACGAAGACCCGGACGGCCTTCAGGATCTCGACCTGGTCCTCGTTGAGTCCCTCGGTCTGGCAAAGCTTCGGCATCAAGTTCCCTTTCGGTGGTACGACCGACGGAACTCTACCTGTCAGTAGGTCTGATCCGCCCCGCTGAGCAGTGAGACGAAATCCTCAGCGTGAGTCGGGTCACGCGCCCCGATCGAGCAAGCGGTCCGGCCCGCCACCGTGGCCTAGCATTCGCCGCATGACCACCTCGTACGACGCCACGCCCACGCCCGACGCCACGAGCGCCCAGGTCGCGGACCTCACCGCGGCGCTCCTGCAGCTCTCGAAGACCATCGAGGGCTTCCACCACGCGGTCATCGACTTCAACACCGTCATCGAGCGCGCGGACGCGCTGGTCGCCCGTGCCGAGGTGGCACTGGCGCCGCTCGCCGCGACCCAGCAGGTCGGCGACCAGATCAAGGTCGCCAGCCAGCTCGCAGGTCAGGTGGCCTCGGCAGCGGTCAAGCGCGGGGTGGCGGCCGGTAAGGGCCTCACCCAGCGCACCTGATCTGCCGCGTCACTGCACCAGCTGGTCGAACTTGTGGCGCAGGGCGTCGTACTCCCCGAGCTGCGTGTAGATCGAGGCGCGAGCGGTCTGACGCGACATCATCACCGGGTCGGCCACCTGGTCGACGTCGATCCGGACGTAGCGTTTGCCGGCCGAGACGCTGGCGAGCAGGGCCGTGGGCGTGAAGCCCAGGCTCGATGCCGTGGCACCGCTGCGAGCGATGGCGTAGGACTTGTTGCTCCGCGAGGTGCCCATCAGGTCCATCAGGGCCTTCTCGTGCACGTTGGGCACCGGGTTCGTGGTGACGAACTTGACGATGACACCGTTGCGGAACGCGGTGCCGAGCTTCGCCCGGATCCGCTTGTCCATGAGCTTGCCGGTGACGAAGCGCAGCGTCTGCCCCGGAGCGGTGTTCCTGATCGCCTCGTTCAACTGGTGCACCACCGCATCGCGCCCGACGGTGAGGGTCGACTCCGGAACGTTGACGACGTGACCGCGCATGAAGCTGGTCGACACCGGCGTCACGGGCACCGTGCGGTCGAGCTTGAGGTCGACGATCAACAGGTCGTGGTCGGAGTACAGCTCGTGGGTCACCTGCTTGGTGACCTGGAACTGCTCCGCCCGGTTGACGAAGACGTAGTCGATCGTCGCGCCGCCGTCGTGGGTGACCAACTTGGTGCCGGTCATGTCGTAGGTCGGCGTCATGCCACCGGCGGTCAGCTCGGCGCGCGGGTACTCCCTGCCGTTGTAGTGGCTGTTCAGGTCACCGGCGAGCAGCACGGGGCCGGACTTCGCCAGGAACTTGGTGAGCGCGCCCAGCCGGATGACCGACGGAACGGTCAGGCCTTCGGTGATCGCGTTCTTCGGAGCTGCGTGGTAGGAGACGATGGAGACCGTCTGGCAACCGTCGGTCGAGCGCAAGGTGGCCCAGTTGGCGTAGCGGATGCCCCATTCGCTGGTCTGGCCGGCCACCTTGCCCGGGACGTTGCTGATGTAGATGGTGCCGCGGGCGATCGGGGTCCAGCGATCCTTGCGCCACACGACCGCATTCGCGCCGATGTAGCGGCCGGGGCTGCGCCAGATCTGGTAGCCGGTGCGGGCGAGCACGGAGTCGGCGCGATAGGGAACCTCGTTGTAGGCGATGAAATCGGGCTTCACCGCATACACGCTGTCGAGATCGGCATTCGTCTTGAAGTCGGTCATGCCGGACTTCACGTTCGCCTCGACCATGCGCATGGTGCGAGAGACGGGGCAGTCCTCACTGACAGAGACGTTGACCAGGCCGGGGGACGACGAGAGCACCGGGAGCACGGCGAGCGTGGCCCCCAGCAGCACCGTGAGCGCGAGCACGCGCCGCATCGGTCGCGGACGTCGTGCGCCGTTGGCCCGAGGGGCCTGCGGCTGGTTCATGTCATTTTCCCTTCACGCCCGATAACATCAGAAATCACATGAATCACATCAGTCACTTCGGCACGTGACAACCCGTTCGGAATAACTACAAGGATGTAATTCGGGAATTACATGGATGTAATTCCCGAATATCGCGAAATGCGTCGCATTCTTCGATCGGCACACGCCGACCGGACCTGAGAACGACGTCAGTCGAGGTCGAGCACGGCCGCGAGCGGCGCGGCCAGCTGCTCGGCGTACGGCACGCTGATGTGCTCACGGTCGCGCAGGGGCACGATCCGGCCGATCACTGGCGGACACTGCCCGTCAGCGCAGAACCAGCGCTGCACGTCGACGAACTTCACGCCCGCACCTTCGGCCGCATCGCGGAGCCGGTGCTGCCCCTTCACGGTCGCGGCGAGCGGCGGGAACAGACAGTCGCCGAGGTCCGCGTCGCGACGCGACAGGCAGACTCCCGGCGAGCGCTCCAGCTTCGGCACGTTGCCGAGCATCACGACCCGCTGGGACGCGTCGCGGAGCAGCCCGAGCTCTTCGGCCAGACCGCGCTCCTGATTTCCGTTCAGCATCGTCGGACTGCGATAGGCATTGTTGGCGACCACGACGAGCGCGGGGTTCAGCTCGGCGACCTGCTGGAGCGCCCAGTCCTTGAAGTCGGCGCACTCGTCCCAGGTCCCCCCGTCCTCGGGGTCGGCGCGGGTCACCGTGTTGGCCGGGCAGCCGCTGTAGACGAACTGGTAGACGGCATAGCCGTGCTCGGCGCCGATGACACTCAGGGTCGGTCCCCAGGCTCGGGCGTGCGAGTCGCCGATGACGACGATCGCGCGGTCCGCGTCGGCGTCGCCGAAGGGGCAGAGCTTCGTCGTACCGGTGCGGTAGTCGCAGTCACCGAGCGGCGCGACTGATTCGCGGAGGTGACCGAGGTCGGGCTGCAGGCCACCAGGCACCGGACGGCCCTCGCGCGCGGCCAGGACGGAGGCCTCGACCAGCGCGACTGCGGGATCGTCGCTCAGCTCTTCGGACCGGTAGTCCGCGGTCGTGATGCCCGGGTTGTCGTCGAGCGCGTCGATCTGGTGGTCGACCCAGGCACGCGCTCCGAGCGCGGACGCGATGACCAGCACCAGGCTGACCGGGTAGAGACCGATCGCGCGGATCCGTGGCCGCCACCGCACGCCGCGGCGGAACGGTTCCTCGACCAGGTGGTACGACGCCGCACTCAGTCCGAGGATCAGGACCAGCGCGAAGGCCAGGTGGGGCCGGCTGAGTCGCGGCTCCTCCCAGTGCGCCTGCGCGATGAGCAGGACCGGGAAGTGCCAGAGATAGAGCGAGTAGGACCAGTCGCCGAGCACCCGGATCGGCTTGAGTGAGAACAGCCGGAACCAGTACGTCGACGGGGCGCTCGCGCTGGCGCCGGCCGCGAGCAGCAGCGCGCTGCCGCCGACCGGGACGAGCGCGGCCGTGCCCGGCATCGGTGTGGCCGAGCTGAAGGTCAGTGTGGCGACCGCGATCAGGACCAGTCCGGTGACCCCGACCAGTTCAGCGGCCCAGCGCGGGAGGTTCGGACGGCGACCCCACAGCAGGGTCGCGACCAGGCCGCCGATGCCGAGCTCCCAGGCACGGGCCGGTGTCGAGAAGTAGGCCGCCGTGGGATTGGCCTCGGTGACGTACACCGAGTAGGCCAGCGACGCGAGCGTCACGACACCCAGCACGGCCACCACGGCGCGGCGCAGCGAGGCGTTGGCGTGCTCGGGCAACACGTGCCCCCACCTGCGCAGCGCGACGGCGATCAGCAGGAGCAGGACCGGGATGACGACGTAGAACTGTTCCTCGACCGCGAGCGACCAGTAGTGCTGGACCGGCGAGGGCGGCTCGCCCTCGGCGAAGTAGTCGGTCTCCACGAGGGCGAATCGGATGTTGGCGCCGAAGAACGCCGCCCACACCGCGTCCTTGATGACCTCGATGCTGCGCACGAACGGGAGGAAGTACGCCGCGGCGAAGGCGGTCACGGCCAGTACGACCGTCGCGGCCGGGATCACCCGGCGCGCGCGGCGCGCGTAGAAGTCGACGATCGAGATCCGCCGGCTCTCCCCCGCCTCGCGCACCAGGAGACCCACGATCAGGAATCCGGAGATGACGAAGAAGACGTCGACGCCGACGAACCCGCCGGACGCCGTACGGAAGCCGGCGTGCGCGAGGATCACCAGTCCCACGGCGAGGGCGCGCAGGCCCTGGATGTCGGAACGGAAGGACCCCGTGCCACTCACGGCGGTCCTCCTCATGGGTTCGTTCGGTTCTGATGGCCGGGACGAGGTCCCGCCTGGCCGGCGGCGCCAGCCCGGAAGGCCTGCAAGGAGGCCGGTCGGGGGCGAAGCCTCAGGTACGATACCCGCCATGCCCGACCACTCCGGGAAGCATCGACATTCAGGTCGGGCAGATCTTCTGCCCGTCCTTGCTGTCGTGATCCTGGGCGCCCTGATGCTCGGCATCGCCACGTTCTGGGACGGCGGCCTTCCTGACGCCCCGGCCGCCGAGTCCGCCAAGGATCCGGCCGCCGTCACGGCCGTCGATGTGGGCGTGTCCGACGAGACCCGGCCCCGCAACGACCGCAAGGAACGTGTCGTCGACGGAAGCCTGATCGAGGGCGTCGAGGAGGAGGCCGCGCTCAAGGACGGTGCGCGCGCCGCCGAGGCAGCGGTCAAGAAGGTCAGCCAGGAGTCGGCGACGTTCAAGATCGCCAGTTTCAACGTGCTCGCCACCCAGCACACCGCTCCGGGCGGGCAGCGGGCGAGCTGGCCGGCATCCAGCTGGCGCAGCATGCAGACGGTGGGCCTGATCAAGAGCCACGGCGCCGACATCGTCGGCATGCAGGAAGTGAAGTCCGACCAGCTCAGCGCAATCACCAGCGGCACCGGTTTCCGTTCGTACTCCGGTGGCGGCGAGACCGACAACTCGATCATCTACAACGGGTCGATGTTCGAGTTCGTGTCCGGTGACAGCTTCCAGGTCTGGTTCATGAGCCGCAACCGGTCACAGACCGTCGTCCGTCTGCGCCACAAGACCAGCCGCCGCGAGTTCTATGTCATCAACATGCACCCGTCCGCAGGCCACGGCGGCGTCTACGCCAGCAGCCGCAACGCGGCCTTCAGCACGGTGGTCGGCTACGTCAACCGGCTCAAGGCCGAGGGCATCCCGATCTTCCTGACCGGCGACATGAACGACCGCGGAAACTTCTACTGCCGCGTCATCCCGCCCACCGGCCTGGTCGCCGCGCAGGGCGGCGGCGGCACCTGCGGATCAGCGCCGCGAATGCGCCCCGTGGACTGGGTGACCGGGTGGGGCCACGTGAGCTTCAGCGGTTACGTCGACGACTTCTCGTCCGAGAGTCGGCGCATCAGCGACCACCCGTTCGTCTCCGCCACGGCAACCTTGAACGGCGTGAAGGGCTGACACCGGGACCGCTGGCTCCGGCGGCGATCCGCAGGGAGCGCACGTCGTCCAGCAAGACCGCCACGAGCTCAGTGGCAGCCGCCGCGACCTCGGCGTCGGTGACGGAGTCGGGCGTACGCCGTGGGGCCAGTTCTGCGGGCACCAACAACTTCTCGACGTCGCCGACCACGTCGACGGGATGCTCGCGCAGGTAGGCGACGGCCTGCTCGCCGCGGGTCCGGCATTCCTGGATCCGGTCCTCCGGCGGCCAGAACTTCTCCCCTGCCCGGGAGACCAGTCGTTCGTCGGCCAGGAAGGTGCGGATGTAGACGCCCTTGTCGAACGCCGTCCTGAAGGACCCGAGGTGCCTGTTGACCCGGCGCAACGTCTCGGCCTCGACCACACCCATCGACTCGTTGGGGAACGACGAGCCCAGGTCGTAGGCCTCAGCCGTCAGACCGAGCAGACCGGCGAAGCGGAGCCAGATCTCGTCGCGGGGGGCGGTGGTGTCGAGCGGCAGGACGTGGATGCGCGCGTGCGGCACCGCCTCGGACCAGCGTTCGAGGACGAGCCGCAGGTCCAGCGTCCGCCAGTTCCAGATGTCGGTCGACCGCCCCGACTCCTTGCGCGCATAGTCGTCGATCGAGGCGGTCGCCTTGTTCTTCAGGCTCTCCTGCCAGGAAGCGGCGAACAGTCCGAGCGGCTCCCGTGCGGTGATGATCAGCTCGACCTGGGCGGGCGCCAGTTGCTCGACCATCGTGCGCGCCTGCTCGGCGCTGGCCGCAGCGAAGAACTCGTGGCTGATCAGTGCGGTGCCCTGCCAGCGCTCGATGTCGGCGCGCAGCCGGTCCCACGAGGTGCGTTCGTCCTCGGCGCGGCGCTTGCGGCTGCCGAGGTTCGGGTCCTCGCGGACCACCCGGCTCGCCCACAGGTGGTCGCGCCGTTCGTTGCCCGGCAACAGCACGCCGTCGCGTCCCAGCTGGTCGCGCGAAGCCCACAAGATGGTCTGGAGGTACGTCGTCGCCGTCTTCGGCAGGCCGATGTGGAGGTAGACGCGGTCAGCCATCACACACAGGTCACAGGCTCTGCTGGAACTTCTCGATCGCTTCAGCGATCCGGGCCTCGTCGCGGCTCGCCATCGGTATCACGAGCTCCTGGACCACGTCGGCGAGCTCGGCCAGGCGCAGGTGGTGGCGACGCAGCTCGGCGATCTCACTCTCCAGACCTGCCACACGGTTGCGCAGTTCTGCCAGTTCGTCCCGCTTGCTCATGCTGCGCTCATGTCCATTCCGCCACCAGTCGTCCGATCGCGCGGGGCCGCTCGGCGCCCACGTCGTAGTGCATGGTCGAGATCACCGTGCCACCGTGCGACTCGACGACCTCGACGAGTCGTTCGAGCGACAGCGGGCGGAGCCCGAAGGCAGGGTCTCCCCCGCCGGTCCAGACGTCAGCATAGAGCCTGCCGCCGCCTCTCAAGGCGACCGCCGCGAACCGTCCGAGGGCGTCGCGACCCACCTTGTTGGTGGCGTCGAAGACGTGCCTGGCGAGGATCACGTTGGGGCCGGGAACCCGTGAGATCCGGGCGCTCTCCGAGAGTGTCGAGCGCCACTCAGTGAGGTTCAGGGACCGCGACTCGAAGGGCAGACCCTCCTCCTCCGCAGCCTTGACGGCACCCCGTGCGCCGCGCGGGACGAAGTCGTACGCGATGGCCTCGAAACCCTGCCGGGCGAACCACAACGCGTCGCGTCCACGACCGGCACCGACATCGAGCACCCGGGTGCCGGGTGCGACCTCGGCGGCCAGCACCCGCGCGAGGCCGGACGGCGTCGCGGGCGGCGGCGTCAGGGCCGTTCCGCCGAGCTTGCGCTCCCAGTCGCGTCGCCAGACCGACGATCCGCGGAACCAGGAGTTGAAGCGGTTGACGACCGTCTCCGGCGTCTCGAACTTGTACGCCGGGTCGGGCACGCGCCAGCTCGCGCCGTACATCGCCTCGAGCAGCTTCTCGGGACGAGCCGGGCACTGGAACTCGCGGCCCATCAGGGTGCAGGTGCCGAACGGGTACAGCCACTCGGTCTCGAAGGGGACGCCCACCTCACCGAGCAGGAAGAGCGTGCCGTGGTCGTGGAACCCGCCGAACAGGTCCAGTCCGCGCACCGATCCGTCGGCCTCGGCCACGTCGATCCGGAATGCCCCTCCGCTGTAGCGATGGGTCGCGAAGCCGCGGTCGACCACCTTGCGCTGGAGCTCGAACGATTCGCGCATCACATCGACCGGCGTCGTGTACGACGAGACGTACCCGAGGTCGGCGTCCGAGTCGTGTCCCAGGAACGTGCCCTCACGTACCGCGCCCAGCAGGGTGCCGTAGGCGGGGAAGGCCGCGATCCCGAGCTCCTCGAGCATCGCGACCACCTGATCCATCGCGTCCAGCAGGGGCAGCAGCTGTTCCTCGCTGCGCACCGAGAACGTCGGGCTGAACCGGCCGGCCTTGTCGAGACTGATCTCGAGTCCGTCGCTGTTGACGAACTCGACCCGTCCGGTGCCGGCGCCGAAGGCGAGCTCACCGTCATGCAGGAGGTGGTCGCTGACGTGGTCGCGGACCGTGATCCGGCTCAGGCCGAGGAGATACTTGCGCATCCGGTCCGGCCAAGCCGCCAGACGCAGACCGTTGGACTGGCGCTCGGTGTCGCGGATCAGCCAGAAGGACCAGATCCGCCGGCCGTCGAAGAGCACGTCGACGACCCGGTCCTCGCCGCGCGCGGCGAGGACGATCCCGGCCTCGTCAACCGTGATGACCCGGGTGCCCCGGGCCGACGCGACCAGTCCGCGCAGGACGGCGACGCCCTGCGCGGGCTTGGCTGCCAAATCGATCAGTCCAGATCGACGTTGCGGTACGGGTCGACCGGGCCCTTGATGAGCGAGGGCACGACTGCACGCGATCGCGGCGGGTTGTTGTACCAGTACTCGATGTGGTTCTGGTACTTCTCCGTGATGCCCTTGACGTTCTTGAACGTCGCAAAGTTCTCGTCGGACCCGGCGGAGTAGTCGGAGATGTTGGTTGAGCCGTTCATCGTCCAGTAGCGACCGACGCCGTCGACGCTGCCGTTGATCGTCCACACCTTGAGGTGGAAGTAGCGGTCGAACTCCTTGTCGCCGTTGAAGTCCTGGACCACGTGCTTGATCGGCACGGGACCGCGACCGCCGGTGCCACGGAGGTACTGGTAGATGTCCTTGCCCATGATGGTGTAGGCGATCTTGATGTCGCAGCCTTCGTTCCACAGGCCGCGGATCAACTTCGCCACTCGCATGCCACGGGTGCCGCGGATGACGTCGGGAGCAGCACGGATCTTGGTGGTGCCCCAGTCGCCCTTGCAGGTGGTCGCCTTGAGGGCGATCTCGAGCGGGTCACGGCCGACGTAGTAGTTGCCGACCTGCGGCGAGAAGAACATGTCGTAGGACGTGGACTCGAACTTGATCCACGGCTGCGCCGGACCCTTGTCGGCCCACATCTCCGAGAAGATCTTCATCATGAACGCGTGCAGGTCAGGCTTGTCGACGAACGTGTAGGTCTCGTTCCACTGGTTGGTGGCCGAGGCGAGGGTCAGGTTGGTGCCACCCTCGATGACGACGTCCTTCGACGCGCCCGTCTGGGTGAACATGAAGTACTTCGCGTGGGCGGCGCCGGCCGTGTGGCGACGGCACGCGCCGACACAGACCTTGATGTGGCTGCGACGCGACGACATGACCTTGGCGTTCCAGGCGGCGATGCCCCGCTTGAGCGTCACCCACGGCTTGTTGGGAACCTCGCGGCTGTAGTTGTCGTCGTCCATCAGGATCCAGAGCTTCACGCCGCGCCGCTGGGCGTCGAGAAGGTAGTCGACCGAGCGCGACCACATGATGTTCCACGACATCACCCGGATGACCGAGCCCTTGGGTGCGTTCTTGATCGCGGCGTGGATCTGGTTGAGGATCGCGTACTTCTGCGCGTTGGTGCCGAGCGGGTTGTTGAGCGTGATCCCCGCACGCTGGCGGTACGCCGCCCGCGGGGTGATGGCGTCGTCGTCCTCGGCAGCCACCGATGTGGTGACGGAGCCGGCGACGGGCGCCTGCGCCGGTGCGGCCGCGGGTGCCTCGGCACGCGCAGGACCAGCAAGGACGGTCATGGATGCAATGACGGTGGCTACAACGACGATGCGACGCACGCTGCGCTACCTCCCCAACGATCCAGTCGGTTTGAACGCACGCCAACCCCGGAGCCGACAAGCAGGAGCTGGATCAAGGCCCCTGCGCGTCTGGCAACGATAACGGACGAAGCCCCACGAACCGATTCGCCTCGACGCAAGACGTGGGCTCACCCGCGGCAGCGCGCCACGCTGTCGAGATACACGTCACTCTTGTAGATGTCCTCGGCCTGGGAGATGGTCCCGCCGCGGACAGCCCAGAACCGGTCGTCGTACTTCACGATGGCCTGGCCCGACGAGCAGCCCAGCCCGTCCGCCCGGACGTACTTCCTGTTCGCCACGCACCCCTTGTACCCGCCCGGGAGGGTCGCGTCAGCGGTCCAGATGTCGGCACACTTCGGCGCGTTCGCCGGGATCTTCGGCGTCGGCTTCTTGCTCGGCAGCGTCCGCGTGGGCTCGCTCGTGGCGCTGGTCGTCACGTCCGGCGCAGCGGAGGTCGGGTCGTCACTGGAGGACTTCCCGTCGTCGCCACAACCCGCGAGGGCGAGGACCAGGACGACGGCAACAGCGAAGCGAGCACCCATGGCGGGAGTCTAGGGCGTGCGTCGTCCCTTCCCGAGGACGCGCGGACGGTAGCGTTCGGTCCGTGAGCACCACCCCGTCCCGCGTGTTCGCGGCCAGGCTGGTCGGTCTCCCGATCTTCGACCCCCAGGGCGACCAGGTCGGGAAGGTCCGAGACCTGGTCGTCACCATGCGCACTGAAGGCACCCAGCCCCGCGTCCTCGGCATGGTCGCCGAGGTGTTCGGGCGACGGCGGATCTTCGTGCCGATGACCCGGGTCACCAACATCGACAACGAACACGTCTACACGACCGGCCTGCTCAACATGCGTCGCTTCGAGCAGCGCTCGACCGAGACCCTCGTGATGGGGCAGATGCTCGACCGCACCGTCACGATCACCAGCTCGGGCATCGCCGGCACCGTCTACGACGTCGCGATGGAGCCGGCGCGGACCCGCGACTGGGTGCTCAGCCGGGTCGCGGTGCGCGAGCCGTCCAAGGGATTCCGTCGGCGCGGACAGACCCACGTCGTCGAGTGGCGCGACGTCGTCGGGCTCACCCGCACCGACGACCGCCAGGGCGCGACCCACCTCGTCGCCGCGCTCAACGAGATGCGTCCCGCCGACGCGGCGAGCCTGCTGCACGACCTGCCCTCGGATCGACGGACCGCCGTCGCGCTGGCGCTCGACGACGAGCGCCTCGCCGACATCCTCGAAGAGATGCCCGACTCCGACCAGGTCGAGATCCTCAAGGGCCTCGAGGCCGAACGCGCTGCCGACGTGCTCGAGGAGATGTCGCCCGACGACGCGGCGGACCTGGTGCGAGACCTCCCGCCGGAGACCGCCGAGATCCTGCTCCGGCTGATGGAACCCGAGGAGGCCGAGGACGTCCGGCGGCTGATGAAGTACGTCGAGAACACCGCCGGCGCGATGATGACGCCCGAGCCGGTGATCCTCGGCCCGGACGCCACGATCGCCGACGCCCTGGCCCATGTGCGCAATCCGGAGCTGACCCCCGCACTGGCCGCGCTGGTCTACGTCTGCCGTCCACCCCTGGAGGCACCGACCGGCCGGTTGCTGGGTGTCGCCCACATCCAGCGACTGCTGCGCGAGCCCCCCTCGACGCTGGTCGCGGGCGCGCTCGACGACTCCATGCAGTGGCTCAGCCCCGAGGCGACCATCGACGAGGTCGCGGCCCACCTGGCGACGTACAACCTGGTGGCGGCGCCGGTGACCGACGAGAACGGGCGTCTGATCGGTGCGGTCACCGTGGACGACCTGCTCGACCACATGCTCCCCACCAACTGGCGTGACCGAGCGCCCCGCCCCGGAGGAACGGGCCGATGAGCGAGGCCCGCCGCACCCGCGACCGGCTGGACACGCCCCGGGAGGAGCGCCGGCAGCTGGTCCGCCGACCGTCCTTCAACCGCGACGCCTTCGGGATCTTCGCCGAGCAGTTCGCCCGGTTCATGGGGACGGCGACGTTCCTGATCTACATGACGTTGTTCGTCGTGGTGTGGGTGACCTGGAACCTGCTGCCGCTCGGCGAATGGCGTTGGGACAGCTACCCCTTCATCTTCCTGACCCTCATGCTCAGCCTCCAAGCGTCGTACGCCGCCCCGCTGATCCTGTTGGCGCAGAACCGCCAGGAGGCCCGGGACCGGGTGATTGCCGAGCAGGACAGGCAGGCCGACGCGCGCGCCCACGCCGACATGGAATTCCTCGCCCGCGAGGTCGCCTCGCTCCGGATGTCGGTGGGCGAGGTCGCCACCCGCGACTTCCTGCGGTCCGAGCTTCGCTCCCTGCTCGCCGACCTCGACGAACGTGCCGAGGAGCGTGCCGAGTCTCACGAGGACCGCGGCGACCGGGCGCAACCCCCGCCTCACTAGACTCGGGCGTTGTGAGCACCACGCAGCAGTCCCCGTCCGTCGAGCAGGTCATGACCGCGCTGAGCCGGGTCAACGACCCGGAGATCAAGCGACCGATCACCGAGCTCGGCATGGTCGAGAGCGTCGACATCGCCCCCGGCGACGGCGGCTCGGTCGTCACGGTCAACGCCCTCCTGACGGTGGCCGGCTGCCCGCTCAAGGACACCATCACCCGGGACGTGACCGCCGCGGTCACCGCACTGGAGGGCGTCACGCAGGTCGTCGTCAATCTCGGCGTCATGTCCGCCGACCAGCGATCGGGCCTGCACGAGACCCTGCGCGGCGGCGCGGCCGCCCGCGAGATCACCTTCGCCCAGCCCGGTTCGCTGACCAAGGTCTTCGCGATCGCGTCAGGAAAGGGCGGCGTCGGCAAGTCCTCCGTCACGGTCAACCTGGCCCTGGCGCTGGCCAAGGCCGGCCGCAAGGTCGGCATCGTCGATGCCGACATCTACGGCCACTCGATTCCCGCGATGCTCGGCGTCGCCGACTCCCGGCCGACCCAGGTCGACGACCTGATCATGCCGGTCCCCACGGCCTCCGGCGTCTCGGTGATCTCGATCGGCATGCTCAAGCCGCGCCGCGACCAGGTCGTCGCCTGGCGCGGGCCGATGCTCGACCGGGCTCTGGTCCAGATGCTCGCGGACGTCTACTGGGGCGACCTCGACGTCCTGCTGCTCGACCTGCCCCCGGGCACCGGCGACGTCGCCATCTCGCTCGGCCAGCACCTCCCGGGTGCCGAGGTCGTCGTCGTGACCACGCCGCAGGAAGCCGCGGCCGAGGTCGCCGAGCGTGCCGGCACGATGGCGTCGATGATGCACCAGCGAGTGGTCGGCGTCGTCGAGAACATGAGCTACCTCCCCTGCCCGCACTGCGAGCCCGAGGGCAAGGACCACCGGCTCGAGATCTTCGGCTCCGGCGGCGGCGATCGGGTCGCGGAAACCCTGTCGAAGCGTTTCGGGTACGACGTCCCCGTGCTGGGGCGCATCCCGATCGACATCTCGTTGCGCGAGGGCGGCGACGCCGGCAAGCCGATCGTCGAGTCCAACCCGACGGCGCCGGCCGCCGCGGCACTGAACGGCATCGCGGACCGCCTCGACGGCCGCGGCCGTGGTCTGGCCGGGCTGCAGCTCGGCCTCACGCCGAGCAACAAGTTCTGATCGACACGTACGCGGGCACTGGCACGGACTGAGGGGGTGGACAGGTGTTCGGAATCGGATTCGGCGAACTGGTCGTGATCGCCTTGCTCGCCGTGCTCGTCTTCGGCCCCGACAAGCTGCCCGAGCTGGCCCAGCAGGCCGGACGTTTCGTGCGTCAGCTGCGACACTTCGCCAACAACGCCCGCGACGAGCTGCGCTCCGAGCTCGGTCCCGAGTTCGCCGACCTGGAGCTCTCCGACCTGGACCCGCGCGCGATCGTCCGCAAGCACATCGCGGAGGCGATGGCCGAGCTGGACGACCTCGAGGACGCCGTTGCCGAGCGTCCCGGCCTCGCGGCCCAGCTCCCGCTCGAGGACGGCGAACGACCGCCATACGACCTCGACGCCACCTGACCTGCGCGCCGCCGAGATCGAGTCAGGCGCGCGACTGAGCCGCGGCCAGAGCGTCGAAGGACACCAGCAACGTGCGACGGTCCTCGCCCTCGACGAGTTCGCAGAAGTCACCACCGACGCGGCGCAGGACACCGTCGTGACGGCTGCCGTCGCGCAGGTGGAGCACACAGGCCTCCCCCGCCTCTGCGATCCGACGCAGGGCTGAGCCCAGACCCAGCCGGGTCAGCGGCGACCAGGCCACGTCCGGCACCGCGCGCACCGAGGCGCCCTCGACCGTGCCGACCGCGCTGAGATCGACGACCCAGTCGCTGTCACCGGACGAGACGAGCAGCCAGCCCTCGGCCACCCGCTCGATCGTCCCGCTGACGGGACCGACACCGGCCACGCCGAGCGTGACCGTCGTGCCGATGGTGGCCATGAGTCGACTCGCCAGCGAGACCGCTTGGTACTCCGCCCGGCTCCGGTCGGCGACGTCGGCAGTGCGCTCCGAGGCGTGCAACGCGCTCGCCTGGTCCTCGAGATCGTCGAACAGCGCGAAAAGATCGTCCTCCCAACCCATGGCGCCCAGCCTTGCACGGCGCCTGCCGTTCGTTGCCAGCAGGGCCCCGCCCACACCTGATGGCCTGTGGACGACTGGTTGACTCGCATCACCGCTAGACCCATCCTGATGCAAACAGAAGCAAACGCAAGGATCTCGGGATGAATCACGTTGCTGACGCCACCGCTGGGCACGTCCGCGGCGCGCTGCTCTGGGCGGCCGTCACCGCGGGTGCCGTGGCCCTGGGTCGGATCGCACTCACGGGCGCCACCGGCCTGCTGCGGGCGCCCGGTCCCGACTTCGCGTCGTTGCTGGTCCAGATCTGCTCGGCAGTTGCCCTCGTCGCCCTCGCCGCCCTCTGGCTCCTGACGACCGACGTGGTGCGCGAGGTCCTCCGCCCTGCGGCCCGCGCAGCCACCGACGGTCGTCGACGCCCCGGGCCGGTGCGCACCCTGCTCCTCTCCGCGTGCGGAGTCGCGGCCCTGTCCACCACGACGACCGTTGCCGCGGTCGCCAGCGACGAGCCGCGCGCGCCCCTCAGCGCCGAAGTCCTCGACGGGCTCCCGCTGCCCGACCGGGCGACCGGCGCCGAACCGCCCGCGGCGCACCACCGGGCCGATTCGTCCGTGGTTCGGGTCCGCACCGGCGACACCTTGTGGGCGATCGCCGCCCGGTCGCTGGGTCCGGCCGCATCGCAGGCCGATGTGGCGTCGTACCTGCGCCGCATCCATGCCACCAACGCCACCGCGATCGGACCCGACCCCGACCTGATCCACCCCGACCAGCAACTTCGCCTGCCACCGCACTGAACCCGTCCAGGAGGATCCATGTCCGTCTCCACCACCGACCTCGTCGGTGTCCGGCTCCCGGTGCCGGTCACCGCCACCCAGGGCACGCTCGCCCTCGCCCTGCTCCCCCGGCACGCACTGCCCGAAGCGGCTGCTCCCGGCCCGCGACCCGGCGCCACCGTGGTCCCCATCGACCGCCGATTGCGGCACACCATCACGGAATGGACCCACCGGTTCAGCCAGGCGGCCGTCGAGATCGTCGGTGGTGACCGCCCGGTCTCGCAGCTGTTGCGCTGGACCACGCCGGACGTCTACGCCGACCTGCGCCGCCGGGCCCAGCTCGTCGCCCGCGCCGGCGGCCACCAACCGGGCCTGGCCCGCGTCCAGCCGGTGCGGCCGCGCGTCCTGAGCGTGCACACGTGCTTCGTCACCAACGACGTCGTGGAGTGCGGCGTGCACGTGCGCCACGGAGAGCGATCGCGGGCGATCGCGGTCCGGTTCGAGCGGATCGACCAGCGCTGGATCTGCACGGCACTGGACTTTGCCTGAGCGACGGCGACCGGGGAACACCCTTCCCAACTGTGACGCACGTCACTAGGTTACCTCTGGGTAATCCGCCCCAGAGCAACCAGGAGATCCGCATGCTGCGTGCCATCGCGGCGGCAACAGCCGTCGTAGCCGCGACACTCGTCGCGCCGCTCACCACTGCCCCCGCCCAGGCCGACGGTCCAGGTGTGGGCTCCCCGTGGGTCGTGTCCGTCGGTGACTCCTACATCTCCGGAGAGGCCGGCCGCTGGGCCGGATCCTCCAACAGCAGCAGTGCCCGGGCCGACGCGCTGGGCTCGACGGCCTACTACGACAACGCGACCGGCACCGGCGAGGCGATCGACCGCTGCCACCGCTCGAAGAGCGCAGAGATCCACATCGGCGGCGGCGTCCGCAGCCTCAACCTCGCCTGCTCCGGCGCCAAGGCCGCCACCGCCACCGGCAGCGAGTTCAAGCCCGGTCTCGACTTCTACAGCGGCGCCCCGGGCGTCGGCCAGGCTCGTGCCCTGCAGACCTTCGCCACCTCCAACAACGTCAAGATGGTGGTCGTGTCGATCGGCGGCAACGACTTCAACTTCGCCGGCGTCGTGCAGCAGTGCGTCCAGGACTTCCTGCTCTCCCCGTCGTGGTGGAAGGACTACTGCTACGACGACAGCAGCGTGACCAGCAACTTCACGTCGGCCAACGTCTCAGCGGTGAAGTCGCGGATCGCAGGAGCGCTCACGAACGTCCGGACGGCGATGCGCAACGCCGGCTACGCCGACTCGCAGTGGACCATGGTCGTGCAGACCTACCCGTCGCCCGTTCCCGGCGGCTCCGGCTTCCGCTACAGCCAGAGCGGCTACACCCGTCAGGACACCGGCGGCTGTGGCTTCTGGAACGCCGACGCCGACTGGGCCAACAACACGGCGCTGCCGACGATCAACAGCACCGTCACCGGAGCGATCACCCAGGCCGGCATCACCAACTCCAAGGTCCTCAACCTCGCCAGCACCTTCAATGGTCGCCGGCTGTGCGAGACCGGCGTCGGCCTCTACGAGGAGGTCGGCCTGGCCAACTGGCTGGCGGCCACCGCAGTCGACAGGACCGAGTGGGTCAACCAGATCCGCACGGTGACCACGGCCGGCGACAGCCCGTACTACATCCAGGAATCGCTGCACCCGAACTACTGGGGACAGCTCGCCGTCCGCAACTGCGTCCGCCAGGCCTGGAACGGCGGTACGCCGAAGGGCGGCACCTGCGTGCGCAGCGCCAACGGGCTGCTGAACGGTGAACCACGGATGTCCCTGAACTGACCGCGAACCTCAGCCGTTGACGCGGGTGGTGAGGCCGCTGGGGCCACCCGGCGCGCCGTGGCAGCGCTTGTACTTCTGGCCCGAGCCACAGGGGCACAGGGAGTTGCGACTGGTTCCGGCGAACTCGTCGTCCGCGTTGGAGACCGTGCCGGGTCCGCGGACCTCGGTGTGACCGGTCTCGTCGGGCGCGGAGTAGGACAGGTTCTGCGGCTGCTTCGGGGTGTCCAGACCCTTGGCCTTGACCTTCGGGCTGGCCGACTTGAGCTCCGCCGAGATCGACGCCAGGTCGACCTCGCCACCCGCGCCGACGCCGACCGGAGGCTCGGCGAGTGCACCTTCGTGCATCGGGCCGGCGTGACGGGTGCCGTCAGCGTGGTAGTGGAACTCGTCCTCGTCGTCCTCGACCTGGACCTCCAGGTTGAAGAGGAACCCGACGGTCTCCTCCTTGATGCCGTCCATCATCGCGGCGAACATGTCGAAGCCCTCGCGCTGGTACTCGACCAGCGGGTCACGCTGCGAGTAGGCCCGCAGGTAGATGCCCTCGCGGAGGTAGTCCATCTCGTAGAGGTGTTCGCGCCACTTGCGGTCCAGGACCGAGAGCAGGACGCGCCGCTCGAGCTCGCGAGCGACCTCCTCGCCGACCTCCTCCTCGCGACGGTCGTACGCCGCGTGCGCGTCGGCTTTGAGCTTCTCCACCAGCTCGGCACGGTCGTGGATGCCCTCCGCGACCTCCTCCGGAGTGCCGGAGACCGGCCAGAACTGCTTCAGGTCGGTCCACAACTGGTCGAGGTCCCACTGCTCGGCGAACTCGTCGAGTGAGCCGTTGACGAAGCCGCTGACGACGTCGTCGATGAAGGTGCGCACCTGGTCCTCGAGGTCGACACCTTCGAGCACCTCGCGCCGCTCGCCGTAGATCACCTTGCGCTGGCGGTCCATCACGTCGTCGTACTTCAGGACGTTCTTGCGGGACTCGAAGTTCTGCGACTCGACCTGGCCCTGAGCATTGGCGATCGCGTTGGTGACCCGCTTGTTCTCGATCGGGACGTCGTCCGGAATCTTGAGCAGCAGCAGGACGCGGTCGACCCAGTCCGACTTGAACAGGCGCATCAGCTCGTCCTCGAGCGAGAGGTAGAACCGACTCTCACCCGGGTCGCCCTGGCGGCCGGAACGACCGCGGAGCTGGTTGTCGATGCGGCGCGACTCGTGGCGCTCTGTGCCGATGACGTAGAGGCCGCCGAGGTCGCGGACCTCGTCGTGCTCCTTCTCGACCTCGTGCTTGAACTTCTCGACCATCGCGGGCCAGGCGGCGTCGTACTCCTCCGCCGTCTCGCCCGTGGGCTCGAGGCCCTGCTTGCGCAACTCGGCGTCGGCGAGGAACTCGACCGAGCCACCGAGCATGATGTCGGTGCCTCGACCGGCCATGTTGGTGGCAACGGTGACGGCGCCCTTGTGGCCGGCCATCGCGACGATCTTCGCCTCTTCGGCGTGGACCTTCGCGTTCAGGACCGAGTGCGGGACACCCCTCTTGGTCAGCGCCTTGGAGAGGTACTCGGACTTCTCGACCGAGACCGTGCCGACCAGGACCGGCTGGCCCTTCTCGTTGCGCTCGACGATGTCATCGACGACGGCGTCGTACTTCGCCTCCTCGGTGCGGTAGACGAGGTCGGCCTGGTCCTTGCGGAGCATGTCCTTGTTCGTCGGGATCGGCACCACGCCGAGCTTGTAGATCTTGTCGAACTCGGAGGCCTCGGTGAGGGCCGTACCGGTCATGCCGGAGAGCTTCTCGTAGAGGCGGAAGTAGTTCTGCAGGGTGACGGTCGCGAGCGTCTGGTACTCCTCGCGGACCCTCACGCCCTCCTTGGCCTCGATCGCCTGGTGCAGGCCGTCGTTGTAGCGACGCCCCGCGAGCATGCGGCCGGTGTGCTCGTCGACAATGAGCACCTCGCCCTCCATGACGACGTACTCCTTGTCGTTGCGGAAGAGCTCCTTGGCCTTGATGGAGTTGTGGAGGAACGAGATCAGCGGCGTGTTCGCGGACTCGTAGAGGTTCTCGATGCCGAGGTGGTCCTCGACGCGGGTGATGCCGGCCTCGAGGACCGAGATCGTGCGCTTCTTCTCGTCGACCTCGTAGTCGGTGTCCTTGGTGAGCTTCTGCGCGATCTTGGCGAACTCGCCGTACCACTTGACCTCGTCCTGGGTCGGACCACTGATGATCAGCGGGGTCCGGGCCTCGTCGATGAGGATCGAGTCGACCTCGTCGACGATGGCGAAGCTGTGGCTGCGCTGGACGCAGTCCTCGATAGCCGAGGCCATGTTGTCGCGCAGGTAGTCGAACCCGAGCTCGTTGTTCGTGCCGTAGGTGATGTCGCAGGCATAGGCCACGCGCCGTTCGGCGGGCCGCATGCTCGGGAGGATCACGCCGACGGACAGGCCGAGGAAGTGGTGGACCCGGCCCATCATCTCGGACTGGAACTTCGCCAGGTAGTCGTTGACCGTGACGATGTGGACGCCCTTGCCCTCGAGGGCATTGAGGTAGGCCGGGAGCGTCGAGACGAGGGTCTTGCCCTCACCGGTCTTCATCTCGGCGATGTTGCCCATGTGCAGCGCGGCGCCGCCCATGATCTGGACGTCGAAGTGTCGCTGGCCCAGGACACGACGGGCCGCCTCACGCACGGTCGCGAATGCCTCGGGGAGCAGGTCGTCGAGGTCTTCGCCCTCGGTCAGGCGCTTGCGGAACTCGTCCGTCATGCCCCGCAGTTCGTCGTCGGACATCGCCTTGAAGTCGTCCTCGATGGCGTTGACGGCCTTCGCGATCGCTTCGAGCTGACGGAGGATCTTGCCCTCTCCGATACGGAGGAGCTTGTCAATGATCACTGGCACGGCGCCACTCTACCTAGGCAGAACTAGACCTGAGATTCGCGGCTGCGGTCGTAATCGGAGAACGCCTCGGCCCGCTCGCGCTCGATCTTGCGTCCGAGGACGTACGCCGCCCCCCACAGCAGGGCGAAGATCGGCCCCAGGGCCCACATCATCGCCACCACGAACCCCAGCCCGACGGCGGCGACCTGGATGGCGTGGCCGAGGTAGTACGCCGACTCGCGGCGCAGCATGCCCGCCACGAGGATGCACGCCACAGCCAGTCCGAGACCCACCGAGAGCGCCACGGCGGGGCGGACGTCAGCCAGGGAGATCATCACCGGAATCGTGAGGCCGAGCGTGATCGCCTCGAGGGAGAGCACCGCCGCGCACATCGCGCGCCGCGGCGACCTCCGTCGCTCTGCGCTGACCTGGTCGCTCACTTGACTCCCCCGAGCAGCACCCGCGCCTCGCCGACCGTGACCACGGAACCGGTCACCAGGACCGCGCCCGAGCTCAGTGCGTCGTCGCTGCCGGACTCGGCGCGGCCCGCGGCCTCGTCGATCGCATCGGCCAGGATCGGCACGACGGAGACGCGGTCCTCGCCGAAGACCTCACGGGCCGTCTCGGCCAACTGGTCGGCAGGCATCGCCCGAGCCGTGGAGTTCTGGGTGATCACGACGTGCGTGAGGTGCGGTTCGAACGCCGCGAGCAGCCCCTCGGCGTCCTTGTCGCCCATCACACCGATGACCCCGATGAGCGGGTCGAACTGGAAGGAGTCCTCCAGCGCGGCGGCCGTGGCCTCGGCGCCGTGGGGGTTGTGCGCGGCGTCCAGCACGATCGTGGGGCTGCGCCGGATGATCTCGAGGCGGCCCGGAGAGCTCATCTCGGCGAAGGCGGCGCGCACGAGCTCGTCACTGAGCGGCTCATCTCCACCGAAGAAGGCCTCCACGGCCGCAAGGGCGGCGGCAGCGTTCTGCGCCTGGTGGACGCCGTAGAGCGGCAAGAAGATGTCCTCGTACTGACCACGCAGGCTCTGCAGCGAGATCATCTGGCCGCCGACGGCGGGGGCCCGGGTGATGACACCGAACTCCAGGCCCTCGCGAGCCAGGGTCGCGCCGACCTCGGTGGCCCGCTCGAGGATCACGGCTGCGGCGTCGGCATCCTGCTGGGCGACGATCACGACCGCGCCGGGCTTGATGATGCCGGCCTTCTCGCGGGCGATCGCAGCGACCGTCGTGCCGAGGTAATTGGCGTGGTCGACGGCGATCGGCGTGATCACGGCGACGTCGGCGTCGATGACGTTGGTGGCGTCCCACGAGCCGCCCATCCCGACCTCGACAACAGCCACGTCGACCGGGGCGTCGGCGAAGGCGCCGTACGCCATCCCGACGACCGCCTCGAAGAAGCTGAGCGGGTGGGCCTCGGCGGCGTCGACCAGACCCATGTAGGGAGCCACGTCGTTGAATGCGCGGACGAACGCGTCGTCGTCCAGCGGCTCGCCGTCGACGCTGATCCGCTCGCTCATCTTCTCGACGTGCGGGCTGGTGAAGCGCCCCGTGCGCAGGTCGAGGGCACGGAGCAGACCGTCGATCATCCGCGCCGTGGACGTCTTGCCGTTGGTGCCGGTCAGGTGGATCGAGCGGAAGGAGGCCTGCGGGTCGCCCAGCAGCTCGGTGAACGCGCGGATCCTGTCGAGCGAGGGCTCGAGCCGGGTCTCGGGCCACCGGGACAGCAGGGCGTCCTCGGCCTCGTGGAAGGTCTCGGCGGGACGCGCGACAGATTCAGTCATGACAGCCGTGAGTCTATTTCAGCCGGCACGCTCCGCCACCATCCGCATCCAACCGGCAACCTGCCGGGTGAGCGGCTCGGCCGCATCGAAGACGTCGGTGTGCCGCCAGAACCCGTGCACCTGTCCGAGGCAGCGATTGCCGACGACCTCGACGCCCGCCTCGGCGAGCTGCGAGACGAGGTGTTCGCCCTCGTCTCGAAGCGGGTCGTGCTCGGCGGTGACCACCAGCGTCGGCGGGAGCGTGGCGAGCCGGTCCGACCGCAACGGCGCGAGGTCCGGGTGCTCGAGGTCGGCCGTCGATCCGGCGTACTGCTGCCAGTACCAGGCCGCCTCCGCGGGGTCGAAGCCGTCGGCGGCCGACCGGTAGGAGTCGAAGGACGCCGTGGGGTCGAGGAAGGGATAGATCAGGACGACGCCCGCGAATCGTCCGGGGTGGCGCAACGCCGTCACGAGGGCGAGGTTGCCGCCGGCACTGTCGCCGTGGGCGAGGGTCGGCAGTCCGGCGAGGTCCGGCTGTTCGGAGAGCCAGGCCAGCGCGGCGCTGACGTCGTCGGGCGCGGCCGGGAACCGGTGCTCCGGCGGGCGTCGGTAGTCGACGCTCAGGACAGCCATCCCGGACCGGTTCGCGAGCCGCCGGACGGCGGCGTCGTGGACGTCGATGTCGTTGAGCACGAACCCGCCGCCGTGGGCGTGCAGGACGACGCCGTCGTGGCCCGCCGGGACGTAGAGCCGGGCCGCGACCCCGTGGGCATCGACGTCGCGCACCTCGCTCACCTCTTCGCGCTCCTGTGCCAGCGCGATGAGCCGGTCGTTCTCGCGCGTCGCCGCGATGTCGAAGCGGGGGTCGGTCACCGAAAGTGCTGCGGCGCTCTGCTCGATCGCGCGGCGCGCCTGGGGATGGAGGGCCATGACCGCACTCTAGGAGTGGGCATCGAGCTCAGCCGAAGCGGAGCTCGATGGTGTCGGCGACCGGTTCGTAGCCCAGCGCCGCGTAGATCGCATTGGAGGTCGGATTGGCCTGGTCGGTGAAGAGGATGACCCGGTTGCCGTTGGCGAGCAGCGCACCGGACACCTCGGCCACGGCGGCACTCGCGAACCCGCGGCCACGGTGTTCCTCCGGCGTGAACACCGGGCCGATCCGGGCGACGCCGTAGGCCGGCGGGTTCCAGCCGGTCAGGTGCAGCGGCCTGTCCTCGTCGTCGACCCAGAAGTGGAGAACGCCCTCGTCGAGCTTGCGCTGGATGTCCTCGAGGGAGAAGTGATCGGCGTCGTGGCCGTCATCGGGAGCTCGCCCGGCCTGCACGTTGGCGTCGCGGAAGAACTGCCGGATCCACTCCAGAGCGAGTCCGGCCTCGTCCCTGCGGACGGCGCGGAGGTTTCCGGCCACCGGTGCTGCTGGCGGGGTGAGCGTGCCCAGCTCGTGCAGCCGCGAGTGCATGCTGACGCGGAGGTCGCGGCCGGCCTCGGCGGCAAGGATCGCGGCGACGGTGTCCGATGCCGGACGCAGCCCGTTGATCCCGCCGACCTCCTCGCCGCGCGCAGCCATCGCGAGCCCGAGCGCCTGCGCGGCGTCCTCGGACATCCCCAACACGTACGGCGGGTACGGCGGGAACGGGGCTGTCCGCATCGCGACGCCCTCGATGTCGCCGGTCGGGCCGGTGACCACGGCGAACCAGGCGTACGGCAGGTCCGTCGGCACTCCTGCGTCGGCGAAGCGCTGGGCGGTCGTCGAGACCACGGTCCCGGTGACCGGCTCGAGGCCGAGGTGCGCACCGGCCCGAGCCAGGAAGGCGCTCGCGTCGTCGGTGAACCAGACGTCGTACCCGGTGCTCATCGGCTGATCGTGCCGCCCGGACGCGCCGTGTTCAACCGGATTTCGATGAGTTCGCGGGCGACTGTCGGTCCTCCCTGTCAACGTCAGAGCATCAACCGCAGACTCACGAAGCGAAGGGCAGTCCCATGCAGCACACCACCCTCGGCCACCCCTGCTGGATCGAACTGGTCACCGCCGACCGCGACAAGGCCGTGGCGTTCTACGGCGGCCTCTTCGGCTGGACGACGACCGAACCGGTCGCGGAGTTCGGCGGCTACTCACAATTCCTCCACGAGGGGCGCCCGCTGGGCGGCCTGATGCCCGAGGTGCCCGGCATGACCGGCGACCCGACCTGGTCGGTCTACCTCGCGACGCCCAGCACGGCCGACACGGCCGCGCGAGCCACCGAGGCCGGCGGTTCCGTGCCGGTGCCGCCGATGGAGATCCCCGGGCTGGGCCACATGGTGGTCGTGGCCGACTCCTCCGGCATGGTGCACGGCGGCTGGCAGGCCGCCCCGTTCACCGGCATCGACACCGACAGTCGCCCCGGCGAACCGATCTGGTTCGAGGCCTACTCGAAGGACTTCGGCGCCACCAGCGACTTCCTGCGCGACGTGTTCGGCTGGAGCCCCGACCTGGTCGGCGACACCGACGAGTTCCGCTACGCCACCAACGGTCCCGCCGGCACCGCACAGGCCGGTCTGATGGACGCCTCCGGCTGGGGCGAGGAGTTCCAGCCCGCCTGGACGGCGTACGTCAAGGTCGAGGACATGGATGCCGCGATCGCTCGCGTCATCGAGCTCGGCGGATCGGTGGTCAACGGACCCGACGACACCCCCTACGGCCTGCTGACCGAGATCGCGGACCCGGCCGGCCAGCAGCTCAAGATCATGGTGCCGCCGCAGGACTGATGCTGCGGGCCGGGCGGTGTGGGTGGAGGATCAGCGCGATTCGAACGCCAACCGCCCGGCCAGGACGGCGAAGCTCGCAGCGAACGCCTTGCGCATGCGATCGACGACCCTGGGGCGCGACAGCACCTGGTCGCGCACGGCGGCGGCGAACGCGGCGTACACGGCGAAGACCGCGAAGGTCATCAGCATGAAGACCGCGCTCAGTGCGAGCATCGCCGGCACCGCGCCGGGGCCTGCGGGCACGAACTGCGGCAGGAACGCGAAGAAGAAGATCGTGAGCTTCGGGTTGAGCAGGTTGAGCGTGATCCCCGACAGCAGCACCTGTCGCGTCGAGCCGGCGCCGGCCGCGTCCTCGTCGACGGTGAGGACACCGCGGTCACGCCAGGTCGACCAGGCCATGGAGAGGAGGTACGCCACGCCGGCGTACTTCAGGACGGCGAAGGCCACCCCGCTCGCGTGCAGGAGCGCCGCCAGGCCGGTGATCGCGGCCAGCATGTGCGGGACCGTGCCGAGGGTTCCGGCGAACGCAGCCAACAGTCCGGCGCGGGTGCCGCGCGTGAGACCCGCGGCGATCGCATAGAGGGCGCCGGTTCCCGGCGTCACGCAGATGACCAGCGAGGTCAGCAGGAAAGCGGTGCTCATACCCACGCAGACTAGGCGAGCCGACGGAACTACGTCGCGGCTGGTCTCGAGATGGTTGCTGGGCAACCTCCTCGACCAACGGACGGCTCGGATGTGCTCGAGGTCCCGAGATCGATGAGCGGTGTCATGGTTCAGACACCCAGGCGGGCGAGCTCCTCGTCGACGACCAGCGGGTCGAGCTTGGTGAAGACCGGCGTGGGCTTCACGACCGTCTGGCCGACGGTGATCGGGTGCCGCTGCCAGTTCGGGAAGCCGGTGTAGTCGCCCGTGATGATCGGGTAGACACGCCCGTCGACATCGAGGTCGGAGACCTCCTCGATCCGCGGCATCGGCGCAATCACACCCTCGCCGCCGAAGGCCTCGTCCACCGCGTTGGCGGAGAAGGGCAGGAACGGGCTGAGCACCAGGTTGAGGTCGGCCACGCACTGCGCCATCACGTGCAGGATCGTTGCGAGCCGCTCGCGGTCCGCCGGGTCCTTGGCGAGCTTCCACGGTTCCAGGTCGGAGACGTACTTGTTGACCTCGGCGACGGCACGCATCGCCTCGCCGATCGCCTGCTTCTGGCGGTGCTTCCCGATCAGGTCGCCGACGGTGTCGAACGCGACCTCGGTCGCTGCGAGGACGGCGGTGTCCTCCGGGGCCAGCGGGCCGGCCGCGGGGATCTCACCGAAGTTCTTCGCGATCAGGTTGGCCGTCCGGTTGACCAGGTTGCCCCAGCCGGCCACCAGCTCGTCGTTGGTACGACGAACGAACTCGGCCCAGGTGAAGTCGGAGTCCTGGTTCTCCGGACCGGCCGCGGCGACGAAGTAGCGGAACGCGTCGGGCTGGTAGCGCTCGAGCAGGTCACGGACGTAGATGACGACCTTCTTCGAGGACGAGAACTTCTTGCCCTCCATCGTCAGGAACTCTGACGAGACGACCTCGGTCGGCAGGTTCAGGACGCCGTACTCGCGCGGCGATCCCCCCTTGTCGCCCTTGCCCGCGTAGGCGAGCAGTTCGGCCGGCCAGATCTGGGAGTGGAAGGTGATGTTGTCCTTGCCCATGAAGTAGTACGTCAACGCCTCGGGGTCGTTCCACCAGTCGCGCCACGCGTCCGGCTTGCCGGTGCGGCGGGCCCACTCGATCGATGCGGACAGGTAGCCGATGACGGCGTCGAACCAGACGTAGAGCTTCTTGGTCGGGTTCTCACGCCACCCGTCCAGCGGGACCGCGATCCCCCAGTCGATGTCGCGGGTCATCGCCCGCGGGCGGATCTCCTTGAGGATGTTCTGGCTGAACCGGATCACGTTGGGCCGCCACAGCCCCGTCGCCTCACGGCCGTCGAGCCACTCGGTGAGCGCCTCGGCGAGCGCCGGCAGGTCGAGGAAGAAGTGCTGTGTCTCGATGAATTCGGGAGTCTCGCCGTTGATCTTGGACCGCGGGTTGAGCAGGTCGTGCGGGTCCAGCTGGTTGCCGCAGTTGTCGCACTGGTCGCCCCGGGCGCCGTCGTACCCGCAGATCGGGCAGGTGCCCTCGATGTAACGGTCGGGCAGGGTGCGCCCGGTCGAGGGCGAGATGGCGCCGTAGGTCGTCTGCTCGACGAAGTAGCCGTTCTCGTGGACGCCGAGGAAGAGCTCCTGCACCACCGCGTGGTGGTTGCCGGTCGTCGTGCGCGTGTAGAGGTCGTAACTGACTCCCAGCCCGACGAGGTCCTCGATGATCAACCGGTGGTTCTTGTCGGCGAGTGCCTGCGGGGTGACGCCCGCCTCGTCGGCAGCGATCAGGATCGGCGTGCCGTGCTCGTCCGAGCCCGACACCATGAGCACCTCGTTGCCCACCATCCGCTGGTACCGGCTGAACACGTCGGAGGGAACACCGAAACCGGCCACGTGGCCGATGTGGCGTGGGCCGTTGGCGTACGGCCAGGCGACAGCGGAGAGGACATGCGTCATGGGGCCAACCTTAGGGACAAGGCGGCGCGGGTCTCGAGACGGTTGCTGCGCAACCTCCTCGACCAACGGGTCAGGAGAAGTCGAGGTCGCCCGTCCGCGAACGCTTCAGCTCGTAGAAGTACGGGAACGACGCGACCGCGACGGTGCCGTCCCAGAGCCGGCCGGCGTCCTCACCGCGGGGGATCTTCGAGAGGACCGGGCCGAAGAAGGCGGTGCCGTTGACGTGGATCGTCGGGGTGCCGACCTCGTTGCCGACCGCGTCCATGCCCTCGTGGTGGGACTTCGCCACGCGCTCGTCGTACGACGCGTCGGTGGCGGCCTCGATGAGGTCCTCCTCGAGCCCGACCTCGGCCAGGACCTCGGCGATCAGGCCGAGTCCGCCGTCGGGCTCCTGGTGGAGGCTGCGGCCGCCGTGGTGGATCCGGGCGCCGAAGGCGTTGTACATCGGGAGCAGGACCTTGTCACCGTGGCGCTCCTGGGCGGCGATCAGCACGCGGACAGGCCCCCAGGCGGGAGCAAGCATGGTGCGGTACTCGTCCGGGAGGTCGCGGTCCTGGTTGAGGTAGGCCAAGGACATGACATGCCATTCGACATCAAAGTGCCGCACTTCAGCCGCCTCCAACAGCCACCGCGAGGTGATCCAGGCGAAGGGGCACAGCGGGTCGAACCAGAGGTCAGCGCGGTCGGTCGCAGCATTGTCAGCCATGTGAGCCGAACCCCGACCGGCCCGGAGTCATTCCCGGTCGCGCCGATCAGCGGGGCACGGTGACCGTGCTGTCCTTGCGTGCCGCCGGGACCACGGTGGAGCCGAGGTAGCGGACGATCACGTCGCGGCGGCCCGGCGTGCTGATGGGCAGGGTCACCCGTGCCCGGCCGTCCACCAGAGTCACGGTCTGGGACCGGGCTCCGATCCGCACGACGACCTTGCCCGTCACGGGTTCCACTCCGTGCGACGTGACCGTCACCTTCACGATGGCGGCACCACGGCGCCCATCGGTCGTGATCCAGAGCGTCGGAGCACTGGTCACGACGCCGGTCGCCGCGACCTTCTCGGTGAGCGGTGCGTAGTTCTTGCGCGTGCGTCCGATCTGGACCGAGATCTTCGAGCCGGCATCGGCCCACTTGATCTTGTACGTCTTCGCCGTCGCCCCGGCGATGGGCCGGCCGTCCTTCAGCCACTGGTGCGTGTTCGTGGTGTCGGCCGGGACTGCCGCGCCGTCCGCCGCAGTGAGCGTGGCACCGACCTTCGGCGTCCCGGTGATGGTCGACGGTCTCGCCACCGCGATCTCGCCCATGAGCACCTGGCCGGCGCTCACCTCGGGCGCCAGCGCCGCGTCGTATCCGTCCTGCCGGACGACCGGGATCACGGTGATCTTCTTGCCGACCAGAGCGGTCGTGAGCGGCAGCTTGGCGGTCACGTTGCCGGAGACCCGGACCCCGTCGGCGTACCAGCGCCAGCCGACCGTGCCGGGGGCCGGCAGCCAGGTGCCGGTCGAGGCCGTGAGCACCTCGTCGACGTACGGCGTCCCCTCGACGACCGGCGGCTCCTCGAGCACGAACGTGCCCTTGGCCACGCCGGGGCTGGGTGTCGACACCTGGACGCCGTCGGTGTAGCCGGTGCGCTTGGCCCGGACCTTGAGCGTGACCAGCTTGCCGAGGTCCTCGACGCGCGGCGTGAAGGTCGAGGTCAGCACGCCCGTGCTGACGCCGTCGACGAGCCAGTTGTAGTGGACCGACGTCGGAGTCACCGACCACGTGGCCGGTCCGGCGGTCAGCACGGCGCCCACGGCAGGGGTCCCCACGATCGTCGGCGGCGTCTTGGCGGCGACCGTCTTGTCCGTGAAGTGGATGAAGCCGGTCGGCCAGCGGCCACTGGACTTCGTGATCGTGCGCCAGTGGAACGTCCCGCCCCAGCTGTCCTCGGAGATGATGATCTCGGTCGAGGACACGACCTTCTCGACGTACGCGACGTGACCGGCCGAGCCGCTGCCGTTGGAGTACCGCCCCCACCAGGCGATCGCTCCGACGTTCGGGACCTGGTCGGTGATGCTGGCCATACGCAAGCCCCACTCGCTCGCGTTGCCACCACCCGTCCACGGACGCGTCGCCGGTCCTCCGGACTTGATCACCCGGTAGGCGGCGTAGTTGGTGCAGTTGTGACCCGAGTACATCTGCCAGTACATCTTGCTGCTCACCGCGCCGTACCCGGCGTCGGAGTAACCGGCGTCCTTGCATCCCGAGTAACCGCTGCAGAGATAGGTCGTCGCTGCCGATGGGGTGAGCGGAACCCCCACCCTCGCCGGCGACCCCACCAGCAGGAAGGTCGCGAAGAGAGCACTGGTGACAACGATGGTCCCCCAGCGCGCAGCCATTCCCCGGTTACGCATGTCGAACACCATCGGGCACATCTGCCCCAAAACGCAACAAAAACCCCAGAAAACTCGCGGTTCACTGGCGTGTCGCGTTGACATTTCATAGTTACACGCTTGTAGTTCGGCGCCGCCCTTCGCCGCGGTCCATTTCCAGCCCGGACCCGATTGTCTGACAATGTGTGCCGAATGTAAGGATGACGGCATGCCCGGCACCAACCTCACCCGCGACGAGGCCGCCACCCGCGCTGCCCTCGTCGACGTGACCTCCTACGTCATCGATCTCGACCTCACGAACGCAACGGCGGAGGGGGTCGAGACCTTCGGATCCACCACGACGCTGACCTTCACCTGCCGCGCTCCGGGCGGCAGCACGTTTGCCGATCTCGTCGATGCGACGATTCACGAGATCACCCTCAACGGCACGCCCCTGGACCCCGCCACGGCGTACGCCGACAGCCGGATCGCGCTGAGTGACCTGCTGGCCGAGAACGTCCTGGTCGTGCGCGCCGATTGCACCTACTCGCACACGGGCGAGGGCCTGCACCACTTCGTGGACCCGGCCGACGGCAACGTCTACCTCTACTCGCAGTTCGAGGTCCCCGACGCCCGCCGCGTCTACACCACCTTCGAGCAGCCCGACGTCAAGGCGCCGTTCACGTTCAACGTGACCGCGCCGGCGCACTGGAAGGTCGTCTCCAACGCGCCCACCCCGGAGCCGGTCCCGGCCGGCGAGGGCGTTGCGATCTGGAACTTCCCCGCCACCAAGCCCATGTCGACCTACATCACCGCGGTCGTCGCTGGTGACTACTACGAGGTCCAGGACGTCTACGAAGGCAAGCACGGCACCATTCCGCTGGGCCACTACAGCCGACAGTCACTCAAGGAGTTCCTCGAGCGCGACCGCGACGAGATCGTCACCCTCACCAAGCAGGGCTTCGAGTTCTTCGAGAACGCCTTCGGTTACCCGTACCCGTTCGGCAAGTACGACCAGCTGTACGTGCCCGAATACAACATGGGCGCGATGGAGAACGCGGGCTGCGTGACCCTGCGCGACGAGTACCTCCCCCGCTCCCGCCAGCCGCGTTCGTTCTACGAGTTCCGCGCGTCGGTGATCCTGCACGAGATGGCCCACATGTGGTTCGGCGACCTGGTGACCATGAAGTGGTGGGACGACCTCTGGCTGAACGAGTCGTTCGCCGAGTGGGCCTGCTACCACGCCGAGGCCCTCGCCACGTCGTACGACGACGCCTGGACCGGCTTCACCAACGCCCGCAAGCAGACCGGCTACCGCGCCGACTCGCTGCCCTCGACCCACCCGATCGCGGCCGACAACGTCGACCTGCACGCGGTCGAGGTCAACTTCGACATGATCACCTACGCCAAGGGGGCGGCGGTGCTCAAGCAGCTGGTCGCATGGGTGGGCCTCGACCCGTTCCTCGCGGGCCTGCGGCAATACTTCCAGGATCATGAGTACGGCAACACGGAGTTCTCCGACCTGCTGACCGCGCTCGAGAAGGCGTCGGGCCGCGAACTGTCGAGCTGGGCCCAGGAGTGGCTCCAGACGGCCGGCACCAACACCTTCACCCCCGAGCTCGAGCTGGCAGCCGACGGCACCTACGCCGCGTTCGCCGTACGCCAGAGCGCGCCGGCCGACCACCCGACGCTGCGGCGTCACCGGGTCGGCGTCGGCTTCTACAACAGCAACGAAGAGGGCCGCCTGGTTCGCACCGACTACGTCGAGGTCGACATCGAGGGCGAGCGCACCGAGCTCACCGAGCTGGTCGGCAGGACCCAGCCCGAGCTCCTCCTCCTCAACGACGAGGACCTCGCGTTCGCCAAGATCCGGCTCGACGAGCGGTCCCTGGCCACGGCCATCGCCCGCCTGTCCGACCTGGACGACTCGCTCGCCCGCGCATTGATCTGGAGCGCCACCTGGGACATGACGCGCGATGCCGAGCTCTCGGCGTCCGACTTCGTCACCCTCGTCCTCGGCAACATCGGCAGCGAGACCGACGCGTGGGGGCTCAGCCGGATCCCTGTCTACGCCTCCCAGGCCGTCAACCTCTACAGCAACCCGGCGGGCCGCGAGGCGCTGTCGGCGCGCTGGCAGGAGGGCCTGCGCGCCCTGCTGGGGCAGGCCGAGGCCGGCACCGACCACCAGCTCACCTTCGCGCGCTCCTACGCGGCTGCGGCCAGCAGCGACGCGGCAATCGCCGACCTCGAGGCGATCCTCGACGGCTCGCTGGTGTTCGAGGGCCTCGCCGTCGACCAGGACCTCCGCTGGGCGTTGCTGACGCACCTGGCCCGGGTCGGCCGCGCCGACGACGCCCGCATCGACGGCGAACTGGCCCAGGACAACACGATCTCCGGCCAGGAGAAGTCGGCTGCCGCTCGCGCGGCCATGCCGACGGCAGCCGCCAAGGAGCGGGCCTGGACCCAGGCCCTGCTCGACCCGTCAGTGCCCAACGAGACGCAGCGCAGCGTCGTCCTCGCCTTCATGCAGGCCGGCCAGGAGGAGGTCCTGGCGCCGTACGTCGCCACCTACCTCGCCGAGGTCGCGGGGACCTGGGAGCGGCTGGGCGCCCACAAGGCGTCGGTCGCCCTCGAGTTCATCTTCCCGCGCATCCTGGCCACCCGCGCGACGCTCGACGCCGTGGACGCGTGGCTCGCCGACAACGCTGCGACGGTCAACGCCGGCGCGGTGCGCTACGTCCGCGAAGGACGGGCCGACGTGGCACGCGCGCTCGCGGCGCAGGAGTTCGACGCGTAGGCCGCGAAGCTGGCCGCGGTGGTCGAGGAGGTTGCGCAGCAACCGTCTCGGGACCCAGCGAGATGGTGCCGGGCTAGTTGTGATGTCCGGGGAGGTTGTCCCGCCGCTCGGCGGTGAGTCGGCCTGACAGGTGAAGGCCCCCGGTTGTGAAGTGGAGCTGTCTAGTTCAACGCTTCACCGACCGGAGGCCCTCGTGTCCCACGCTAACGCTGCCCTGACCCCACGCGCCCGTTTGCGGCTCGCTCAACTCATCGTCGATCGCGGCTGGACCCACACCGCTGCAGCCAAGATGTTCATGGTCGCCCCGAGGACGGCGAAGAAGTGGGCTGATCGCTACCGCGCTGAAGGCCAAGCGGGTATGGCCGACCGCAGCTCGCGGCCCCACACGTGCCCGAACAAGACCAGGCCCGATGTCGTGCGCCAGATCGTGCGGCTGCGGTGGCGCCAACGCCTCGGCCCGGTCCAGATCGCCGGCCGACTCGGGATGCAGGCCTCGACCGTCCACGCTGTACTCGTGCGATGCCGGATCAATCGGCTCTCCCACATCGACCGCGTGACCGGCGAACCCCTGCGCCGATACGAACACGAGCGCCCCGGCTCACTGATCCACGTCGATGTCACCAAGTTCGGCAACATCCCCGACGGGGGCGGGCACAAGTTCCTCACCCGCCAGCAAAGCCGCGCCAACGGGCGCGCGACCGCGCACCGCACCGGCCAACGCGGCAAGGACTACCGTCCCGCGATCGGCACCGCATACGTCCACACCGTGATCGACGACCACTCTCGCGTCGCCTACGCCGAGATCTGCACCGACGAGAAAGCCACCACCGCAATCGGCGTGCTGCAACGCGCAGTGGCCTGGTTCGCCGAGCACGGCGTCACCGTCGAGCGAGTCCTGTCCGACAACGGATCGGCGTACAAGTCCTACGCCTGGCGTGATGCCTGCACCGAACTCGGCATCGTCCACAAGCGAACCCGGCCCTACCGACCACAGGCCAACGGCAAGATCGAACGATTCCACCGCACCCTGGGCGATGGGTGGGCCTACGCCCGGTTCTACGAGTCAACCAAGCAACGCAACGACGCTCTACCGGGCTGGCTCCACTTCTACAATCACCACCGCGTCCACTCCGCCATCGGAGGCAAGCCACCAGTCACCCGACTGACCAACGTGCCTGGACATCACAGCTAGTCCTTGGCGAACTCGCCGAGCAACTCGATCCCACGGTTGAGTCCACCGGCGAGGTCGCCCGCGGCGAACCGCTCGGTCATCGCGGCGACCGCCTGGCTCGACTCGTCGTCGGTCAGCCGTTCGCGGACATGACCACCGGTCACGATCTCGACCGCCTTGCGGGCGGTGTCGACCATGATCAGGACGCTGCGGGCGGGCAGCACGAGCGTGTTGTGCAGGCTCGTGGCGAAGTCCCGCGGGTCACCCGTCGCGGATCCCACGAACACCGAGATCTCGGCACGGCACGCCTGCTCGGCGTGGCGGATGGTGACGTCGAGCTCGGCGCGCTCGGCGTCGCTCAGGGATCCGTTGCTGTTCATCGGACTACCACGTACCGCCGGCGCCGCCGGCCTTCGAGGTGTCCGAGTCGGGGGCGGCCAGCTCACCGGCCGCCTTGCGCGGCCCGCCGAGCCACTGGTTCTCCGGCTGGAGGGCGTCGATGCTCAGGTCCTCGCCACGGGCCAGGGCCGGCGCGACGAACAGCAGCGTGATGACCACGAAGGCCAGCAGCGGGATGCCGCCGAGCACGAGGAAGGCATGCAGCACGTCGATGTCGGGCTTCGGCTCCCAACTGCCGGGGCGCGGCTCGGGAGTGTCGGCCGAGGCGGTGCCTGCGGTCACGAGAACGAGCAGCGCGCTCACACCGACGAGAGAGCACACGGCGAGGAGGCGGCGAAGAACAGTGCTGGTCACGGGATGAGGATATCCAGAGATTGTCGTCCGTGACCGGGTGGCCTCGACAACGGACTCAGGAGGCTTTGGGAGACTGGCTGCATGCCGGCGTCCACGCTGTCCGTTCTTGTTCCTACGATCCCTCTCGCAGCGAGCCCCTGCGCCGACGGCGAACAGGTCTGCGACCTGACCTACGACTGGACCGGCAACGCGCGCCTGGCCGACTGGTCCGACATCCTGATCGGCAAGCCGCTCGCCATCATCGGCCTGGTCCTGTTCGCCCTCGTCGTGCGCTGGTTGCTGCACCGGATGGTGGACCGGGTCGCCCGCCGGGCCGAGCGCGGCGTACTCCCCGAGCGGGTGGAGGGTGCCGTCACGGCGCGACGCAAGCAGCGAGCGGCCACCATGTCGGGCGTCCTGAAGAGCATCGTGACCTTCATCGTGGTCGCGGTCGTCGGGACGATGGTGCTCAGCGAGCTCGGGGTCGCGATCGCGCCGATCATCGCCAGCGCGGGCATCCTCGGCATCGCCCTCGGCTTCGGCGCGCAGTCGCTGGTGCGCGACTTCCTGGCCGGCATCTTCATCTTCATCGAGGACCAGTACGGCGTCGGTGACGTGGTCGACCTCGGTGAGGCCAACGGGACGGTCGAAGCCGTGACCCTGCGCATGACCCGCCTTCGCGACATCAACGGAACGGTCTGGTACGTCCCGAACGGCGCCATCGTCCGCGTCGGCAACAAGAGCCAGAACTGGTCGCGCGCCGTCGTCGACGTGTCCGTCGGCTACGGCGAGGACCTGGCCAGCGTGCAGCGTGTGCTGCGCGACGTGGCCCACGACCTCTGGCAGGACGACGACTACAGCCACGTGATCATCGAGGAGCCCGAGGTCACCGGCGTCGAGATGCTCGCCGCCGACTCGGTGACCATCCGGGTGATGGTGAAGACGGCGCCCCTCGAGCAGTGGCAGGTGGCCCGCGAGCTGCGCCAACGGATCAAGGCCCGCTTCGACCACGAGGGCATCGAGATCCCGTTCGCCCAGCGCGTGGTCTGGCACCGCCAGGATCGCCGCGAGGCCGACCCCGCGCACGCGGGAACGACGGCCGCGGGCGACGAGGGTTGAGGTGCCCGCGATGATGGACGGCGTGAGCCACGATGACTGACGCCCCGACGTTCTACGACGAGATCGGTGGCTTCGAGACGTTCCGACGGATCGTGGCGACCTTCTACGCGGGCGTCGCCCAGGACGAGGTCCTTCGCCCGATGTACCCCGAGGCCGACCTCGGACCGGCCGAGGAGCGCTTCCTGTTGTTCCTGGTCCAGTACTGGGGCGGTCCGACGACGTACTCCGAACAGCGCGGTCATCCACGGCTGCGGATGCGGCACGCTCCTTTCGCCGTGGACCCGGACGCGCGCGACCGCTGGCTCGGCCACTTCCGCGCCGCGCTCGACGAGGTCGGGCTCACGCCCGAGCAGGACGCGCAGTTCTGGGCCTACGTCACCCACGCTGCGAACTTCATGGTCAACACGACTGGCTGAACGATCTTCCGAACCATGTAACGCCACCACCCGCTCGCGACAGGTACACCACGAGGGGCAACCCCCGTCCCTCGATGACTCTCGAAAGAGAAACCAGATGACCCGGCCGGACTGGATCGACACGCTGCGTGCAGACCTGCGCCCAGCGGATCCGGATCCGGTGCTGCTCGCGCAGCTGGCTCAGTTGAGCGCAAGCTCCACGGTGCCTGCCGCGCGGCCGGGTCGGTCGGCGAGCGCCCGACTTGCGATTGTGCTGGGGGGTGCGATCGCGGTCGGTGCGACCTCGTGGGCAGCAGGTGCCCTGCCTGGAACGGATTCTCCGTTCGGCCCTGAGGAGCAGGTGACGCACCAGCCGACCGACCCACCACCTGGCGGAGTCCGGACCCCACTTCCGGACTCCCCGACGTCACCTGTCGGCGAACCAGTTTCGCCGACAGGTGACGCCCAGGACCGGTCGTCACCACCCGTCGACGCACCGCCCGACGGCGTACCCGCCAACACGGACGGTCCGCGGGTTCCCGAAGGCATTCCGCCGGGCCCGCGGGTGGACGTGCCGGGCCTCCCGGACCTCCCCCTCCTTCCTGATCTTCCTGATGTCCCGGCGCCTCCCCCGACGCCGGGACTCAGTCGCGTTCCCACCCCGAGCCTGCCCAGCGGTCTCCCCCGCACCCCCCGGCCGCAGGAAGCGCTGGTGGACCACGCGCGGTGACGACGGACGACGAGGTCGTCGCAGCAGCCAAGCAGGGCGACCCTGATGCGTGGCGTGAGCTCTACCGAGCTCACGCCTCTCGCCTGTTGCTCTGGCTCCGGACCCGTCGGACCGGCGAAGAGAGCCCCGAGGACATCGCTTCGGGCACCTGGCTGGTCGCCGCCGAGAAGATCGCTGGCTTCCACGGCACGAGCGAGCAGTTCGCCGGCTGGCTCTTCGGCATCGCCCGCAACCAGGCGGCCAATGCCCGGCGGCGCGCCCTGCGCCGCGACCAGATCTCTCTGGGCGGTCCGTCGTCCACGGACCCGGGACCCGAAGGCGCCTCCACCGACAGCGACTGGGTACGCCGACTCCTCGCCACGCTGCCCGAGCGGGAACGCGACGTGGTGACGTGCCGAGCCGTCCTCGACATGGACGTGACCACGACCGCGGCAGCCCTCTCGATCAGCGCGGTCTCGGTCCGCGTCGCCCACCACCGTGGTCTCAAGCGGCTCCGCTCGCAGATCGCGATCGAGCAGTCCAGCGGATCGGCGTGACGCCCGGCCCCGCCCAAATGGAACACGTTCTACTCTTGGCGCATGACGCTCATCGTCTCCGACGAGAACCGGGTCCGCACCCTTCTCCTGGACCGTCCCGATGCCCTCAATGCCTTCAACGAGGAGTTGTACGACGCCACGGCCGATGCGCTGCTCGCAGCGGCCGAGGATCCCGCAGTCGCGGTGGTGCTCGTGACCGGCAACGGTCGCGCCTTCAGCGCTGGCACCGACCTGCTCGAAATGCATCGCATCGCCACCGATCCGGACTTCCAGCGGGGCAGGCACGGTTTCCCGGGGCTGCTCGACGCCCTCGTCGACTTCCCCAAGCCCCTGGTCGTCGCGGTGAACGGACTGGGTCTGGGCATCGGTGCCACGATCCTGGGCTTCGCCGACCTGGCCTTCATGTCGTCGGCGGCCCGGCTCAAGTGCCCCTTCACCTCGCTCGGCGTGGCCCCTGAGGCCGCGTCGTCGTATCTCTTCCCGGCGCTGGTCGGGCGCCAGAACGCGGCGTGGGCGCTCCTGTCGGCCGAGTGGATCGGCCCGGAGGAGGCACTGGCGATGGGGCTGGTCTGGCGGATCTGTGGGCCCGACGAACTGCTGCCTGTCGCTCGGCACCATGCCGAGGTGCTCGCGGCGCGACCGATCTCGTCACTGATCGCAGTGAAGCGCACCATGACCGAACCGCACCGCGACGCGATCGCGGCCGCACGAGACCGCGAGAACGCAGCCTTCGCCGAACTGATGGGCGGACCCGCGAACCTCGAGGCGCTGGCGGCGTTCGCGCAAGGGCGTCAGCCGGACTTCACCCAACTGCCGCCGGGGTGGTGAAGCTGTCCTTCAGCGGACCGCCCAGACCCTCGACGATCGCCTCGCGGTAACCCGGCGGCGGCACCACGGAGCGCTGCGTCGCCGCATCGAAGAAGACCAGCACGCAACGCGCGCGAGCCAGGACTCCATAGCGTGATCCGGAGCCGTCGACGATCTCCGCCTCCACCGTCATCGACTTCCCACCCATCTTCGTGACCACGGTGTAGCAGTCGTAGGGCTCGGCCCGGAGGGTGATCGGCGTGACGTACTCGAGGTCGGTCTGCGCGACCACGACGTTGATCCTCGGGAAGTCGGCCAGCGCGTCCTTGAGCTTGCGGAACAGCGCGATCCGCGCCTCCTGGAAGTACTCGAAGTAGATGACGTTGTTGACGTGGCGATAGATGTCGAGGTCGGAGAAGCGGACCTGGACCGGATAGTGCACCGCGTGCTCGTGCGGCACCGACACCCGCACGGCGCGGGACCGCTCACCCGTTTCGGCGTACGGCGCCAGGGCGGCGCGTTCCTGGTCGGTGATCCGGCGCGGGGCACCGGTCGCCTGCACGAACGGAGCCATCACGGTGCGCGCACGCAGGAACACGGTGCGCTCGCCCTCCGGGGTCTCGCGGAAGATCTCGTGGTCGAGCGTGAAGCTGCCGCCGTGGATCCCGGTCACCCAGGAGTCGATGGAGACCGTCGCGTCCCGGAGCTGCAGCGGCGCCACGAACGACACCTCGTGCCGGACCACGACGTACCCGTCACCTTCGGCGCGCTCGACTCCCGCAGCATGGAGGCAGGCGCGCAGCAGGGCGCCGCGGGCCTCCTGGAGGTAGTCCACGTAGCGCACGTTGTTGATGTGCCCGAGGATGTCGAGGTCAGCCCATCGCAACGGGCATTCATAGCGGTGCCGCACGCGAGCATGGTTCCACGGCGGCCGACGCCGGACGCTAGGGTCCCCAGCGCGTGGGACCCCGGACGTGGCCTTCACCACTACTAGAACACGTTCCATTCTGCGCCCACTACGCTGTGCTGGTTCCGACTTTCACCATCAAGGAGTGTTCATGCCCGAGGCCGTCATCGTTTCTGCCGCCCGTACCCCGATCGGACGCGCCAACAAGGGCTCCCTCAAGGACTTCCGCCCGGACGACCTCACTGCCTTGATCGCCCAGGCCGCGCTCGACAAGATCCCGGCGCTGGACCCCAACGACGTGGACGACTTCTATCTCGGCTGCGGCCTCCCCGGTGGCGAGGCCGGCAACAACATGGCCCGCATCGTCACCTCGTTGATGGGCTACGAGATCCCCGGCGCGACGATCACCCGCTACTGCTCGTCCTCGGTCCAGACCTCCCGGATGGCTTTCCACGCGATCAAGGCCGGCGAGGGCGACGTCTTCATCTCCGCCGGTGTCGAGACCGTTTCGCGCTTCCAGTTCGGCACCTCCGACCACATCCCGAACACGAAGAACCCCCTCTTCGCCGACGCCCAGGTGCGCACCGAGGAGTACGCCAAGGGCGGCAAGGACTGGCACGACCCGCGCGAGGACGGCCTGGTCCCCGACATCTACATCGCGATGGGCCAGACCGCCGAGAACGTCGCCCGTCTGCGCGGCCTGAAGCGCGAGGACCTCGACGCGTTCGCCACCCGCTCGCAGAACCTTGCCGAGAAGGCGATCGCCGACGGCTTCTGGGCCCGTGAGATCACCCCGATCACCCTTGCCGACGGCACCGTGGTCTCCAAGGACGACGGCCCCCGCGCCGGGGTCACCTACGACGCCCTCGCCGGCCTCGACCCGGTCTTCCGCCCGGACGGCCTGGTCACCGCCGGCAACTGCTGCGCTCTCAACGACGGCGCCGCCGCAGTCGTGATCATGTCCGACACGAAGGCAGCCGAGCTCGGCCTCACGCCGCTCGCGCGGATCGTGTCGACCGGTGTCTCCGGCCTCTCCCCGGAGATCATGGGCCTGGGCCCCGTCGAAGCGACCCGCAACGCCCTCAAGCACGCCGGCATGACCATCGACGACATCGACCTCGCCGAGATCAACGAGGCGTTCGCGGCGCAGGTGCTGCCGTCCGCCGAAGATCTCGGCATCCCGATCGAGAAGCTCAACGTCAACGGTGGCGCGATCGCCGCCGGTCACCCGTTCGGCATGACCGGCGCGCGGCTCCAGAACACCTTGATCAACTCGCTCGACTGGCACGACAAGACCACCGGCCTGATCACCATGTGTGTCGGCGGCGGCCAGGGCATGGCGATGATCCTCGAGCGCATCTGACGCGGCGCATCTGACCCGGCGCGGTCGACACTCGGCGGCGGACGACCGCCGCCGGGTGCGGCTTCGCACGACCTACACTGACGCGCGTGACAGCGGACGACGACAGCACGGCGCGCTCCCCTGCCGAGCCCCGGTGGCTCGATGACGGGCAGCAGCAGGCCTGGCGATCGTTCCTGCTCGGCACGACGCTGCTCCTGGACCGGATCGACGAGGACCTGCGGCGCGAGCATGGCCTGTCCGCCGTGGACTACGAGATCCTGGTCCGGCTCTCCGAGGCCGGCGGCCAGCTGCGGATGGCGAAGCTGGCCGCAGCCCTGGCCCACAGCCGAAGCCGGGTCACCCACACCGTGAAGCGCATGGAGAACGCCGGTCTCGTCGCCCGCGCCGAGTCGCCCGAGGACGGCCGCGGGGTGATCTGTCAGCTCACGAAGAGCGGTGCCTCCATGCTCACCACGGCGGCACCGAGCCATGTCGAGACCGTCCGGCAGTCCCTGGTCGACCTCGTCGAACCCGCGGATCTCCTCGCACTCGGTCGGGTCATGGACGCCGTCTGCGACCAGTTGATCGCCGACCACCCCGAACGCGAGCTGCGCTGACCTCTCAGTCGCGCGTCAGGCGGCGGTGCGTGACGCGGTGCGGGCGGGCCGCCTCCACGCCGAGGCGCTCGATCTTGTTGTCCTCGTAGGACTGGAAGTTGCCCTCGAACCAGAACCATTCGCCCTCGCTGTCCTCGGTGCCTTCCCAGGCGAGGATGTGCGTGGCGACGCGGTCGAGGAACCACCGGTCGTGCGACGTGACGACCGCGCAACCCGGGAAGTCGAGCAGGGCGTCCTCGAGGGCCGACAGGGTCTCGACGTCCAGGTCGTTGGTGGGCTCGTCGAGGAGCAGCATGTTGCCGCCCTGCTTGAGCGTCAGCGCGAGGTTGAGCCGGTTGCGCTCACCACCGGAGAGGACGCCGGCCTTCTTCTGCTGGTCGGGGCCCTTGAAGCCGAACGACGCGACGTAGGCACGGCTGTTCATCTCGAAGTTGGCGACCTTGATGAAGTCCAGGCCGTCGGACACGACCTCCCAGACGTTCTTCTTCGGGTCGATGCCGCCACGGCTCTGGTCGACGTAGGAGATCTTCACGGTCTGGCCGACGTTGAGCACACCCTTGTCGGGCTCCTCGCCGCCGGTGATCATCCGGAACAGGGTCGTCTTGCCGACGCCGTTCGGGCCCACGACACCGACGATGCCGGCACGCGGGAGCGTGAACGAGATGTTGTCCCACAGGACCCGGTCCTCGAAGCCCTTGGTGAGGTTCTTCGCCTCCAGGACGACGTCGCCCAGGCGCGGGCCGGGCGGGATGTTGATGTCGGCCGCGTCGATCTTGCGGGCCTTGTCAGCCTCGTTGGCGAGCTCCTCGTAGCGGGCCAGACGCGACTTCGACTTGGTCTGGCGGGCCTTGGCGTTGGAGCGGACCCACTCCAGCTCCTTCTCGAGCATCTTGGCGCGCTTGGCGTCCTTGGCTCCCTCGACCTTGAGCCGGTCCTTCTTGGTCTCGAGGTACGTCGAGTAGTTGCCCTCATAGCCGTGGATCTGACCGCGGTCGACCTCGGCGATCCACTGGGCGACGTTGTCGAGGAAGTACCGGTCGTGGGTCACGGCCAGCACGGCACCGGGGTAGGACTTGAGGTGGCCCTCGAGCCACTGCACCGACTCGGCGTCGAGGTGGTTGGTGGGCTCGTCGAGGAGAAGCAGGTCCGGCTGCTGCAGGAGCAGCTTGCACAGCGCCACCCGGCGGCGCTCGCCACCGGAGAGGGTGTCGACCAGGCTGTCGGACGGCGGGCAGCGCAGCGCGTCCATCGCCTGCTCGAGACGACTGTCGAGGTCCCAGGCATTGGCGTTGTCGAGCTCGGTCTGCAGCTCGCCCGTCTCGGCCATCAGGGCGTCCTGGTCGGCGTCGGGCTCGCCCATCTCCATGTAGGCGTCCTCGAGCCGCTTCATCTTGCCCTTGATCTCGGCGACGGCCTCCTCGACGTTCTCGAGGACCGTCTTGCCCTCGGTCAGCGGCGGCTCCTGCTGCAGCATGCCGACCGTGGCGTCAGGGTCGCGGACGATGTCGCCGTTGTTCGGGACGTCGAGGCCCGCCATCAGCTTGAGCAGGGACGACTTGCCCATGCCGTTGGGTCCGACAACACCGATCTTCGCGCCGTGAAGGAAGGACAGCGTCACGTTGTCGAGGACAACCTTGTCGCCGTGGGCCTTCCGGACATTGCGCAGTGCGAGCACGTATTCCGCCATGGCTCAAGGCTACGCAGCGACCGGCCGCCCGCCGCGGCCGGGGTCAGGGCGGAAGTGGGGTCGCTCAGCCCCTGGCTGCGGCGATGCCGCGCCGGAAGGCGGCGTACGACGACAGCTCGGCGCTGATCGGCTGGACGACCTCGGTGTCGAGCACGCCGTGCACCACGGCCCGCAGCCGTTCGTCGGCGTCCTCGGCCCGGGTGCGGGCGAGCCCCTTGACGAGCACGCGCCCGACGATGGCCAGCAGGAGCCCGAGCACCAGCGCCCCGGCGCCGACCAGCGGCGGCACGGGCACGCCGGCGACCTCAGGCAGGTCTGCGGTCTTGCCCTGGACGGCCGCGAAGCCCCACCAGGCCAGCCCGGCGACGCCGGCGACCAGGAGCAACCAGTGCAGGAGGCGCAGGACCCCGACCCAGAACGGGAGCCGGCCACCCAGCTCGACACGCCCCAGCTCACGCTCCAGCTGGTCGCCGAGCTCGGTGAGGCGGGCGGTGCCGGCGCTGCGGACCCGACGGGCCCACGCGGGTCCGACACCGTCGGCGAGCTCGTCGGAGAGTCCGCGAACGCCGCCGTCGACGGTTGCCCGGTCCAGCGGGGCGATGCGGGGTGCACCGTCGAGCGCGACGACGTCGGGGTCGCGACGACCGAGGAGAGTCAGCGGCGGCCAGGCCACCGCACGCCGGGCCGAGACGCCGAGGACGCGCTCGATGCTGTCGACGACCGACGTGACACCCGCGGCATCGGCGACCACGTCCTCGAGGTCGCGCACCCTGGTGACGGGCAGCGTGGCCGGAGATGTCGTACCGCCGGCGGACTCGAGGCGGGCGACCGCCGAGGCGATGTCGGCCTCGACCCGGGCAGTGGTGCTGCGCTTGTCGGCCACGCGACGCTGGATCTCCGCCCGGAGCTCGGCCATCCCGATGCCCGCCTTCGCGGAGATCGGGAGGACCTGGACGTTCGGGAGACCGTCAGCGGCGAGCAGTCGGCGTACGTCGTCGACCATCGCCTGGCGCTGGTCCTCCGGCACGGTGTCGATGTGGTTGAGCGCGACCAGGATGACGTCCTGGTGGGTCACCATCGGCTTGAAGTAACGGTCGTGGACCGCCGCGTCGGCGTACTTCTGCGGGTCGAGGATCCAGACCATCAGGTCCGCGACCGCGAGCAGGCGGTCGACCTCTAGGTGGTGGGACACCTCGGTGGAGTCGTGGTCGGGGAGGTCGAGCAGGACGACACCGTCGAGGGCCTGGTCGTGCCGGCTGTCGAGCATCGAGTCGCGCATCGTCTGGTGCCGGGGCGGGATGCCGAGGTGGTCGAGAAGTTCTGGTGCGCCCTCGCTCCCCCACACGACAGCGGTCGCCCACGAGGTCGTGGGACGCCGGATGCCGACCGAGGAGAGCTCGAGGCCCGTGAGCGCGTTGTAGGTCGACGACTTGCCGGACCCGGTGGCTCCGGCGATGGCCACCACGGTGTGGCGAGCAGACAGCTTCAGCCGACCGGTGGCCCGGTCGGTGGCGGACTCGACGGAGTCGAGCACCGCGTCGTCCACCCGACCACGGGCGGCACGGACGGCGTCGCCGAGCCCGGCGACCCGGTCGCCGATGGCGGTGCCACGCGTCGCGAGGTCACCCAGACCGAGCGCTGCCTCTCCGAGACCATTCGTCACAGGTGTTCACCGGTTCCCTTCTTGGCCGCGGCGAACCGCAGGTCGTCGACGCGGCGCGCCGCCTGGCGCAGCGCGTCGGGTGCGTCGGGCTTGAGCTGCCACTGCGCCGCCGGGGCGAGGTAACGAGCGCGTTCGGCACCCATCAACGTCGTGAGGCGTCGGGCGAGAGTGCCCCGCGCCTGGTCGACGATCCGGTCGGTCGCGTCGCGGCCGAGAACCGTCTCGAGCAGGGTCTGTCCGAGGCGGACTGCTTCGGCAGACTGGCCCCGCGGCGCGGGACCGGAGAGTGCGACGACACCCAGGGTCACCGACAGGCCGTGGACGCCGAGGGCGAGGAACCGGGCGCTGTGGCGGGCGTCGCCGGCCTCGTGCCGGACGAATTCCTGCAGCTCCTCCTGCCAGCCGCGGACCTCCTGCTCGGTGAGTGTGCGCAACGAACGGCCGGCGCGAGACAGGTCGTCGGCCGTGGCGGCGAGCAGCGCGTCGCCGTACTCCTTCTCGCTCCAGGCGGCGGAGGCGGCGGCCGCGGCCCGCTCGGCATGGTCGGCGACGGCCGCCTCGAGTGCCATCTCGATCGCGACCGCGACCCGCTCGGCCTGTTGCGGCTTGCCCTTGATCGCATTGACGAGGCGTTCGCGGACGAAGCCCACCTTCGCCTCGAGGCTGCGGACCAGCTCGCCGCTGCCGACGAACTCCTGCCAGCGAGCCAGCAGGTCACCGCGCAGCAGCGCGCCGTCGGCGGCGTCCGCCAGCAGACCGGTCTGGGCGTCGTCGTAGACGCGGTCGGCGACGGAGAGCAGGTCGGCGACCGCACCCACCTGAAGGGCAGCGGCGTCGGCGATCGGGAAGGCCTTGCGCGTCACGGTGCGGACGGCCCCGGCAACGGTCTGGTTGACCAGCTCGCGGCGCCCGGCTGCGTCGGCAGCGAGCGAATCCAGCCAGGTGCGGATCTCGGCGCCGTAGGACGTCGGAAGCAGTCCCTCCTCGCTGACGGTGCCGTGCTGCACGGCGAACAGCGGACTGTCCTTGAGGCCGCGGGCCGCCATCATCCGCGCGAGGTGGACCGAGACTGTTGCGACGTCGTCGGTCGGGGTGCGGCTCAGGACCAGCGCGACGGCGGTGTTGCGCTCGACCGCGACCTTGAGGTGGTCCCACGGGACCTGGTCGGAGTAGCGGGCGGCCGAGGTCACGAAGAGCCAGAGGTCAGCGGCGGCGAGCAGCTGGGTGGCGAGCTCGCGGTTGCGCTCGTCGACCGAGTCGACGTCGGGAGCGTCGAGGATCGCGAGGCCGCGCGGCACCTGGTCACTGGGCACAAGCTGGATCGCCTGCTGGTCGGTGGTCGCCATCTGCACCCGGGTCAGGTCCGGCAGCAGCCGGTCCGTGCCGAACCAGCGGGCGTCGTCGGGGTGATGCACCAGGACCGGCGACCTCGTGGTCGGTCGCAGCAGTCCGGGGGTGGTGACCTTGTGGCCGACCAGCGTGTTCACGAGCGTCGACTTGCCGGCACCCGTGGATCCGCCGACGACGACCAGCAACGGAGCCTCGACCTCGGCCAGGCGCGGGATGACGTAGTCCTCGAGCTGGGCGATGACCTGGTCGCGGCCGATCCGCAAGGCACTCACGCCCGGCAGGTCCAGCGGCAACGGCGCAGCCTTCAGCGACCCGTGCAGGCGCACCACTTCGGTGAGCATGCGGGCGCCGAGACCGTCGTCGGTGAAGTCGGCACCACTCAAGGCCTGGTGTCCGGGGGTCATCGCTGGGGTACCACCTGTCCGGGAAAGGCGATCCGGGGCCGGGCGGCCTGGATGCGTCCGAGGAAGTCCTGCCCGCGCAGCTGCCAGTCGGCAGGCGCAGTGCCTCGGAGAAGTCGGTGATGCAGGAAGCCGAGCTCGATCGCTGCCTGCTGGTAGTTGCGCATCGCCCGCTCGGCCTCGCGCCCGCCGGTGCGGCGTGCGTGTCGGCGGGCTTCGCGGCGAGCCCGCAGATCCACCACCCAGCCGATGTCGGTGGCCGGGAGCAGTCCGCGGTTCGCGGCATCGGTGAGCGCGGTCCGCAGGACGTGGGCCTCCGTCTCCCGGGCCCACCAGGCCAGCGCGACCAGGCCGATGAAGGCCGGCGCCATGATCACGACGTAGACGACGGCGAAGCCACCGAACCCGACCACGGTCGAGCCGTTCCACAGTCCGTGCGCGAGAACGGCCAGCGCGTAGCCGCCGAGCGGTGCCAGCCAGCGCACGGCGCTGCTTCGCGAGGTCACCGCGAGGCCGATGCCGATGCCGGTGAAGGCGGTGAAGAGCGGGTGGGCGAACGGACTGAAGATGCAGCGCAGCACGAAGGTGCCGGTCACCGCCTCGAACCCGCCGGGGCCCATCCCGTCGGCGCCGTTGTACGCCGCGGCGAGGTAGAGGATGTTCTCGGTGAAGGCGAACCCCACGCCGACCATGCCGGCGTAGACGATGCCGTCGAGGATGCCGTCGATCTCTGCCCGGCGCCACCACAGCAGGAGGAACAGGAACAGGCCCTTGCTCGCCTCTTCGACGACGGGCGCGGCAATGGCGAGCGAGAAGGTGTCGGTGAAGCCGACCAGCAGGCCACCGAGGCCCTGGATCACCACGGCCGCCATGGTCGCAACGAAAGCGCCCCAGGCCAGGCCGGAGGCCAGCAGTGCCTTGGGTTCGGGCTCGTAGCGGTCCAGCCAGAGGTACGCCGCGAGGACCGGGCCGACCGGCAGCGCAGCGAGGCCGGTCGCGAGCAGCGTCGTGGTGGGAGCGCCGGACAACGCGAGCACGAGAAGCGTCAGGAGTGCCCCGACAACGACCGCCACGGTCACGACGACCGTGAAGGCAACGCTGTTGCGAGGGGCTGTGGACATGGGCTGCAGCCTATCGGGAGGCGGTCCTGCCGCCCTGATCGCGGCGTACAGTGGGAAGGGTGAGTGACGCCACCCCCCAGCTCAAGACCGAACAGCACGACCCCGCAGTCCCGGAGGCTTACGCCGCCTTCATGAGGACCGGTTGGGACGACCGGGATGCCGCGGTGCCACGCGCTGCGATCGCGGATCGGGCCGCCGCGCGTCGTACCCGGCTGGCCGAGGCGTTCCCGGGCGAACGCCTGGTGCTGCCCGGCGGCGGCTACAAGGTCCGGGCCTACGACACCGACTACCGCTTCCGTGCCGACACCGCCCACGCGTACTTCTCCGGCAACCAGACCTCCGACGCCACGTTGGTGATCGAGCCCGACGGCTCCGCGGCGCTCTACGCCCGCCCGCGCTCGGGTCGCGACACCGACGAGTTCTTCCGGGACCGCCAGTACGGCGCCCTCTGGGCCGGCAAGCGGCCCTCGGCCGCGGAGCTGGAGGCCGCGCTCGGCCTGACCGTGCGGCACTCCGACGACCTGGCCGCCGACCTCGGCGCCGGCGGCGCGAAGACCCGGGTGCTGCGCAACGTCTCCACCGACGTCGACGGCCTCGTCGCCGGTGACGAGGGACGCGACGCCGAACTCGCCCGCGTCGCCTCCGAGATGCGCCTGGTCAAGGACGACTGGGAAGTCGCCGAGCTCCAGGCCGCGGTCGACGCGACGACGCTGGGCTTCGAGGACTGCGTGCGCGAGTGGGACCGCGTCATCGAGCACGGCGAGCGCTGGCTGGAAGGCACCTTCTTCCGCCGCGCGCGCACGATGGGCAACGACCTCGGCTACGACTCGATCGTGGCCTGCGGCCCGCACGCGACGACCCTGCACTGGATCGAGAACTCGGGACCGATCGTCCCCGGTCAATTGCTGCTGCTCGACATGGGCGTCGAGGGCGCGAACCTCTACACCGCCGACATCACGCGCACCGTGCCGGTGTCCGGTGCGTTCTCGCCGCTGCAGCGCGACCTCTACACGCTCGTGCTCCAGGCGCAGGACGCCGCGATCGCAGCCCTCAGGCCCGGCGCGAAGTTCCTCGCTGGGCACGACGCCGCGATGGTCGTCCTGGCCCACGGCCTCGGCGACCTCGGCCTGCTGCCGGTGTCGGTCGACGAAGCGCTCTCCCCCGACTCGAAGGTCTACGCCCGCTGGACGCTCCACGGCACCAGCCACATGCTCGGGATGGACGTCCACGACTGCGGCCACGCCGCCCCGGAGGCGTACCGCGACGCCGAACTGGTCGAGGGCATGGTGCTCACGGTCGAGCCTGGCCTGTACTTCCAGGCCGACGACCTGCTCGTGCCCGAGGAGCTGCGCGGGATCGGCATCCGGATCGAGGACGACGTCGTGGTGACCGCCGACGGAGTGCACAACCTGTCGTCGGCCCTGCCGCGCACACCGGACGCGATCGAGGAGTGGATGGGCACGCTGCGCGGCTGATCCTCACGGGGTCGGCACGGGCAACTGCCCTCAGACCAGCGCGAGGGTTCCCAGCTCCCTGATGGCGGCACAGGAACGCTTGATCATCACCGCGAACATCCGGTCGCCGCGATCCGTGCGGGCGCCGTAGGCCTGGCCGAAGACGGCAACCAGCGGCACCTGCAGCATCGCGAAGCGGTAGTCGTCCCAGCACTGCTCGAGCGAGTACGACGTCACCCCGTGCCTGAGGAGCGCCCGGTGGTAGGCGGCGACCAGCGTCTCTTCGGCACCGCGTCGCGGTCCCGGGTCGAGGCTGGTCGCGACGACATAGGCGAGGTCGCGGGCGGGCAGGGCAAGGCTGAGGGTCTGCCAGTCGACGGCGACCACGCCCGGTCCGCCGTCCGGCGGGAAGAGCAGGTTGTCGAGCCGGTAGTCGCCGTGGACGGGACCGAAGCGCTCGGCGCGCGCCAGGGCCCACCGCTCGATCACGTCCGGGACGGCCCGCACGGTCGCGACGTCCTCCACAGAGAGCTGGCCGGCGAGGTTGTCCACGAAGAGGTCGACGGCCGGGCCGAACAGCTCGGCCATCAGCGCCACGTCCTCGGGGCCGTTGACGGACAGCCCTTCGATGTCGAGCAGCGCCGGATCACACCACCGCGGACCGTGCAGCCCGGCGAGGTTGACCACCGCGTCCTCGACCTGCGCCACGCTGCAGCCGGCGATCTGGTCACCCTGGACGGCCGGGGCGAGGTCCTCGAGCAGCAGCACGAAGTCGCCGCCCTCCTCGGCACCGTCGGCGTGGTGGACGGCGGGCACCCGCACGGCGAGCGTCGGCGCGATCTCGCGGTAGAACCGGAGCTCGGTGCGATAGGGGTTGGCGAGCATCGCCCGAGCAGCGAGGTCGACGGCCGGGAGCTTGGCCAGCACGGTCGCCGGCAGCGCAGGGTCACCGGTGAGCGCAAGGCGGTAGCAGGTGCCGATCTGGCCGGTGCCGACCGGTGTGAGGGTCACCGAGTCGACCCGGGCCCCGAGGGCGAGGGTCAGCCAGTCCGCTGTCAGACCTTCGGCATCCGCCACCAGCGGCACGACGCCGCTCATCGTCCGACTCCCGGCGCGCGCACCCAGCCGGGATTGGCTGGCAGGACGTCGAGCGCGGGATCCCGCACCGCCGCCCAGGCCTCGACGACGGGCGCGAGCTCGTCGGGCGTCGCCCCGTGCAGGACCACGGAGTCGGCGCCGGCGTCGAGCTGGTCCTGGATCCGTCGCGCACAGGTCTCGGCGGAGCCGCTCGCGGCCGCCGCCAACCACTCGGCCGGCAGCGCCTCGTCCCGCAATCGAGCGAGCTCCTCGACGGTGCCGATCGCATCGAAGGCACCGGGATAACCCTGCACGAGGGGGTGGTCCCTGAACCGCTGGAGGTCCTCGAGCGACCACCCGTTGGCGCGGACCAGCACCTCGCCGTAGCCCTGGAGGTAGGTGGCCAGTCGTCCGACCAGCTTGCGGAGACGGTCCTGCTCGGAGATCGAGTCCTCGACCGTGGCCAGGACCGACCAGATCCGCACCGACGCAGGGTCGCGGCCCGCCTCGGCAGCGGCCGTGCGGACGGTGTCGACCGCTCGCGCCAGCGTCTGGTCGGTGAAGAACGTGTGCAGCACGATGCCGTCGGCGATCTGGCCGGCGAGCCGCAACGACTTGTCGCCGATCGCCATCATCAGCACGGGGATGTCCTCGTCGAAGGAGGAGTCCTGCGAGAGGTAGGGATAGTCGCCGGCCGGCCCCGAGTGGCCGAATCCCTCGCCTTGCCACAGGCGGCGATAGATCGAGATCGCGTCGGCCATCTGCGCGCTCGTCACGCGTGGCACGCCCATGACGTCGAACAGCAGGTCGAAGCCGCGGCCGAGCCCGAAGGCGTAGCGACCACCGCTGAGCCGGTGGACCGAGGTCGCCAGGGTTGCCGTGACCAGCGGATGCCGGGTGTTGTGGTTCGTCGCGGCGGTGGCGATGCCGATCCGCTCGGTCGCGGCCGCGACGGCACCCGCGAGCACACCGGCGTCCTTGACGTTGAACCGCTCGGACAGGAACACCGACCCGATGCCGATCTCCTCCGCGCGTCGCGCCTCGTCGAGGAGCGCGCGGGGGGACTCGGTGTGGCCGGCCAGTCCGTAGCAGCCGATCTCAGGCATCATGCGCGCAGTCTGACAAGTGACTGGACACTTGTCCAGCAGCGTGATCACAATGAACACTTTCCCCACGGACTTCCGAGTAACCCCCCGACGGGACGAGACTCGGACCCGTGCCCAAGCGAACTGCCACCGCGTCCTCGTACTCCATCACCATGCGCCTGCACACCACCGTCGACCACGGGGTGGTCGGCGGGGTGGCGACCGCGATCGCCGAGGCCGGAGGCGTCGTGACCGCGATCGACGTCGCCGAGTCGAGCAACCAGCGCCTGACCGTCGACGTGACCTGCTCGGCGGCCGACGCCGAGCACGCGGGCGAGCTCACCGAGGCCGTCAAGGGCGTCCCCGGCGTCGAGGTGCACAAGGTGTCCGACCGCACCTTCCTGATCCACCTCGGCGGCAAGATCGAGGTCGGCTCCAAGGTCCCGCTGAAGACCCGCGACGACCTGTCGCTCGCCTACACACCGGGCGTCGGGCGGGTCTGCATGGCGATCGCCGAGAACCCCGAGGACGTCCGTCGACTGACCATCAAGGGCAACACCGTCGCGGTCGTGACCGACGGCAGCGCCGTGCTCGGTCTGGGCAACATCGGGCCCGGCGCAGCGCTACCCGTCATGGAGGGCAAGGCCGCACTGTTCAAGCGTTTCGGCGACATCGACGCGTGGCCGATCTGCCTCGACACCCAGGACACCGACGAGATCGTGCGCGCCGTCGAGCTGATCGCCCCCGGAGTCGGCGGCATCAACCTCGAGGACATCGCCGCGCCACGTTGCTTCGAGATCGAGGCCCGCCTGCGCGAGCGCCTCGACATCCCGGTCTTCCACGACGACCAGCACGGTACGGCGATCGTGGTGGTCGCCGCGCTGACCAACGCGTTGCGTGTGGTCGGCAAGGAGATCGGCATCGCCCGCGTCGTCGTCTCGGGCGCCGGTGCCGCCGGGACGGCGATCGTCAAGCTCCTCCTCGCTGCGGGCGTGCAGGACGTCGTGGTCGTCGACCGCGCCGGCGCCCTGGTCGCCGGCAACGAGGGCCTGTCTCCCGCGCACGTCGAACTGGCCGGCCTGACCAACCGCGACGCGCGCCGCGGCGGGCTCGAGGACATCCTCGCCGACGCCGACGTCTTCATCGGGGTCAGCGCGCCGGGTGTCCTCCAGCCGGAGTGGATCCAGACGATGGCGAAGGACCCCGTGGTCTTCGCGCTCGCCAACCCCGACCCCGAGGTCGACCCGGCCGAGGCCGCGAAGTACGCCGCCGTCGTGGCCTCGGGTCGTTCGGACTTCCCGAACCAGATCAACAACGTGCTCGCATTCCCCGGCGTGTTCCGCGGCCTTCTCGACGCCCGCGCCACCGAGGTGACGACCGAGATGATGCTGCGCGCTGCCGACGCGATCGCGCACGTCGTCCGCGACGAGGAGCTCAACGCGAGCTTCATCATGCCGTCGGTGTTCCACCCTGAGGTGCACCACGCGGTCGCCGCGGCGATCGCGCACAAGGCGGAGTGAGGCTCAGCCCACCGGCGCCACGAACGTTCCCCGACCCGTGGGCAGCGGCAGGTCCAGGGTGGTCCTGATCCCCGGCGCAGCGGCGCGCACGTCCGGGATCGCGTTCACGATGCGGCCACAGGCGGCCACGATCGCGGCGTGGTTGTGGTCGCCGTGGTCGCTGCTCGGCACGATGTCGACGACGTAGCTCGGCTCACCGGTGATCTCGACCCGGTAGGCGCCACCGCCGGACGAGGGCCGCGCCCAGTCGGGTCGCAGGTCGTCGCGGGTGCGGGTGACGTGCTCGACGACGATCGCAGGGTGGCCGTCGACCATCCCGCTGATCGAGAAGTGCAGGGCCGCGATGGTGCCCTTCTCGATCCGGCCGGCGGCGATGTCGTAGGACTCCGGAGCCGGCTCGGCCTCCCAGAACTCGACGATCTCGTCGACCTCGATGCCCAGCGCGGAGGCCATCATCCGGATCGCGGTGCCCCAGGCCAGGCCCAGGACCCCGGGCAGGAACAGCATCGGCGTGGAGTCGACCGGATGACCGAAGCCCATCAGGTCGAACATCACCTCGGCGCCGTCGTACGTCGCGTAGTCGGCGAGCTCGTAGCACTTGATCTGCTCGATCCGCTGGCAGGTGCTCGCGAGCGCGAGCGGCACCAGGTCGCTGGCCCAGCCCGGGTCGACACCGGTGATGTAGATCGAGGATCCCCCGGCCTGCGCTGCGGCCTCGACCTTGTCGATGACCTTCTGCGGCATGGTTCCCCACGGGAACTGAAGGGTGCCGGGAGCCGAACCGACGACATCGATCCCGGCCTCGAGCAGCTTGCGGACGTCGTTGGTCGCCTCCACCGGGCGGGTGTCGCCCATGGCGCAGTAGACGACGCACTCCGGTCCGGCGGCGATCAGGGCGTCCAGGTCGGCGACGGCCGTGACGCCCGTGGTCACGTCCAGTCCAGCGAGCTCACCGGCGTCCTTGCCCACCTTGTCGGGGCTGGACGTGCTCACCGCGACGAGCTCGAACCGGGCGTCGCCGATCAGCTGGCGCAGCGTCAGCATGCCCGCATTGCCGGTGGCGACCTGGGCGACTCGAATCGTCATGGGCACTCCTGATTAGAACGTGTTCTACCTGTCGGAAAACGATGTTACTCTCCCGACATGGGACGTGTGGACGACAAGGTCGTACTGATCAGTGGCGGTGCTCGCAACATCGGCGGCGCGAGCGCGCGGCAGCTGGTGGCCGAGGGCGCGAAGGTCGTCATCGGTGACCTCCTCGACGAGGAGGGCGCAGCCCTCGCCGAGGAGTTGGGCGACGCCGCACGTTACGTCCATCTCGACGTGACCTCCGACGCCGACTGGCGGGCCGCGGTCGAGCTCACCGTCGCCGAGTTCGGCAAGCTGAACGTGCTCTTCAACAACGCCGGCATCTTCAACGGCGGTCAATTGCAGCGCTACAAGCAGGACCACTGGCAGCAGATGCTGGACGTCAACCTCACCGGAGCCTTCCTCGGCATCCGCGCCTCGGCCGACGCGATCATCGCGGCCGGCGGTGGGTCGATCATCAACACGTCCTCGATCGAGGGTCTGCGCGGCACTCCGTGGGCTCACGGGTACGTCGCCTCGAAGTGGGGCCTGACCGGGCTGACCAAGTCGGTGGCGATGGAGCTGGCGCCCCACGGGATCCGCTGCAACTCGCTGCACCCCGGCCGGATCAGCACCCCGGCCACCGACCAGATGCCGGAGGGGTTGATCCCGATCCCCCTGGGCCGGGCCGGCCTGCCCGACGAGGTCGCGGCCTTCGTGGTGTTCCTCGCGAGCGACGAGTCGTCGTTCGCCACCGGTTCGGAGTTCGTCGTCGACGGCGGCACCGTCATGCACATCCCGACGAACCTCTGATCGCGATCGGGGTCCGACCGTGGCGCGCCGGGATCCGCTGACGGTCGAGCAGATCCACGCCGAGGGGCTGCGTGTCCTCGACACCGAGGGGCTCGCGGGACTGAACGCGCGCAACCTCACCAGCCGACTGGCCTGTTCCACCAAGACGATCTACCAGCTCGCGGGCAACCGGGACACGATGATCCGCGGGATCGTGGCGACCGCGTTCGCCGAGATGGACCTCCAGTTCCACCCCGGGCCGGACCTGCCCACCACCGTGAGGAACTGGGCGCGCACCCTCCACCGCGAGATGCTGGCCCACCCCTGGCTCGGCACCCTGATGACGACGGCCGACCGCGACGCCACGGTGGCCTACGTCGTCCGGCTGGTCGACGCGCTCACCGACCACGGCCTGCGTCGCCGCACCGCGATCGCGGTGGCCGGCAACGTCGGTCACTGGACCGTCGGCACGACCCTGCTCGACATTCGTGCTCCCGGCGAGTGGGACCACCCTGAACGGTTCGAGGAGACCCTCGACTGGCTGGTGCGAGGCATCGTGCAGGTGCACGCACCGGAATGAGGGTGGACCCGCACCGCCCGATATCCTCGGGGCCTTGCCCCCGTAGCTCAATGGATAGAGCCCCGGCCTTCTAATCCGGTTGTTGCAGGTTCGACTCCTGCCGGGGGCGCCAACCACGCGCTGCGGCGCGCCTCCCTCGGAGCGACCCGTGGTCGTCGTACAAAAGAGGTGCAGCCCCGCGGAAGGTATGAGCTCCGCGGGGCTGAATGCATTTCCGGCTACTCGACGACCTTGCTGTAGGCGTCGATCTCGCCGAACAGGCGTGCCTTGACGTCCACCGGCGCGAACGAGGCGTCCACCGCAGCACGCGACAGGTCGGCCACGCCGGCGGCATCGAGAGCGAGCAGCTCGGCCGCGATCTCGTACTCCCGGTTGAGGGTGGTGCCGAACATCGGCGGGTCGTCGGAGTTGATGGTGACCAGGACGCCGGCCTCGACGAAGACCGGCAGCGGGTGCTCGGCGAGGGTGGCGACCGCGCGGGTGGCGATGTTGGACGACGGGCAGACCTCGAGCGGGATGCGCTGCTCCGCAAGATGGGCCAGGAGCGCCGGGTCGCCCGCGGCGGAGGTCCCGTGGCCGATCCGCACGGCACCCAGGTCACGGATCGACGTCCAGATCGTCTCGGGTCCCGTGGTCTCGCCGGCATGCGGCACCGAGTGCAGTCCGGCAGCCCGGGCAGCGGCGAAGTGAGGCACGAACTGTTCGCGAGGCACACCGATCTCCGGGCCGCCCAGTCCGAACCCGACCAGCCCCTCGGGTGCGTGGTCCAGGGCGAACCGGAGCGTCGCGTCGGCGGCCGGCAGACCCGACTCCCCCGGGATGTCGTAGATCCACCGCAGCACCAGTCCGAAGTCGCGCTCCGCGGCGATGCGCGCGTCCTCGATCGCCTCGGTGTAGGCCTCGATGGCCATGCCCTTGCCGGGCTCGTCCGGCAGCACCGAGGTGTACGGCGTGCAGGTCAGCTCGGCGTACCGGACCGACTGCCCCTCGGCGAGCTCGCGCCCGATCTCGTAGGTGAGGTAGCGGACGTCCTCGGGCGTCTTCACCAGGTCGACCACGGCGAGGTAGACCTTGATGAAGTGCGCGAAGTCGGTGAAGGCGAAGAACTCCCGCAGCAGAGCCGGATCCGACGGCACCGTGCCCGGGTGGCGCTCGGCCAGCTCCGAGACGATCCGCTCGGAGGCGGAGCCGACGTGGTGGACATGGAGCTCGGCCTTCGGCAGGCCGGCGATGAACAGATCGAGGTGTTGCGCCATGTTCACTCCCCTTCTCGCAGAATGCCTTGACAATACCAATCTGGCCATACCAATGTGGGACTACGTTGATATGTCCGCCGCCCGCACGCCCCATCTCGGAGGAAACAAGTGAAGCACGCCAGACAGCCCGCGAGAGTGGTTCCGGACACACTCGAAGTGTGGAGGCCGACCGGCGAGTTACCACACCAACGGCTGGAATGCCTTCGCCGGGCACCGCATCGATCTCAAAGAAGACCACCTACATCGGCGGAATCAACAAGGTGACCTGGCGGTTCTCGATCAAACAGAGGATCTCCGGCACACCGCTGGCACAGACCTTCGATTTCACCGTCGAGGTCTTTCCCATGGGTAGCCGAATCTGTTTTGCTGGCGGCAAGTGCGACACCACGAAGCGGTGGCACTAGGCGGTGCAACGACAAGTCATCGTTCTGTTCAGCTTGCTCGGGCTGCTACTCGTGATTGCCTTCGGCGCCATCGCCGCAACGGCCGTGGCCCAGGTCTTGCACGACACCGTGAACTGATGGAGAGTCACGGCCGAACGGTCAGTCCACCGCGGCAATAAGTCTCCGGGCGCGATCGTCCACCGTGGTTCCCTCGTCGAACGCCTTGCCGTCCACGATGACCGTCGGAGTACCGCTCACACCGCTGCCGATGGCCTCCTTGGTGGCCCTGGTGACCCACGACTTGTGCGAGACGTTCTCGATGCCGTCGCGAACGTCGGACTCCGTGGCGCCGGCCTCGACGGCGAGGTCGACGAGGTCATCGTTCGTCGCAGCGTCGGGATCCTGCTCTGACGGCTGGTTCTCGTAGAGGAGGTCGTGGAACTTCTTGGCCACTTCGGGACCCGACTTCTCCAGGACCAGGGCGAAGGCACTCGTGGCCCGGATCGGGTAGTCGCCGAGACGGCTCAGCAGGTCGAACGGACGGTACTCGACGAACACCTTGCCGTCGGCTGCGAGCTTCGCCAGGTCGTCTCGGGTGGCAGCCTCGAGTTCGCCACAGAAGGGGCAGAGGAAGTCCTCGTAGATGATCACCGTGTGCGGCGCGTCCTTGTCGCCGATGCTGACGCCGTAGTCGCTCGAACCGGCGGCCACCGCCTTGACCTCGTCCTTGTTCAGCACGCTGATGGCGATCGCACCGCCCACGATGGTCACCATCACCGCGAGCACCGCGGCGATGGTCAGGATCCGACGACGGTTCTCGCGCCGCGCCTGGGCGGCGCGCATCTCAGCCGCCTTCTGGGCGCGGGCATTCGCCTTCGAGTTGGCGGACATCAGTTCTCAGCTCCTTCAGGGATCTCAGCCAGGGGGGCCGAGCGTCTCTTGAACAGTACGGAATCCAGCGCGAGCCGGGTGTGGCCCAGCCACGCGACGAAGAGTGAAGCGACCAGCAGGGCTGCGTCGCGGGCGATCTCCCACGGATAGTCCGAGGTGGCGCCGGCCTTCGAACCGCCACCGCCGAAGCAGCCGCAGTCGATCTCGATCCCCCGGGCCCACACCGACGCGATCCCGACGATGAAGGCCACGAACAGCAGGGCCGACAACACGGCCGCACCGCGGGTGAACACGCCGATCACGAGGGCCAGCCCGATCACCAGCTCCACCGCGGGCAGCGCGATGCCGACGGCCTCGGCGACCGACGACGGGAGCAGCTGGTAGGCCCGGACGGCGGCAATGCTCGCGTCCGGCTCGGTGACCTTCAGACCACCCGCCACGATCCACACCCCGCCGGTCACCAACCGGGCAAGCAGACCCACCCAGGCCAGTGTTCGGTTCACGACCCCGAGATTAGTGGCACCCGCTGAGCGACTCCTGAGAACGGCGTAGGGTGCACCCTCGTGAACGAACGACTGGTCTGGATCGACTGTGAGATGACGGGGCTCGACCTCGTCAACGACGCGATGATCGAGATCGCAGCCCTGGTGACCGACTTCGACCTCAACGTGCTGGGCGAGGGCGTGGACGTCATCATCAAGCCGCCTGCCGAGGCGCTGGACCAGATGATCGAGTTCGTCCGCAACATGCACGAGACGTCCGGGCTGCTCAACGAGCTGGAGAACGGCGTCACGCTGCGCGAGGCCGAGGAGCAGGTCATGACCTACCTGCGCGAGCACTGCACTCCCGACAGCCGCCCGGCCCTCGCCGGCAACTCCGTCGCGACCGACCGCGGTTTCGTGGTCCGCGACATGTCCGAGCTCGACGCGTTCCTGCACTACCGGATCGTCGACGTCTCCTCCATCAAGGAACTGTCCAAGCGCTGGTTCCCGAAGGCGTACTTCAACGCGCCCACCAAGCGGGGCAACCACCGCGCTCTTGCCGACATCCAGGAGAGCATCGAGGAGCTCCGGTACTACCGCGACACCGTCTTCGTGCCGCTCCCCGGCCCCGATGCGGCCGCCGCCAAGGAGGCCGCAGCGAAGTACGGCGGGTCGCTGACCGGGCTCGGAACGTCCGGAATGGGTACCAATTCCTAGTTCGGGACGGGATGCGTCTAAACTCATCCCCGCCTGACTGACCGCGAGGTCGAGTCAGCATGGGGGGTCTAGCTCAGCTGGTAGAGCGCCGCCTTGTGGTGGCGGATGTCGCGGGTTCAAGTCCCGTTACTCACCCCAAGGTCAGCCGGACTCCTCGGAGTCCGGCTGGCTGCTTTTTGCTCAGTACGGGCCGAGGCTGTCGCCCTTGTCGAGCCGGTTGGTCAGCTCGTTGCCACCGCGGAGGAAGGCATCGCCCTGCTCGACTCACGCTGGTGGGTGCTGGGGTTCCTCCGGCTCCGACGTGGGCGCAGCAACTCGAGCAGGAGCACGACGACGATGACGACGGCCAGGGCGATGAGCAGCCACGTGAACCAGTTCATCTCAGGACTCTACCGCGCGCAGGCGCTCCCAGTCGGTGACGATCGGGACAAGTCTTCCCGCGATCCACGGGCGCAATTGGTCATCGTGGTGGCGCCCGGGCCGACCCGAGGCGCCCGTCGGAACGACCCAGCCGCCCGCCGTGCGATCCGCGAGGTCCCAGACGTAGCGGGCCACCGCGCCACGGGTCGCGGCATCACTGATCGCGGGGTACGACCCCATCGTGCGGACGGCGTCCTGGTCGCCCGAGACGGGCAGGAACGCGATGCCCGGGTCGAAGGTGTCGTCGGCCGCGAGGGCGTGCACCGGCTGCGCCACGTGGGTCTCGCCCCACGTAGCCGGCAGGTCGCCCGGGGCGAGGTCACCGAGGGCACTGCGGGCAAGGGCGTGCAGGTCGATGCCGTACGGCGGCCGGCCGGCCAGCGCTTCGAGCGCCAGGGTCGGCAGGGCCAGACCGATCCGCGCCACGAGATCGAGGGACGGCGCGAGCAGCGGGCCGTGGTCGTGCTGCGGACCCGGGTCGGCGATCGCCGCGAAGACGGGCTCGGCGGCGAGGCGGCGTACGACGGCCGAACGCCAGGCGGCGTAACGGGCCGCCGGCGCGGAGTCGGCGTCCATCACCCCGTCGAAGTCGTCGAATGCCCCGGGCACCAGGCGAGTCACGATCGCCGCCGACGGCAGGAGGGCATCGTTGTGAATGGCCGCGAAGTCGGCGGGGGCGAAGTCCCCGCGGCCGGCGAGCAGTTCCTTGATCCGTTCGGCACGGAAGGCCGGCGCGAACGCCGAGCCGACCAGGTCGCTCTCCGGGCCGCGGCGCTCGTTGGCCGTGACGACTGCGCCGTCCGGTGCGACGTCGACCCGGTTCGGGTCCTCCAGCCAGCCGGTCCAGCTGCCGTCGGCGGCTCGCAGCGGCACCCGTCCGGCGAGGCGGTAGCGAACGGCACCGGACCGGTCGGCAATGACGAGGTTGTTGACCGGCTCCACCCAGTGGGCGAACGCGCGGTCGACGTCATCGACGCAATGGGCACGCAGCAGGGGCAGGAGCGCTTCGAAGCCGAGGTCGCCGAGGACCGAGGAGGTGGTCCGCACGGCCAGGTCGGGAGCGAGGCGCAGCAGCCCTTCGGGCAGGGTCGCGTCGGGGTCGACGTCGACCAGGTCCTGGTAGTCAGCGGCGGCGTTGGTGATCGCCCAGGCCACGTCGCCCGCGTGCGCGAAGTGCTGCACACCGGGGACGCCGACGAACGAGAAGCCGACCACGTCGAACGCATCATCCGGGTCCTCGCACGCCAGCCGGACCTGCTGGTAGACGCCGGGTTGCTCGAGGTTGCGATGCGGATCGCCGCCGATCAGCGGAAATCCGGAGGCGGTCCGTGCTCCGCCGACAGCCCAGGCGTTGCTGCCCGAAGAGTGCGGGCCTTCGTGCGACAGCAACCGGGCGTCGTCACCGAGCACCTCGGTCGCGAGCCGGTCCCAGAGCCGCGCACCCACGTTGCCGAAGAGCACGTGCTGTGCGAGGAACGTGGCCAGCGGCGTCCACGGCTCCCACTCCCCCGGCACGTGGCCCAGGTGGTCCAGCTCGGGGATCTGCTCCGCAGCCGTTGCGGCCAGTCCGGCGTTCACTCCATCGGCGTACGACGTCAGGAAGGCGCGGGTCTCCTCGCTGCAGGACGCGAACGCGCGCCGCGCGGTGTTGATCACCTGCATGCGGCGGGCGTAGTCGTCCCACGCCTCTGCGAGCTCCCCGCCGACGACGGCGGCCGTTCCGCTGGTCGCGCGCAGGCGCAGCCACTCCATCTGCCAGGTCCGGTCGCGCGCCGTGACGGCGCCCTGCCCCTGCGCGAGGTCGAGGACCGAGCTCGCGCGCAGGTGCGGGACGCCGTACGCATCGCGGAAGAGGCGGGCCATGCCGGAAGGCTACGACCCGAAGGATCAGCTCCCGATCGGCAGACCGAACCGGCCCTTCTGGAAGTCCTCGTAGGCCGTCAGCACTTCCTGCTTGGTGTTCATCACGAACGGCCCCGCCCAGGCGATCGGCTCGCGCAGCGGCTGGCCGCCGACCACGATGACCTCGAGCTTCGGCGACCGGCTCTCCTGCTTTCCGTCCGCCGTGATGGTCACGTAGTCGCCCGCTCCCAGGACCGCCGACTGACCCATCCGGATGGGGCGGGCATCGGTCGCGCCGACGGTGCCGGAACCACTGAGGACGTAGACCAGCGCGTTGTGGTCGACCGCCCACGGCAGATCCAGTCGGGCGCCGGGCTCGACGGTCGCGTGCACCAGTGCCATCGGCGTGTACGTCGACCCGGGGCCGGCGTGGCCGTCGACGGAACCGGCGATCACCCGCACGAGCGCGCCGGCGTCGTCACTGGCGAGCAGTGCCACCTCGCCGGAGCGGATGTCCTGGTAGCGCGGCTCGGTCATCTTGCTCTCGCGCGGCAGGTTCACCCAGAGCTGGATGCCGTGGAACAGACCGCCGGCCTGGACGAGCCATTCGGGCGGCGCCTCGATGTGGAGCAGGCCGCCACCGGCGGTCATCCACTGGGTGTCGCCGTTGGTGATCGTGCCGCCACCGCCGTGGCTGTCCTGGTGGTCGAAGACGCCGTCGATGATGTAGGTGACGGTCTCGAAGCCGCGGTGCGGGTGCCAGGAGGTGCCCTTGGGCTCTCCGGGCGCGTACTCCACCTCGCCCATCTGGTCCATCATGATGAACGGGTCGAGCTTCGCCATGTCGATGCCGGCGAACGCGCGGCGGACGGGGAAGCCCTCCCCCTCGTAGCCCTGCGGAGCCGTGGTCACCTCCCACACGGGTCGCGGTTGGTCGCCCAGTCCGGGCTGCTTGAGGCGGGGCAGGACAGTCAGGTCGTCGACGGTGATTGCGGGCATCGGGCCCACCTCCCAGAGGTGTGGTGGTTTGGTAGTTGCCATGTCAACCATAACCCGGACAGAGGTATTCCGCATAGGGTCCAGCCATGTCCCGCTACGACATCGTCGTCGTCGGCGCAGGCCACAACGGCCTCACCGCCGCTGCCTACCTCGCCCGTGCCGGGCTCTCCGTCCTGGTGCTCGAGCGGCTCGGGCACGTCGGGGGCGCAGCGATCTCGGCGCAGGCGTTCCCGGGCCACCCGACCCGCCTGTCCCGCTACTCCTACCTCGTCTCCCTGCTGCCCGAGCAGATCGCGACGGACCTGGGTCTGGACCTGCGACTCGTGAGCCGCCAGACGGCGTCGTACTCCCCCGTCGAGCGGGCCGGTCGCGCCACCGGACTCCTGGTCGAGCGCAACGAGGGCGCGGCGACGCGGGAATCATTCCGCGCACTCACCGGCAGCGACGACGAGTACGACGCCTGGCGGGCCTTCTACGACGGCGTCGGCGTGCTGGCAGGTGTCGTGGCACCCACCCTCACCCGGCCACTCGCAAGAGACGCCGAGCTGCGCAGCGCCGTCGACCCCGAGATCTGGAGTGACCTCGTCGAGGAGCCGATCGGTCGTGCGATCGAGCGCCGGTTCCGCGACGACCTGGTTCGCGGTGTGGTGGCGACCGACGCACTGATCGGAACGTTCGCGTCCGTCCACGACCCGAGCCTCGTGCAGAACCGGTGCTTCCTCTACCACCTGATCGGCAACGGGACCGGCGAGTGGCGGGTCCCCGTCGGCGGGATGGGCGCCGTCACCGATGCGCTCGCCCGCGCGGCCGTCACGGCCGGCGCAGAAATGATCACCGGCGCCGGAGTCAGCTCGATCCGTCCCGGCGCGGGCCCGGGTGGTGGCACCGAGGTGCGCTGGCACGACGGCACCACCGAGCACGTCGCCGAGGCCGGCCAGGTGCTCGCCAACGTCGCCCCCTGGGTGCTGCGCATCCTGCTCGGCGAGGACGCCGACGCGGCCACCAAGCCCGAGGGCGCGCAACTCAAGGTCAATCTCCTGCTGTCCCGACTGCCGCGGCTCCGCTCCGGAGTCGATGCGCGGGTCGCGTTCTCCGGGACGCTGCATCTCGCCGAGGGGTACGCCGAACTGGAAGCGGCCTGGGCGGCTGCTGCGAACGGAGCCCTGCCCGATCCGTTGCCCGGGGAGGTCTACTGTCACTCCCTCACCGATCCCTCGATCCTCGGCGACGTGCCGGCAGGAACGCACACACTGACCTATTTCGGCCTGCACACGCCGGCGTCACTCTTCGACGCCGACCCCGCCGCCACCCGGGCCGAGGCCGTGCGCCGGGCCCTCGCGTCGCTGGATGCCGTGCTGGAGGAGCCGATCGAGTCGGTCCTGCTGCGCACCCCGGACGGCCAGCCGTGCATCGAGGCGAAGATTCCCCAGGACATCGAGGCGGACCTGGCCATGCCCGGCGGTCACATCTTCCACGGCGACCTGGACTGGCCCTGGGCACCGCACCGTGCCCGACTCGAGACCCCCGCCGAACGCTGGGGCGTCCAGACGTCGTACGACGGGGTCCTGCTGTGCGGCGCCGGCGCCCGCCGGGGCGGCGCGGTGAGCGGCCTCGGCGGCCACAACGCGGCGCACGCCGTGCTGGAGATGCGTGGCAACTGAAACCCGGCCCGATTTCCCCCGTCCGGCCCTTCGCTGGTAGCGTTCCCACCTGCTTCACCAGATGCACCCCTAGCTCAATTGGCAGAGCAAGTGACTCTTAATCACTGGGTTCTCGGTTCGAGTCCGAGGGGGTGTACCAACCACGAAGGTCCGGTCGGCAGACCGGACCTTCGTGCATTTCTCAGTTGCTCTGCGCATCGCTCCGGGTCCGCCGCCGCAGCAGTCCCCCGCCCCACAGCGCCCAGAGCACGAGAACGGGCTGGAAGAACAGCCTCAGGAACCGCGCACGGTCGGTGTCGAGTCCGAACGCGTCGGTGCCTTCGACGTACTGGGCGATGTTGCCGGGGAAGATCGCGAGGAAGAAGGCGGCCAGCAGGCAGCCGATGAGCCGGCGGTGCTGCGGCAGGGCGACGAACGCCACGCCGAGACCGATCTCGACGATGCCCGAGGCGACCACGACGACGTCGGCCCCGATCGGGAACCAGTCGGGCACCTGCGCCCGGAACTCCTCGCGACTCACGGTCAGGTGGGCGGTCCCTGCCGCGGCCATCGCGGCACCGAGGGCAAGGCGGGCAACGTGCTGGAGCAGGGTCACGTCCTGGACCCTAGCCCCGTGGCCGGTATGCAGCAGGTCTTGAGGGGTACCGACTCGTGGAACCTTGGACCAAGGAGGTGCACCGTGACCGTCGACCACGAGGTCGCCGCTGCCCTGACGGAGGCGGCCCAGGCCATCCATCGCCCGCGATCGGTCGAGGAGACGCTCGACGCGATCGTCCGCGCCGCCCAGCAGACCGTGCCCGGTTTCGAACACGTCGGCGTCTCGATCACACGCACCAACCGGGAGATCGAGACCCGGGCCGGGACCGGCCCACTGGTGTGGGAGGTCGATGCCCTGCAGTACGGGCTCGACCAGGGGCCCTGCTACGACGCGATCCGCCATGGCGGGATCACCATCATGGACGACGTCGCGAGCGAGACCCGGTGGCCCGAGTACGTCGCAGCGGTCGCCGACCTCGGCCTGCGCGCCCAGATGGGGCTCCAGTTGTACGACGACCAGGGCACCCTCGGCGGTCTCAACTTCTACTCGCGGCGCCCGGGGATCGACCGGGACGCAGTCCAGCTCGCCGAGCTCTTCGCCTCGCATGCAGCCATCGCACTCGGTCGGGCACGCCACGAACACCAACTGCAGGAATCGGTGTCGTCGCGCCAGGCGATCGGCACCGCCGTCGGCATCGTGATGGAGCGCTACGGGATCGCCGAGGACCGGGCCTTCCAGTTCCTCGTCAGGGCCTCGTCGACGAGCAACATCAAGCTGCGCGTGATCGCCGAAGAACTCGTCGCCACGGCCAACGAGAGGTTCGCCAGGACCGCGGACGGGCTGATCGAACCGGCCTAGTCGAGGAGCCGGAGGAGTTCCACCGGGACCCACGCGGTCTCGATCCGTCCGCGCTTCTCGTAGGTGACCATGAAGCGGCTGCCGTCCTTGCCGGCGCGGAGCACCAGGCCGGTGACGGCACCGTCCTCCAGCTCGACGAGCACCTGTGACTGCGGTTGCACGGGACCTCCTGCGAAAGGGTCCCCAAGGACCCTGGCGCAGCCCGCTTCCTGAGCCACTCGCCGCACATACTAGACGGGGCCACCGACGCCCTCAGTCGTCCGGTGCGACCACCTTCGGCGGCGCGTAGAGCAGACGTTTCTGCTCGGCCTCGATGACCCGTCGAGCGATGTCCGCGTCGGCGTACTCCGTGGCCTCCGGGGCCGCTGCGGCGATCTCACTGCCCCGCACGAAGTCGTCGAACGCCCGGCGCTTGGTGGCGAGGATCTCCACGATCCTCTCGTCGACACTGTCCTCGGACAGCAACCGGTGGACCTGGACCGATCGCAGCTGCCCCATCCGATGGGCGCGGGCGATGGCCTGGGCCTCCGTGGTCGGCTTGAGCTGGGGCTCGCACAGGATGACGACCGACGCCGCCTGGATGTTGAGCCCCACGCCACCGACCGAGATCTGCGCCAGGAGTACGGCCCCTTCCTCAGCAGCCGAGAACTCGTCGATCACCCGCTGCCGGGTGTCCGCGCCGACGTCTCCGGTCAGCGGCCCGAAGACCGGCTCGACCCTTTCCCCTGTCAGGTGCTCTGCGATGGAGCTCAACACGTCGCGGAAGTAGGAGAAGACGACGACGCGGCGACCGTTGTCCTCGGCCTCCTCCACCAGCTCCACCAGGCGCTGGACCTTGGGTGAGTCGGCACCCTGCAGCAGCGCCGCCCGGCGCATGGCGGCAAAGTTCCCGTCCTGCACCGCCGCCTGGTACGCCCGCTCGTCCGCGGCCGACATCTCCAGCCACTCCTCGGTCTCGATCAGCTCGGGGAGCTCGGTCAGCACGTCCTCCACGTTGCGTCGCAGGTATGCCGGCGCCACCCGCTGCCGGAACGCACGTGGCGCGAGCTCGCCACTGTTCTCGACCAGGTCGGGACGCAGGTATCCCAGCAAGGTGCGGAACTCATCGACGCGGTTCTCCATCGGCGTCCCGGTCAGGAAGATCGCCCGGTCCGCCTTCGCCACCTGGGCCAGGGTGGCCTCCGCCCGCCAGGTCTCGGGATTCTTGATGTAGTGGGCTTCGTCGACGACCACGCAGTCGAGTCGGTCGACCTCGCGGGCAAAGGTGTGGTCACGCCAGCCAAGGGTCTCGTAGGTGGTCACCGCGACGCCGCCCGATCGCAGCCACTCGGCGAAGGCGCCGTCCGCGTCATGACCGTGCACACGATGGACCGGAACCGACGACTTGGCCCCCACCTCCCGCACCCAGTTCGTGACGACGGCAGCCGGACAGACCACGAGGAACCGCTGGGCCCCGGTGCTCCAGAGGTGGGCCAGCACGGCGAGCGCCTCGATGGTCTTCCCGAGACCCATCTCGTCGCCGATCACGACACGGCGCTGCACCAGGGCGAAGCGCGCCGCGAAGGCCTGGTAGGAGCGCAGGGTCACGGCCAGGTCGTCGGTCCGGAGCTCCTGCGCCAGAACCGTGTCCACCAGACCGGCAGGCAGGTCGCCCGCAGAGTGCTTGTCGACGCCGACGCCGAGGTCGGCGAGGGCCGCATAGAAGTCGGCCGGTCGCCTCAGGAACTCCGCCCACGGGTCGCTCACCGCGACGGGTTCGCCCCGGTCGGCCAGCTGCGCGGCCACCAGGTCCGCCCGTCGTACGACGGCAGCGATCTCCCGGGCGAGGTCGTCGGCGCGCCACGGGCCCAGCGGCAGCACCAGCAGGTCGCAGACGTCGTCGTGCAGCCGGGCACCCAGCGCCCTGAGCTCTGCCGCCCGCTGGAAGTCGTCGCCCGCTCCCCGGTCGAGTCGGGCCGCGTCCCAGGCCACGAGCGCGGCCACCACCTCGGTCGACTGCGCCGTGGGCGCGTCGGGATCGAGACGCACGGGAGTCTCGTCGTACGCGATCTCCTCGAAGGCGCGGGCAGCGTCGAGGAGACCGTCCGCCGTCCGTGGCCCGACGCCGACGATCCTGGTCAGGTCGCTCCGGCGGCCCTCGAGGACATGGCCGACGGTGGTGATGCCGGCGTCGCCCAGCAGGTCCAGCCGCAACCGCTCCGTGCTGACGTCACGCAGCTCGGCAATCGTCGCTTCCCGGAGGCGAGCGCGGACCTCCGGCGCACGCATCGCTCGCACCGCCCGCTGCAACCGCTCCGTCTCCGGTGCCGCGACCGCGACCGCCCGCTGCACGTCCTCCAGGGCTCGCGGCAGCTCGCCGAAGGCGGCCGCCGGGATCACCGCCGGACCACCCGTGCCGGCAGCACCGTCTCCCACGAGCACGCCCATCCCTTCCACGAGACCGAGCCGTGGATCGAGGAGATCTCCTGCCGTCGGCTCTGCTGCTCGCTGCTCCGGACCGCGTTCGAGCCGAGCCAGGGTCGTCGCGACCTCGCTCGTGGTGCCCCACGCGTGCAGGTCCAGGAGATACAGACCATGAGCCGTCGCCGCGGCTCGTCGGCGGCGCGAGCGCAGCAACCGTCGCCAGCTCGTCGCGTCCGGCACCGTCGCCACAGCCAGGCCGGCCTGCTCGACCAGCCGGTGCAGCATCGAGGCGTCGGTCGCACTCGCCGCCGTGGCGGCCCGGTTCTCGAGGGCACGGACCGTGCCGACGACCTGGTCGCGGGTCACCGGGATCACCCACCAGGTGGGCACACCGGCACGGCAGACCCGGACCGGGTCGCGACGCAGTCGGTCGACCAGCTCTTCGGCCCGGGAATCGGCGAGGCGGCGCCGGTCGCGAATCCGTCGCGCCTGCTCGACCCAGCCCGAGATCACCGGCGCCGCAGCCTTCAACCGGCGGCGCGCCTGCCTGTCCAGTCCCCCTGCCACGATCACCAGTGGATCATGAGTGGTGGAACAGCAGCTCTTCCGCAAGGACGACCGCCGCGCTCTCGAGCTCGCGAGGGTCCAACACGAACGCCTCGGGCCCGGCCGCCAGCAGGAGCATCCCGACGCGGCGGTCGAGCGGCGGGAGGAGCTCGAGGTCGACGACCACCGACTCCTCGTCGTCCGACACGTTGGTGACCTTCTCTGCATAGAAGTCGGCGGCCCAGCGAGCGCTCTGCGGCAGCAGCACCCGAACGGTGGTCGTCTCGCGCTGCGCGGCAAGGCGGTCGGCGAGGTCTGCGGGCATGTCGAACCCGCGGTCCAGGGGCGTCACGGAGCGGATATTGGAGAGCAGGAACGTCCGGATCCGACCGTGCTCGTCGACCGGTCCCGCGTCGACCTCCCAGCCACGACGGGTCTGCATCAGACGGTAGGGCTCGATCTCGCGCTCGGTCACCCCGTGCTCCCAGGCACGTGAGTACACGATGCGCACGGCCTGTTGATCGGCCTGTGCCTGCTGCAGCGCGGGCAGCAGGCGGTTCCACGCCCGCACGTCCGGGACGGCCGACGCTTCGCCGAACATGGTCTCTGCCAGGACGTCGATGGCGCCACCGAGGTCTTCGTCGTCGGGGTTGATGTCGAGCAGCGCGAGGGCCGAGGCATAGACGAGACCGAGCTCGCCGGCGTCGACGTACTCCACACCGAGATCTGTCGGCTGGTCCGAGAGGAAACGGACGATCTCGGCCTCGTTCGGATCACCGTCGAGGCCGTCGGGGCCGAGGAACTCCACCACCTCGGGCCGCGCGAGACCGAGCAGCACGGTCGACAGGTCGGCCGTGTAGAACGCCAGCAGGTCCTCGCGCAGCTCTGCGGCGGGTACGCCGAACTCGGCCGCGAGCGCCTGCAGGGACATGCCGGCCGGCTCCTGGGCGAGGCGCTCGAAGACCTTCGGCAGGCGGGCGATCCGGGCGACGTACTTCGGCGCGTTCATCGCTCGATCCTTGCTGCCTCGGCGAGCCCGGCGATCAGTTCGTCCCGGATCTCCGGGGGTCCGACCACCCGCACCCGTCGGCCGAGTTCGTTGATGCGCGCGCGGAGCGCGGCCCGGTTCGTGACGCGGTAGGTCAGGTTGACCCCGTCGGCGACGAGCTCGACCGCGTCCGGATGGCCCAGCCAACGGCGTACGTCGGGCTCGAAGTCGGCCTCGGCCCAGAGCACCACGTCCACCGGCGGATCGATCTCCCACGTCATCGGGTGCAGGCCCGAGTGCCGCACCGACGCGAGGGTCGCAGCCGATCCTCGCGCTCCGGCGCGGACGTCGACCATCCGGCCGACCACGAAGGTCTTCACGACCGACTCCGCGAGATCGGCCTCCTCGACGCCACGGACGTACCAGACGCCGTTCTGGCTGCGGACCGACTCGGGGTGGACCACCCGCGCCGTGCCCTTGTAGCCGAACGTCAGCAGGCAGTGGCCGCGGACGGCGTCCACCACGAGGCTGAGCGCCTCCGGGACCTCACCGGCCGCAGCCACCTGGGCCGTCGGCGGCGCAGTGATGTCGGAGGGGCGCGAGGAGTCGGGCAGGCCGAGTCGCCTGACCAGGTCGTCGCGGTTGGCCATGAGTACGGCGCGCCGCAGGGCGGCCTGCTGGCCGGGCGTCAGCTTGACCCGCAGCCGGTTGTCGACCGTGGTCATCCGGTAGCGCGCGTTCTCCCCGGGCGGGGCGAGGTTCTCGATCTGCCAGCCCTGCCGCTCGAGATGCGCCAGCTCGCGCTTGAGCTGGTCCATCTTGTAGTCGCCGTCGAAGCCCGCGATCCTCGCAAGCTCCTCGCCGTCGACACCGAGCTTGCTCTTGTGCTGGAGGGCCGCAGCGATCCGCACCAGGCGCTCCATCGGCCCGCGCTGATCGCGCCCCGGTCGCTTGACACTGTCGGTCACGTCGTCCCTCCCCCGAGCCCCGAGGGCCCTTGCGCTGTCAGTCGAAGGCGCCGTGCCTGCCCGCTCCACCGGCAAACCGCGACGCGCCCTCGAGCGTATCGGCGGCCAGCGACCGCAGGCCGTGTTTCCACTCGACACCCAGCGCGTCGTCGATTCCCAGCCCGTGCTGTTCGTACGACGCCAGGCGGTCCTCGCGCATGCAGGTCTGCGGGAAGCCGGCGATCTGGGCGGCCAGCTCGAGGGCCTCGTCCAGCACCGCGCCCCGCGCCGAGACCCGGTTGGCCAACCCCATCCTCAGCGCCTCCTCGGCACCGACCTCCCGGCCGGTGAGGATCAGGTCGAGCGCGTGCGAGTGGCCGATCAGGCGCGGCAACCGGATCGTCCCGCCGTCGATCAGCGGCACGCCCCAGCGGCGACAGAACACGCCGAACGCGGCCTCCGGGTCCAGCACCCGCAGGTCGCACCAGACCGCCAGCTCGAGACCACCGGCAACGGCATAGCCCTCGACTGCGGCGATCACCGGCTTCGACAGCAGCATCCGGGTCGGGCCCATCCCTGCCGGTCCGGCATCCGGTCCGTCACCGGGTGCGCCGACCTCGACGTCGCCGCGGCTCACGGCCTTGAGGTCGGCCCCTGCACAGAAGACCCCTCCGGCGCCGTACAGGACGGCGACCGAGGCGGACTCGTCCGCGTCGAACTCCTCGAAGGCGGCCGTGAGCAGGCGGGCATGTTCGGCATCGACCGCGTTGCGCACCTCCGGCCGGGACAGCGTCACGAGGGTGACCGGACCGCGCTTCTCGACTTCGACCGTCATGGCGGGAGCCTAGGTCTCGAGACGGTCGCAGAGCGACCTCCTCGACCAACGGCTAGTTGCCGGACAACGAGATCGTCTTGACCAGGTCGGCCTTGATCTGCGCCGGCGTCCAGGCGAACCGGACCCACTTCTCCTGCGAGTAGAGCAGCGTCTGGTCCGCGGCCCACGGCGACGCCGGGTTCTCGTACTGGCTGTAGGTCAGGATCGTGCGGGCATCCACCGACCCGTCAGCGAGATAGGCGACGGCCTGGATGTGCGAGGAGCCGTAGCTGACCGGCTTGTAACGGTCCTTGTTGGCGGCCGGATTGCGCGATGCCACCGCGTTCGCGTTGCCCGCGAGATCGCCGTCCCCACCACCGATCGGATACGCCGGTGCGCCCCGGTCGCCGGCCACCTGCAGCGAACCCCATGTCGCGTCGAAGGCCACGCCCGCCTTGCGCACGGCGTCGATCGCCGCCTTCATCGCCTTCACGACGGCGTCATCGGTCTTCAGGCCCCGCGGGGTGTTCAGCGGATCCTTGGCGTCGAAGGCGACGGTCCACAACGCAGTCCCGGTCGGCGCGCGTTTCACGAACTCCTCGAAGAGGTGCGTGCCGACCGACGTGGTGTCGGAGCGGCCGTCCCACGCCTTCAGCACGGCGCACGCCTGCGTCTCCCCAGTCCTGGCGCAGACTTCGTCGAGCTTGCCGCCCTCGCGCATCACTTCGGCGGCACGCACCCGGTTCTCGTACTCGTGGCCGCGCAGGGTCGTCGGTGTCTCCTTGCCGACCTTCAGCCGGTCGATCACGTACTGCGACACCATCCGGGTGCGCATGGTCCGTTCGCACTTCTCGCACCCGATGATCGAGGCGTAGCCCTCGAGCCGCACCTTGTCGTTCGGTGTCCAGTACGAGTCGTTGGCGTTCATCACCCAGTCCCGCCGGACGACGGCAGGCAGCTTGGCGGGCCCGAGGATGCCCGGTCGCTGGGCGTCGGCATCCGAGCCCCACGCACAGACGCCGTCGGCGAGAGCCCCGTTGAGCCCGGGCAGGCCGGCCACCGTCTTCAGCAGCAGCCCGACGGGCGTCAGGCAGGTGGTGGCCATCGCGTCGGTGACGTGCGGGACGACGCTGTGGTCGGCGTACAGCACTTCGCCGGAGCGGTCGGCCGCGGTGGTGTTGACCCACGGGATGCCGCCGCCTGCGTCCTGACGCTTGAGCAGGTCGCGACTGCTGGTGGCCTCACCCATCGAGAGGAAGGAGTCGATGGTGCGCAGGTGCTCGGCGTTGGCGTCGCGGATTGCCCAGAAGCTGAGCGGCGACCACCCCATGAACTGCGAGGGACTGTCGATCACGTAGCCCTGCGGCACCCGCCACACGTCCTCCCGGACGGTCTTGAGCGAGCCATCGGCCTGGAGCACCTGGACGTCGACGAAGCGTCGCTCAGCGGTCTTCAACAGGCCGTTGGCGCTCAGGTAGAGCGGGCCGGGCCCGACGGTCAGGAACTCGTAGGGCGTGAACCGGAACGCCGTCGACACCGTGTGACTCCAGGCGACGTCCTTGTTCCAGCCGATGTTGACCACCGGCGAGCCGATCAGGGAGGCGCCCGCGACGTCGTACTGGCCCGGGATCGTCAGGTGCTGCTGGGTGAACTTGTAGCGACCGACCCAGGGGAAGTGCGGGTTGCCGAGAAGCATGCCGCGGCCGGTCGAGCTCGCGTCGCCGCCGATGGCAGTCGCATTGGACCCGAAGTCGCTGTCTCGGCCCAACGACTCGAGGAGCGCCTGCCTGTCGACCTTCTCGGCGTAGGCGGGGACCTCCGCCTTGGTGGTCGGCAGCGGCAGGGCGATCCCGAGGTCCGGGAGGCCGAGGTCGTCGATCGTCGGAGGGTCGGCCTCGACGATCTCCTTGAGGAAGACGCCCGAGGACGCGATCAGGTTCGCCATGTAGACGCCGTACCAGAGGTCGATCTCCGTGGCGTCCGGCTTGATCCAGGTCGCCCCCTTGCAGGCCGGATCGGCGATCGCGTTGTCCCGCAGCCAGCGGTTGATGCCGGCGGTGTAGCCCTTCACCATGGCCCGGGCACGGGCGCTCGGGCCGGCAGGCGAGGCCAGCAGGTTCTCGACGACCCTGCGGTTGTGCAGGTCGGTCACGAACGTGTCGACCTGCAGGTTGGTGGCGTCGAGCGAGACGCCGTCGAGGTAGCGCGCATCGCCTCCGAGGTACTTCGAGCGTTGCCCGCGACCAGTGAGCACCGTGTCCGCGAGGTTGCAGATCGAGGAGCGTGCCGTGGCGTAGCCGCTGCCGTAGCCGAGGGAGCCCCAGTCCGACGCCACGACGTGCGGGATGCCGTGGGTGGTGAGCTTCACCGTGGCCGTGTACGCCGGCGCAGCGACCGTGTCGGGCGCCGCCCGACCGGCATCGGCGGTGCCCGCTGCCAGCGCAGGCACGACCAGACAGACAGCAAGGACACTCAACACGCGGGGGGAACGCACGATGGCCCAACGCCGGAATGTGACGTGCGTTACGTTCCGGGGTCTCGAGACGGTCGCAGAGCGACCTCCTCGACCAACGCCGCTCCGCTCCTCGAGACGGTCGCAGAGCGACCTCCTCGACCAACGACTACAAGTACAGGCCCGCGGCCTCGTCGCCGAGTCGCTCGGCCGCCACGGCGTGGACGTCGCGCTCGCGCATGACGACGTAGACGTCTCCGCTGACCTCGACCTCGGCCTTGTCCTCGGGGTCGTAGAGAACCTTGTCGCCGGCCACCACCGCGCGACAGTGCGGTCCCACCGCGACGACGCGCGACCACGCCAGTCGGCGCGCACCCATGGCAGCCGTGGCCGGGATGACGATCCCGCCCGAGGAGCGACGTTCACCGGCCTCGGTGTCGGTCTCGCACAGGATGCGGTCGTGCAGCATCTTGATGGGCGTCTTGTCGGACACCACGACGACCGGACCTACTTCGTGATCTTGCGCAGGAGGACGAAGACGGCGATCGCGCCGACGACACCACCCACGGTCTTCAAGATGTTGTCGGTTCGCGGCTCGCCCGTCTCGGCGTCGACGTAGAACGCCTTCACCTGGGCGACTTCCCGACTGACGATCGTCTTCGGGTGCGAGCGGTAGAGGAGCTGGTCGATCGTGCCCGCGAGTCGCTCGCGCGCCTCTTCGATCTCACGCTCGATGTCTGAAGGCTGATTGCTCACCGGGGCAGGCTATCAATCGAGATGTTCCGCGGGTCGAAGCCCCAAGGGAGTTCCAGCCGGTGGGCACGCATGAGGGCGTCATCAGTGAGCACGTCGTACGTCGTACCGTCCGCGACGACCTTGCCGGCGCTCAGCACCACCGCCCGCGGACAGAGCTCGAGTGCGTAGGGCAGGTCGTGGGTGACCATCAGCAAGGTGACGTCCAGGCCGCGCAGGATGTCGGCCAGCTCACGGCGCGATGCCGGGTCGAGGTTCGAGCTCGGCTCGTCGAGCACCAGGATCTCCGGTTCCATCGCGAGGACGGTGGCGACCGCGACCCGACGACGCTGCCCGAAGGACAGGTGGTGCGGCGGACGATCGGCGTACGCCGCCATGCCGACCTGTTCGAGGGCGTCCATCACCCGCTTGTCGAGGGCGGCACCCTTGAGACCGAGGTTGGCAGGGCCGAAGGCGACATCGGCGCGGACCGAGCCCATGAACAGCTGGTCGTCAGGGTCCTGGAACACGATGCCCACCCGGCGACGGATCTCCAGCAGGTTCTTCTTCGTGACCGGAAGGCCACTGACCGCGACAGCTCCCATGCCGTGGCCGGACTCTCCGGACAGGATCCCGTTGAGGTGCAGCACCAACGTGGTCTTGCCGGCGCCGTTGGGGCCCAGCAACGCCACCCGTTCGCCTTGGTGGACGTGCAGGTCGACCCCGAAGAGGGCCTGATGGCCGTCGGGGTAGGCGAACGCGAGGCCGCGGACGTCCAGCACGGGCGTCATGAATGCACCCAGGGTGATCGAGTAGCCGCCGAGGAACGAGGCGGCGTATCGAGATCGGGCAGCCGGCCGTCGTACCCGCGCGACAGCATGGCGAGGTGCACCCGCTCGCCCCGCTCGTAGGAACGCACGAACAGGGCGCCGAGGGTGCGCGCGAGGGCGGGCCACTGGCGCGGCGACCGGGGGTCGACTCCACGGGACTTCATCGCCGTGATCATCCTGCCCAGGTCGGCGCTCACGACGTCGAGGTAGCGGACCATGAAGCCCATGATCTGCACCAGCAGCTCGGGCATGCGCAGCCGCTGCAGGCCGCGCAGGACCTCGGTCGGCTCGGTGGTGGCGGCCAGGGTCAGCGAGGCGAGCACGCCGAGGGTGCCCTTGACGGCGAGCCCCCATGCAGCCACGAGGCCGGACTCCGACAAGGAGAGCTCCAGCCCTCCGGGCAGCGGCACCGCTACCCGCGGCCCCTCCGCGACGAACGGGATCAGCGCCGCGAAGACCAGGAACGGCACCTCGAGCACCATGCGCGGCAGCAGGTAGCGGAAGGGCACCCGCGACGCGACGATCACGGCGAGCAGGAGCAGGAGATGGCCACCGAAGACGGGGTACCACTCCCGCGGCGTGGCGACGACAGCCAGCACGAACGCCAGGAGCAGCAGGATCTTCAGATGTGCGGGTGCGCGGTGGACAGCCGAGTGACCGTGGAAGTGGAGGCGGTGCCCGTGTCCTGCGCCCACGGGCTCAGCCGGCGTCGACGGTCGTCGGCTCTTCGCGGCGCCGCAGGACGCGGAAGAGGCCACCGCCGATGACCAGGGTGAGGAGCACTCCGGCCACACCGGCGAGACCTCCGCCGAGGCGGGCGTTGTCGACCCCCGACGTCTCGTAGTCGGCGAACGGGCTGTCGGTGCTCACCGGTTCCTCGTCGGCCGAGTCGAGAAAACCTGTCTTGCCTGCGACGTACTCGAGGCCGTCGGGGTGGCTGCTGGCGTAGTAGCTCGCGACGCCGGCGATCAGGAGGGCGGCCAGCAGGCCGGCGAGCAGGAAGGTCCGCGTCTTCATGCCGGGACCTCCTCGGTCAGCAGAGGGGCTCGCCTGCCGCGGACGCCCCGGGCGCCGTGGACGAGGTCGGGGCGGGAGGTGATCACGGCGCTCACGACCAGGCCGGTGATGACCGCCTCGCCGATGCCGATCACCAGGTGCCAGCCGACCATCGCGGCGAGCACCTTGCCGGTCGCGACGTCGGCGGTGCCGCCGATCGCGAAGAGCAGGGTGAAGGCGGCGGCGGCCGTGGGCACTGAGACGAGCGCGCCGAGCGCGGCCGCCACGGGCACCGAGCCGAGCCGCTTGGGCAGCACCGCGAGCACGAGCCGGAAGACGCCGTACCCGACGAACGCACCGACCAGGGCCATCAGCGTGATGTTGGTGCCGAGCGCGGTCAGTCCTCCGTCGGCCATGAACAGGGCCTGGACGAGCAGGACGACGCTCACGCAGAGGGCTCCTGTCCAGGGGCCGACCAGAACGGCGGCCAGCGCTCCCCCGAGCAGGTGCCCACTGGTGCCGGCGCCCACGGGGAAGTTGATCATCTGTCCCGCGAACACGAAAGCGGCCACCAGGCCGGCCATCGGAGCGGTCCGGTCATCGAGCTCCGCGCGGGCCTTGCGCAACGCGACGCCCACCCCGGCAGCAGCCACGACACCCGTCGCGACCGAGGTCGGTGCGTCGAAGAAGCCATCGGGCACATGCATGCGCAGCACTCCTGTGTTCGGACGGACGTCCATGGGGTAGTTAGATGGTCACGAGCACATTCACCTTATTGCATGCTGTTTGCAACAGCATGACCCTGTCAGGAGTTGGAAGCCCATGAGCGACCCGGTCCGCCTGTCCCCCGGCGACACCGCGCCCGACTTCACCCTCACCTCGGACGCCGGCGACGAGGTCTCCCTCGCTGCCCTGGTGGCCGAGGGCCGCAAGGTGATCGTCTACTTCTACCCGGCCGCCATGACGCCCGGGTGCACCAAGCAGGCCTGCGACTTCACCGACTCCCTCGACGCCCTCCAGGCCGCCGGCTACACCGTCCTCGGTGTCTCCAAGGACACGCCCGCCAAGCTGGCGAAGTTCCGTGAGCGCGACGGACTCACCATCACGCTGCTGTCCGACACCGATCTCGCCGTGCACCAGGCCTACGGCGCCTATGGCGAGAAGAAGCTGTACGGCAAGATTGTGCAGGGAGTCATCCGGTCCACCTTCGTCGTCGGTGCCGAGGGTGCGATCGAGATCGCCCAGTACAACGTCAAGGCGACCGGACACGTCGCCAAGCTCCGCCGGGACCTCGGCCTTCCCGTACCCACCTCAGAGGACAACTGATGAAGCTGCACGAGTCGCTCGCCGACCTCGCACGCGACCACGGGCACGACCTCTTCCGGGACGCTGCGGCGTTCCGCGGGTCGCTCGACGACTACCTCGACGAGGGCCAGGCGTCCAGCGGCACGATCAACCTGCTCACCGACGCGGTGCGCCTGGGCGCCCTCGACGGCATGCTGACGATGCTCGACAGCGGCGCGAACCCCGCCGACGCCGTCGAGTCCGCCGGTCAGCGCCTGGCCCGCGACCGCGGCAGCGCCGACGTCCGCGGCTGCCAGTGGGCGGTCGCCGTCCTCGGCTTCGCCCTCGGCAAGGTCCCCGAGACCCTCGTGACCGGGCTGGACCCGGAGGCCGGCACGACCGCGCCCCCGAGCCACGGACCTGGCGGCACCGCGCCGACCCCGCCGCCGATGCAGTCGCCGGTGGCCCCGCCGCAGCAGCCGATCATGTCGCCGCCGCACCAGCCGAGCTCGCCGACCAACGTGGTGCACCAGCAGTCCGGTGGCGCCGGCTGGAGCAACCCCACCCCGTCGTACGCCGCCGGTGGCTGGTCGCAGCCGACACCGCCGCAGAAGAAGAGCAACACCGGCCTGATCATCGCGGCTGCCGTGGTCGCCCTGGTCGTGGTCGTCGGCGGCATCATCGGCCTCGTGCTCGCCAACGGGGGCGACGACGACCCGAGCGCGAACGACGACCCGTCGGCGTCGAGCAGCGAGAGCGGCAGCACCGACAACCCGTCCGAGAGTTCGTCCGAAGAGCCGAGCGACGACGTCGCCGACCTCGGCGGACCGAAGATCGAAGGCCTCGGCTACCAGGTCTCGGTCCCGACCGGCTGGACCGACGGCACCGCTGAGTTCACCGCCCAGAACCCCGGCCTGAGCACGCTCGACAAGGTCTTCCTCTGGGGCAGCACGTTCAACACCGCCCGCGGCAACGTGATCGTCGAGACCCAGTCGGCCTACGGCTACACCGACCCGAACGATCTCAAGGAGAACTGGAAGAAGGCCCTGGTCTCCAGCGACGCGAGCGCCGACATCCAGGACATCGCCAACGTCTCGATCGATGGCCAGACGGCCCTCGGGGTCGAGATCGCCCGCACCAACGAGGGCGGCGTCGAGGTGCACCAGGTCTCACGGCTGGTGATCAGTGGCGACAAGGGATACTCCATCACCGTCTCCTACAAGAAGGGCGACGAGGACGTGCGTACGAAGTTCGAAGAGATCCTCAGCGTCTGGCAGTGGACGTCGTGAGCTGAAAGACCTGAAGCACCGCAGCAGCGGGCGTGGCCTCCTGGCCGCGCCCGCCCCACGTCAGTCGAACCATCAAGGCTCTGGGGATCGACACATCCCATTTTCGTCCCTACGTTCCGAACCACATTCCCCACAAGCGTCAGCCGTCACAAGTCCTGATCCGCCTGCCAGACGGCAGCGCGCGAGAAAAGCCACATGCCCTCAAACGGGTTCTCATGGAGATCGGTCGGCCCCACGTCTGCGCTTCATGTGGAAACGACGGCACCTGGATGGGCCAGCCCTTGACCTTGGATGTCGACCACATCGACGGAGACTTCCTGAACAACGAGGCGACGAACCTGCGGTTCTTGTGCCCGAACTGTCACCGTCAGACGCCCAACTTCGCCGGCCGGAGCAGCGGGAGGTACACCCGTAACCGCAGTGACCCGCACCGCCTAGACTCAGCGGTCGTTGCGGCCGAAGTGGTGGAATTGGCAGACACGCGGCATTTAGGATGCCGTGCCCCAGGGCGTGCGGGTTCAAGTCCCGCCTTCGGCACCCAGTTCAATCTCGGTCGTGCCGAGCCCGAGCCAACTCGCGGGCGTGCCGCTCGTCAATTGCACGGTCGTATCGAACCGTCTCGGCCAGCACCTCAAGCGAGCAACTGCGCCACCAGCGGCGCGATCTCGCGCAACGCCCTGCCTCGGTGCGAGATGGCGTCCTTGTCCTCACGGGACAACTCCGCGGTGGTGACGTCGGGGAACTCGTCGGCGACGAACAGCACGTCGTAGCCGAAGCCGCCGCTCCACCGCACCTCGCGGATCACGCGGCCGTCCATCCTGCCCTCGACGACGAGCTCACGGCCGTCGGGGTGGACCAGCGCGACGGCGCACGCGAAGTGCGCCGTACGACGCTCGTCCGGTACGTCGCTCAGCTGGGCCAGGAGCAGCTCGTTGTTGCGATCGTCGCTCTTCGGGGGGCCGCCCCAGCGGGCGGAGAGCACGCCGGGCATCCCGTTGAGCGCGTCGACGCAGAGGCCGGAGTCGTCGGCGATCGTCGGCAGGCCGGTGGCGGCGACGCCCGCGCGGGCCTTGAGCAATGCGTTGCCCTCGAAGGTGGGCTCGTCCTCGACCGGTTCGTCGAAGGTCGCGACGTCGTCGAGGCCGACGACCTCGACCCCGCCGGCAGCCTCGAGGTGCTCAGCGAGGATCCGCCGCATCTCCTCGACCTTCTTGAGGTTGCGCGAGGCGACCAGGACGCGGGTCGGCTCAGCCACCGAGCTCGCCCAGCGCCTCCCGCTGCAGGTGCGTCAGGTCGACGCAGCCCTTCTCGCCCAGGCTCAGCAGGGCGTCGAGCTCGGCGCGGTCGAAGGCAGCGCCCTCGGCGGTGCCCTGCACCTCGACGAACTTGCCGGCGCCGGTCATCACGATGTTCATGTCGGTCTCGGCGCGGACGTCCTCGACGTACGGCAGGTCCAGGCGCGGTACGCCGTCGATGATGCCCACGCTGATCGCGGCCACCGAGTCGGTCAGCGCACCGGACACACCGAGCGTCGCGCAGGCGTCGGCCAGCGCGATGTAGGCACCGGTGATGGCTGCCGTGCGGGTGCCGCCGTCGGCCTGGAGCACGTCGCAGTCGATCTGGATGGTGTTCTCGCCGAGCGCCTCGTCGTCGATGACGGCGCGCAGGGAACGGCCGATCAGCCGGCTGATCTCGTGGGTGCGGCCACCGATCCGGCCCTTGACCGACTCACGGTCCGAGCGGGTGTTCGTGGCGGCCGGCAGCATGGCGTACTCCGCCGTCACCCAGCCCAGGCCCGAGCCCTTGCGCCAGCGCGGCACCCCCGGGGAGGCGGACGCGGCGCACAGCACGCGGGTCTTGCCGAACTCGATCAGGACCGACCCGGCCGGGTGGTCCAGCCAGTTGCGGGTGATCTTGACGGGTCGGAGCTCGTCGTCGGCACGGCCATCCTCACGGGTACTCATGTGGCTCACGCTATCGGCTGCTCAGCGACCGGCCCCGATCGCCCGACGCACCGCCCACGGCCCGAGGTCGCGGGCCCTTCGACCGAACCAGGGCGCGCCCTCCGTCACCATCCAGGCGACGTCGCGTCGCCAGCTCGGAGGACAGCCCCCCGACGGCTCCAGATCGGGCAACGGCACGTCGTAACCGGCCGCCCGGAGGCGCAGCGCCCACGCGCGGGCCAGGGCGCGGTGGCCGAGCTCGGAGGGATGGAACCGGTCGATCGACCAGCACTCACGCTGCAGCACCTCCGGCAGCAGCGCGAGGTCCAGGCGAAGCCCGCCATGGATCGCGTGGACCTCGTCGTACACCTCGTTCACGACGGCGATCCGCTCGTTGATCGGTCGCACCACCATCCGCGGCAGGCCGAGCACGGCCCCGTGGTCGTGCCACCGGGCAGTCATCAGGGTCGCGCCGCCGTCGACCAGCGCCCCAGCGATCTCGAGCAGGTCCGCACGCAGCCGATCGGGGTTCCAGGTCGACCGCAGCGTGTCGTTGACCCCCACGAGCAGCGACGCAAGATCCGCACGGTGCGCGAGAGCCTGGTCGAGTTGTTGCTCTCGAACGATCGCAGCGGTCGCTCCGGAGATGGCGAGGTTGCAGAACGAGACGTCGTACGACGACATGAGTGACTCGGTCAGCAGCCGGGCCCAGCCCCGCCACTCCCCGCCGGGGACGGGGTCACCGAGACCGACGGTGGTGCTGTCGCCGAGAGCGGCGAAACGCAGGTATCCGTTGCCCACGCGCACACCGTCGCGGGACCGGGAAAGCAAACGGTCACCGGGCGGTGTCGTGTCCGACAACGCCCGGTGACCGTTTCAGTTCGATCTCGTGCCGACCCGGGAACGGCAGGAGACCACATCTTCCTGTTTCATACCCACATCAAGTCAGTCCATGCACCCGGCAAGCGACTGAATCTCGACGTGGGCGCGGCGATCAGGTCCGGCAGGCGCTGGTGTCGCTCACGTAGGAGTACATGAAGGTGAAGGGCGGCCGAACACCGAGCCGGTACCGGAAGGCCCAGCAGTCGTTGCCCGACGCCGCTTGCTTGATCTGCTTGGTGACGACGTAGACCGCCGCCATCGCGGCCAGGCAGGCAACCTTTGCGTAGCCGCTTCCACGGCTGCAGAACCGCTTCGCGGACTTGGCGGCCTTGGCGGGGTCGCCCGCAAGTGGCTTCATCACCTTCCATGCGGCCTTGGTCAACTCACGGTCGAAGTAGGTGCGGCAGGTCTTGCTCGAGGGATATGAACCCCGGCACATGCCGACCGGCCCACGGAACCTACCGTCGGCCGGACCGGTCAAACCCTCGAGAAGCTCCTACTTCACCTCTGCGCGCAGGATCCGGGCGATGCCCAGTCCGAGCGGAAGAACAATCCAGATCAGGCCGGACACAATGAGCTTGGCCCACTCCTCACCGGTGTTCATCTCCCACTCGGTGAGCGGACCGATCGCGACCTGGAAGTTGATCCACTCCAGCGTGTTGCCGAGGCTCTCGCTGATCCCGCCGATGGCTGCCAGCAGGATCGGGAGGAGATACCAGTAGAGGAAGAAGAGCACGATTGCGGCGGGAGTGTTCAGCAAGAGCGCCGCGAACGCGAAGCCGATCGTCATCGTCACTGCCTGGAAGATCGCGAACCCGAAGAGGTACTTGATCTCGAAGCTCCAGTCGGTCAACTCCGGCTGCACGATCTCCGCGATACCGGTGGCAACCACGGCGACGAGCAGCATCATGACCAACGTCGCCACGACGAAGCCCAGGCTCACCACCAGCTTGGCCACCACGACCCGGGCACGCCGCGGCTCCAGGGTGAAGCTCACCATGGCGCTGCGCTGGGTCCACTCACTGGTCACCAGCATGATCGCCAGCACCGGCAGCAACAGGACCGTCACCGTGCCTGCAATGAACGCGTTGTCCTCGAACAGCACGACGTTGTCCTGCACGAGGGCCACGATCAGGATGACTGCCTCGATGAGCGCAATGATCATGGCGATGCTGAGCAGGTACCAGACGCCCGCGCGGGTGTTGTAGGACTTGCGCAGCTCGACGAGGACCTCCCGCCAGAACGGGATCGCAGGCGTGCCACTGATGTCGAGGACGGGCCGGCCCAGGGCCGCGGGCGCGGGCGGAACGACTGAGGTACTCATGCGGGGGCTCCTGCCGGGAAGGCGTCACGCTGCGTGGACGAGGTCAGTTCGAGGAACAGGTCTTCGAGGCTGGCTCCGCCATCCCTGAGGTCGGTGAGGACGACACCTGCCTGGAGGGCCGCACGACCCACCTGTTCCGGGCTTGCTCCGACCTTCAGGCCGGTACCCATCGGTGTGACGGAGTGGCCAGCGGCGGTCAGGGCGGCACCGAGGCCGCCGTTGTCGAGCGAAGTGACCAACGCGCTCGCCGTACCTGAACGGCTGGCGAGCAGGGTCTTCTTGTCGCCCTGGGCGACGATCCGGCCGTGGCCGATGAGGATCATCTCGTCGGCGATCAGCTCGACCTCGTGCAGCAGGTGGCTGGACAGCAGCACGGTGCCGCCACGGTCGGCGTACCCCTTCAACAGCCCACGCATCCAGCGGATGCCGGCCGGGTCGAGCCCATTGGCGGGCTCATCGAGGATCAGTACCGAAGGGTCACCCAGCAGGGCATGTGCAATGCCGAGGCGCTGCTTCATGCCGAGCGAGTAGTTGCGCAGCCGACGCTTGGCCTCGTCGTCCGAGAGCCCGACGAGCGCCAGCATCTCGTCGACACGAGACTTTGGCAGGCCCATCGTCAGGGCACCCATCGTCAGGATCTCCCGCCCGGTACGGCCGGCGTGCTGTGCGGACGCGTCCAGGAGTACGCCGACGTGGCGCCCTGGGTTCGGGATGTCCTGGTAGCTCAGTCCGCCGATCGTTGCCGACCCCTGCGTAGGCGGCGTGAGGCCGACCATGATCCGCATGGAAGTGGACTTGCCGGCGCCGTTCGGGCCGAGGAAGCCCGTCACTCGGCCGGGCTGGCAGGCGAAACTGATGTTGTCGACAGCGACGAAGTCGCCGTAGGTCTTGGTGAGTTGATCCACTGTGATCATGCGCCCAGCCTGCCCCACCGACCGGGACGCACACATCGGACTCGCGGCCCGAACGCCTCAGACCAAAGTAGGGTTCGCGTCCGCCCCCGGGCGCTGCCGGCCGCACACCGTCAGGCCCTAGCCTCGGACCATGAACGGGGGAAGTGACTTCCAGCCACAGCTGCGCTGGTACGGCCATCTGTGGCGCTACCTGCTCGCCCTCGTCATCGGCGCCATCGTCTGGGCTCCCGTGGTGGAGAACCAGACCGAGAGCGATCGGGAGTGGTTGTTCCTCCTCGACATCGTCGTCGGCATCGCCGTGTTCGTGATGGTGTGGTGGCGTCGACGCTGGCCGATGGCGGTCGCCGTCATTGCCACACTGCTGACCCCGCTCACCTCCATCGGTGCCGGCGCGATCCTGCTCGCAACGGTCTCGCTCGCCACCCGCCGTCGCTGGTGGCAGGTCCTCGTGATCGGCGCGCTCAACCTCGCCATGACCTGGGTCTACTACCAGGTTCAGCCGGTGACGGAAGCGGACCCCGTCTGGCTGATCACCGTCTTCACCGTCGCGTTCGTGGCGGCCGCTCTCGCCTGGGGCATGTTCATCGGCTCCCGGCGCGAACTCCTCTGGACGTTGCGCCAGCGGGCCGAGACCGCCGAGGCCGAACGCGACCTGCGGGCCACCCAGGCGCGGTCGACCGAACGGGCACGGATCGCCCGTGAGATGCACGACGTGCTCGCCCACCGGATCTCGCAGATCTCGATGCATGCCGGCGCACTCACCTTCCGCGAGGACCTCACCGCCGCCGAGATGCGCAGCAGCGTGGCCGTCATCCAGGCCAAGGCACACGAGGCCCTGACCGACCTGCGCGAGGTGCTAGGCGTCCTCCGCGGCGAGGAGACCGGCACCCCCCTGACCGGCCCGCAGCCGACGTACGACGACCTGACGGCGCTGATCCAGGACGCTCGCGACACCGGCACCGCCATCGCCTACGACGACCGGCTGACCACGCCACTCCCCGACGTCGTCGGACGGACGGTCTACCGGATCGTGCAGGAAGGGATCACCAACGCCTCGAAGCACGCCCCGGCCGCCACCCTGCGGATCACGCTCGAGGGTTCGCCCGACGCGGGCGTCGAGCTCGTGCTGCGCAACGCCATCGGATTCGGCCCGACCCGAACCCCGGGCGCAGGCCTGGGCCTGGTCGGCCTCACCGAACGCGCCGAGCTGCGCGGCGGATGGCTGGCCCACGGCATCGAGGAGCCGACCAGCCCGCCCGCTCCCCAGGTCTTCGTGCTGCGCACGTGGCTACCGTGGTCAGCGGCAGATTCCGCCACGGGCAACCAGGGCAGTGAGGGCAGCGGCGAGTGAGCGACCAGATCCGCGTGATCGTCGTCGACGACGACCCGCTCGTTCGCTCGGCCCTCGCGCTCATGCTCGGGGGACAGTCGGACCTCGCCGTCGTCGGCGAGGCCGCCGACGGACGCGCCGGTGTCGCCCTGGCCCGCGAGGTCTCCCCTGACGTCGTGCTGATGGACATCCGGATGCCGGTCCTGGACGGACTCGCGGCGACCCGCCTCCTGCACAGCGACCCGAACCCGCCGCGGGTGATCGTGCTGACCACGTTCGATGCCGACGACTACGTGGTCGGTGCCCTTGCGGCCGGTGCCGACGGGTTCCTGCTCAAGGACACCCCGCCCGCCGAGATCGTGGCCGCACTCCGCAAGGTGGCCCAGGGCGATCCGATGCTGTCGCCGTCCGTGACGCGCACGCTCATCGAACGGGTCCGCAGCGCCTCTCCCGACGGCCGCGCAGCCGACGCGCAGCGCCGGCTCGACCTGCTCACCGAACGCGAGCTCGACGTGGCCCGCGCCGTGGGTCGCGGCCTGTCCAACGCCGAGATCGCGGCCGAGCTGTTCTTGTCGGTACCGACGGTGAAGGGTCACGTCTCGAAGCTCTTCGAGAAGCTCCAGACGACCAATCGGGTGCAGATCGCGTTGTGCATCCGCGACGCCGAGGACTGATCAGAGCGTGTAGACGACGCCCTGTGCGGCGAGCTCGGTCGGGCCGTCGTACGACGCGGTGGCCTCGGCGAGCATCTCCTGGGCGTCGTGCCACGGCGGCACGTGCGTGACGACCAGGCGCTTCACCCGGGACCGCGTTGCGGCCTCGCCCGCTTCGCGACCGGTGAGGTGCAGCTCCGGCGGGTTGTCGTCGCACGAGCGGAAGGACGCCTCGCACAGGAACAGGTCCGCGTCGGCCGCGATCTCATCGAGCACCTCGGTGGGACCGGTGTCACCGCTGTAGGCGAGGGTCTTGCCGAACGCCGTCAGCCTCAGGCCGTACGCCGGCACGGGGTGCGGCACCGCCCAGGACTCGATGAGGAACGGTCCGATGGTGATCGGGGCGCCGTAGAGGTGGAACTCGAACTCCTCCTTCATGCCCGGCTTGCGGGGCAGGTCGTAGGCCTTCGCGAGCCGCTTGGCCGTGCCCTTCGGACCCCAGACGGGGATCTTCGGCTGGCTGCCCTTGGGGTGGTACTTGCGCAGGACGTAGTAGCTGGTCATGTCGACGCAGTGATCGGCGTGCAGGTGACTGATGAAGACCGCGTCGACCTTGAGCGGGTCGACATAGCGCTGCAGGACACCGAGCGCGCCGTTGCCCATGTCGAGCACGATGCTCCAGGTGCGCAGCCCGTCGGTCGCCTGCACGAGATAGCAACTGGCCGGCGAGTCCGGCCCCGGGTAGGACCCCGAACATCCGACGATCGTGAGCTTGATCGAACGCTCGTCCTCGCCTTCGGGAACGCGCAGAAGCGTCGTCTCCGGCGCCACGGCGCCGCTGTCGTCAACCGTCAAAACACACCCCCTGCGAACTGTCCGGCAGCCACCAGCTCGGGACCGAGGAATCGGCGCCCGATCGTCTCGAACTCGGCCGGAGCACCCGTCGTCACGAAGGAGTACGACGGCGCGCCGGTCGGCCGCATCAGGCCGCTGTCGGCCAACATCCGGTAGACGTCCTTGGCGCACTCCTCCGCGCTGCTGACCAGGGTCACGTCGTCGCCCATCACGTAGGAGATGACGCCCGTCAACAGCGGGTAGTGGGTGCAGCCGAGGATCAGGGTGTCGATGCCGAGCTCGCTCAGCGGGTCGAGGTACTCGTGGGCGACCGCGATCAGCTCGTCGCCGCCGGTCACGCCGGCCTCGACGAAGTCGACGAAGCGCGGGCAGGCGCGCGTCGTCAGGGAGATCTGTGGTGCGGCGGCGAAGGCGTCGTCGTAGGCCATCGACTCCGCGGTGGACCGGGTGCAGATCACGCCGATGCGACCATTGCGACTCGCGGCCACCGCGCGCCGGGTGGCCGGGTAGATGACTTCGACGACCGGCACGTCGTAGCGCTCACGCGCGTCGCGGAGCATCGCCGCGCTGGCGGAGTTGCAGGCGATGACGAGAGCCTTCACGCCCTGCTCGACGAGGTGGTCGAGACACTCGAGGGCGTACTCCCGCACCTCGCCGATCGGCTTGGGCCCGTAGGGCTGGCGAGCGGTGTCGCCGACGTAGGTGATCGACTCGTGCGGGAGCTGGTCGATGACCGATCGAGCGACCGTGAGCCCACCGAATCCGGAGTCGAAGATCCCGATCGGGGCGTCGACGTCAACGCGGTCGAGGTGCGGCACCCGGTCAGACTACGGCGTCGACACCCCCGCAGTCGGCATTCCGGGATCGAGATCACGTTCGGGACGTAGGCTCGTCCAGTGACATCCGAACGCCGCGGAGGGCGGCCCCGGACGTGTGCGCTCGTCGCCTCGACCGTCCTCGCCTGCTCACTTGCCCTGGCCCACCTCGGTGGCCCGACGCCGACGCCCGCCGCTGCGACAGCCGAACCTGTCGCGGCGCCGCTGCAGGCGAGAGCCGCCCTGAACGGCAATCACGTCGTCGCGATCTCGGTCGACGGCCTCAACCCCTCGGCGCTCACGAAGCTCGGCCGGGCGAGGACGCCGTACCTCCACAAGTTGATCTACGACCAGGGTGCCGGCACGACGAACGCCCGCACCCAGGTCGAGATGACGGTGACCCTGCCGAACCACACGTCGATGGTCACCGGTCGTCGGATCAGCGCGGCGTACGGCGGCCACGGCGTGACCTGGAACAGCGACACGACCACGAAGACCGTGCAGGAGGCGGCCGGACACGACGTCTCCTCGGTCTTCCAGAAGGTCAAGCAGGCCGGCGGCCGGACGGCGGTCTTCGCGACGAAGAGCAAGTTCGCCCTGTTCGACCGTTCGTGGCCGGTGTCGGTCGACAAGAGCGTGATCAAGGTCGAGCAGAACCTCGCGACCACCCGCGCCCTGCGCGCCGACCTCGGCTCCGCGCGGCGCAGCTTCTACTTCCTCCACCTCGGCCTGCCCGACCAGCGCGGCCACACCTACGGCTGGATGAGCACGCAGTACCTCGACGCCGTCGCGTACGTCGACCGGCTGGTCGGCTCGATCATGCGCCAGATCCGCGGGGACGCGGCGCTGAGCAGGTCCACCTACATCGTGTTCACGTCCGACCACGGCGGCGTTCCCGGCACGAAGGACCATGCGAACGCCACCGACTGGCACAACTTCCGCGTGCCCTTCGCCTTCTGGGGAGCGGGCGTCGACAACGTGCCGCTCTACGAGCTCAACCCGACCCGGGCCTGGCCCGACCTGGTCCAGCCGGGGTTCGCGGCGTCACCGCAGCCGATCCGCAACGGCGACCTGGCCAACGCCAGCCTCGACATCCTCGGCCTGGGGCCGGTGACGGGCAGCCTGTGGAACCAGGACCAGGACCTGGCCTGGCGCAACTAGGGCATCAAGCCCAGAGCTGGCCCTCGAGACGTTCCTCGGCATCGTCGACGGTGCCTTCGTAGGCACCAGTGGAGAGGTACTTCCAGCCGCCGTCGCACACCACGAACGCGATGTCCGCGGACTCCCCGGCCTTCATCGCCTTGGCGGCCTGGCCGAGCGCGGCGTGCAGGATCGCGCCCGTGGAGATGCCGGCGAAGATGCCTTCCAGGTCCAACAGCTCACGGACGCGTCGTACGGCGTCGCGCGGGCCCACCGAGAAGCGACTGTCGATCAGCTCGGCGTCGTACAGCTCGGGCACGAAGCCCTCGTCGAGGTTGCGCAGGCCGTAGACCAGCTCGCCGTAGCGGGGCTCCGCAGCCACGATCGTGACGTCCGGCTTGGCGCCGCGGAAGAACCGGCTGACACCCATCAGGGTGCCGGTGGTGCCGAGTCCGGCGACGAAGTGCGTGATCGAGGGCAGGTCCGCCAGGATCTCGGGTCCGGTGCCCTCCTCGTGCGCCAGGGCGTTGGCGGCGTTGCCGTACTGGTAGAGCATCACCCAGTCGGGGTGCTCGGCAGCGATCTGCTTCGCGACCCGGACCGCCTCGTTGGAGCCGCCGGCGGCCGGGCTCGAGACGATCTCGGCGCCCCACATGCACAGGATCTGGCGGCGTTCCTCGGAGGTGTTCTCGGGCATCACGAACACGGTGCGGTAGCCCTTGAGCTTCGCAGCCATCGCGATCGAGATGCCGGTGTTGCCCGAGGTGGGCTCGAGGATCGTGCAGCCGGGACGGAGGAGGCCCTCCTTCTCGGCCACCTCGATCATCTTCAGCGCCGGTCGGTCCTTGATCGAGCCGGTCGGGTTCCGGTCCTCGAGCTTGGCCCAGATCCGGATCTCCGGTGCGCCTTCGGCGCCGGTGTTGAACGGTGCGGAGAGTCGCGGCAGCCCCACCAGCGGCGTGTTGCCGACGGAGGTGATCAGGCTGTCGTAACGGACCATGTGCTCAGGCGGCTCCGCCAGCAACAGCCGGCAGGATGACGATCTGGTCACCGTCGGAGAGCTCGGCGTCGAGGCTGCCGATGAAGCGGACGTCCTCGTCGTTGATGTAGACGTTGACGAAGCGGCGCAGCTCGATGCCCGCACCCTTGTCCTCGACGAGCCGGTCCTTGATGCCCGGGTGGTTGGCCTCGAGCGAGTCGATGGCAGCACTCAGGTTGGCGCCCTCGGCGCTGACGGCCTTCTCGCCACCGGTGTAGGTGCGCAAGATGGTCGGGATCCGGACCTCGATGGCCATGTCAGCCAGTCTCCTCTGTAGACAACGTGGCAACGACCTCGACCGATTCCTCGGTGACGACGCCGTCGATGATTCTGTAGGACCTGAACTCCACCGGGCCCGCGTTATTCCCGTGCTCCTGCGTGCTGACGAGCACGTAGTGGGCCCCGGGCTCGCCGGCCAGGTTGATGTCGGTGACGCTCGGGTACGCCTCGGTCGCAGTGTGAGAGTGGTAGATCACCACCGGCTCCTCGTCGCGGTCGTCGAGCTCGCGATAGAGGCGCAACAGGTCCGTGGAGTCGTACTCGTAGAACGTCGGACTGCCAGCCGCATTGACCATCTCGATCAAGCGCTCGGCCCGATCGGCACCGATCGGACCGACGACCATCCCGCACGCCTCCACCGGGTGGTCCCGTTTGGCGTGCTCGACAATCGCGTCGTACGTCGTCCGGTCGATCTGCAACACCCTGTCAGGGTATTGGCTCCCGGCCCCCAGCCCGGCATCGGGCCACCGCGGCGGACGGTCGTCGGGGGGCGGGGGTGACCGACTTCGCACTCATCCGCTCGGGGGTGGGCCAGCGCCGAGTCCTTCAGTGGGTCACGCGATAGCGGCGTTCGGGTCGGCCCGATCCGCCGTACTGGAGGCGCACCTCGGCAGCGCCGGTGTCGACGAAGTGCTCGAGATACCGACGCGCAGTGACCCGGGAGAGGCCGACCGCGTCGGCAGCTTCCGAGGCGGAGATCTCCGATGCAGCGCGGGCTGCCTCCAGCACCAGATCGGCCGTCTCGGCGCTGAGGCCCTTCGGCAACACGGTGGGGACGTCACCCGGCCGGCCGGTCCCGAAGGCCCGGTCGATGGTCGCCTGATCGGGCTCGCCGGTCAGCGCCCCGAGAGTGGCGGCCACCCGCTGCAACCGGTCGGCCAGGTCGTCGTACTCGAAAGGTTTGACGAGATATTGCAGCGCTCCGCCGTGGAGGGCTGCGCGCACGGCCGCCGCACCGCGCTCGGCGGTCACCATCACGACCGCGACGTCGCGTCCCTGGCCCCGCAACTGCTCGAGGACCTCCAGGCCGGAGATGTCCGGCAGGTGCACGTCGAGCAGCAGCAGGTCCGGTTGCAGCGTGCCGACCATCTCCAGTGCCTCGGCGCCGGTGCGGGCGGTGCCGACGACCTCGAAGCCGTCGGTCTGTTCGACGAAGCGGCCATGGATCCGGGCGACCATGAAGTCGTCGTCCACCACCAGCACACGCAGGTCCGTCACGAAAGGCCATCCTTCCCGACGCTCGAGCCGATGGGGAGGACCACGCGGAACTCCGCGCCCCCGGCGGTGCCCGGCTCGGCCTCGTCGGCAACCACCGAACCACCGCGCTGGGTGCAGATCAGTCTGACGAGCGGGAGCCCGATGCCGCGCCCTCCCAGCACCTCCTGCTTCGTGGAGAAGCCCCGTACGAACACCGCTTCACGCAGGTCCGTCGGCACGCCGGGACCGTTGTCCCGTACCCGCACGTGCACGGCCTCCGTGTTGGCGTGGATCCACAGCTCCACCGTCGGGTCGCCCGAACCGGCGCTGGCATCGACGGCGTTGTCGACCAGGTTGCCGATGATCGTCGTCAGGTCCGCCGCGACGTCCGGCGCCTGCGCGGGCAGCCGGGAGCCCGGGTCGAGCTCGAGGGTGACCCCGCGCTCCTCGGCCACTGCGTGCTTGGCGATGACCAGGGCCGCGACTGCCGGATCAGCAAGCCGTTTGGCGACGCGCTCGCCGACCTCCGCCCGGTGCCGGGTCAGGGTGCCGACGAGGGTCGCCACCTCGTCGTACTCACCCAGCTGGACCAGCCCGGAGATGGTGTGCAGGCGGTTGTCGAACTCGTGGGTCTGCGCGCGCAGGGTGTCGGTGATCGACAGGTTCGAGCTGAGCTGGCCCTGGAGGGAGACCAGCTCGGTCCGGTCCCGGAGCGTGGTGACGGTGCCCATGCCGCGCCCGCCCGTCGAGGCCCGCCGCCGGTTGAACACCACCACCCGGCTGCCGACGAGCGCCAGGGCGTCACGCACGTCGGCGCCCTCGCCCGAGAGCAGGGCGACGACGTGGGGATCGAGACCGAGGTCGCTGACCGGTCGACCCACCGGGTCCGGGCCACCCTCGAGCGCCAGCGTGGCCAGCGCGGCGTCGTTCATCACCGTCACCCGGCCGTCGGTGCCGACGCCGACCACTCCTTCCCGGATGGCATGCAGGAGTGCTTCGCGCTGGTCGGCGAGATGGGCCAGCTCGGTGGTGCCGAGGCCGCGGGTCGACCGGCGTACGACGCGCGAGACCGCCCAGGTGCCGGCGAGGCCGAGCAACGCGCCCAGTCCCAGGAACAGGGCAAGGTCGGGTGCGGCGGTGGCGACCTGGTCGGCCAGCGACGGGTAGGTCACCTCGGCCACCACGATCGCCACCGTCGGGGTGCCGCGATCATCGGAGATGACCGGCGCGTGACCGGCCACGGCGCGTTCACCGTCGTAGTCCACGTCGCCGGTCCAGCCGCGCCCCTCGGCCAGTGCGTCGCTGTCGCCGAGCTCGGCCCGCTGGCCGACCCGGCTGGGGTCGGTTGCTGCGAGGACCGTGCCGTCGAGCCCGACGACCATCACCTCGTCCGCGCTCAGCAGGCTGACGCCGCGATCGGCGTACGGCGCCAGGACGCGGTCGATGTCCACGGCGCCGGAGCCATCGGTCGCCAGCTCCTCCAGCGGGTCACGCACGGGGGACAGGTCGGCGATGTAGTCGGCCACGGAGCGCATCTGGACGCCGCGTTCCTCGGCGAAGTCGGCGTTGGACTGACGGATGCTCAGGACACCGACGGCAGTGAGCAGGAAAGCGATCACGGCGAGCTGCAGGAGCAGGACCTTGCCGGCGAGGGTGAGCTCCCCGCGCCGGAAGCGGGAGGTCAGAGGTGCGACCACAACGACCACAACCTCCTTTGCGTCCGCAAGCGTGACGGGCGCCACACCGCACGGACATGCTGGCACGGATCGCCGGTGACGGTGGTCACGCCCCAACTGCACGGAGGTTCCCATGCACCCGAGTCGTCGGATGTTCCGCATCCTGGCGTTGCTCACCGCGCTCGTCCTCGCCGCCGCCGTCAGCGGCTGCGGGGTGACCCGCGGATCCGACGACCCCGACAACCGCCGACTGCGGATGTTGATCCCCAACAGCGTCGGTGGCGGCTACGACCTCACCGGCCGCGCCGCGGCGAAGGCCCTGGAGGACAACGACCTCACCGGACGTTTCGAGATCACCAACGTCCAGGGCGCCAGCGGCACCGTCGCCATGCAACGCCTCCTCAACGAGAAGGGCGCCGACGACGTGATGATGCTGATGGGTCTCGGCGTGGTGGGTGCGGTCTACACGAACAAGTCGGACGCGACGCCGCTGAAGATGACGCCGATCGCCCGTCTCGTCGAGGAGCAGGAAGGCATCCTCGTCCCGGCCGACTCGCCCCTCGAGACGCTGGACGACCTCGTCAAGGCGTGGAAGGACGACCCGAGCGGACTCACCGTCGGCGGCGGGTCCACCAACGGCGGCCCGGACCACCTCTTCCCGATGCAGCTCGCGGACACGATCGGGATCAACCCGAATGACGTCAACTACATCTCGTACGACGGCGGCGGCCCGCTCACCACGGCGCTGCTCGGCTCGAAGATCGACGTCGGCATGTCCGGCCTCGGCGAGTTCGAGGGCCAGATCAAGGACGGCAAGCTGCGCGTCCTGGCCGTCTCGGGCGAGGAGCGGCTCTCCGGGGTCGACGCCCCGACCCTGACCGAGGCCGGCGTCGACCTGGTCTTCACCAACTGGCGCGGCGTCCTCGCCCCGCCCGGCATCTCCGACGAACAGCGCGAGTACCTCGTCGACCGGTTGACCCAGATGCACGACACCGACGAGTGGCGAGCGGCCCTCGACGCCAACGGCTGGACGGACAACTTCGCCACCGGCAAGGAGTTCGAGGACTTCCTCGCCGAACAGGACGCCCGCGTCGCCGACACCCTGAAGGAGCTGGGACTGGCATGAGCACCACCACCGAGGAGCTGGCGGACAAGCGCCCGCTCCACCCCTTGATCGACAAGGCGCAGTACGGCCTCGCGGCCTTCCTCGCCCTGGCCGGCGGCTACGTCCTGTACGACGCAGCGATGCTCGATGACGCATTCGCCGACCAGCCGGTCCAGCCCTACACGCTGCCCTTCATCGTCGGCGGCGGGCTGGTCCTGCTGGGCATCCTGCTCGCTGTCGCCACGGCACGGGGCGACCGTCCCGAGGCCGAGGAGGGCGAGGACATCGACCTCACCCAGGGCACCGACGTGCGCACGGTCGGCCTGCTGGCTCTCGTGCTCATCGGCAACATCTTGCTGATCGACTGGCTCGGCTGGGCGATCACCGGCGCCTTCGTCTTCGCCGGCGCAGCCACCGTGCTCGGCAGCCGCAACTGGGTGCGCAACATCACCGTTGGTGTCGCCTTGTCGGTCGGTAGCTGGTACGCCTTCTACGTCCTGCTCGGCGTGCCGATCCCGGCCGGCATCCTGGACGGAGTGCTCTGATGGACCTGCTCCTGGACGGGTTCGCCACCGCGCTGACCCCGGAGAACCTGCTGTTCGCGACGATCGGTGTGCTGCTCGGCACCGCCGTCGGCGTTCTCCCCGGCATCGGGCCGGCCATGACCCTGGCCCTGCTCCTCCCCGTGACCTACAGCGTCGGCGCGGACAGCGCGATCATCATGTTCGCCGGCATCTACTACGGAGGCATGTACGGCGGTTCGACCACCTCGATCCTGCTGAACACCCCCGGCGAGTCGTCCTCGGTGATCACCGCGATCGAGGGCAACAAGATGGCCAAGGCCGGTCGAGCATCACAGGCCCTGGCCACCGCGGCGATCGGGTCCTTCGTCGCCGGCACCATCGCGACCGTCCTGCTCTGGGTCGTCACCCCCTTCGTCGCCGACGTCGTCGTGACGCTGGGTTCGCCGTCGTACCTCGCACTGATGCTGCTGGCCCTGTTCGCCGTGACCGCGGTGCTCGGATCCTCCAAGCTGCGCGGCTTCATCGCGCTGTTCCTCGGCCTGGCCGTCGGCCTGGTCGGAACCAGCACCGGGCAGGCGCGACTGACCTTCGGGAACCCGCTCCTGGCCGACGGCATCGACATCGTGGTCGTCGCCGTGGCGCTGTTCGCGATCGGCGAGGCGCTCTGGGTGGCCGCGCACCTGCGACACAAGCCGCTGGAGATCATCCCCGTCGGCCAACCGTGGATGAACAAGGAGGACTGGAGGCGCTCGTGGAAGCCGTGGCTGCGCGGCACCGCCTTCGGGTTCCCGTTCGGCGCGCTGCCGGCCGGCGGCGCCGAGCTGCCGACCTTCCTTTCCTACGCGACGGAGAAGAAGCTCAGCAGGCACCCGGAGGAGTTCGGGCACGGAGCCATCGAAGGCGTCGCCGGTCCGGAGGCCGCGAACAACGCCTCGGCCGCCGGCACCCTGGTCCCCCTGCTGGCCCTCGGCCTGCCGACCACGGCCACCGCGGCGATCATGCTGGTCGCCCTGCAGGGTTACGGCTTCCAGACCGGTCCGACCCTGATGGACGACCACCCCGACCTGGTCTGGGCACTGCTCGCCAGCCTGTTCGTGGCCAACACCCTGCTCCTCATCATCAACCTGCCGATGGCGCCCCTGTGGGCCAAGTTGCTCCGGATCCCCCGGCCCTACCTCTACGCCGGCATCCTGTTCTTCGCCTCACTCGGCGCCTACAGCGTGAACTTCCAGGCCTTCGACCTCGCTCTGCTGCTGGCGATCGGCGCCCTCGGCTTCTTCATGCGTCGCTTCGGCATCCCGGTGCTGCCGCTGATCATCGGCGTCATCCTCGGCCCGAAGATCGAGGAGCAACTGACCACGGCGCTGAAGATCTCGCAGGGCGACGTCTCCACGCTGTGGAGCGAGCCGGTGGCGGTCGTGGTCTACGCCGTGATGGCACTGCTGCTGGTCGCGATGGCCGTGACCGGTGCCCGCAAGCCGTCCCCGAGTGAATCCCCCCTGCTCGACGCCCCCGGCGACAGCAACGACAACAAGGAACTGGTCGAGCGATGAACCAGCCGAACCCGCTCAAGCCGACCTGCGTGGTCGCGGCCTACAGCGCCGACGTCTACGGCAAGGCCGCCATCGCGTACGCCGAGGCACTCGCCCGCGCCGCAGGAGCCCGCCTCGTCGTGGTCAACGCCACCCGCGGCGACAGCCTGGTCGACACCCGCTACGCGCACGAGGAGGAGATCACCGACCTCGTCGACCGACTGCAGGCCGAGGGCATCTCCGTCGAGCTGCACCGCGACGTCGTACCGGATGTCGCGGAGGCGGTCGTGTCGGCGGCGGAGGCGGCGGGAGCCGACCTGGTGGTGGTGGGTGTGCGGCGTCGTACCCCGGTCGGGAAGCTGCTCATGGGCAGCGTGGCACAGCGGGTCATCCTCGACGCGCACTGCCCGGTGATCGCGGTCAAGCCGGCCTGAGCGGGCTCAGCTCACCGCGTGGACCAGGGTCTCCTGCAGGAAGCCGAGCCACTCGTAGATGTGGTGGGCCTGGGCGCGGGGGTCCTCGTCGGGCAGCGCGTCCCAGTAGTCCTCGTCACCCTCCTCGACCCCCAGCCGGGTGCCGAGGGCGAGCCGCAGGTCAGTGAAGGAGCGCATCCAGACCAGCGCCGTCTCCTGGTCGAGCTCGACATCGATCGTGAGGTCCTCCTCGGTCGGCTCGGACGGCAGCCCGGCCTCCTCGAGGACGTCGATGATCGTCGCCGCGGCACGGGACTTGCCGTCGCGCAGGGCGCCCTCGGTGAAGCGGCGGAACTCGCCCGCCGACTCCTCGTCGCCGCGGTAGGCGTTGGGGAAGAGCCGCAACAGGACGGGGTCCTCCGGCTCGGTGGTCGGGCCCGAGAAGTCCAGCATCTGCTCCAGCGGATCGCGCGTTGCGCTCGGGATCGCCGACTCGTTGTGGAGCAGCTCGACGATCTGCGAGGCGAGTGAGCGGAGCAGGTCGGCCTCGAAGACCGGGAAGGTCGCGTGGATGAGCTTGCTCCGGCGGTGCCGGACGAAACCAGACAAGGTGCGTCACTCAGCCTTCGACAGGGTGGCCCACAGGCCGTACTCGTGCATGGCCTGGACGTCGCGCTCCATCTCCTCGCGCGTGCCCGTGCTGACGACGGACTTGCCGTCCTCGTGGACCTCGTGCATCAGCTTCTCCGCCTTCTTCTTGCCGTAGCCGAAGTGCTTCTGGAAGACGAAGGTGACGTAGGACATCAGGTTCACGGGGTCGTTCCACACGATCGTCACCCAAGGGGTGTCGAGTCTCGTGGTCGCATCGAGGGAGAGGTCCTGCTCGACCCCCGGATCCACCTCGACAGGGCTCGCGGTTGTCACGGCTCCATGGTGTCACAGTGGATCAGGTTGCCCATTTCTGCGCGAGCGTGGTGACGACGTTGAAGTTGCGGTTGGTCGCGACGACACCGAGTGCCTTCTCGAGCTTGTAGGGGTCGACTCCCCCGGCCTCGTAGCCAGGACCGAGCAGCACGTGCGCCGCCCGGCCACGCACCACGACGGCGTTGACGTCGTCGCTGCGCCCCTCGACGTCGGCCACCTTCGCGGCGTCCGGTTCCTCCTTGAGGAGGTACACATAGTGCCGCTCGAGATCGTTGCGGGAAGCCGTCAGCTCACGGGCATCCTCGGCGATCGCGACCAGCTCGGCCGGTGTGAAGACGATCGTGGGGACGGCGAACCCGGCCTGCGCCTCGTAGGCCTTCTCCAACGCGGCCTCCACCTTGGCCCGCGAGCGCAACCCGATGGTCAACCGCACGTTGCCCGTGTTGATGTGCGTCGCGACGTCCGTGCCACCCGCCGCCTCGGTGGCCGCGACGATGTCGACCTTCGGGAACTTCCGGGTCGGCCCGAGATTGATGGCCCGCAGGAAGGCGACGTACGACGGCATGTGCCCAGTCTGGCGCACGAAGTGTGGGTGTTGGGGGCGCGAAGTGTGGGTATTGGCGGCGCGAAGTGTCGAGATTGGTCAGCTGAAGATCATGCAGCTCGAGGTGGCGTACGCGACTAGGCGGTCCTGGCCGTCGTACAGCTTGGCCTCGGCCAGCGCCGTCCGACGGCCGCGCTGGATCACCGAGCCGACGGCCCGCAGGCGGCCGGACTCGACGGTGACCGCACGCAGGAACTTCACCGTGAGGTCGAGGGACGTGTAGCCCTCCCCGACAGCGAGCGTGGAGTGCACGGCGCAGCCGCAGGCCGAGTCGAGGAGCGTGGCGAAGACGCCGCCGTGGACGCTGCCGATCGGGTTGTAGTGGCGCAACTGCGGGTCGAGCTCGAAGATCGCGGACCCCCGCTCGGGGACCTCGAAGCCGACGAAGCCGAGGGTGTCCGCAATCGGCGCCGGGGGCAGCTGCCCATCGAGGATCGCCCGGAGCTGCTCGAAGCCGTCGAGCGTGCCGGGGTCGATCTGGGTCTTGATCGCGGACTCAGTCATGGGAGCCATGGAACCAGTGCGAGGCTGAGTCTGTCAATGAGACCTAGATCGCCCTATGCTGGCCGGGTGAGCATCCCACCACCCGTCATCGACGCTCCCCCGGCGCTGGCCTGGTCGGTGGCGAACTGCACCCTCGGCCGCGCGATGTCGATCCTCGGCGAGCGCTGGACGGTCGTCGTACTGCGCGAGGTCTTCCTCGGCGTACGCCGCTTCGACGACATCCGGCGGCACGCCGGCATCCCGCGCCAGGTCCTCACGAACCGGCTCGCCACCCTCGTGGACGAGGGTCTGCTGCACAAGGTGCCCTATCGGCCGGACGGCGCCCGCACACGCCACGAGTACCGGCTCACCGACAAGGGACTCGAGCTCCAGCCGATCCTGTTGGCGATCACCCAGTGGGGCGACCGTCACCTCGCCGACGCCCAGGGCGCCCCGATCGAGTTCGTCCACCGCGACTGCGACGAACCGATCCACGTCGAGGTCCACTGCGCTGCCGGCCACCACGTCGACAACCCGCGCACGGTCAGCAGCCGACCTGGACCGGGCGCCCGCCCCTTCGCGGGCTGACCAAACGCCACACCTCGCACGGCCAACACCCACACCTCGCGCGGCCAAGACCCACACTTCGCGCAGCCAACACCCACACTTCGTGGATCAGGAGGACTTGCGCATCGCCCACTCGCGGACCCGGTCGATGCGCTTCTGGAGCTGGTCGGCGTTGGCGACGGCCGCTGCGGGGCCGCCACACTCCTTGCGCAGGGCGGCGTGGGTGATGCCATGGGCCTGGCCGGTGCGGTGGTTCCAGGAGGCCACGAGTCCGTTGAGCTCGCGGCGGAGCACGGCGAGGTGCTCGTGCGTGGTCACGTCGGCGAGGGTGTCGGCGGGGCGCTCGTCCTCAGCGGCCTTCTTCGGGCGCCGACGGTCCGCCTGGCGCTGCTGGAGCAGCTCGCGCATCTGACCGGGTTCGAGCAGCCCGGGGATGCCGAGGAAGTCCATCTCCTCGTCGGACCCCGAGAGGACCTCGCCCTCGTGGCCGAACTGCGCGCCGTCGTACAACGCATGGTCGAAGCGCGCCTCGGAGCCGATCGCCTCGAAGGGCAGCGCGTCGAGGTCGTCGGAGGCGGCCTCACCGGCCTGGGCCTGCGCCAACAGGTCGTTCTCGGCGGCGAAGATGTCACCGTCGTCGTTGACCTTGCGACCCAGCACGTGGTCACGCTCGACCTCCAGCTCGGAGGCATAGGTCAGCAGGTTCGGGACGGACGGCAAGAAGACCGACGCGATCTCGCCGCGGCTGCGCGCACGCACGAACCGACCCACGGCCTGCGCGAAGAACAGGGGGGTCGAGGTGGTGGTCGCCCACACCCCTACCGCGAGGCGTGGCACGTCGACGCCCTCGGAGACCATCCGGACCGCGACCATCCAGCGCTTGTCGTTGTCGGTGAACTCCGAGATCTTCTTCGATGCCGCCTTCTCGTCCGAGAGCACGACGGTCGCGGCCTCACCGGTGATCGTGCGGAGCAGCTTGGCGTACGCCCGGGCGGAGTCCTGGTCGGATGCGATGACGAGCCCGCCGGCGTCGGGCACGTGGCGGCGTACCTCCGAGAGGCGCTTGTCGGCGGCTGCCAGCACCGACGGCATCCACGAGCCGGCGGGGTCCAGCGCGGTGCGCAGGGCATGCGCGGTCATGTCCTTGGTGAGCGGCTCGCCGAGGCTGGCCGTGATCTCGTCACCGGCACGAGTGCGCCACTGCATCTCGCCGGAGTACGCCAGGAACAGCACCGGACGGACGACGTGGTCGGCCAGCGCCTGCGCATAGCCGTAGGTGTAGTCGGCGACCGACGTCGGTACGCCGTCCTCGCCGGGCTGGTAGGTGACGAACGGGATGGGGTTCACGTCCGAACGGAACGGCGTACCGGTCAGGGCGAGGCGTCGAGCGGCGGGCTCGAAGGCCTCGCGCACACCCTCGCCCCAGCTGAGCGAATCGCCCGCGTGGTGCATCTCGTCGAGGATCACGAGCGTCTTGAACCGTTCGGTCCGGATCCGCATCGCGAGCGGATTGACCCCGACTCCGGCGTAGGTGACCGCCACGCCGACGTAGTCGCTGGCGATCTTCCCCTTGCCTGCGGAGTACGTCGGATCGATCGGAAGTCCGGCACGGGCAGCCGCCTCGGCCCACTGCAGCTTGAGGTGCTCGGTGGGCGCGACGATGACCAGCCGGTCCACCATCCGCCGACCGAGCAGCTCGGCGGCGACCGTCAGCGCAAAGGTCGTCTTGCCGGCACCGGGGGTCGCGACAGCGAGGTAGTCACGCGGGTTGCGGGAGAGATAGTCCTCGAGCGCGGCCGTCTGCCAGGCACGCAGCGAAGGTGCGGTCCCCCAGGCTGCCCGCTCCGGCCATGCCGGACCGAGCGAGCTCACGAGTCCTTACCGGGCCCGTCGCCAGGGGTGTCGCCGTCGTTGAGACCTTCCCAGATCTCCTTGCAGTCAGGGCAGACCGGGAACTTTTCGGGGGCACGACTGGGCACCCAGACCTTCCCGCACAGGGCCACCACCGGCGTCCCCATCACCATCGCCTCGGTGAGCTTGTCCTTCTCCACGTAGTGGGAGAACCGCTCGTGGTCACCCTCGTCGGTCGGGACGGTACGCCGATCCTGGAGCGTGTCCGTGTCAGTCGAGAATCCGATGGTGGTCACGGCAGGAGAGTCTAGTGCCCACCGGAGACATCCACGTCAGCCGGCAGCTGCCGCCACACGATCGCGGCGACCACCAGCGTGATCGCCGCTCCGGCCAGTCCGACTGCCCCGAAGGCGTCCGCGTACGACGCCAGGGCGGACGCTTCGACATCGGTGCCCAGCGCACCCGTGAGCGACTCGACGGCCGCGTGGTCGGCGCCCGCGGGGAGACCGGCGCGGTAGACGATGCCGGCGAGACTGCCGAGGACGGCGATGCCGATCACACCCCCGACCTCGTAGGACATCTCCTCCATGGCAGCGGCCGATCCGGCCTGGTGTGCCGGCGCGCTGCCCATGATGAGTGCAGACGCCAGACCGAGCGCCGCCGTACCGAAACCGGCGAGGAGCAGGGCGACCGCGACACCGGCGTACGGCATCGGATGCGGCAGCAGCCCCAGGACCAGCAGCCCGGCCGCAAGCAGCACGAGGCCGCCCACGACGACATTGCGAGCACCCACCCGGGCCGCCAGCGCGGGCGCCAGCGGCGGACCGATCAGGCCGCCCAGCGCCATCGGGAGCAGCGCCACACCGGCGATGAGCGGCGACCAGCCCTGGACGAGCTGGAGCCACTGGGAGCCCACGAACAGCAGCGCGATCATCACCGTGCTGGTGACCAGCGCGGTGAGCACCCCCGAACGGAACACCGGGTCGGCGAACAGGCTGACGGCGAGCATCGGGTCGGGCTGGCGCAGGCAGCGGCGTACGAAAGCCGCGACCAGGGCGATGCCGGCCAGCAGCACGACGACCGTCACGGGGTCGAGCCCGGACTTGCCGACGTGCTTGATGGCGTAGACCGTCGCCCCCATGCCGGCGACCGACAACAGGACGCCGGTGGCGTCGATGCGGCCCGGCCGGTCGGAGCGACTCTCCGGCAGGAGGGCGCGCCCGGCCAGGAACGCGACCACCATCAGCGGGACGTTGACGAGGAAGGCCGCATGCCAGCTGAAGGCGTTGAGCAGGGCGCCACCGACGATCGGCCCGACCGCACCGCCGACCGCAGCCATGGAGGCCCACAGGCCGAGGGCGAAGGCGCGCTCGCGGGCGTCGGGAAACAGGGCCCGGATCAGCGACAGCGTCGCCGGCATGATCATCGCGCCGCCGACGCCGAGCAGGGCTCGTACGACGATCACGTCGCCTGGCGAGCGGGCGGCAAGGGCAGCCAGCGAGGCGACGGCGAACACCACGAAGCCGGTCAACAGCATCCGGCGGCGGCCCCAGCGGTCAGCGAGTGCGGCGACCGGGACGAGCAGACCGGCGAGGACGAGTGCGTAGACGTCGACGATCCAGAGCTGGGCGAGGGCGCCGGCGCCCAGGTCGGCCGTCAGGTCGGGGAGCGCGACGTTGAGGACCGTCATGTCCATCACGACGACGAGCAGGCTCGCCGCCAGTACGGCGAGGCCCGCCCAGCGACGCGGGTCGGCTGTCGCGCGCGGAACCTCGGGAAGTACGGCGGTCATCGCGCCACACCACCGTTCAGGAAGGTCGAACGGACCAGGTCGGCGGCGTCGCGGCGTGCGATGTCACCGGCGACGAGGGCGTCGCGGACGGAGATCAGCAGACCGTAGACGCTGTGCCCGAGCCAGCGAGCCGGCACATCGGTCCGGAGCAGGCCGGCGGCCTGTGCCGCGGCGTAGACGGTGACTTCACGGGTGAACAGCGCGTCGGCACGCGCCTTGAGCGCGGGATCGTTGATGACCGTGGAGTCGGTCAGCGCGATGCCGGACTCCTCACTGTCGGCGACGAACCGGCCGATCATGTCGTCCATCGCCGCACTGATCCGGCCAGCATCCCTCGACGCAACGACCCCTTCGATCCCGACGTCGTCCAGGATCTCCTCCCACGCGTCGAGCGACCTGCTGCCGATCTCGCGGAGCAGGTCCTCCCGCGTGGCGAAGTGACGGTGGACGGTCGCTCGGCCGACGCCGGCTGCCGTGGCGATCTCGGCCATCGAAGCGGTCGGGTCGGTGGTGAGCAGGCGCTGGGCGGATGCCAGCACGGTGTCGCGGGTCGACATGAGGAACTCCTTGCGTGAGACATCACTGTCTCACATGAGACAGGAAAGTCTCAAACCCGGGGCACGCTCAGTTCAGCTCGGGATCGATCGGCCGGGTCGCGTGAAAGGCCAGCTCGCCCGGCTGGCGGCGCAGCACCTGCCGCCACAGGTTGCGGGTCTCCTCGCCGAACACGTCGTCGACCTCGCCGGGGACGACGTACCAGCTGCCCTCGGCGACCTCCGCCTCGAGCTGGCCGATGCCCCAGCCCGCGTAGCCGGCGAAGATCCGCAGCCGGTCGACCGTGCCCTCGACGAGCTCACGCGGGGTGTCGAGGTCGAGCAGGCCGAGCCGCCCCCAGCAGGGCCGGAAGCCCGCGGCACTCTCGCCGCCGGGCAGGGCCAACGCAACCGCGAGCGCACCGTCGGTCCCGACCGGGCCACCCTGGAAGAGGACTTCAGGCTCCTCGACGACGTCGCCCCACTCCCCCAGGACCTCCGAAACCGGCAGCGCCGTCGGCCGGTTGAGGACGACGCCGAGGGCGCCGTCGTCGTTCACGTCGAGGAGCAGGACCACGGTGTCGACGAAGTTCGGGTCGAGCAGGCCGGGCGTGGCGAGCAGCAACCGTCCCGCCGCCAGGTCGCTGGCGGCGCTGGGACCGACCTCTTCGGACATGCCCCCATCATTGCCCACCGGGCCCGGGAAAGGCTCAGCCCCGGACCCGACGCGGGCTGGGAGGGAGGGTGCGTCGGATCCGGGGCTGAACTTGAAGGGGTCGCGATCAGGCAGCGACCACGGCGCGCAGGCGCTCCCGGAGCGAGGCGCGAACCTCGGGCTCCGCGTAGTGGGCGTCGGCGGTGATCATCGGGATGCCCCGGTGGAGCAGGCGCGCCCGCTCCTCGATCTCGCGACCGACCCGGCGCGCAGTTTCGTCCGCAATGGCGGTGCGACCGGCGTTGACGGCCAGGAGCTGCTGCTCCTTGAAGGCAGCGGCGCCCATGGCTGTGGCCATGGCGTCGTCGCTGGGGTTGGCGAGGTAGTGGTCGATGATGAGTCGCACGCCGGCGAGCTCGTGGGCGGTGTTGCTCCACGCGATCGCGACGGCCTCTTCGAGGTCCATCGGCTGGTGCGCGAGCATCCGCTCGATGTGGCCCGACAGGCGGGTGTGCCACTTGAGAGTGAGGGCGCCGAGCAGGTCGAGCTCGTCGCGGAAGCCCGTGGAGACGCCGTCGACGTCCATGGGCAGCAGGCCGTCACGACGGACGGCCGAGGTCGCGATCACGTTGCGGAGGGTTTCGCCACGTGAGTGAAAGGCCTTCCAGGTCATGGTCAGCTCCTTAGTGTTCATATGCGGTCCCGACACCGGAGGTGTCCTACATACCGCTGGTACGTACTACGAGTATGGCGCAGACCGACGGTATGCCAAACGGAACGGCACCGTGATCCCGCACACCCTCACAAGTGACCGGTGTCACCCCTGACCTGCAGTGATGCCTATGCTGAGCGCGTGGCGAAGTCGGTTTCCAAACTGGTCCCCAAGGTCCCGGGCGGGTCCCTGCGGGCGTCGTACTCTGCCTCGACGAAACGCGCCCTGGTCGACGTGGCCGAAGCCCTGTTCGCCGAGAAGGGGTACGCCGGCACGTCGCTCGACGCGATCGTCAGCGGTGCACGCGTCACCAAGGGCGCGCTCTACCACCACTTCTCCGGCAAGCAGGCGCTGTTCGAGTCGGTCTTCGAGCGCGTCGAGCAGGAGTCGTCCAAGCGCATCCAGAAGGCCCTGCGCAGCGAGCGCGACCCGTGGCTCAAGGCGCTCCTGGGCCTGCGCTCCTTCCTCGACGTCGTCCAGGAGGGGACCTACCGGCGGATCGTGATCCAGGACGGCCCCGCCGTCCTGGGCTACGAGCGCTACCGCGAGCAGGAGGAACGCTCGACCTTTGCCAACATCGTCGAGATCCTGCGCGCGACCCTCGATGCCGGCAAGTGGGAGCTCGACGAGGAGATGGTCCAGACGTTCGCGCGGATCTTCTTCGGCGCGATGTCCTCGGCCGGCGAGACGGTCGCGACCGCGACGGACCCGGAGGCGGCCGCGGCCCGCGTGGAGTCCGCGATCGGCTTCCTGCTGGCCGGCGTCCAGAGCCTGGTCGACCAGGGCGTCGACATGCCGAGCGCGTTCGTCAGCGACGACGCCTCCGAAAAATGACCGACGGCTGACCGGCATCGCCGGCCAGCCGTCAACAGGTCACTTGCCGAAGACGACCGATCCGTTGTCGGCGTCGATCGGAACGAGCTCGATCCACACCTTGCCGGCCGGGACGGTGAGGGCACCGGCGGCGGTCTTCAGCTCGAGCGGTGCGTTGAGCTTGGCCTTGGACCACTCGGCCTCGATCACCTTGCCGCCGTGGAACAGCTGCGCCTTGCCGCCACCGGTGAACTTGCTCTCCGGCACGAAGTTGCCCACCGGGTCGCGGTAGCCGGCGTCGACCACGTCGACACGGATCACGAGCACGGACTCCGGCTGGAACCGGTCGCCCTGAGCGGCGTTGGAGTTGTTGTTGACGTAGCGGCCGTTCCTGAACACCCAGTTGGTGGTGTGGCTGCCGAAGTCGGCGGAGATCGTGCCGGCCGGAACGCCCTCGGGCAGGTCCGCGGCGGTGCCCCACGGCAGGTAGTCGGCGGGACGCTGGTCCTTGCCGTCCTCGGCCGCCTTGGCGACCTTCTTCAGGCTCGCGAACAGGTTGTACGGCGCGCTGCGGTTGCTGTTGCGGTAGACCCCCGGCGCGCCTTCGCCGAAGTACTTGATGCCGGCCTTGTCGATGCGCGGGAGTGTCTCCCGGGCCGCGCCACTGGTGACGATGTCGGCGTTGACCGGGGAGACGATGCCGATGTCGCTGGCGCGCATCGAACGGACGGGTCCGATCTCGCCCGGGAGCTGGGAGTAGTAGAACGCCGCGAGGCGAGTGATGCCGCCCTCGACGAGCTCCTCGACCACGAGGTCGGCCTTGCTCAGGCCGATCTGGGGAGCGCTGCTCGGGGAGTTGTCGATCTTGGTGACCAGCACGGGGTGGTCGAGCTCGACCGACTCACCGGCCTTGGCCTCGAGACCGGTCAGCGGCCACGTCTGCGGAACCTCGGGTTCCTGGGTCACCGACTTCTCCGCTTCGGGCGACTCCTTCTCGGGGTCGTCACCGCCGCAGCCGGCGAGAACCAGGCTCAGGGCGATCAGGGAGGCGGGCAGGGCAGAACGAGCTGTCGAAAAGCGCACGCCGCAAGTCTGGACCACGCCCCGCACGTACGACGGAGCCGCCCCCGCGTGTCGCGAGGGCGGCTCCGTGTCAACCAGGGGCTGAGACCGTCAGGTTCCCAGCGAGATCCCGCCGTCGACGTAGATCGTCTGACCGGTGATGTACGACGACTCGTCGGCCGAGAGGAACGTGACGGCCGCTGCGATGTCCTCGGGGAAGCCGACGCGGCGGACCGGGTTGGCCTCGGCGTTGAGGCGACGGAACTCGTCGACGTCCATCTTCAGGCGGGCAGCCGTGGCGTCGGTCATCTCGGTGGCGATGAAGCCGGGGGCGACAGCGTTGGTGTTGATGCCGAACGGGCCGAGCTCGATGCCCAGGGTCCGGGTGAAGCCCTGGATGCCCATCTTCGCGGCGGAGTAGTTGGCCTGGCCGCGGTTGCCCAGCGCGGAGATGCTGGAGACGTTGACGATCTTTCCGTACTTCTGCGCGACGAAGTGCTTCTGGGCGGCCTTGGCCATCAGGAACGCGCCCTTGAGGTGCACGCCCATGACGAGGTCCCAGTCCTCCTCGGTCATCTTGAAGAGCAGGTTGTCGCGGGTGATGCCCGCGTTGTTCACGAGGATGTGGATGCCGCCGAGCTCGGTGACGACCCGCCCGATGCCGGCCTCGACGGATGCACCGTCGGACACGTTGGCGCCGACGCCGATGGCCTTGGCGCCCTCGACCAGCGGCAGCTTCGCGGCGGCCTCGGCCGCGGCGGTCTCGTCGAGGTCGACGATCGCAACGGATGCGCCCTCCTCGGCGAACCGGGTGGCGGTGCCGAAGCCGATGCCGCGTGCTGCTCCGGTGATGACGGCTACGCGCCCGTCGAAACGACCCATGTTCTTACCTTTCAGCGGTTCCAGAAGACGATCGGCCGCAGCCTACGCGGCCAGTGCGGCGCGCAGACGTGCGGCGTACTCCGCGGACTCCCCGTCGGCGTACTTGCGCCGTGGCCAGAAGAAGCCGCGCAGTCCGTCGCCCTTGGTCCGCGGCACCACGTGCAGGTGCAGGTGCGGGACCGACTGGCTGACGATGTTGTTCATCGCGACGAAGCTGCCCTGGGCGCCGAGGCCGTCGACCACTGCGCTCGCGAGCCTCTGTGCGGCGGCCAGGAATCCGTCCCGCTGGCCGGCTGGCAGGTCCGGCAGCGTGACGACGTGGTCACGCGGCACCAGCAGCACGTGCCCCTTGAAGACCGGACGCCGGTCGAGGAAAGCGAACAGGTCGGGTTCGTCGAGGACGACGTCCGCCGGCAACTCCCCCGCAACGATTGAACAGAAGACGCAGTCGGCCATGGCCCGAGCCTAGGCGTGGCTAGTGGCAGACCGGCTCGCCGCAACCGGGAACGATCAGGAGCCGGGCACCGCGGGGAACGGCGTCGAAGTGCTGGCTGTCGGAGGTGCCGTAGGTCCAGCGCAGGCCGTTCTGCGCCATGATCCGCACGACGGCGTGGCTCCGCGCTCGCCAGGCGACCCGGGAGTCCGACCGGCTCGGCCACCAGGTGTTGGGCACCCAGCCCTGCCTGGATCGATACGGGTTCTCCCAGGTGTTGACGTCGAAGGCGCGCCCGTAGGCGTGCGGACTGCGCACGCCCGGGTTGCCGACCACCCAGCGACAGTTGAACGCCGACGTGTTGCCGGAGGCCATCGACTTGTAGTCGTCGGCACCGTTGACCCGGCTGGACCAGCCGAACCGGTCGACGCGGTACATCGAACGGATCGGCAGCTTCGCCCGGTACATGTCGGACAGGGCACCGGAGATCTGCCTGATCACCGAGGCGGCCGCAACGATCTCGCCCCGGCGCCGGTAGCCGCGGAAGTCCCAGTAGTTGATGCGCAACAGCCGCAGTCCGGACCGACCGACCGGACATCCCCGGTGCCAGCTGCGACCGACCATGCTGCGCCAGACCGCGTCGGAGATCTTGTGGATGTCGGCATGGGGACCGGCGCCGGTGCCGCGCGGCTGCGCGGGCAGCCAGACCCGGGGCTTCGGCGAGGCAGCCGGGAGGACGACCGGGACACCGGGCGGCAGGTTGTCGATCGCGTGCGTGGCGCTGTAGGACTGAGCCACCCACGGCTGTCCCTTGCCGACCCCGCGCCACAAGGTGTCCACCCGTGGGCGCAGCAGGATCCGCACGGTTCCGGCGGCGTCGGTGGTGAGGATCTTGTACGACCGCCAGGCACCGTCGACGTACTGCTGGAGGGAGACGGGGCCGGAGATGGGCGTGCCCTCGATCGTCTTCCAGGTGATCCGGAGGTAGACGCCCTGCTCGTCGATCACCTTGGTCGAGCCGTTCACGACCGTCGTCGTCGGGAGCGCATTCAACGGGAGTGTGTATTCGACGGACGCCGGGGTGTGGTCACTGTCGCCGGGGTACGTCGCCCGCAGCAGGTTGCGCGTCGGCGAGCGATCGACGAGCACGGGCAGCGTCACCGAGCCGGCTCCGTCAGTGAGCACGGGCCCGATCCCGACCGGCTGCCATGCCGTGCCGCTCCATCGCTCGACGGTCACGGGTGCACCGGCGATCGGCAGCCCCGCGTCGGTGAGCGCAACCGTGAGCGTGGTGTCGCGATCGGCGTACTCAGCAGGAGCCGACAACTGCAACACGGACGCCGTCGCAGCACCGGCTCGCTGTCCGACCGCACTCGGCAGCAGGACCGCGAGCAGTGCGAGCAGCACGACGGCGACCAGGCTGGCGGCGGCAGGCGGGGCGGGGGTGGAGCGGGTTCCGAGACGCACCACCCCATCATGACCCGCTGACCCAGACGTCGTGACCATGACACCCGAGAGTCGCGAGCCTGGTGCGACGAACAGCCAGTCGCGAGTCCGCCACCTCGGCGCTCAGCTTTCCGCCGAGCCCGTCACCTCCCCGCCGTTCGCGGGGATCACCATGCAGATCAGGACGTAACGGTACGGATCGAGCTGAGTGAGGTCAGTGGGGATCTCGGTCGGCGAACCCGTGGAGTCCGACTCGAGCCAGGTGACGCTGAGCCCGCTCTTGTCAGGGTCGCCGCCGACGTAGCGCCGGGCAGCGTCGACACAGCGAGATTCGGAGTCCTGGATGGCGCTGCGGCCGATGCTCCCGACCACCTCGGCCTGATGTTTCCCGGCACAGTCGGCCACTTCCACGTCGGTGAAGGACTCGTCGTCGCCCGGAAGCGTCGCCAGGCACTGACCTTCTTCGAGCGAGAACCAAGGAACCTCGTCGTCCTCCACCACCTCGGGTGCCGGCGTCGGCGTCGGTGTCGGTGTCGGTGTGGGTGACGCGGTCACCACGTCGCGGTCAGCGTCGGCGTCACGGTCGGAGTCGTCTCCGCCGTCACCGCACCCCGAGACCAACACGACCAGGGTGACCGCCGCACCCCAGGACCAGCCACGCCGTCGATCGCCCATCACACTTCTCCTCGCCCGCGGACTCCAAGGGTGTCAACCGACCGGCATCGTTCCGAGGAGAAGCGGCCGCTCAGCGAAGATAGCGCAGCCCGGGCCACCGTGCATCAGCTCAGACGGGCTGCACCGTGCTCGCGCAGCCACGCCCTCCGAGCCGCCACCGCAATGTCGGGCTGGTCGCTGAACAGCGCGTCGATGCCGGCGCCGAGGAAGGCTTCGATCTCGCCGGCCAGGTCGCCGGGAGCATTCGGGTCGGTGCCGATCCGGTGGTTCGTCGGGAGGAACTGGTTCTCCACCCGCATCGTCCAGGTGACCACCCGCAGGCCGGCGTCGTGCGCAGCGTCAACAAGTCCGCTCGGCGCACCGATGGCGCCCGAAGCGTCCCGCGGCAGGATCAGGTTCTTCGTCGGCGCCACCCAGTCGGCGTACGACGCGATCTCGGCCAGGCCAGCGGGCGTGACCAGGTCGCGGTACGTCGTCGGCAGCCCCGCCGCCTTCAGGTCGTACGGCGCACCGCTGCCGTCGACGAGCTGGGCGATCGGCACGGCGGACATCCGGTCGAGGTCGCGCAGGTTGCCGGTCTCGAAGGACTGGAGCACGACCTTCGCGTTGCGCCGGTCCAGACCGTGGCGGCGCAGGGCGCGGACCAGGGGCTCCTCCAGCGACAGCCCGATCGAGTCGAAGTACGTCGGGTGCTTGGTCTCCGGCGCGATGCCGATCTTGCGCCCGGCCCGGCGTGACTCGGTCCTGACGAGCTCGATCACCTCGTCGAGCGTGGGCACCTCGAACCTGCCGTCGTAGACGGTGTTGCCGGGGCGGACCGCGGGCAGTCGCTCCTTGGCGCGCAACGTCTTGAGCTCGGCGAAGGTGAAGTCCTCGGTGAACCAGCCCGTGATCGCAGCGCCGTCGATGGTCTTCGTGGTCCTCCGGGCGGCGAACTCGGCGTGGTCGGCGACGTCGGTCGTGCCGCTGATCTCGTTCTCGTGACGGGCGACGAGAACGCCGTCCTTCGTGGAGACGAGGTCGGGCTCCACGTAGTCGGCACCCATCCGGATGGCCAGACGGTAGGCCTCGAGCGTGTGCTCGGGGCGGTAGCCGGAGGCGCCGCGGTGCGCGATCACGAGCGGCGCCGTGGCGTGTCGGCCCGAGCTGCTGTGGTCACCGCCGGATCCGTGGTCGGGCGCGGCGTGCGCGGGGACCGCGGTGGCGCCGAAGGCGACCAGGATGGTGGAGGCGACGGCCACGAGGGCACGTCCTGAGCTGGGGAGGATCCGAGATGTCATGACCGCAGACCAACATCTGGAGGTGGCGGGAGGCCGACGCGCAGGTGAAGGCCCGTCGACGGGCGTGCGTAGGTTGGTGTCATGCGCATCGCCATCGTCGGAGGCAACGGAAACATCGCTCGCCTGCTGCACCCGCTCCTTGCGGCAGCCGGCCACCTGCCGGTGGCGCTGGTGCGGAGCGAGGACCATCGCGCTGAGCTCGAGGCCCTGGGCGCCGAGGTGCGCCTGCTCGACATCGAACGTCAGGACGTCGACGGCTTCGCTGCAGCCTTCGAGGGCTGCGACGCGGTGGTCTTCACCGCCGGCGGCGGGCCGGACGGCAACATCGAGCGCAAGCGGACGGTCGACCTCGGCGGCTCGGTGAAGTCGATCGCGGCTGCCGAACAGCTCGGCATCCGGCGCTTCGTACAGGTGTCCGCCATCAACGTCGACGAGCCGGTCGCCGACGACGCGAGCCCGGTGTGGGCGGCGTACGTCGCCGCGAAGCGGGACGCGGATGTCGCTGTTCGCGGGAGCACGCTCGACTGGACGATCGTGCGGCCGGGGCTGCTGACCGACGACGCGCCGACCGGCCTGGTGGCGCTCGGCGCCGACATCTCCCGCGGCGATGTCACCCGCGCCGATGTCGCAGCCGTGCTCGCTGCCGTCGTCGACCGCGACGAAACGATCGGCCGTCAGTGGAACCTCGTCGGAGGCGACCTGCCGGTCAGCACAGCGATCGACGAGGCTGTCCGCGCCTGATCAGCTCGGGTCGAGCGGCTCCATCGACCCCACCCGGAGCACCCTGACCTCGAGCTCGTCGATGACGAGCTTCTTGATCCGGCCCTCCCCCAGCGCCAGTTTGCCGATGGCCACGGCACCCACGGCAACCGCGCCGACAGCGAGGGCACCCAGCGCGGCTGCACCAATGGCGCTGGCGCCGTACGCCGTCGCGCCAAGGGCAAGGCTGCCGCGCAACCGGGGAGTGAGGTCGAGATCAGGCTGCATGGCCGCATCCTGACACGTCAGGATGCGGCCATCCACGGCCTGCGGCGGGTCAGGTCGTTCGACCACGCCCGTTGAAGATCGAAACGCCACCAGGACCCACGAGGAGTCCGACCACGATCAGCAGGACTCCCAGCAGCACGCTGCCCTGGACGAGGGTGATGATCCCGACGATCACCAGAACAACTGCCGCAATCCACAAAAGCATGCCCATGATGATTTCCTTCGCTCGAGCCCCGTCGTGCGGGGATACCTCTGGAAGTACCCAGCAGCCGGGATCCCAGTCAGGTCACGTACCGGATCAGCGGCCGTTCAGGACTCGCCAACGACAACAGGGCCCGCGCCGTGCGCGGACCCTGCGTGCCTCAAAAGGGCTGGTGGAGCTGCGGGGAATCGAACCCCGGTCCTCGAGCGTCGAGCCAGGTCTTCTCCGGGTGCAGTCGGTGATGTCGTTTTCTCGGTCCCGGCGCTCGCACAGACACGTCGCCGACAGACCCAGCCGGGTTTGAGTCCCGCGCCACCCTCCCGGCTGGAGTGGCGCAGCAAGTCTCCTAGATGACGTCTGGGTCCGGGACGGAGACGGGTGCCCGGTCAGACGCTTCGATCACTGCTCAGGCAGCGAGAGCGAAGGAACTGCGGTTTGAGTTGGCAGTTATAGGTTTCCAGCGATCGTTTACGAGATGACGCTGGCTTCTCGACCCGCTTCCCCTGGAACAAACGTCCCAAGTCGAAACCGATCAGCCCCTCTTGAGTTGTACTACGAATCCAGTCTACGGGCTCGACCGACAAAGGGCGCATCGGTTCTCCGATGCGCCCTTCACCGTCTGTCGTCCGATCAGTCGAGGAAGCCAGCGAGCCAGTCCGCGACGACCGGGATGTCGACGCGCTGGTAGCCGTCGATGTAGCGGCAGTTCGCGGTGTAGCCGTACGACGTGACACCGACGACCTTGCCGCCCAGCCACAACGAACCGCCCGAGTCACCGAAGCAGGTGCCACCGGTACCGAAGATGTCCTTGTCGTTGCCGTTGGTCTGGATGATCTGCGGCGTGATCTTCTGGCCGGGCATCTCGACGTAGCGGCGGATCAGCGGGTAGCTCTGCGGCGTCGGCTTCTGCGGGCCGGTCGGCGCCTTGCGGACCTCGGTGCCGTAGCCGACCGCGGTGAAGAGCGTCTTGCGCGGCTGCTTGATGGCGTCAGCGGCGCCGAGCGTGGCGAGCGGTGCCGGAGCGATGCCGACGACGGGCTCGTCGAGCACGATGACGCCGGCGTCGTTCCAGTTGTTGATGTCGGTGAAGTCGCTGTACTGCGGGTGCGTGTGCGCCGTGCCGGACAGGAAGCCAGCAGCGGCGAGCTCCTCGGGCGTGTATCCGGCGGCGGTGTCAGCGGCGACCGGGAGCGGCGACGGAGGGGCTTCGGCGACCACGCTGTCGAAGGTGACCAGCGTGCTCCCGACGGTGCCGTCGGTGCAGTGGGCAGCCGTGAGCAGGACGGTCGGGCTGATCAGCGTGGCCGAGCAACGGAACCTGCCGGTCCCGTCGTAGAACGCGATCATCGCGACGTTGGGGTGAAGTTCGCCGTCAGCGGTGCCGCCGGTGCTGGCGGTCGCAGGAGCGAGGAAACCGAGGCCGACAAGGGTGGCGGCGGCCAGGGTCAGAAGACGTGCACGCATGGTTCTCCTCCGAGGGTGGGGCAGGACATGTCAGTGCAACACGTCATTCGCCTGAGGGGAACACCTCTATTTCAAGGTTTTGCGGTGCTCCGGCCCAACAACCGCAAGGAGTTGTGCCAACACACGTCCCGGAGCCAGTCGTCCCCCAGACCGAGGTCGGCCAGCCAGCCCAGCTGCTGGGCGTAGGCGAAGGGCAGGGTCGGGAAGTCCGAGCCCCACACCACCCGCTCCTGGAGGTCCCGCAGACGCGGGACCAGCGCCACGGGGAACCGGTGGTCGTGCGGCCCCTCGGCGAAGAAGTCGGTGAAGGCCATCGACGTGTCGAGGTGGACGCCGTCGTACTCCTCGGCGAGCGCCAGGAAGTCGGAGCACTCCGGCGACCCCATGTGTGCGATGACCAGTCGCAGACCCGGGAACCGGGCCAGCACACGCGCTGTCGACGCAGGGCCCGTGTACGGCGTCCCGACCGGCCCGGAGCCGGCGTGCACCATGACAGGGGTGCCTGCGTCGGCCAGGGTCGCCCAGACCGGGTCGAGCAACGGGTCGTCGAGGTGGAACGACCCGACCTGCAGGTGCAGCTTGAACATCTCCACCCCGTCCCCGACCAGCGCGGAGACGTAGTCGGCCGCCTCCGGCTCGGGGTAGAACGTCGCGGAACGCAGCGCGTCGGGCACCTCTGCCGCGAAGTCGCGCGACCAGTCGTTGAGGAAGCCGGCAACACCGGGTTTGTGGGCGTACGGCAGGGTCGTGAAGCCGCGGACACCGCACTCCTGGAGGAACGCGACCCGTTCGGCCGGCGTACCCCGGTAGCGAATGGGCCATTCGCGACCGATCAGCTCACCGCCCTCGTCGAACACTCGCCACACCGCACGCTCGATGGACGGCGGCAGGAAGTGCACGTGGAGGTCCATCAGGCCGGGCAGGCCCAGACGCTCCCAGAACGCGCGAACGTCCTGCGTCTCGATACGCCGGTCCTCGCTGACGCTCGGCCCGGCTACTCGACGACCTTCAGTCACGCATGCCCTTGGCCCGACGCCCGATCTCGGCGACCTTCTCTCGGTCGGCCTCGCGCTCGGCGATCGCCTGCCGCTTGTCCCACGACTTCTTGCCCTTGGCGAGACCGATCTCGATCTTGGCCCGGCCCTTGACGAAGTAGATGGCCAGCGGGATCACGGTCTGGCCCTTCTCGCTCACCTTGCGCTCGATCTTGTCGATCTCGATGCGGTTGAGGAGGAGCTTGCGCTTGCGCTTGGCTGCGTGATTGGTCCAGGTGCCCTGGGCGTACTCAGGGATGTGCACGTTGTGCAGCCAGGCCTCGCCGTTGTCGATGTCGACGAACCCGTCGACCAGGCTGGCCCGGCCCAGCCGCAGCGACTTCACCTCGGTGCCGACGAGCACCAGGCCGGCCTCGAAGGTGGACTCGATGTGGTAGTCGTGGCGCGCCTTCTTGTTGGACGCGACGATCTTGCGATCGACGACGTCCTCCTTCTTCGCACCCTGCTTGGCCATGGGTTGATTCTCTCAGGAGCACGCAACGGGATTGGTGCCGGGCGTCTCGATACCCCGCTCGTACCTCGCGGCTACTCGACGACCCTACGAGTCAGAGGTACGGCGCGGGGTCGACCGCGTTGCCGTTGCGGAGCACCGTGAAGTGCAGGTGACAGCCGGTCGACCACCCGGTGGTGCCGGAGTAGCCGACGACCTGCCCACGACGCACCTTCTGTCCCTGGCCGACCGCATAGCTGGTGAGGTGGTTGTAGACCAGCGTCATCGATGCGCCGTTCACGCGGCCGATCGCGATGTAGAGCCGGTTGCCGTAGACCTCGTCGTAGTAGCGGTTGATCACCGTGCCGGACTCGCCGGCCCACAGTGCTGCGCCGCAGCCCGTGCCGAAGTCGATGCCGTTGTGCAGGCCGTAGTAGCCGTAGATCGGGTGAATCCGGTAACCGTACGGCGACGTGACCGGACCGGGGCCCGGCTTGAACAGGAGACCGCCGGTGTCACCGTTGTAGCTGCCGCCCTGCTGTTGCGACAGCCGGACGATCCTGGCCTTGATCCGCTCTTCGCGCTTCTTCAGGCGCGCGAGCGCGGCCTGGTCGGCGGCCCGGGCCTGGATGACGGCCTGACGAGCACCGTTGGTCCTGCTCACCAGCGAGGCGACCTGCGACTCGGTCGCGGCTGCCTTGTCGACGAGGTCGGCGATCGTGACGACGTTCTCGTCGGCGGACTTCTTCGCACTGGCGACGTCGTTGCGGGCGTCGTTCACCTCGATCTTGCGCTTCTCCATCGCGACCTCGGCCTCCTCGAGCAGGACGAGGGCCTGGTTCTGGCGACCGGTGACGAGGTCGTACGCCGTCTGGCTCACCATGACGTCCTCGATCGAGCCGCTGTTCATGTAGGCGTTGAGCAGGGCCATCTGGGCGTCGTCCCCGCTGGCCATCACGATGATCGCGTCGCGACTCGCGAGCCGCTGGATGGCGACCTCCTGGCGCGCCTGCTTGAGGTCGGCCTTGGCGATCTTCAGTCGCCTCTCGGCGACGACGAGCTTGCGGGCCAGCTTGTCCGCGACCTCGCGCGCATCCTTGAGGTCTGCCTGCACCGCGCTGAGGCGTGACCGCGCGGCGTTGAGCTGGTTCCTGGCCTTCTTCAACTGCCGGGCGATCTTCGCGGCCTTCTGGCTGGCCTCGTGGATGTCGCCCTTGACGTCGGAGATCTGCCCCTGGACCTGGTCCTGCTTGTCCTCGAGGTCGTCGCGGTCGTCCGCATGGGCGAGCGGAACGGTTAGTCCGGCAACGGCAACGATCACGGCGAGAGCCGTGACCAGCCACTGGGGGTGGGCCCATGTGGGAAGCCGATCGGTCACACGGCGAAACCCTGGGGCGCTGGGGAAGGAGCGCACAGGTGAACCATTTCGTTCGGGGAAGTGAACTCGTCGACCGTAACCGCCGCGGGTCAGACTTTGACGTATTTCCGGGTCAGCAGGAGTGTCGGGATCAGCGTCAGCGCCAGTCCGAGCAGCAGGATGCCCGGCGGGAACCACCCGTAGAGCGAAGCGCCGTAGTCGCTCCAGTCGACCCAGGGGCGCAGGAACTGGACGTGTTCGGACAGGCCCTTCTCGATCCCCCAGTACTGGAAGGCGGCCAGGGCGCCCGAAGCCAGGCCGACACCGACGATGGCGGTGACCAGCGCTTCGAGAAGGAACGGCAGCGCGATGTAGAGCGTCGAGGCACCGACCAGGCGCATGATGCCGATCTCGCGACGGCGGGCGAGGGCCGCGAGCCGGATCGTGTTGGTGACCTGGAGCATCGCCGCGAGCAGCAGGAAGCCCGAGCCGATCCACGATCCGTACTTGAGGACCTTCATGATCCCGAAGATCTGGCTGAGCGCCTCACGCTCGTCCTTGATCACCGAGACGCCGTCGAGGCCCTCTAGGGCGCTGATGATGCCGTCGGCCTCCTCGGGGTTCTTCAGCGTGACCCAGTAGCCCGCCGGCCAGCTGTCGACCGTGATGACGGGATTGGGTCCGGACACGGCGCTCTCCGGGATCTGGCCGGAGTCGCGTGCGTTCTCGAACCCCTCCTCCTTGGAGACGAATCGCGAGGACTCGGCCTCGTCGTTGCCGTCGATCTCCTCCTGGATCCGCTTCTGCTGCTCGGCAGTGACTTCGCCGCCGGCGCAGTTCGGGTTGTTCGACGGATCGTCGTCGATGCAGAGGTTGACGAGGATCTTCAGCTCGTCACCGAGCTGGTCCGCCGCCAGGTCGGCCTGGCGCTGGATCAGGATTCCCACGCCCGCGAGGGACAGCGAGACGAAGAGGGTCAGGATGACGGCCAGGTGCATCGAGAGGTTGCGCCGCAGGCCGGTGCGGAGCTCGGTGAAGACATAGCGAAGCTGCATGAGGGTGTGCTCCTTGACTCAGTGCTGGAAGCCGTAGCTGCCGGACGCCTCGTCGCGGATGACCTTTCCGTGCTCGAGCTCGATCACTCGCTTGGTGAACTGGTCGACGATGCCGTTGTCGTGGGTGGCCATGACCACCGTCGTACCGGTCTCGTTGATGTCACCGAGCAGATTCATGATGCCGACCGAGGTCTGTGGGTCGAGGTTTCCGGTGGGCTCGTCGGCGATGAGGATCATCGGCCGGTTGACGAACGCGCGGGCGATGGCCACCCGCTGCTGCTCACCGCCGGAGAGCTCGTCGGGCATGCGGTCGCCCTTGTCCTTCAGACCCACCAGCTCAAGAGTCTCGGGAACGACCTTGTTGATCTCACGCTGCGACTTGCCGATCACCTGCTGGGCGAACGCGACGTTCTCGGCGACCGTCTTGTTGGGGAGCAACCGGAAGTCCTGGAAGACGGTGCCGATCTGGCGGCGCAGTCGAGGCACCTTCCAGCCGGCCATCCGGTTGATCTCCTTGCCGGCGACGTGGACGCGGCCCGTGGTCGGCCGCAGCTCGCGCAGGACGAGCCGCAGGGCGGTCGACTTGCCGGAGCCGGAGGTGCCGACGAGGTAGACGAACTCGCCCTTGTCGATGTCGAGGGTGACCTGGTCCAGAGCTGGCTTGCCGGGGCCGGCGTACCGCTTGGTGACCTTTTCGAAGCGAATCACTGACCTGACGGTACGCGACGGGCAAGCCGGGATCGGGAAGGTCCCCGCTCCGGTGCGTCGCCTGAGGTGCCGTCATCTAGGGTGACGGGCGTGTCGACGGTCCTGCGCGCGCTGCTTCTCTCGGCGCTCCTCACCTTGGTGCCCGTCGGCATCGGTGTGGTCGTGGCCGACGACACGACGCCGGGGCGCCAACCGGCCGCCTACGAGGGCACGGATCTCGCGGACTTCGACACCGCCGCGGCCGTCGTTCAGCGGGTGCCGTTCTGCGAACTGGTGCCCACCGCGGCGATCGAGGCGGCGCTCGGCGCCGACGCCGACCTGACCGCCTACGGCAACGGCGAGGAGTCCGACGCACTGCCCGGAGGCGACGTCGCGCACGAGTACGGCTGCCGCTTCGCCACCGATGAAGCGGTGCCCGGCGAGGCGCGCGCGTGGGTGTTCGCTCCTCCGGTCGGCGCGGATCGCGCAAAGGGCCTGATCAGGGCGGCTTCGACCAAGGCGTGCAAGGCCCAGGCCAAGGCCCCTGCCTACGGCACCCCTTCCGTGGCGTTGGTCTGCACTGCCGACGACCTCCGCACGGCGTCCTATCGCGGACTTTTCGGCGATGCCTGGCTGGCCTGCAGCCTGACTCTCCCGGTCGGCGTCACCGAGGCGGACCTCGTGGCCCGAGCGGGCCGCTGGTGCGTCGCGGTCGCGACGGCGGCGGCGACCACCCCCACTTCCTGACCGGCCGAACCTGCGGGGACGAAGGTCCCGATCGCCTGCCGCAGGTCTCACCTGCCCCGCAGCAGGGCCGATGCGATGGGCATGTTGCCAGTCCTGCGCAAGGTCGCTCTCGGGTTCGCCGGGTTCGCGCTCGCCGGGGCCGGCGTTGCGCTCCCGGCTGCCGCCGATGACACCGATCCGACGGTCGAGACCGTCGAGGTCGTCGACGACCCCTCGATCGTGGCCTCCCCGGACGGTGCGGAGTTCTCGCGCGACGAGTGGGTGGCGCCACCCGCGGCGCGGGCCACCACGAGCGACACCACCGTGGCGGCGGAGGCGGCATACCCGTTGGCGGAGACGTTCACGATGCACAGCAACCCGACCGCTCAGCGCACCATCCATCTCGACTTCAACGGCGGCACGTTGCTCTCCACCAACTCGTGGCTGCTCAACGGACTCTCCAGCCTGCTCTTCCCCGGCTGGTCGCTGGACGGCTCGTCGTCCTTCTCGGACGCCGAACGCACGGTGATCCAGGAGGTCTGGGCCCGGGTGGCCGAGGACTTCGCCCCCTTCGACGTCGACGTGACGACCGAGGAACCGGCCGCGGGCGGGTTGTGGCGGAGCGGGTCGGGCGACCAGACCTACGGCGCGCGGGTCGCGTTCACCTCCGGCAACACCGTGCAGTCCGCGCTCTGCAACGGGGGCTGCGGCGGGCTCGGCTGGATCGGGACCTTCGACACCGTGACCAACGGCGAGACCCGGAGCCCGGCGTGGGTCTTCCCTTCGTCCTTGGGCAACCGGGCCAAGAGCATGGCCGAGGCCGCCTCCCACGAGGTCGGCCACAACCTCGGACTGGCGCACGACGGCACGTCCACGAGCAGCTACTACGCGGGCGGGTCCTTGTGGGGCCCGCTCATGGGCAGCCCCTACTCCGCCGGCATCACGCACTGGTCGAAGGGCGACTACACCTCGGCCAGCAACCACGAGGACGACATCGCCGTCGCGGGCACCAACGGCGTCACCCTGCGCGCCGACGAGGCCGGCGCCACGGTCGGCACGGCCCTGCCTCTCGCCGACCTGGCCAACGGACAAGGCGTGATCGCCTCTCGGGGAGACGAGGACTGGATCGGCATCGACCGCTGCTCGGGCACGGTCACCGCCCGCGCGGACCCGGCCGCCGTCGGCCCCAACCTCGACCTGCGGGTCGAGCTCCGCAACGCAGCCGGAACCGTGCTCGCGTCCGCCGCACCCGCGACGACACGAACGACGGCCGGCGTCACCGGCCTCGCAGCATCCCTCACCACTCCCCTGTCCGGGGGCCCGTACTACGTCGCCGTCTCCGGCGTCGGTTCCGGCGCCGGCGGCACGTCCGGCTGGTCGAGCGGTGGGTACGACGACTACGGAAGCCTGGGCTCCTACCGGCTCACCGTGACCGGCTGTTCGAGCACGTCGACCGGGTCGACCGAGGAACCGCCGGCGGACGACCCGCCCGTCGTTCCACCGACGACCCGGCCGAGCACGATGGCAGCACCGGCCGTCGGGACGGGTGCCGTGGGCGGTCGACTCACGATCGGCGTGCGCTGGGTGCCGCCGACCGACACGGGAGGCGCGACGATCACCGGGTACGTCGCTGCGGCGTACCGGCTGAGCTCGACGGGTCAGGTGGTGGCCAAGGTCGTCTCACCGATCCAGAGCGCTGCCACCCGCCGGATCAGCATGCACCTGCCCGCAGGGCGCTGGGTGGTCCGGGTGAAGGCGCGCAACCGGATCGGCTGGGGCGCGCTGAGCAACCGCTCGGTCGTCGTGCGCCCCCGCTGACGGCTGAGCCCGAGCGAGCTCAGCCCGGATCGACGCTCAGTTGGACTCGGCGTTCTCGGAGCCCCGGCGCCAGCGGATGCCGGCTTCCAGGAACCCGTCGATGTCACCGTCGAACACCGAGCTCGGGTTGCCGCTCTCGAAGCCGGTGCGCAGGTCCTTGACGATCTGGTACGGGTTCAGCACGTAATTGCGCATCTGGTCACCCCAGCTCGCCTGCACGTCGCCGCGGAGACCGTCGAGGTGGGCCTTCTCCTCGGCCTTCTTGCGCGCGAGCAGCTTGGCCTTGAGCACGACCATGGCACTGGCCTTGTTCTGCAGCTGCGACTTCTCGTTCTGGCAGCTGACGACCGTGCCGGTCGGGATGTGCGTGAGGCGCACCGCAGAGTCAGTGGTGTTGACGGACTGGCCCCCGGGTCCGCCCGAGCGGTAGACGTCGACGCGGATCTCCTCGTCGGGCACGTCGATCTCGTCGGTCTGCTCGAGCACCGGCACGACCTCGACCGCGGCGAAGCTGGTCTGGCGGCGGCCCTGGTTGTCGAACGGGCTGATCCGCACCAGGCGATGGGTGCCGGACTCGACCGACAGCGTGCCGTAGGCGTACGGCGCGTGGATCGCGAAGGTGGCGGACTTGAGGCCCGCCTCCTCGGCGTAGGAGGTCTCGAAGACCTCGACGGGGTAGTTGTTCTGCTCCGCCCAGCGGACGTACATCCGCATCAGGGTCTCGGCGAAGTCCGCGGCGTCGACGCCACCGGCGCCGGCGCGGATCGACACGAGGGCCTCGCGCTCGTCGTACTCACCGGAGAGCAGGGTGCGGACCTCGAGACCCTCGACGGCCTTCTTGACCTTCTCGAGCTCCGCGTCGGCCTCGGCCTTGGTCTCCTCGTCGGCCTCCTCCGCGGCGAGCTCGGCGAGGATCGCCAAGTCGTCGATGCGCTGGTGGAGCGCACGGAAGCGATCGACCTGGCCCTGGAGGCCGGAGAGGCGACCGGTCACCCGGGTCGCGTTGGCCTGGTCGTCCCACAGGTCAGGTGCCGCGACCTGCTCGCCGAGGTCGGCGATGTCGCGCTCCATCTGGTCCAGGTCGAGGACCTGTTCGATGGTGTGCATCGTCGCGGTGAGCTGCTTGATCTCGGAGTCGTAATCGGGGCCTGCCACAAGGAGCAAGGTTACGGCCCCGGGGGCAGGCGGCGCGAACCGCCGACCAACCTCGACGCGCAGGCGGCTCAGCCGCGAGCGGCGCGGGCGAGCAGACGCATCAGGGTCTGCGCGACCGCCGTCGCCGGCAACACACCGATGACCGGCAGGTCGAGCGAGACGGAGTAGTCGATCTTCGTGCCGCCGGCGACCGGGCTCAGCACGACCTCACCGTGGTAGTTCTTGAACGGAACGCCGCTCAACGCCTTGTAACCGAGCCGCTTTCCGGGCTCGAAGACGGTGATCTCCTCGACGATCGCCGGCATCGGTCCGGGCGCGCTGATACGTCGGACGGTGCCGACGCCGCCGGGCGTCGGCGAGCCCGGGTTGTCGAGGGTGACCTTCATGCCGGGGCCCCAGTTGGCCATGCCCTCGTGATCGGCGAGAACGGACCAGACGTGGTCGACGGGCTTCTTCACGACGGTGGTGGCAGTGGCGCGCACAGGGTCTCCTCAGGTCGGCAGGCACGGACAGTCTGACGGCCTGGGGGCGGAGCGGCGCGCACCGTCTCGCCCCCAGGACCGTTTCGACCTGTTTCCTACGGCTTGGGCGAGACCTTCGCGGTGGCGGCCGAGGTCGCCGTACCGTCGAGGTGACGAGCGGCCGTGACGGTCACCCGGAAGGTGAGCTTCTTGCCCTTCAGGGCCGGTCCGATCTTCAGCTTCGTGGTCGTGGCCCCGGCAATCGGGACGCCGTCGGCCAGCCACTGGACCGTGGAGGTGGCGGGGGTCGGCGCCCAGGCGCCGGTCCTGCCGGTCACCGTGAAGCCGATCTTGGGAGTACCGCTGATCGTCGGCAACGCCGTGTTCGTGACCGTCGGCAGCGTGCACGGCAGGGTGCTGGCGCGCAGTGAATGCCCGCCGGTGCCGGCGTCGTCGGCCCAGACGACCTGCTTGAACCCGTTCGTGCAGGTCGACTGTGGGGCGATCGCGAAGCCCTCGTTGTTGAGGTCGGGCATCCCGGTCGGCCGGTCGTAGCCGGTGTCGACGGCGAAGTGGCCGTCGGCGCCGAGTTCGAGCACCGAGACCTGTCCGTCGCAGGTGTCGTCGCAGGCAGCCCAGATCCGCTGGCGCTCGGGATCGAACGTGACGTCCATGACGTGCGGGAAGCCGCTGCTGACGACGGAGACCCGGTGCGTCGTGGTGCCGAGCGCATAGGCGTAGAGCTTGCCGTCGTTCTCGAGCGCCATGAAGAACAGCCCGTCGCCGTGGCCCGGGTAGTCCATCGGGTCGTACGCCGCCGCGGTGCTGTCGTCGATGAAGCCACCCGCGACGAGGTACTCGTCCGGGACCCAGGTCAGACCCTCGAAGCCCAGGTTCGAACCACCCGCGATCGTGTCGAGCTCGGGGAAGTCGCCGTCGAGGTTCCACTCGTGGGTGGCCGTCAGCGGACCCGGCTGGTTCTGGTCGTAACGAAGGACGGTGTTCTTCGCGACCCCACTGGCCGTGTTGTCCCGCTCCGAGGTCGCGTAGATGGCGCCGTCAGGGCCGACGGTCACCCCCTCGGTGTCGGGCTCACCGGCACCGTTGGCGAACTTCAGCTCCTTGCCACCGGCCCAGCCGCCAGTCGCCACCGGGGTCCAGAGACCGTCGACCCGAGTGAGCTTGAACAAACGGTTCTTGTTCTTGATCGCCCACAGGACGCCGTCCTGCTGGGGGTCGAAGGCGAGGCCGCTGACGTCGCCGGCGCTGACGGCCGAGACGAACGCGTCCTGCGGGTCGGCGAAGGTGACGTCCTGGCTGCCGGGCCACGGAACCGTGTCGACGCCGTAGAACGGCGGCGGGCAGTCGTTGACCGCGCCCTTGGTGGACGTCCGGGTCGCGACGAAGTCGCCGGCGCCGTCGACGCAGCGGCCGTACGTCGTGGCGGCGTGGACCGTCCAGTCGTAGGAGTCGACGAGCGTGGTGCCGTCGGCGCGGAACAGGCGGGCCGAGTCGGCACTGCCGAGACCGAAGCCGAGGATCGCCTCGTCGAGGACGATGCGGTCGCCGGCGGCGAGGGTCGTGGCCGCGGGCAGGGCGTAGGCGTGGAGGTCGTCGTTGTCCTTGACGACCCAGCCGGACACGTCGACCGGCGACGCGGTCACGTTGAGGAGCTCGACCCAATCGCCCGGAGCACCGCCGCTGCTCTCGACCTCGTTGATGCGCACCGGCTGGCACACGTTGGCGGCACCCGGGCTGGCCGCTGCGTTCTGGACGAGGTCCGCCGAGCCGGGGCAGACGCCGTAGGACGGAATCCGGTGGCTCGTCCAGGAGTAGGTGTCGAGCACCGTGACGCCGTCGGCGAGGTAGATGGTCGCGGTGTCGGCCGACCCGAGGCCGAAGCCGCCGGGCAGTGCGTCCGGCGAGAAGGAGTAGAGCCCGCCGGGCGCCAGCGTCGTCGACTCGGTGGTGATGGTGATCGGCGCGGCACTGTTGTCGGCGACCTTGAGCCCGGAGAGCTCGACCGGGCCGTCGCTGACGTTCTTCAGCTCGACGAAGTCGGCGGGGTTGCTGCTGATCTCGTTGATGACGAGGTCATCAGCACCGCTGGGCACCGGGCAGTCGTTGGCCGCGGCGCGGGTGGTCGTCACCGTCGTGGCGAAGTCACCCGTGGTGTCGACGCACCGGCCGTACGACGTGGCGGCGTGCGCAGTCCAGGAGTAGGAGTCGATCAGTGTGCTGCCATCGGCGGTGTAGACCCGCGCACTGTCGGCGCCACCGAGCCCGAAGCCGCCGGCCACGTCGGTGTAGACCGACGCGTGGCCGCGGGCGGGGACGGCAGTGCCGGCCGGAGCGGCGAACGTGCGGGTGTCGTCGTTGTCCTTGATCCGCAGACCCGACGCGTCGATCTCGAAGCCGGTCGGGTTGGCGAGCTCGACCCAGTCGCCGACGGGGTCGCCGTTGGACTCGACCTCGTTGAGCACCAGGTCCTCGACGCCGGGGCAGTCGTTGGCCGCACCGAGGGTCTCGGACTTCGCCTGGCCGAAGGGTCCGGTGCCGTCGGCGCAGCGCGACCAGGACGGGGCCGAATGACTCGGGAAGGTGTGGCCGTCGATCAGCGTGGTGCCGTCGGGCAGGTAGACCCGCGCGGCGTCGCCGTTGCCGAGGCCGAAGCCGCCGGCGACGTCGACCGGCACGGCGAGGAAGGCGCCGGGCGCGATGCTCGTGCCAGCGGCGATGGCGAGCGTGCGCGTGTCGTTGTTGTCCTTGAGGATCCAGCCGGACACGTCGACTGCCTCGGCGCCGACATTGGTCAGCTCGATCGAGTCGGGCGAGGTGCCGCTGTTGGTGATGATCTCGTTGATCTTGATGTCGGCGTTCGCTGCGTTCGCGGGAGCCCCCGACGTGACGGTGACGGCGAGCGAGAGCGGGACGAGGCCGACGGTGGCCGCCAGCAGTGCGGGCAGGCCGCGATGTGTGATGCGCACGGGTGGGCGTTCCTCGGGGAGTGCGGCCGGGCCCGAGCACCGGCGGAGCGAATGAGAACGCTCACCACAGTTGGCGACTGGTGCGAACCGTTGGTGAACCACGGGGCAACCCCGTCTGGCCGGGCGTCATACGTTCTGGTCGTCACTCCTCCGGATCGACGACCGCGGACCCGACCGACCTGATCGTCGGGCGCTCCGGGGCACCGGGCAGGTTGAGCGGCAGGTCGATCGGTGCTTCGAGCTCGACGACGATCCGGTCGCCCTGGACCCGCACGACGGCGGTGATGCCGGGGTGGTCGGTCGCGGCACCGACGTCGCGCAGGTAGGCCCGGACTGCCTGCTCGGCTTCGCGGCGCGCGATGGTCAGGTCGCCGTCGGCCAGCCCGTCGTCGTACGCATCGGAGCCCTGGGCGCCGAGGTCGGCGCCCTGGAGCGCGGCGCCGTCGGCCAGCGCGTCGAGGCGCTGACGGGCGAGGTAGGCCGCGCTCGCGTCGACGACGACTGCGACGAGCAACAGGATGATGGCGACGAAGGCGAGGATCAGCGGGGTCGCGCTGCCGCGCTCGCCGCCCGTCGACCTCACTGCTGACCTCGATCCGTCTCCTGGTAGCGACCGATCGGCACCGTGTGCGCGGCGTCCAGCCGGAAGGTCGGTGCACCACTGCCGAGCACATCGGGGAGCAACGGCAGCGTCACCGCCGAATCGATGCGCACCGTGATCACCGAGGTGCCGCTGTGACAGTTCCTCGGGTACGGCGAGCAGGTGACCGACACCCGGATCGGGACATCGCGCAGCCCTTGGTCGGCCATCGCCTGCCGCGCGACGGCGGCCGCCCGCTGCTCGCCGGCCAGGTCGTTGGGCGCCAACGCATAGGCGCGGGCAGCCGCGCGGGCGGCACCGCTGACACCGAAGGAGCCGCGCTGGACCTCGAAGACCGAGAGCACGATCCACAGCAGCGGGAGCAGCAGGATGATGCTCAGCCACACCATCTCGACCAGGGCACTCCCCCGCTGGTCGCGGCGCACCGTGCGCCCTCGCGCCGTCACCGCGCGTCCTCCTCGACGGCGCGCCCCGACACGGAGAACCTCACCGCGGGTCCACCGAGCCCGAGGGCCGGCACCTCGGCGTGCACAGTGATCTCGACACCCGGCGCCCCGTGGATCAGCACCTCGCGCACGTCGACGTCCCGCGCGAAGGAGCCGCCGAGGGCGTCGGCGATCTGCTCGCGCGTGCGGGCCACCCCGTCGCCGGGTCCGCCGTCGGCGGTCGCAGCCAACCGGGCACCTTCGGACGCGGCGGCCGCGAGCGTCGTACGGACATGCAGGACGAGCACGACCTGGATCAGCCCGATCACGAGCGGCAGCAGCACGAGCAGGACGAGGGTGAAGTCGACGACCGCCGACCCGCGCTGGTCGCGCAGCCGCCGCCGGGGCGTCCTCACTTCACGGAGTTGAGCGCAGACTGCAGGATCCCGACGAGCTGCGGCTGGGCGAGGCTCCAGAGCCCGACACCGATCGAGATGGTCATCACAGTGACGAGGACCCAGCCCGGGACATCGCCCCGGTCGTCGCGTTGGGTCCAGCGGTGTCGCAGGAAGCGACGGAGGGAGGAGAGGCGCACGGGTGGTTCCTTCCGAGAGTGCGGAGCGTTGGGATCAGTAGGTCAGGGACAGGCCGATGAATCCGGGCCAGAACGCGAACAGGATCGTGACCGGGAGGACGAGGAAGACCACCGGGATCATCATGAAGATCTCCTTGCGGGACGCCTGTTCGATGAGGGCGCGGCGCCCGGCCTCGCGGACGTCGGTGGCCTGCGCGTGAAGTACGTCGGCCAGCGGCGTACCTCGCTCGACGGCCACGGCGATGCCGTTCGCGAACCGCGCCACGACGCTCACACCGGTCGTTGCCGCGAGCCGGTCGAAGGCATCGGCGACCGGCTCACCGGTGCGGATCCGGGCGAGCACGTCGGCAAGATCGCGGGAGAGCTCGCCGCCGCTGCGTCGTACGACCCTGGCAAGGGCGGCGACCGGCCCCTCGCCGGCAGCGACCGCGAGGGCGAGGAGCTCAGCGATGGTGGGGAACTCGGCGAGGATCGCCGCCTCGCGCTGCGTGACCTGGGCGCTCAGCCGGTTGTCGCGCAGCAGCACACCAACGACGAAGGCGGCGACGGACAGCAGGAGGAGCGGGACGGGATTGGCGGGGCGAACCCAGGTGCGCAACAGCCCGTAGGCAGCGGCGAAGCCGAACCCGGCAAGCCCCCAGAGCACCTGTTGCACGCGGAACTCGTGGACGCCGACCTCGAGACCCGCGCGCGACAGGCGTCGCTCCACCGAAGGGTTGCCGCCGACGACGCGTTCGACGCCGTCTGCCGCCTGGCGCACCAGCGGCCCGAAGACGGCGGTCAGGGCGTTGCGCGGCTCCGTCGGTGCGGCGGGACGATCGGCGGTGACGAGGTCGCGGACGTAGGGCAGCACCCGAGCGTCGAGCCGAGGGCGCCGGATGGCGACGACCCGGGCCGCTACGAGGGCCAGGCCGGCCGTCGTGCCGAGTCCGACGACTCCGCCCCACACGGCGGGACTCATCGAAGAATCCTGCGCTCGGCAGGCAGGCGGCCCATCCTCATCATCAGGCGGTATGCGAAGACGCACAGACACGCGCCGGTCACCAGGACGACTGCTCCGGCAGCCGATTGGTAGCGCTCGATCACGGTCGACTGGGTCGACATCACCAGGAGCACCACCCACGGAGCAGCGACAGCCACCCGGGCGCCGTTGACAGCCCACGCCTGCCGGGCCTCGAGCTCGGAACGGGTGCGGAGGTCGTCGCGGAGGAACGCCGACAGGCTCCGCAGCAACCGGCCCAGCTCGCCGCCGCCGACGTCGCGGGCGATGCGCAGTCCTTCGACGACGCGATCGCCCACGGGGTCGGACAGGCGTTCCTTGAGGCGGTCGAGGCAGTCACCGAAGCGGCCCGAGACCTGGTAGTCGAGCGCGAAACCGTCGAACGCCGGGCGGAGTGGTTCTGGACCGCGGACGGCCAGCGCCGCGACGGCGTCGGGCAGCGACATGCCCGCCCGTACGGCGGAAGCGAGATCGTCCACGGCATCGGGCCACACCTCGGCGAACTCACGTTGCCGACGACGCGCGCGTCCGGCAACGACCGCCATCGGCAGGTAGCCGGCCAGGGCACCCAGCACGGAAGCGATCGGGACCGCCCGGGTGACACCGAGGAAGAGCACGAACGCCGCCGCTGCGGACCCCAGACACAGGGCAACGAGCGAACGGGGCGCGACCTCCCGCAGGCCCGCCTCAGCGAGCAGGCGTTCGGTGCGGGTCCTTTGACGGGACTCCGCTCGCTGCTGCCTCGGCAAACGGACGGCAACCCACACCAGCAGACAACCGACACCGAAGCAGAGCCCGACCAGAGCACCCATCGCAGGTCACCCGGCCTCGCGGAGCAGACGGGCCACGTCGATGCCGACGCGCTCGAACTGGTCCAGCCTCGGCGGAAGTCCGATGCCGCGGCGCAGCTGGCCGTCGCGCCACTCGAACACCGGCTCGGTCTCGATGACGTCCCCCTCCATCCGCCCCGGCACCGCCACGATCTCCCGCACCCGACGAGCACCGCCGGGATCCATGGCAACGTGGACCACGAGGTCGATGGACGCAGCGACCGTGGGCACGACGAAGCGGGCCGAGATGTTCTCGCCCGCGAGCAGCGGCAGCGTGCAGGCCTTCGTCAACGCTTCCCGGGCGCTGTTGGCGTGCAAGGTGCACATGCCCGGCAGGCCGGCGTTGAGGGCGAGCAGCAGGTCGAGACACTCCTCGGAGCGGACCTCCCCCACGATCAGCCGACTGGGCCGCATCCGGAGCGACTCCTTGACCAGGTCGCGAAGCCGGATCTCGCCGGTGCCTTCGTGGCCCTCCTGGCGCGTCTGGAGCGCCACCCAGTCGGGGTGTGGGAAGCGCATCTCGAAGACCTCCTCGGCAGAGATCACCCGCTCCCCGCCGGGGATCGCGGCAGCGAGGCAGTTGAGGAGGGTGGTCTTCCCTGCTTGCGTTCCTCCGACCACCAAGATGTTGAGCCCGGCCCGCACCGATGCCTCCAGGAACTGCGCCGACGCGGGCGTCAGCGTGCCGATCTCGACGAGGTCGGCGAGGCGACTGGCGCGCACCACGAACTTGCGGACGTTGACGGCCGAGAATCCACGCGAGATGCCCTGCAGGACGACGTGAAGCCGGTGCCCGGCCGGCAGCATCGCGTCGACGAACGGGCGACTCAGGTCGATCCGTCGACCGGTCGACTTCAGCATCCGCTCGACCAGTTCGTTGACCTGCGCCTCGGTGAGCACCACGTTGGTCAGTTCGTGCCGACCGTGTCGTGCCACGAAGACCCGGTCAGGACTGTTGATCCACAGCTCCTCGACGGTCGGGTCGTCGAGGAACGGCTGCAGCGGCCCGAAACCGGCGACCCGGGCCACCAGCTCAGCGACGAGCGCCTCCTGATCGGCAACGGGGGCCACCTGCCCCGTGAGGCTGCGCTCGTCGTGGGCGCGCACCAGATCGGTGGCGAAGCGTCGTACGTCGGCGATCTCGATCTGGGGATCGATGCCGTCGCGTCGTACGGCGGCGCGGAGCTGCTCGTCGAGGTGCGCGACCACGTCGTCGGACGCGGGCGCCGACACGACGGACGGCTGAAGCAGGGCCATGGCGGCTCCCCGAGATGAGATGGCTGCGGCTGGCAGAAACGTTAGGGCAAAGAAAGATTCCGCGACAGCATGTCTCGCCAACATTGTGGAAACCGCTGATCAGAGCGGGGACTGCTGCGGCGCACCGCCATGCCTCAGGTCACGCTGATCGGCGGCGTCGTCGCCTCGGTGCGGCCGACGTAGGTGATCCGGTAGTCGCCCGGCTCCCCCGCCACCCAGGTGACGTCGGCGCGGAAGCGCAGACGCCGGTCGCGGCGCCAGGTGATGGTGGTCGTCATCGACGCGTCATCGGCAATCCGTACCCACCCACCAGCTGTCTCCCGCTCCACCCGGAGGTACGACGCCCGGAGCACCGCATTCGGATGGTCGGCGTCGAACGTGGCCCTCACCGTCTCCCCGACCCGGGCGGTCCGCGGAGCGCTGCGCACCGCGATCGGCGCCGACCGCGCGATGCGTGGCGAGCCCACCGGGCTGGCCAGCCGCAGCCGGTGCGGTCGCGGCGGCGTACCGGCATCGACCGGCGCACCCGTCCGCAGCGCACGGGCGAGGTCGACGAAGGCGGACCGCAGCGCGTCGAGCTCGTGGCGCCCGAAGACGGTCGCGCCACCCTCGTAGAGCTGTTCGTCGTACTCCTCGGGCGTCGTGACGTAGTGCCCGTAGCCGTTGGCGTAGCCCTGCAGCAGCACCGTCGCGACGTCGACGCCGAGCTCGGCCGCGACCGCGCTCCGGATCCGCCACCCGGCGATGACGGTGACCTCCATCGGCAGGCAGACCAGGTGGAGTTGACCCCATCGCATGAGCTGGAGCAGGTAGGTCTCCTGCGCCCAGCGCAGCTGCCCGATCGGCAGGAACAGGTCCTTGGGTGCCTGCGCCTTCTCCACCTCCGGTCGCCACCGGTAGATCCAACGGGTGATCCGCTCGGGGACGGGGTTGCGCTTGCCCTCGTCGAACAGCGGCGAGCCCGGGCCGTCGGTCAGCTTGCCAGCCGCGAAGCTGGCACCGAGGATCGCTCGGCCGGTGCGGCCCGACAACGTGGGCACGTCGGCCAGCCGGAGGTACCGGTGGCGCACGTCGATCGATGCCGTGAGCGCCTCGCCCTCCTGCGCCGCGAGTGCCTGCGCGGCCGCCAATTGCCGGGCGCCGATGATCGCGGTGTTCTCGCGCTCGTCGTCGGTCGGACCCTTCCCGGGCAGCAGGCCGAGGTTCGGGGAGAGATCGCCCGCGTTGGTCTGGGCGAAGGCGGTCACGAGCCCGGGCGCAGCGCCCTGCGGATCCGCGGCCTCCTGCTCCCACGCGTACGCCGCCCACCCCTTGTTGTCGGCGCTGATCAGGCAGTTGCGGTTGGACATCGAGGTGTTGTGGACGGCGAACCAGTTGATCGCGCCGACCAGGTCGCCGTCGCGCTCGAAGCGCAGCAGCGTCGTGGCCGGGTCGATCCCGCCCGGGAACAGTGCCCGTTCCTCCACCGGATCGCGCTCGAACGCCGCCCGCGCACGATTGGCGCTGGCGTCGGTCAGCAGGCCCCGGTTGAGGACGGCCGTGGTCGGCGCGAGGTCCGCGTCCGCCCGCGCGATCGCCTCCACGACGCCGTCGACGAGGCGCTGGAACGTGCGGCCGTGGTGACCGGCGGTGGTGATGTTGTAGAGCACGTCGTGCCCGTGGCCGCCCGGGCCGCAGTGCGTGTGCGTCGCCGTCAGGACGACGTTGGCCGGACCGTACGTGTCCCCGAACCGCTCGCGCAACCGGTCGTGGATCGCGGCGACGCCCGCCTGGAAGAACATGCCGATGTCGGCGACGACGAACGCGACCCGCTGCGCCCCGTCATCGAGCACGAAGGCGCGCGCGTACTGGCGCGACAGGATTCCGTTGCTGCGCTGGTCGGGCATCCCGTAGCCCATCATCCCGACGCCCCACGGCTCACCCGTCACGTCGGCGATGCCGCGGCCGATCAACCATCCGTTGCCCACGGCGCCTACAGCCGCTTGCGTACGACGTCGCGCAGCGCCTGCTCGGGATCGACTCCCGCGGCGCGTGCCTCGGCGACCAAGGCCAGCAGGCGTTCACCGATGTCACCGGCAGCCGGGTCGACATCAGCCGGCTCGCCGGCACGGGCCAGTCGCTCGAGCACCTTGTCGGCGTACAGCAGCGCGGGAAGGGCGGACGGCAGTCCGTCGCCGAGAGCGACGCCGGCCTTCTCGGTGGCCTTCACCTGCTGCCAGAGCTCGTTGACGCCGTCGGCGTCCAGGGCCTCGTCGTCGGGCCCCGGAGCAAACACGTGCGGGTTGCGCCGCCGCATCTTGGCAGTGATCCCCTCCGCGACGTCGGCCAGGTCGAAGTCGCCGCGTTCCTCGGCGATCACCGCGTGGAAGACGACCTGCAGCAACACGTCGCCGAGCTCCTCGGCCAGGTGTGACCAGTCACCCGACACCTCCGCTGCGTCGATCGCGTCGACCGTCTCGTAGGTCTCCTCGAGGAGGTAACGCACCAGCGAGCGATGGGTCTGCTCCTGCTTCCACGGGCACTCGGCCCGTAGCCGGCGCATCACGGACACGAACTCCGCAACAGCGGAGTCGGCGTCCGGGCCGGCCGGCACGGTCAGGCGCCCGGCACCTGAGGGGTCGCTGCAGCGACCGGGCCGCAAAGCTGCTCGGGAGGCAGCGCGTTGACCTGCTCGGCCGTCAGCTTGCTGGTGTCGACCACCGAGCCCGCCTCGCCGCTGACGGGCACCGACAGGCTGTCGCCGTCGAAGTAGCCGGTCTCTGCGTTGTACTCACCGAACACGGGGTTGAGCTCGGGTTCGTGGTCGGCCAGCCACGCGTCAGCGAGCGCGATGCCGCGACCGATGGCCTGCTCGCCGGTGACGGCTTGTCCGGTCTCGGCCTGCAGCGCCTGGGAGCCCAGTTGCTCGGCGACCCCCGACAATCGCAGCTGGAGCCAGGTGAGCCACTCGAACGAGTCGTAGTTGTCGTCGTCGACCTCGCCCAGCTCGTCCCAGAAGCCCCGGACCGTCGCCTCGTCGATGGTGTCGGACGGAAGCGGGATGTCGAGCTCCTCGGCGAGCGCGTCGATGGCCACGGCCCGCGTCCACGCCTGGGCGAACTGGCCACGCACCAGCCCGGTCGGCACGGCAGAAGCCTGCTCGTTGACGTCGAGCAGGTCGCAGTAGTCCTGGACGGCCTGGTCGACCCGGCTCAGCTCGAGGCTCTGGCCGTCGACCTCGGCAGCGACGCCGGGCTTGGCGCCCTCGTCGGTCAGGCCACACCCGGCCGCCATGATCGCCACTGCCGCAAGGGCCGCGACGTTCCGCCAGTGCCCACTGAGGGGAGGACGCACGCTCTACTCCTTCGGGTCGATGACCGAGTCGATGACCAGTCGAGCCCATTCAAGCAGGGCGATCCCCTCGAGGGGACGCCCCGTCTGTCCGGGAGTGCCGGGGCGTGGCACCAGGATCGACTCCAACTGCGCCTTGACGATCGACTTCGGGAACATTCGCTGGAGCCGGATGGTCCGCGATTCCGGCAGTACGACGGGCGCGAACCGCACGTTCTTGCCGACCGTCGAGATCTCCCGGATGCCGGCGGCGCGCACTCGCGCACGGAACCGGGCGACGAGCAGCAGCGCCGCGACCTGCTCCGGCGGCTCGCCGTAGCGGTCGTCGAGCTCGGCGATGATCTCGTCGACGTCGGCATCCGTGCGGACCTCGGCCAGGCGCTTGTACATCTCCAGCCGCAGCCGCTCGCTCGGGATGTAGTCGTGCGGCAGGTGGGCCTCGACGGGCAGCTCGATGCGCACCTCCTCGAGCACCTCGGGCGCGCCGCCGTCGTCGCGGAAGTCGCGCACGGCCTCGCCGACCAGGCGGACGTAGAGGTCGAAGCCGACGTCGGCGATGTGGCCGGACTGCTCCCCGCCCAGCAGGTTGCCGGCGCCGCGGATCTCGAGGTCCTTCATGGCGATCGCCATGCCGCCACCGAGGTCGGAGTGCTGCGCCAGTGTCGCGAGCCGCTCGTGAGCGGTCTCGGTCAGGGGCTTCTCGGTCGGGTAGAGGAAGTAGGCGTAGGCCCGCTCACGGGAACGACCGACGCGGCCACGCAACTGGTGCAGCTGCGAGAGGCCGAGGGTGTCGGCTCGTTCGATGATCATCGTGTTGGCGTTGGAGACGTCGAGGCCGGACTCGACGATCGTCGTGCAGACCAGGACGTCGAAGCGCTTCTCCCAGAAGTCGAGCATCACCTGCTCCAACTGGTGCTCGCCCATCTGGCCGTGGGCGGTGGCGACCCGCGCGTCGGGGACCAGCTCGCGCAGCTTGGCTGCGGCCTTCTCGATGGAGTTCACCCGGTTGTGGATGTAGAAGACCTGGCCATCGCGCAGCAGCTCGCGGCGAACGGCCGCCACGACCTGGCGGTCCTCGTAACCACCGACGTAGGTCAGCACCGGGTGCCGTTCCTCGGGCGGGGTGGTGATGGTCGACATCTCGCGGATGCCCGTGATCGCCATCTCGAGCGTTCGCGGGATCGGTGTCGCACTCATCGACAGCACGTCGACCGAGGTGCGCAACCGCTTCATCGCCTCCTTGTGCTCGACGCCGAAACGCTGTTCCTCGTCGACGATGATCAGACCGAGGTCCTTGAACCGGATGTCGGCATTGAAGAGCCGGTGCGTGCCGACCACGACGTCGATAGTGCCGTCGGTGAGGCCGGCCATCACCTCGGTCGCTTCCTTGTCGGTCTGGAACCGGCTCAGCGCCTTGAGGTTGATCGGGAAGCCGCTCATCCGCTCACTGAACGTCGCCAGGTGCTGGCTGACCAGCAGCGTCGTCGGCACCAGTACGGCGACCTGCTTGCCGTCCTGCACCGCCTTGAACGCCGCGCGGACGGCGATCTCGGTCTTCCCGTAGCCGACGTCACCGCAGACCAGGCGGTCCATCGGCACCGTCCGCTGCATGTCGGCCTTGACCTCGTCGACCGTGGTCAGCTGGTCCGGCGTCTCGTGGAACGGGAAGGCGTCCTCGAGCTCGCGCTGCCAGGGGGTGTCAGGGCCGAAGGCGTGACCCTTGGTCGCCTGGCGGGCGGCGTACAGCTTGATCAGCTCGGCCGCGATCTCGCGGACCGCCTTGCGCGCCTTGTTCTTGCGCTTGGTCCAGTCGCCGCCGCCGAGCCGGTCGAGGCTGGGCTGCTCGCCGCCGACGTAGCGGGTGATCTGGTCGAGCGTGTCGGCCGGGACGTAGAGCCGGTCCGGCGGGCCGCCACGCTTCGACGGGCCGTACTCGAGCAGGAGGTACTCACGGACCGCGCCGTGCACCTCGCGCTGCTTCATCTCGACGAAACGGCCGACGCCGTGCTGCTCGTGGACGACGTAGTCGCCGGCCTTGAGCTCGAGCGGATCGATCTGCTTCTTGCGGCGGACCGGCATCGCGCCCTTGTCGCGCATCGACGCCTTCGAGCCGACGATGTCCTCGCCGGTCAGCACGACCAGGTGACGTCCTTCGTCGACGAGGCCATGGCCGAGCGCCCCACAGGTGACAGTGACGACGGCGGCGTCCAGCGCAGCGCCGGTCGGGACGTCCTCCACGAAGCGGGCCGGGACGTCCCGCTCCCCCAATGCCTCGACCATGCGGTGGGCCGGGCCGTGGCCTGCGTGCACGACGACGACGGCGTGTCCGTCGGCGTGCCAGCGGGTCATGTCGGCGAACGCCTTCTCGACGTCGCCGCGATAAGTCGGCGCGGGCTGCGCACCGAGGCGGGCAGGTTCATCGAGTAGCTCGGTCCCGAGGGACGAGGGATCGGGCGTATCGAGATGCAGCCCGAACGGGCTGAACGTCCACCAGCTCTGACCGAGGCCGCGCGCGTGGCTGCGCACATCTCCCAGTGACTGGTACGACGCCGCCTGCAGGTCGATCGGCGCCTGCCCGCCGACTGCGGCAGTCGCCCACGAGGCCGCGAGGAACTCCTCGCTCGTCGCGACGAGGTCGTGGGCGCGAGCCCGCGCCCGCTCCGGGTCGAGCACCAGGATCTGGGTGTCGGCGGGCAGCAGGTCGACCAGCAGCTCGAGCTCGTCGACCAGCGCCGGGATCAGCGCCTCCATGCCCTCGACGGCGATCCCGTTGGCCATCTTGTCGGTGATCTCGAGCAGCTGCGGGTGCTTGCGGCCGAGCTCGCCGGCGCGCGCCCGGACCTCGTCGGTCAGCAGGAGCTCGCGACACGGCGGCGCCCAGAGCCGGTCGACAGCAGCGATGGTGCGTTGGTCGGCGACGGCGAACGAGCGGATCTCCTCGACCTCCTCGCCCCAGAACTCCACACGCAGCGGGTGCTCCTCGGTGGGCGGGAACACGTCGACGATGCCGCCACGCACGGCGAACTCGCCGCGCTTCTCGACCAGGTCGACGCGCGAGTAGGCGGCCCCGATGAGCCCCGCCACGACGGCGTCGAGGTCGGCGGTCCCGCCCACCTGGAGCTCGACCGGCGTCAGGTCACCGAGACCCTTCACCTGCGGCTGGAGCATCGACCGGACGGGCGCGACGATGACCTTGACCGGACCCGTGGCAGCGTCGGAGCCCGGGTGGCAGATCCGTCGCAGCACCGCGAGCCTGCGGCCCACGGTGTCGCTGCGCGGGCTGAGCCGCTCGTGCGGAAGGGTCTCCCAGCTCGGGTAGTAGGCGACGCCGCTCGGGTCGAGCAGGTCACCGAGCTCGGCCACCAGCTGCTCGGCCTCGCGCGTCGTCGCCGTGACCACCAGCAGCGGTCGTCCGTTGCCGGCCAGGCCGGCAGCCAGGAACGGGCGCAGGGCCTCCGGTCCGGTCAGCTCACCGGTCGGCTGAGTCGCCTCGGCGGCCTCGGTGAGCGCAGAGGCGAGGGTCGGATCGGCAAGGACGGCGTCGGCGAGGCCGGCGAGGCGCATGGGTCAGACTTTCGTGGAGGGGCAACGCAATTGGCCCCCGGTCAGCTGGGACCGGGGGTGTTCCACCCAGCCTAACGGTGCTCGCCGACAGCGGGTCAGCCGAAGCGACCGTTGACGTAGTCCATGGTCCGCGAGTCCTGCGGGTGGTGGAACATCGCGTTCGTCGCACCGTGCTCGACGATCACTCCCGGTGTCCCCTGCGCGGCGAGGAAGAACGCGCACTCGTCGGAGACGCGGGCCGCCTGCTGCATGTTGTGGGTGACGATGACGATCGTGACCTCCCGGGCCAGCTCGAGCATCGTCTCCTCGATGACCCGCGTGGACGTCGGATCGAGGGCCGAGCACGGCTCATCCATCAGCAGCACCCGTGGGCGGATCGCAAGGGACCGGGCGATGCAGAGCCGCTGCTGCTGTCCGCCGGACAGCCCGCCACCCGGGGCGTCGAGGCGATCCTTGACCTCGTTCCAGAGGCCGCCCTTGATCAGGCAGGACTCGACGAGGTCGTCCTTGTCCGACCGTCGCAGACGAGTGCCGGTCAGCTTCAGCCCGGCCAGCACGTTCTCGCGGATCGACATCGCCGGGAACGGGTTCGGCTTCTGGAAGACCATGCCGATCGAACGGCGGGCATCGATCAGCCGCTTGCCCGGGTCGTAGATGTCCTCGCCGTCGAGGAGCACCTCGCCGGCGAGCTGGGCAGAAGGAACCAGCTCGTGCATCCGGTTGAGGATGCGCAGGAAGGTGGACTTGCCGCAGCCCGACGGGCCGATCAGCGCCGTGATGCCGCCCGCAGGCATCGTCAGCGAGACCCGGTCGAGGACCTTGTGGTTCCCGAACCACGCCGTGATGTCGCGGGCTTCGAGTTCGGCCAATCCGGTCGGCGGGGCCGGGTCCACCGAGGCGGCCGGATCGAGGCGCGGCACGGCCGGGATGGTCTGCGTGTCCGCCTCGAGGATGTCCCCGGCGGTGGTCGGTGCGGTCGAACTGTTCGTGGTCATACGTGGTCCTTCGTGGAACGGGGTGACCCGGGCGGCCGCCGTCGGCGACCGCCCGGGCCCTGGTCACCGCTGGGTGATGTAGAACGACTTGGTCTTCTTGGGCGCGAGCGTGTTGCCGGCCCAGGTGATGACGACCTTCTTCTTGCCTCGCGACATCTTGATCAGCGTGATCGTGACCTTGCCCTTGGACAGGGTTCCCGATCCGACGACCTTCGTTCCGACCTTGAGGACGACCTTGCCGGTCGCCTTGGTGGTCGTGCCGAGGAGCGTCACGGTGACGGTGCCCCTGCCTCGGGCACCCGGGCTCGTCGCGGTCGGGAACGACTCGGTGATCGACGCCGTCGTCCGCACCAGCACGCTGGCAGGCGTCGCGTCGGTCGAGCCGGCGAACGCGGCAGCGTTGGTCGGCACGAACTGGGCGGCGTACGAGTGGTTGCCCGGCTTCACGCTCGTCAGGCTCTTCGTCGCGACACCGTTGATGACCGGAACGCCGGTGGCGACCACGGTGGCTCCGTCACGGAAGGTGACCGTGCCGGCGCCGGCGATCGGCGTGACGTTCGCACGGAGGCTGACCGTGCGAGCCGAGGGACTGCTCGCCGTGGTGCTGGTCGACGTCGCCGTCGGTACGGCGGCCACGGTGACCGGGTCCGCGTCGTCCTGCGAAGCGCCGAAGCCGGCACCCGGTGCGAACACCGCGGTGTAGGTGTGCGCGCCGGCCGTGACCCCCGTGATCGTCGTGGTCGCGACGCCACCGCTGAGGGCGACGCCGGATGCGACGACGTTCGCGCCTTCCTTGAAGGTCACGGTGCCCGTGGCTGCCGGGCTGGACGTGACGGTCGCCGTGAGGGTGACCTGGCCCGGGTTGTTGCTCACTGCTGCCAGAACCGTCGAGGTGGCGGTCTCCTCGCCGTTGACCTGGAAGTTGGTGGTGGCGAGGGTGGTCTGGACGCCGCACTCACCGCCATCGGCCTCGGAGTCGAGCTGACCGAAGCCGGCCGCCTCGATCAGGGCAAGGGCGTCGTCGGAGCAGACGAAGCCGGTCGGGCCGAAGACCGCCTGGATCTTCGAGTCGGCCAGCTCCGCACCACGCACCACGTTGTACAACGCACGCTGAGCAGTCCAGCCCGCCTCGATCCGCAACGTCGAACCCAGCAGACCGGCACACCAGCCGAGCCACCCACCTGGTTCCAGTTCGTGACCTCACCCTTGTAGATCTGCACGATCTGGGCCGTCGTCAACGACACCGGAGCATTCGAAGGAGTCGAGTTCGACACCGCCAACGCCAACTCGTCGACCGCGAACGGAAGTGCCTTGAGACCATCGTTGATCTCAGCGGTGCTCAACGCCGAGGACGACCGCGCGAAGTCCACGTCCGGGTTGTTCGTCGCCGGACGCAACAGGTTCTTGCCCGAACCCGAACCGTTCGGACGCGTGATCGAACCACCCGGCAACGCGATCGTCCCACCACCCGTCGCGGCATACGTCGCAACCTTGAACGCCGGAGCCGGCAACGCACCGTTCCACGCCTGCGCCAACGACCACACCGCGTGCTGACTCGTGTCCGAACCCACACCGATCAGATCGTGTCCGAACCCACACCGATCAGATCAGTGGCGACGGGAGTGAAGGTGGTGTCGTCCGGCTCCACTGCGTGGGCCGACGGTGCCGCCGCGACGAGCAGTGCACTCGCGACGAGGGCGCCGGTCAGCGACCCCGCAACAGTTCTGCGTACTGACATCTCTTTGTCTCTTCCTTTGAAGGGTGAGGCGTTTCTCGGATGGGTTGGATGGAACGTCTTGTGATGGGTCAGATCAGGTTCGGGAACAGCCGCATGGCGGCATCGGTGCTGGCCCAGGCCAGGGCGAAGGTCACCGGGGCGGCCACCACCCAGATCAGGCCCACCGACCACCGCAGTCGCGCCGCGATCACGCCGAGCGCCAGTGCGGTGAGCAGGGCCAGGCAGAGGCAGACCAGCGGCAACGACTCGATGCCGCGCGCCATGGCCTCCTCGGACTCCGGGACCGCCGGCGAATAGCCGCCCGGTGAAGGGAATCCCTTGGCCGCCTCCGCGTCGACGTACAGCGTCTTTCCGGGGCGAAGGCCCGCGAACCGGCCGGCGCCCTCCGCGGTGAGGAGGGTCAGGCGGGCCGCCGATGCGGCGCGCGGCTGAGGCAGTGGGTCGCCGGCCCGACGGATGCCGAGCACGGTGAAGGTGATCTCCCCCTGGCCGGTGACGACGTCGATCAGGTCGCCGGTGACCAATGTGGAAAGGTCCGCGAACGGAGCGCCGTACGTCGCGGCACGACCGTAGACCGAAGACGTCCCGACCTGCCCGGGGAGCACGGTGTTCCGCTTGTGACCGGGACCGGCGAAGAGGTCGCCGGGCGCCGTTCCCTCGACGACGACCTCCTCGAGGCCGACCCTGGGGATGGAGATGATCGCGACCGGCGCACCCGGCGCGGCGGTGCCGTCCACGGGTGCCGTTGCTGCAGCCAACTGCACCCGGAACTCGCGAAACAGCAGGTCCTGGGCCGCGTGGGACACGTCGGCGAAGACCAGGAGATGCAGCACCGTCCACACGCAGAGCAGGGCCACCATCGTGGAGATGCTGGAGATCAGCGCGGCCGGACCCTGAGGTGCAGGGCGGGCCCGGCGCGGGGTGCCGGCACGTCGCTTGCTGCGAGCCGGGCGCTTGGCGCGAGCCGGGCCCTGGGCGGGCGCTTCGGGCGCGTCAAGGACGGCGGTCATGGGCGACCACCGCGCGCGCTGAGCACTCGGGAGACGATCGAGCTGGCGACCGCGAGGCCCCCGATGAGCATCAGCCCGGGCAGCAGGATGCCGCCGGCCGCAGACTCGGTGGCAACCGTCGCCGCAGTCGGAACGGTTCCGTCCGTCACGGTCGCCCCGCCCTTGTCTCCCTTGGGGACCTCGGCGCCCGGGATCTCGGCGGGCGGCACCGCGGGCGCCACCCCCGGTCCGCTGCCGGGCTGCGGCGATGTCACCCCGGCGGGAGGCTCCTGCGCCCGGATGGCCGTCGCGGTCTCCTGCGCCGCGCGCCACAACGCCGCGGTGGCGCCCGTCCTCCGGATGGGCAGGTAGCCGGTCGGGAGCTCGCCGTTGCCGCGCCCACGCACCTGGCCTTCGGTCGTCGCGATCTCGATGAACGAGGCGACCTTGTCGGCCTGGGCCTTCTCGAGATTGGCCAACCGCGCGGCCGTGTAGACGACCATCGTGCCCGGGTAGGCGTCCTTCGCCGCGACCAGCTTTTCCTGGCTGACCGCGAACGGCTCGTACCGAGCGCCCTGGCGCATCAGTGAAACGGCGGCCGACAGGCTGCTCTCGGTCGGCTCGACGTATCGGCCGTTGCTCGTCTTCAACGCGGCAGTGCGCAGTCCGAACCGGTCCGCGTCGCCGAGACTGACCAAGCCGATCATGAAGCGGGCGCCGAAGCTCTGCCGCTCGATCCGGCCCAGCTTGTACGACGCCGTGGCCGGGTCGTACTCACACCGGGTCTGCACGTTCGGCTGGCCGTCGATGAGCAGCTCCGCGATGGTGCGCAGCGTGGAGACCGGCGCCGCGAGCTGCGTGAAGTAGACCGACGGATTCTGCTTGAGGCACTCCCCCTCGGCGGCGGGGATGTAGGTGTCGAGCAGGGGCCACTCGGCCACCGGGAGGTCCATCCCTTCGTAGGAAGGGTTCACCTTCATGCCCCACTGGTCAGGCTTGCCCGAGATGAAGTCGGTCGCGTCCTTGTCGGTCAGGAGGTAGGACGTCAGCTGGTGCATCAGGTCCGCCGAGACGGACAGCGACAGCAGGGTCGCACCGGCCTCCTGGGCGTTCTGGCTCAGCCCCGGATTGAGATCGATGAACTCCGGGTCGGTCATGATCGCCACGGGGTTGCCGGTCATGCCCGGGTGATCGCGTCCGAGGCTCGATCCGGTGTAGCTCTGGGTCAGCAGCTTGGCGATCAGGCGCGGATTGAGCCGGAGGTCACCGTAGGAACCGCCGTTGCCGGGACGGTCGATCGTGTAGGCGATGCCGAAACCAGTGACCGCGGTCGGTCCGTAACCGACGGGGTCCGGCCCCAGCCTCGCCTGCTCGGAGGAGACGAAGGCCGCGGGACCTGCCCCGCTCTCCATGTTCTCCCACCCGGCCGCGTCGGGCATCTGGCTCAAAGCGAAGTTGAACCGCTTCTTGCTCAGGCAGTACGCCGGCGCCCACTGCAGGGCGACCTGCGCCATCAGTTCGGAGCCGAAGAACTTCGTCGGCGGGCGCGGGTCGAGCACGTCGCACACACCAGCGGGCAGGCCGAACGTGATCGGGACGGTGAACCGGTTGCGCCAGTTGGACTCCGACCACCACAGCGCGGGCGAGACGGCCTGGTCGGCGGTGCCGAGAGCGTTGCTCGAGCCCGGGGCAAAGACACCGGACTTGCGGCACTCGCGCTCGATCCTGGTGAGTGTCGCACCGACCGGCTTGTCACAGCTGATGCCAACGATCGGGATCACCACGATCGAGCACGCGACCTTGTCGGAGCAGCCGAGCGACTCGTTCTCGACGTTCGAGCGCACCTCGAACTGGACCGAACCCTTGCCGTCACTCTCGGTGAAGGCGGCGACCTCGGCCGGCGGGGAGGCGGCGTCGACGCCGGCCTCGGGCGGCATCTGCGTGGACGAGCAGGCGTTGTCCACGTGACCGTCCTTGCGGACGAACTCCGTGATGTGGGTGCTGCCCAGCGCCGGCTCGGGCGTCGGGCAGGCAGCCGGGTAGGGATCGAGCCCCGTCACCGGAGCGCGGTCGGCAGCAGGCGCGTAGCGGTCCTGGGTCCACGCGCCGTAGCGCTCGTCGATGAAGGAGCGCTGGCTCCACGACGACGTCCAGCAGGACTCCGGCCGCACCTGGTCGGCCGCCGGAAGGTCCGCGTCGTCGGTGCCGCGGCACTGCAGGACGACGACGGGATACTCCTGCTGGAGCCCCTTCTCGCCGTACGGGTTCGGGGCGCGGCCGCCGCTGGGCCGAGCGCCGCTCCACGAGATCTCGACGCGCTCCCGACCGCGAAGGTTTGTGGTCCGGTTGGCCTTCACCGTGACGTCGTACGACGTCGACAGGTTGGCGTCGGTCTGCCCACTGGTGTCCAGGATCTCGCGGGTGATCGTGCGGGTCCGGGCGTAGCCCTCCGGTGCGGCGACCGACACCACGGCTGCATCGCCACCGGCCGGCGCACTGCTGGCCGACGGCACCGCAGGAACGACCGCCAGGCCGAGGCCCGCGGCAGCCGTGCCGAGCACGAGCATCCTGCGGAGGCGTCCGGCGCGGGGGTTCATCGGGTGGCTCCGGTGACGCGTCGGCGACGGAGCACCGAGACGAAGAGGCCAGGCAGGACGACCAGCGCAATCAGCTCGATCACGGCGAGCCAACCGAAGGTGCGGCTGTCCGGCGCCCGGTCGGAGACCAGGAGCGGGTTGGCGTAGACCGCTTCACCTGAGGTCGGGTCACCCGTGGCACCGGGAAGGCCGCTACCGACGGCCTCGCCGGTCTCCGGGTCGACCACCGGGGCCGCCTCGGCGCCGGCCGCACCTGGGTCGGCCGGTCCGCCCGCCGCAGGTGCACCGCCGGCGTCGTCCGTCGACGGCTTGTTCTCGCCGGTCCCCGTGGTGCACGGCCCGGCCCCGACCTTGTCGCAGGCGGCCGGTTGCGGGGCCTTCTGGGCGAGGACGTTCTTCGACGGATTCGTGCCGTCGAAGGTCGGGTTGTTGCAGCTCTTCACGTCGCGGTTCGTCAACACGACCTTCGGGTCGGCCGTCTTGAGCTTCTTGACCTGGGTGAACCCGGCCGAGACGAGGTTCAGCGTCAGCGGCGAGTAGCCGTAGTCTCCGGCGTCGCCCTGCCCGGTGCACAGCGAGTGATAGAGGAAGTCGGCAAGGGTCTGGCGCTTCGCCGTGGTCATCCGCGAGTCCGTCGCTCCGGTGGGGATGATCATGTAGGAGTACGAGGACAGCGGGTACGAGCGCGCGTCGGTGTTGCGATAGACGCCGTCGAGGATCTGGGTCAGGTTTCCCGGATCGATCTTCGCCTTCGTCAGAGCGACTGCCACGTTGTAGACGGTCGGCTCGACGAAGTAGCCGGCCTTGTTGAGGACCTTCACCACCGGGTAGCCCGCGTTCTTCGGGTAGGCGTACTCGACGTAGCCGATGGTGCCGTTGCCCGCGAAGCCCTTGATCGTGTTCATCACCTGGTCGGAGCCGGCCTGCGCGATGGTGCGGGTGCCGCTCTTCTTGGGGAAGTACGACGTCAGCCCGGACTTGCCGAAGTACGGACGCCAGATCGACGGGAACTCCTTGTCGAGCCACGTCGTGAACTGCGCCGTCGTACCGGAACCGTCCGACCGGACCACCGGGGTGATCGGGATGCTCGGGAACTTCCGCCCGTTGTTGTCCTTGCTGATCTGAGCGTCGTTCCAGTTGGTGATCTGGTTCGTGAAGATCTTCGCCAGGGTGTCGCCCGACAACCGCAGGTTGCGGACCAGGTCGTTGCCGACCTTGAGCTGGTAGGTGAACGCCGTACCGCCCGCCACGATCGGGAGGTAGGCGTAGGGGCGGTCGCTCTTGTCGGCCTGGCCGCTCTTCTCGTCGACGCCCTGGTAGGGGATCTCGGAGATGCCGAAGTCGACGGTGCCGTCGGCGAACGCCTTGCGTCCGGCGCTGGAACCGACGCCGCTGTAGACGACCTTCATGCCCTTGTTGTCGACGTCGCCGATCCACTTGTCGACGATGAGCTTCGACCAGGTCGATCCCTTGCCCTCGATCGTCGCGTACGCCGCCGCACGCTGCGGAGCTCCTGCGTCCTGACGGCTGGCGGCACTGTCAGCCGAGGCTGCACCGGCGAAGCCGGCGATCAGGCACAGACCGGCCAGGACGGCGAACAGGGCGCGCGGGTTGCGCGAAGGGATCGTCATGTGTTGCTCCGTGCTGCGAGAGGCGGGGGTGGTGCGGCAGGTGCCGCGGCCGAGGCGGTACGACGGCCACGGGACCCGAGCGACGACGCGAGCCGCGCGAGCGCGCGAACACCGCCGACGACGCGCCGGGTGAGTCGGGGACGATTGCGCGCACCGGCCGGGCGAGCCACGAGCCGGGCGATGACGAAGAGCGCGAGGACCAGGATCATCAAGATGGCGGCGGCTCCGAATGCCCGGTCGATCAGCTGCGGTTCACCACTCCGGGCGCCGTTGTAGATGTACAGCGGTAGCGAGTTCATCGCGCCGCCGACCGGGTTGGTGACCATGAAGTTCGCGGCACCCGAGGTGAGGAGCACCGGGCTGGTCTCACCCACACCGCGAGCTACACCGAGGATCACGGCCGTGGCCAGACCGGGTCGGGCAGTGGGGAGGACGACGTGCCACACGGTGCGCCAGCGACTCGCGCCGAGCGCCAGACTCGCCTCCCGCAGCGTGCCCGGAACGACGCGGAGCACGACGTCGGCTGCGCGGGCGATGATCGGCAGCATCATCACGGAGATCGCCATGCTGGCCGCGAAGCCGGACGGCGGGAAGCCCAGGGTCAAGATCAGCACGGCGTAGATGAAGAGACCGGCGACGATCGACGGCAACGCAGTCATCGCCTCGACGATGGTGCGCACGACCTTGCCGAACCGGCCGCCGACCTCGGTCATGAACACGGCCGTGCCGATGCCGAGCGGCAGGGTCACGACCAGGGCGATGCCGAGCTGGATCAGGGAGCCGGTGATGGCGTGTGCGACACCACCTTCGGTGAAGGCAGCCTTCGGGTCCACGCCGGCCATGTCGTCGAAGAGGAAGTTGGTGTGGACCAGGGCCCGCCACCCTCGCAGGAAGACGAACGCGACGGTCGAGACGAGTGCCGCTCCGACGACGAGCGCTGCGCCGGTGATGACGGCACTGGCGACCCGGTCCTTCACCTCGACCCAGGTCGAGGTCATCGTCGTGAGCAGAGCCGTCATGACGACGCCTGCCGCGAAGAACACGATCAGGAACCACGGGATGCCGGCCAGCGGCAGGAACCGCTGCGTGATGAGCCAGGCGACCGCGACCGCGGCCGCCCAGGCACCGATGCGGACGAAGAGCTCGTCGGCGTTGGGCGAGCCGACCGCCGGCCGTGGGACGGCGGGCGCAGCGTCGGGGTCGAGGACCGGAAGGTGGGTCGTCATGTGTCGTCGGCTCCCGATCGGCTGCGGTTCACGATCACGGCCGCACACGTGTTGACGACGAGCGTCAGCATGAAGAGCACGAACCCGGCGGCGAGCAGGGCCGAGAGCTGCGACGGGGACGCTTCGCTGAACTGGATGGCGATGAGGGAGCTCACCGAGATCGTGCCGACCTCAAGGATGTTCCACTTCACCTCGAACGCGGGCGAGATGATCAGGGCGACCGCGATGGTCTCGCCGAGTGCCCGACCGAGGCCGAGCATCGTGCCGCCGATGATCCCGCCCCGCCCGAAGGGCAGCACGACCGAGGTGATGACCCCCCAACGGGTCGCACCGAGCGCGAGGGCGGCTTCACGTTCACCCTGCGGTGTCTGCGAGAACACCTGGCGCATCACCGCGCAGGCCATCGGGAGCACCATCATCGCGACGGCCACGGAGGCGCAGAAAGCACTGGCGATGTAGCGAGTGGTGTCCCACACCGGGCTGTTCGGGTCGGTGCCCCGGATCTCGAAGAACGGCACCCAGGAGAAGGTGCGCTGGAGCCAGTACGCCAGTTCGGCGACGTGGGGCATCATCAGGAAGAAGCCCCACAGGCCATAGACGATGGACGGAATCGCTGCCATCAGGTCGACCAGCGAGACCAGGAGTCCCTTGATCCGGGCGGGCGCGTACTCGGTGATGTAGAGCGCCGTCGTCACCGCCAGCGGGAAGGCGACCGACATCGCGATCAGCGCGATCGACACCGTTCCGACGAGGACGCCAGCGATGCCGAGGACGTCGATCTCGGGCTCCCAGCGAGAGCCGAGCAGGAAGTCCAGGCCGTAGTGCCGGAACGTCGGGATCGTCTGCGCGGCGAGGAACACGCCGACACCACCGGTGATGACGAGGACAGACGCCCCGACCACGCGGGCGGCGTTCACGAAGATCGCATCGCTGCCTGTCGGCCTGCGCGAGATCCGCCGAGGCTGCGCCTCGGGCGCGCTCGGATCGACGACAGGCAGGGTGGTCACGCGTTCAGTCCTCAGTCGTGGCCGCCCGAGCAGGCAGGTGTGTCACCGCGCCAACAGCGCAGCCACGGGAACGTTGACGGTGGCATGCGACCGGCTGGGGAGACTGAGGTGAACGCGTCGGGAACTGCAGGTCCGACTTCGTTGAAATCGGACGGGATCACCGTCCGCGGGGCCTATGCGGTGGGGTCGGTCACCCGTCCCACGAACAACGGGGTGCCGTGCTCGAGGTCGTGGATGACGAAGAGGAACGGCCGGTCCACCGTGAACTCCTCGGTCACCATCGCGCTCTCGGTCCGCATGACGACGGCCGTCGCGGCGGCTGCCTCGGTGCCCTCCTCGTCGACCGCGATGAAGCCCTGGTGCAGGACTGCCGCGATGTGCAGCGACAGGTCCTCGTCGGTCATCGGCGTGAAGTCGGCCTTGCCGTCCTCGAACGCCGTGGGCATGCCGATCTCCTTGAGCAGGTCGCCCAGCGGAGCGTTGGTGCGGAACGTCCACTTCGGGAGCTTCAGGTTCACCGCCGCCACCGAGGCGTCGGGGGTCAGCACGCCGAGGCCGCCGGAGACGACGCGCTCCTCGACGGACGCGAGCTGGCCCTGGTCCGGCAGCACGACCGTCATCGCGAGCTTGCGGCCGGCGTACGGCACCACGACGCCGCGCCAACCGTCGCCGACGACCAGGGCGCCGGACAGCTCGGGCTGGTTCATCATGTCGACCTCGACGCTCGAGCCGTCAGCCTTCTCGAACTTCCCCTTCGCGGTGAGCTCCTTCTCGAACGGCTGCTCCCACGGCGCCTTGAGATAGATCGCGTTGACCAGGACGAGCCGGGTCAGGTTGTCGAGCACACCCTCGGGGATCAGGTCCACGATCCGGTCCCGGGTCTGCTCCTCGACCCATGCGTTGATCAATGCACGCGCCTCGTCGGCAGCAGCCTCGTAGTCGACGGCGCGCAACCCGGCGCCGTACTCCTTGGCGAGGAGGTCGAGGAACTCCGCCTCCCAGCCGACACCCTGCTGTCCGAACAACTGGTTGGCCGTAGCCAGCGCGAGCTCGGCCTCCGAACCGTCCGCGCGCTGTTGCTTGCCGGCCATCGCGTCGATGTGGGCGGTCAGCGCGTTGACGCCCTTGTGCCAGCGGTCGCCGAGATCGCCGACGCCGAGCACGTCCTTCATCTCCTCCGCAGTCTTGCCGGCCGCTCCGACGACGGTCATGCCGAGCGCGACCAGGACGGAGTACGGCGAGAAGACCAGGTTGCCCGGCTTTTCCGCGAGGCCGCCGTACAACTGGCCGGCGAGTGCCTCGAGGCCGCCGACCACATCGGGAACGACCGTGGGGTCCCCCGACGCGCGCTTCACGTCGGAGGAGACGAGCTCGATGCCGTCCGGATCCACATCGCCCCCTGCCTTGAGCCCGGGGTCCTGGTCACCGGAACAGGCACTCAGGGTGCCGGCGCCGCCGGCAAGAGCGAGTCCGAGCAGTCCGTAGCGGAGGGTGTCGCGTCGATCGATCATGGTTCTACGACGCTAGCGCCGATCGGTGGGTTCCGTCAGGAGGTCGGCGGACCCACGACCAGGGCGAGGCCGGTCAGCGCCGCGACCGCGACCAGGCCGACGGCAGCACCACGGAGCGGGTTGCGCAACAGCCACGCGACCACGCGGTCAGGCAGCGAGTCGCCCGCGCCGGCCGGCAGCCGCCAGGTGTCGCCGAGCCAGTCCTTGCGGATCGCCCACCACTCGAGCGGCAGTGTCGCGAGCGGCGGGATGGCGGCTCCCAGGGCCAGCAGTCCGCGGCCGATCGACCAGCGACGGTCGACCCACACGACCAGCGTCACGACGACGTACGCAATGAAGACGACGCCGTGGAGCATCCCGAAGATGCGGACGCCGGTCTCGTTCTCAGCCGGGCCGTACTTCAAGAACATGCCGATCAGCAGACCGGTCCAGGTGATCGCCTCGGCGATCGCGACGGCGCGGAACAGACGGGTGGGGGTGCTCATGCCTGTGCCTCCTCGGCCCGCGCCAGCGCGGCCTTCCACTCACGGAAGGACTCCTCGGTGCGGCCCTGGCGCCAGTAGCCGGAGATCGACACGTCGGCGCGCGGCACCGCACGCTCGGTGAACAGGTAGGGACGGATCTCGTGCATCACGGCCTGGGCCTCGCCGTGCACGAAGGCGTGCACCCGCCCCTCACGCCACGGCAGCGCGCGGACAGCGTCGGCCAGACCCGGGTGCGCAGGGTCGGAGCGGTGCAGCCAGGTCAACGCGACGCCCTCGGGCACCGCCACCTCCTGCTGGTACGACGGCCCCTCGACCTGCAGCACGGCGTACCCCTGCGCACCGGCCGGCAGGGCCGCCAGCGACTGCCGGATCGCGGGGATCGCGGCCTCGTCGCCGGCGAAGAGGTGCCAGTCGGCGCTCGGGTCGGGGGTGTAGGCGCCGTTGGGCCCGCGGACGTTGATCGTGTCGCCCGGCTGCGCGGCCGTGGCCCAGGGGCCGGCGACACCCTCGTCACCGTGGACCACGAAGTCGACGGAGAGCGTCCCGGCGGCCACGTCGGGGGCGATCACACTGTAGGTCCGCATCGTCGGGCGCTCACCCTGCGCAAGCAGGGCAGGGTCGCCGAAGATGAACTTCATGTAGCGGTCGGTCCAGTCGGTGCCGGCGAAGGCGGCGAGGTCGCCGCTGAAGCGGATCCGGACCATGCCGGGGCTGAGCTGTTCCTTGCCCTCGACGGTCAGCAACGTGACCGGTTGGGGTGCCTTGGCCGGCTTGGCCAGTCGTGCGGGGGGCGTCGTGCTCACGACCGCGAGCCTAACGACCGCGTGGTCGACCCGACCGGGCGGTCAAGCGCCGTAGCGGCGCTCGCGCAGCGCGTAGGCGCGGATCGCGCGCAGGAAGTCGACACGACGGAAGTCCGGCCAGTAGGCCTCGCAGAAGTAGAACTCCGACTTCGCGCTCTGCCAGAGCAGGAAGCCACCGAGTCGCTGCTCTCCCGACGTGCGGATCACGAGGTCGGGATCGGGCTGGCCCTTGGTGTAGAGGTGTTCCTCGATGTGCTCGATGTCGATCATCTGGGCGAGCTCGTCGAGCGGGGTGCCCTTGGCGGCGTGCTCGGTGAGCAGCGAGCGGACCGCGTCCGCGATCTCGCGGCGCCCGCCGTACGCGACGGCGACGTTGACGATCATCCCGTCGACGTCGGCGGTGGCAGCGGCCGCAGCCTTGAGCCGTTCGGCGGTGGCCGACGGGAGCAGGTCGAGCGCCCCGACCGGGTGCAGGCGCCAGCGACGCTGGTCGGCCAACGAGTCGACGGCGTCCCCGATGATCTCCAGCAGCGGCTCGAGCTCGCGCGCCGGCCGGTTGAGGTTGTCGGTCGAGAGCAACCACAGGGTGACGACCTCGATGCCGACCTCGTCGCACCACGTCAGCAGCGGCTCGATGTTCGCGGCACCGACCCGGTGGCCGTGGGCGGTGTCCTGGCCGACGGCCTTGGCCCAGCGGCGGTTGCCGTCGAGCATCACCCCGATGTGCTTGGGGAGATTCCCGGGCATCCGCCGAAGCATGCGCGCCTCGTACGCGGGGTAGAGCACCCTGCGCACGCCCCGCTTCCAGTCCGCCACAAGCCGATCGTAAGCCACCCGGCCGGCGAGGGAGGACCACTGGATCGGGTGGCCGGGCCTTTCCGGCCAACCGCGTGACTGACACGATGGGCGTGACGCGGCAGGGAGCAACACGGCTCCGTGCCGAGAAACTTCGAGAGAGGGACGACGACGATGACCGCAGCTGCCTGGCATCCGGACCCCACCGGACGCCACGAGCTCCGCTACTGGGATGGCTCCCAGTGGACCGACCACGTGTCCGACCAGGGGGTGCAGTCGACCTCGCCGGTCCACGCCCCCGCCGACAGCGGCGCAGCCACCGCGTCCGACTCGTCCGACTCCTCCGCCGGCTGGGTCGGTTCGGCCGAGGTCGAGGCCGAGGCCGGCTCCGACGCCGGCTCCGCCGAGCCCGTGCAGGCAACTCAGCAGTTTGCCGAGCAGCCGATGGAGACGCAGTACGCGCCCCAGTCGGCCGCCGATCCCCAGTACGCCGCCCAGCCCGTGGTCGAGCAGTACGCCGCCCAGCCGGGTGGCTACCAGGGTGGCCAGCAGCCCGCCGGCCAGCAGCCGTACGGCGACGCGTTCGCCGGCATCACCGGCGATCTCATCGACGGCCGCTTCAGCGAGAAGGACGGTGTCGGCGCCAGCCTGCAGAACAAGCGGATGCTGCGGGTCCGCGTGGTCGAGCCGTTCATGGCCAAGCAGGGCGCGATGGTCGCCTACCAGGGCAACGTGGCCTTCAACTTCCAGGGCGGCGGTGCCGCGAAGTTCCTGAAGAAGGCGTTCACCGGTGAGGGCCTGTCCCTCATGCGTGTGGAGGGACAGGGCGATGTCTTCCTCGCCGACGGCGCCCGCGAGGTCCACATCCTGCACCTGAACAACAGCGGCCTCTCCGTCAGCGGTTCGAACGTGCTGGCCTTCTCCGCGTCGCTCGACTGGAACGTCGAGCGGGTCAAGGGCGGCAGCATCGCGGCCGGCGGCCTGTTCAACACCACGTTGCGCGGCACGGGCTGGGTGGCCATCACGACCGACGGACAGCCGGTCGTGCTGAACGCCGCCGAGGCACCGACGTTCGCCGACGCACAGGCCCTCGTGGCCTGGTCGGTGCACCTGCAGACGTCGATCAAGTCGTCGTTCACCGCAGGTTCCTTGATCGGCCGCGGATCGGGCGAGGCCTTCCAGGTCGCCTTCAGCGGTCAGGGCTTCGTGATCGTGCAGCCGTCCGAAGGTGGCGTCGTCCCACCGCACACGCACTGAGCACAACCTCCGATCGGAGGATTCGCGGCGGCCGGATGAGCGTGGGATCACGCACGTCCGGCCGCCGTTGCCATGCGGCCCCATGGGTACTCTCGTAGACATGGACCAGGCCCTCGATCACGCCAGCGGCAAGGTGCGTGCACGCCTGGACGACATCGGCGACCAGATCAGCGAGACCATCGCCGAGGTCAAGCCCAGGCTCCGCGGCTGGATCCACCTCGCGTCGACACCCCTGGTTCTCGCTGCGGGCATCGTGCTGATCTGCCTGTCCCCCACCCCGACGACGCGGGTCGGGTCGATCTTCTTCGTGGCCTCGGCCATGCTGCTGTTCGGCATCTCGTCGCTCTACCACCGCGGCACCTGGTCGCCGAGGATGTGGAAGATCCTCAACCGGATCGACCACTCCAACATCTTCGTTTTCATCGCCGGGTCCTACACGCCGTTCGCGCTGGTCCTGCTCGACGGCACGGCCCAGGTCGTCCTGCTGGTCACCGCCTGGACGAGCGCATTGCTCGGCATCGCGTTCAAGGTCTTCTGGCCGTCCGCACCTCGCTGGATGTCCGCGCCGATCTACATTGCGATGGGGTGGGCGGCGCTGTTCTTCCTGCCCGCGTTCTACGACGGGGCGACCGCCCTCGGCCTCGGCGTCGGCATCACTGTCTTCGTGCTCATCGCGACCGGCGGCGCGCTCTACACCCTGGGCGGCCTGGTCTACGGCTTCCAGTGGCCGAACCCCTCACCCCGGGTGTTCGGCTTCCACGAGGTCTTCCACGGCTTCACCATCGCCGCATTCGCCACCCACTACGTGGGGATCTCGCTCGCGACCTACTCGCTGCGCTGACGGCGTTCGAGAAGGACCAGCACCTCGGAGTGCGGGGTCTGCGGGAACATGTCGAGCAGCCGCCCGCGCGCCATGTCGTACGACGCCAGGTCGGCCAGGTCGCGGGCCAGGGTCTCCGGGTTGCAGCTGGAGTACAGGACGTGACGCGCGCCCGACTCCTCGAGTCGGCGAGCCAGATCGGCGCCGACGCCGCGGCGCGGCGGGTTCACCACCACCAGGTCGGCTTCGGCGAGCAGGGCTGCATGCTCGAGCGCCGTGGCATCACCCACCTCGAAGCGCAGGTCGCCGGGGAGCCCCGCCTCGTCGCGTGAGCGCTCGGCGGACGCGACGGCGTCCGCGCTGATCTCGATGCCGGTCACCCGCCTGCCCGGGGCGGCCAGGTGGAGCGCGAAACCACCGACGCCGCAGTAGAGGTCGACGAGCCTCGACGGCGCGAGGTCGGCAACCCAGTCCTGCGCCTGGCGGTAGAGCGCGGCAGCGACGCCGGTGTTGGTCTGGAAGAAGCTGCGTGGACGCAGGTGGAGGGTCACCCCGTTGAGTCGCATCGGCAGCGTGTCCGCGTCGGTGAGCACGATCTCGCGATCGCCCTCGAGGACGGCGCGGTGCTCGGGCTGGACGTTCAGGGTGACGACCCGCAACTGCGGCAGCCGCTCCTGGAGCCAGGGCAGGTGCTTGCGGATCCGGGACTCGGTCGACGTCGAGCGGGCGACGAAGCGGGCCATCAACTCACCGTCCGGAGACTCGGTGACCAGGAGGTGCTTGAGCTCGCCGCGCTGACCTGCTGGCAGGTCGGCAGCGACGTCGTAGGGCGTCAGCTGCGCACGGCTGATGAACGCCGCCAGCTCCGGCAGCGCCGCGATGATGCCGGGTGTGTGGAGCGCGCAGTCGCGGAGGTCCACACCGGCGCCAGTCGGGTCGAGGATGCCGAGGGTCGGTGCGTCGGCGGTGCCGGCGACGACCATCTTCGCCTTGTTGCGGAAGCCGTCGGGGCGGCTCGCCACCGGCTGCTCCCAGGCCATCGCACCGGCCGGGTGTACCGCACCCAGCAGCTCCCGGACCGCCTCCTGCTTCGCGACCAGCTGGTCGTCGTACGCGCGACCGAGCCAGGTGCACGACCGGCACTCCCCCGCCGTGAAATGTGCGCAGTCGAGCACGGCGAGACCCATGGCGTCATCGTAGGCTGCGGCGCGTGGAGTACTCCTACGACAAGGTGCAGGCGGAAGCGGTGCTGGCGACCGTGCGCCGCCTGGAGCGGCGCATCGACGCGCGCTTCCCCGAACGCGGCTTGCGCAAGGTCTCCGGCGACCTGGCCGCACTCGTCAGCGAGGTCCAGACCAAGACCCAGAGCGTGCGGGACCGCCGGTCCTGGCTGGGCAACCTCTCGCGCGTCGGCATCGTCGTCGTCCTCGTGCTGGCGGTCACCGTGATGGTGCTCGCCGTTCGCTCGGCAGCGATGGACGCGCCCGACTCAGGACTCGAGTGGCTGCCGGTCCTCGAGAGTGGCGTGAACGACCTGATCTTCGCCGCGCTGGCGATCTGGTTCCTCTACTCGGTGCCCGAACGTCTGCAACGCGAACGCCTGCTCACCCTCTTGCACCGGCTCCGCTCGCTCGCGCACATCGTCGACATGCACCAGCTGACCAAGGACCCCGAGCGGCTGCGCGGTTCCTTCGAGCAGACCGGCGAGAGCGTCGAGATGGACCTCCGCCCCGACCAGCTCGAGCACTACCTCGACTACTGCTCCGAGCTGCTCAGCCTGATCGGCAAGGCCGCCGCGCTGTGCGCCGAGGAGTCGCGCGACCCGATCGTGCTGGACACCGTCAGCACCATCGAGACCCTCACGGTGTCACTGGAACGGAAGATCTGGCAGAAGATCGCCGTGCTGAACGCCGACCGGCCCGCTGACCCGATCAGCTGACCCCCTGCGCGGCGAGCATCCGCGCGATCGTCCTGACGGCCTCGGGATAGCCCGCTGGATCGGGGCCGATGAACGTCAGCCGGAGGTGCGGGCCCGACGGCTCGGCCGGGAACCACTCGTCGCCCGAGGAGATCCACACGCCCTCGGTGGCGCAGTCGCGGACCAGCCGGTCGACGTCGGTGCCGTCGGGCAACCGGCACCACAGGTGCAGGCCGCCGGGTGGCACGAGGTCCAGCTGCAGCCCGGGCGCGTGGGTCCGCAGGCTCTCGACCAGGAGGTCGCGCCGGTCGCGGAGCTGCTGACGGAGGCGGCGCCGATGGGTGCGCCAACCGGGGTCGGAGACCACCTCGAGCGCAGCCTGCTGGAGCAGTCCGCTGACGTACATCGATTCGGCCGCGCGGTCGCCGAGGATCCGGTCGCGCGCCGGCCCGCGGGCGATCACGGCAGCCACGCGGATCGTCGGCGAGACGCTCTTGGTCAGCGACCGCAGGTAGACCACGTGCCCGGCGTCGTCGAGGGCGGCGACCGGGCGCGGGTCGGTGTCGATGCCGAAGTCATGCGCCCAGTCGTCGTCGACGAGGAATGCTCCGCGTGACCGGACCACGTCGAGGATCTCCTCGGCTCGGCTCACACTCCACTGCGCGCCCGTCGGGTTGGCGTAGTTGGGCTGGGCGTAGAGGGCGCGGGCGCCGGTCTCACGGAAGGTGCGGTCGAGCTCCTCGGGGTCAGGCCCCGTGCCGTCGCTGGGCACCGGGACCGGCTCGACACCCGCCTGGTGGGCCGCCTGGATCGCACCCCAGTAGGTCGGTGACTCGATGAGGAGCGCCTGACCGGGCGCCACGAGTGCCCGGAAGATCGAGGACAAGGCGCTCTGGCTGCCCGGCGCGATGATCACGTCGTTGGCCGTCACTGGGGCGAGGTCCTGCCGCGTCGCATCGGCCAGCTCCGCGGCGAACCACGCCCGCAGCTCCTGGAGACCGGCAGCCGGTGGCCGGGAGGTCGCGGCCGCACCACGGGCCGCACGACCCAGGGCGGCGCGCACCAGGCGCTCGGGGAGCAGGTCCGGGCCGGGGTAGCCCGCGTGCAGCGCCTGCGCATCGGGCGGCGCCGTCTGCAGCGGACCTGCGAGCCGCGGGATCACCGAGCGCGGCGTGCGCAGAGCGGCGGTCTGCCAGCCGAAGTCCGGTCCTCGACTGGGCCGCACGGCGCGGACGAACGTGCCGACCCCCGGACGCGTCTCGATCAGCCCCTCAGCCCCGAGCCGGCGCAGTGCCTTCTGCACGGTGACCGGGCTGGCGGCGTACTCCGTGACGAGCTGGCGGGTGGAGGGCAGGCGGGCGCCGGCAGGCGCATCCCTGATCCAGGCGCGGATGCCTGCCACCAGTCGCGAGGTGCTATCGTCATTCATGTCAGTACAGAGTAGCGCTATCCTCCCGCAGCGCAAGGTGCTATCTGCGTCGCCCGCTGGTCTCGGCTGGGGCTTCCTGGGTGTGCTCGCCTTCTCCTTCACCGTACCGCTCACCCGGATCGCGCTCGACGGCCTCTCTCCGCTCTTCATCGGCGCCGGCCGCGCCGTCGTCGCGGCCCTGCTGGCGGCCACCGCCCTCGCCCTCACTCGCCAGGTGCTTCCCCGCGGACGCCAGTGGCGCCGGCTCCTCGTCGTCGCCGGCGGGGTCGTGGCGGGCTTCCCGCTCCTGACGTCCTACGCGCTGACCGAGGTGCCTGCGGCGCACGGCGCCGTGGTGATCGCGCTGCTCCCCGCAGCGACGGCGGTCCTGGCGGTGCTCCGGACAGGCGAGCGCCCGGTCCGGGCGTTCTGGGTCTTCTCTGCCTGCGGCGCCGCGGCGGCGATGGCCTTCGCGGTCGCTCAGGGTGGCGGTCCGAGCCACATCCAGCGGGCCGACGTACTGCTGTTCATCGGCGTCTTCGCCTGCGCCGCGGGCTATGCCGAGGGCGCGCTGCTCACCCAGGAGCTGGGCGCCTGGCAGACCATCTCGTGGGCGCTCGTCGTCGCCTTGCCCGTGATGGCCGTGCTCACGGCCGTCAGCGTCGTGCAGGTGGCACCGGCCGCGTCGATCGCCGGGTGGGCGTGCTTCGCCTACCTGTCGGCGATCAGCATGTATCTCGGCTTCTTCGCCTGGTACCGCGGCCTCGCGATCGGACCGATGGCGCAGGTCAGCCAGGTCCAGCTCGTGCAGCCGGTCCTCAGCATCACCTGGGCGGGCGTGCTGCTCGCCGAGCAGATCACGTGGCTCACCTTCATCGGCGGCCTGGCCGTCATCCTCTTCGCGCGCGGGGCTACTTCTTCCCGCGGCCGTAGAGCTTCTGCACGATCGTGACGAGCTGCTTCTCCGCCTTGTCCGTACGACGGAACGACGTCAGCTCGATCGCGGGACGGAACCGCTGCCGCGCGATCGCGTGCGGGTAGGTGAACTCGCGAAGGCCGTCGGCGCCGTGGATCCGCCCGAAACCGGACTGCCCGACACCACCGAACGGGAGGGTCGGGATGCCCGCGAAGGAGATCACGCTGTTGACGGCAGTCATGCCGGCGCGGAGCTGCTCGGCGATCGCCATGCCGTTGTCCTTGGAGAACACGGTCGAGCCGAGAGCGAAGGGTGTCCCGTTGGCCAGCCTGATCGCCTCGTCCATGTTCTTGACCCGGGTCACCGTGACGGTCGGGCCGAAGGTCTCCTCCTGGATGGCCGAGGAGTCCTCCGGAACATCGACGAGCACGGTGGGCTGCACGTAACGGGCACCCTCGGGCACGGGTCCGCCGACGACCGCCCGGCCGCCCCGAGCGATGGCGTCGTCGATGTGGCGCCGGATGATCTCGACCTGCGACGGCATCGTGATCGGTCCGAGCTGGCCGCCCGGCTCGGCCTTGACGTCCTTGGCCGCAGTGACCAGTTGCTCGAGGAAGCTGTCGTAGACCCGGTCGTGGACGTAGACCCGCTCGACTCCGGCACAGGTCTGTCCGGCGTTGCCGCACGCGCCCCAGAGGGCCGAATCGACCGCTTCGGCGATGTCCGCGTCCGCGTCGACGAGCATGGCGTCCTTGCCACCGGCCTCGATCACGACGGGCGTCAGGCTGGCTGCTGCCGCAGCCATCACGCGCTTGCCGGTAGCGGTCGAACCGGTGAAGGCGATCTTGTCCACGCCCGAGGTGGTCAGCGCGGCCCCGGTCTCGCCGTACCCGGTGACGACCTGGAAGACCCCGAGGCCGACGGCCTCCTTGAAGGTCGCCGCGAGCCACTCACCGATGCCGGGGGTGAACTCGGAGGGCTTGAACACCACGCCGTTGCCCGCGGCCAGGGCGTAGGCGATGGAGCCCATCGGGGTGAAGACGGGGTAGTTCCAGGGGCCGATGACCCCGATGACGCCGAGGGGGCGGTATTCGATCGTCGCGGCCTGGTTGACCATCAAGAGACCCGGCGAGACCATCCGGCGCTTGAGCACCTTCTCGGCGTGGCTCCCGGCCCACGCGAGGTGGTCGATCTCGAGCGCGGCCTCGAGCAGGGCGTCACCGTGGGGCTTGCCGTTCTCACGGGACATCAGGGCTGCCAGCTCGTCGAGACGACGGGCGATGACCTTGCGCCACGCGGCCAGCGCCTTCTTGCGGCCGTCGAAGCCGAGGGCGCGCCAGCGCTCCGCTTCCTTGCGCACGCTGTCGACGACCGCCTGGACGTCAGCGGCGTCGTGAATGGGATGCGTGCCGACGACCTCACCGTTGGCGGGATTCAGCGACGTGAAGGTCGCTGACGAGGTCTCTGCGGGCGCGGTCTCGGTACTGGTCACCCTTTGAATCTACTGCCGTTGCCGGAACGGCGAAACGTTCACAGGAACAAAACAACCAGCACGAGGTGGGCCGCAACCACAACGGCGGCGACCACGAATCGGCCCCAGGTCAGCCACGCGACGACGTCGAACAGGTCGACCGCGTCTCAGGCGCAGGTCCCCTTTCCGAGCTCGACCAGGCCGTTGAGGTCGCCCCGGCCGAAGCCGAGCTGCCCGACGTTGTCAGCGAACATCAGCTCGGCCGGGGAGTCGACGTGGTCCAGGCCGACGAGGTGGCCGAGCTCGTGCAGCAGGATCGCGCGCTGGTAGTCCTCACCGTCGCGCTCGTCCTCCAGGTCGTCGAAGGACTCGATGTCGAGGGTGACGCCACCGGTCACGAAACGCAGTCGACCGTCGTTGCCCGATCGGGCCGCCGAGCCCCCGAGACCGGCCACGTCGCCCTCCAGCTGGTCGACCTCGGACTCGGTCGCCCACGAGATCAGCACCGGTTCGCGACCTCCCATCGGCACGAAGGCCCCCGACCACCTCGGACGTCGATCGGTGCGGCCGCCGTACTCGAAGCGCAAGCCGGTGACGGCAGACACCTCGGCGACGGCGTCCGCCACGAAGGCCTCCGTCTCGCCGGCCCCGTCGGGCGCGCCGTCCGGATTGATCTCGTAGCGGATCTCCCGACACGGGTCCCACGCCACCGGCGCGTCCTCGTCACCGGGCTGGTGCTCCAGGAAGGCATACACGCCGCCCGGCGGGACGTCGGCCGGCGCACCCAGCGGGTCGCCGCCCAACCCGAGCAGCCGACGGAGCGCACTGGTCTCGCTGCCGGGAGCGAACAGCACGATGCCGACGAACAGGAGGGTGCTGATCACGAAGACCAGCCCCGATCGCCACCGCTCGCGCATGGACCGAGGGTAGGCCGCCGGGCCAGCCCACCCCCGTCTCAGGGGCGGGTCAGGGTCGATCCCGATGTGCCCGGCGCCGCCCGCCCCCTAGCGTCGAAGGGCTGGCGGGAACACCGGCCGCCCAACCCCCGAGGGAGCCATGAAGGCACTGCTGCAGGACACCTACGGAACGTCTGACGTGCTCCGACTCGACGAGATCGCACGGCCCGAACCGGGGCCGGGCGAGGTGCTCGTCCGGATCGCGGCGGCGTCGATCAACGCCGCCGACTGGCACATCATGCGGGGCGAGCCCAGGATCGCCCGGCTCATGGACCGCAGCATGTTCGGCCGCAAGGGGCCGCGAGAACCCGTCCGCGGTCGCGACTTCGCCGGCACCATCGAAGTCGTCGGGCCCGGCGTCACCGGTTGGCGGGTCGGAGACCAGGTGCTGGGCGAGGACGACGCGACGCTGGCGGAGTTCGCAGTCGTCCCGCACGCCTGTCTGGCGCGCAAGCCGGAGGCACTGTCGTTCGAGGACGCGGCCGCGCTGCCCCTGGCGGCGGGCACCGCCGATCTCTGCCTCACCCGGGGCGAGGTCGCGGCCGGGCACCACGTTCTCGTCATCGGAGCATCCGGCGGCGTCGGCACGTTCGCCGTCCAGCTCGCAGCCGTTCGCGGCGCCATAGTCACCGGCGTGTGTCGCACCCGCAACATCGACCTCGTGACGTCCCTGGGAGCCAAGGAGGTCATCGACTACACCCGCGACGACTTCACCCGGACCGGGACGTCGTACGACGTCGTCGTGGACCTGGTCGGCAACCGGCGGCTGCGGGACCTGCGCCGCATCGTCGCGCCGGGGGGCCGGCTGGTGCTGTCGGGTGGCGGCAACCCCGGCGAGGGCAGGTTCGTCGGCCCGATCGGCCTGATGGCCAAGGGGTGGGCTCTTCGGACGCCTCCTCGGCCTGCGCGTGCAGATCCCCATGGCCACGCCGGATGCGGAGCGGCTCACCGTGCTCGCCGCGATGGCCGCGCGCGGCGAGATCCACGCCGTGATCGACCGCACCTATCCGCTCGCGGACGCCGCAGACGCGCTGCGGCACCTCGAGGTCGAACACGCCCGCGGCAAGATCGTCGTCACGATCTGAGCTCAGGCGCAACTGGCGCGCAACGTGGATCTTCCTAGGTTGGTGACTCCCCCACAAGGAGAGTCGCCATGAAGGCAGCAGTCGTTCACGATTTCACCAAGTCGCTCAACCTCGAAGACCGCCCGAAGCCCCAGCCGGGTGCGGGGGAAGTCCTGGTCAAGGTCGAGACGGCTGGCCTGTGCCACACCGACATCCACGCTGCCCACGGCGACTGGCCGGTCAAGCCCACTCCCCCGTTCGTCCCCGGCCACGAAGGTGTGGGGATCGTCGAACAGGTCGGACCGGGCGTCACCGCACCACAGGTGGGCGACCGGGTCGCCATGCCCTGGCTCGGCAGTGCTTGCGGGACCTGTGAGTTCTGCGTCGACGGATGGGAGACCCTGTGCGAGAAGCAGGTCAACACCGGCTACTCCATCGACGGCTCCTACGCCGAGTACGCCGTGGCGAACGCGGCGTACGTCGCCCTCGTACCCGACGCGGTCGACCCGCTGGACGCGGCCGTGCTCACCTGCGCGGGCGTGACGACGTACAAGGCAGTGAAGCTGTCCGGCGCGCGCCCCAGCCAGCTGGTGGCGGTCTTCGGGATCGGAGGTCTCGGACACCTCGCGCTGCAGTACGCCAAGATCAGCGGCGCCACCGTGGTCGCCGTCGACATCAGTGACGAGAAGCTCGAGCTCGCCCGGGAACTGGGCGCCGACCACGCCGTCAACGCGCTCACCGAGGACCCGATCGCCGCGATCCAGGCGCTCGGCGGCGCACACTCCGCGATCTCGGTGGCCGTCGCCCCCAAGGCGTTCGAGCAGGCCTTCAGCTCCTTGCGACGAGGCGGCACGCTGGTCTTCGTCGCCCTGCCTGCCGACAACTTCGTGAGCCTGCCCATCTTCGAGACCGTGCTGAGGGGCATCAAGATCCTCGGCTCGATCGTCGGCACCCGAAAGGACCTCGCCGAGGTCTACGCGATCCACGCCCAGGGTCGCACCCGGGTGATCCGGGAGACCCGCAAGCTCGACGAGGTCAACGAGTGCTTCGAAGAGGTCGAGAAGGGCCAGGTCAAGGCCCGCATCGTCTTCGACCTTCGCTGACGCGCACCACCGCGAGCTGCGCTGGTCAGCGACCGGTCCAGCGCGGCTCGCGGCGCTCGAAGAACGCGGCCACTCCCTCGGCGACGTCGGTCGAGGCGAGCAGACGTGCGAGCGCCGCATGGCTGGCGGCCCAGACCTTCGCCTCGTCACCGTGGATCTCGCGGCGCGCCAGGGTCAGTGCTTCGCGGGTGGCCAGCGGAGCGTTGCCGCAGATGGTGGCGGCCAGGCCGAGCGCGATGTCGAACGCCAGGCCGGGCTCGACCAGGCGGTTGACGAAGCCCAGACGCTCTGCCCGTTCGGCGTCGAGCGACTCACCGGTCAGCAGCATCTCGAGGGCGACGTTGGGCGGCAACAACCGCGGCGCCCGGAAGACGCCGCCGAAGTCGGCGAGCAGTCCGCGCTTGACCTCGGGGAAGCCGAAGGACGCCGTACGCGACGCGACCACGAGGTCGCAGCTCAACACCAGTTCGAAGCCGCCACCGAGGGCGTAGCCCTCGACCGCGGCGATCAGGGGCTTGGTCCGCACCCGCGAGGTGAGCCCGGCATGGCCACCGCGTTCGGTCGGCTCACCCGGCCCCTCGGCGAGATCCGCGCCGGCGCAGAAGACGGCCGGCCCGCCGGTGAGGACGCCGCACCAGAGGTCGTCGTCGTCCTCGAGCAGGTTGAGCGCCTCGTCGAGCCCGTGGGTGAGGTCGGCGTTGATCGCATTGCGCTTGGCCGGACGGTTGAGCCCGATCACGAGCGTGCGCTCGACGCGGAGGGTCTGGACGGCCGTCATGTGCCCATCTAAGCCCCCGGCCGGTCCACCTGGTCAACGAGTCGCTGCGGCGCCTGCAGGCAGTAGGAGTCGGTGAGCAGCTCCTCGAGCTCGTCCCAGTCGGTGTCGTCGTCGATCAACATCCCGACGACGTTGCCGCCCCACTCGCCCTTGAAGTACGGCGCACCCAGGTGCTGGAACGCCATCACCTCCTCCGGCTCGGCGCGGAAGACGATCCGGAACAGCTGGTCCTCGCCACCGAAGATGTGCGCCACGGTCGCGGTCGACCCGCCGACGCGCCAGCGCACGCCGGTCCACGCGTCCTCCTCGCGGCACTCCGGCAACCGCGCAAGGCTCACCCGCAGACGGGCGACGTAGGCCTCGGGCACATCGGGGCGTTTCGGCACGGATGGAATTTCCCACACCCCACCGACACCCCTACCGCCGAATAGGGACTTTGTTCCGCCGAATGGGGGTCTTGTCCCCCCGACTGGGGACTTTGTCCGCCGACGGCCGAACAAACTGACAACTCGGCCGGACAAAACCCCTACTCGCGGGGACAAGGCCCCCATTCGGCGAGGGGCGACAACCATTCCGAGCAGCCAGCCCGTCCTGAGGGGTGGAGGTGACGCGATGCGCGAGGCTGTGCCAGTGCTCGTCAACGAGGAGACCAGCGGGGCGCCGACGTTCGAGGAGTACGTCGCTGCCCGCAGCCAGGCGCTCTGGCGCAGCGCGTGGCTGCTGACCGGGGACCGCCACAAGGCCGAGGACCTCGTCCAGACGGCGCTGATGAAGTGCTGGCGGCGCTGGGACCGGATCGCCGATGCCGGCGCCGTCGAGTCCTACGTCCGCAGGACCATGCTGACGACCTACACCGACTGGTGGCGCCGGCGCTGGAACGGCGAGGTCCCCACGGGCACCCTGCCCGACCGGCCCTCCAGTCACCTCGAGGTCGGCCACGACGCCGGCGTCCGCCAGGACGTCCTGGTAGCCCTCGCCCAGCTGCCGCGCGGACAACGCGCGGTCGTCGTCCTCCGGTTCTTCGACGACCTCACCGAGGCCCAGACCGCTGCGGCGCTGGGCATCAGCGCCGGCACGGTGAAGAGCCAGACCTCGCGCGCCCTGCGTGCGCTCCGCACATCCGGACTTCTGGAGGAGACCCCATGACCGACCACGAGAACCAGCTGCGCGGCCTGCTGCACGCCGCGGTCCCCGACGACGCCTCGAGCCTCGACCCCAAGGCAGTCAGCGCTGCTGCTCGCCGCGCACGGCACCGCAATCGCCTCGTCGTGCTGGGCGCCTCCGCGGCGACCGTCGCCCTCGTCGGTGTCGCGGGCGTCATCGCGACGTCAGGGCCCGACAAGGACCGGGCCGCCGAGGAGCCCACCACCACCGCGCCGTACGACGCGCCGGCGTGCCCGGCGACGCTGCCCGAGCTCGAGGACGCCAACACGACCACCGGCAGCCTCGACGGAGTGGTCAGCATCCGGCTCTGCCCGGACCTCGCGCCGGAAGGCATGACGAACGTGATGTCCGCGGAGGATCAGCAAGCGGTCCGCGCCGGCATGGACGCCCTCGTGTTCGACATCGACAGCTTCCGCGCAGAGGCGGCGGCCCTGCCCGTCGGCATTGACGACTTCTGCGCCAGTGCGCTGATCCTCAACAACCGGCAGTCGTTGCAGTTCACGATCGGCGACCGGACAGTCCTGGTCCCGACACCGGCCTGCGGCGAGATCGACGTCGAGGGACGCAAGGTGGACGGCGGCAAACTCGCCACGGCATTCCTGGCGGCTCTTGACCGCCAACGCGATGAGCTGGACTACGCACGCAACTACACGGGGCCGCTGGCCTGCGGCCAACAGATCCCACCCAGTCCGCCCCGACCGGGCCGTGAGCAGTTCGTCGGCGCCGTGCTCTGTCCGGCGTACGGCGCGGAGCCGGCTGGCAACGGAACACCCCTCAATGATGAGCAACTGGCCGCCCTCGAAGCCGCCTGGCAGAACCCGGGCGAGGTCGCCGACGACGTGGACGACACGGGGGCGAACATCTGCACCGAAATCGACGAGTCCGCCTCGCTGCTGGTCGCCACCGACCACGGCGACGTCGTCCGCCTCGCAGACACCCCCTGCGGCTGGCTCCACTGGAACAGCTGGCAGCCAGGGGACGGGGCCGCGATTCCCACGACCTTCGAGGCCCTCGGCCTGGACTGACCGGGCTCACGCCCCGATCGGGCCGACGTCCTCCGGCTTGCCCTCGAAGTAGCTGTCCAGCACCCACTGGGTACGACGCTCGCCCCACCGCGTCAGTCGGTCCTTGCCGCCGGGCAACCGGCCGAGCACGCGGTAGCGCAACGAGTTGAGGGCGAAGAGGTAGCCGTGCGCCCAGGGCGGACGCATCGGCAACCCGAGTTCCCGCATGCTCTCGGGGCCGAGGAACACGGTCAGCATCGAGAGCAGTCGCTCCCGTTCGAAGCGGGCACGGAGCGGCTGCAGGCCCGCCGGAACGCCGGGGTAGGTTCGCTCCGACTGTGACGCGAGGACTGCCTGCGCGAGCTGCGGCCCGGCCTCGCTCATCGGTCCCTGCGCGAGCAGCACGTGGTAGTCGATCCGGTGGCGCTCCCACTCGTCGTCGACGAGGAAGTCGTCATCGACGCCGATCAGCCAGCCGACGTACTTCCACAGGTGCATGACCGCGCGCGACTCGTGCTTGTCGATGGGCACGCCCAGCGCCCGCGCGCCGATGAGTAGCACCCCGTCGAACAGCCCGAGTGTGGAGGCCTGGTCGGCCTGGTTGATCGGGAGGCCCCACGCGGCGGAGTCCCACTTCGGTTCGAAGGCGTGGTTGACCATCGCGTGCATCAGCCGCACGTGCACGGTGAGCCGCCAGCCCTCCCCCGCCGGCGCACCGTCGCGCGGCGCCACCAACGACCTGGGTTCGGTGAGGCTCGCGCCCCACTTCTGCGTCTCGGCCAGCCGACGCAGCGTGGCGCCGCCGGTCAGGGCACCGGTCGCGACGAGCAGGTCGGTCGGTCCGCCGAACCGGTAGCCACCCACCAGCGAGAGCTGCAACAGCACGTCCTGTGCGTTCTGCCCGAGTCGCCGGAAAACGCGGGCGCCTTCCTCGACCAGGTCCCGGTCCAGCCAGGCCGGCTCGGTCTCCACGAGCGAGAAGAACTCGACGAGCGCCGCAGGCGCATCCGGGACCGACCCGACGCCGTCGGCCAGCGCCTGCCGGACCTGCTCCATCGTGACCCGGCCCGGAGTGCCTGCTCGCAATCGCATCGCTTCCGCGAGCCTCGCTGCGGGCTCGTCGCGCTCCATCATGGCCTCGCCGATCCGCAGCAGGAGCTGGTCGTCGACACCCTTCACCCGGCCGACGAGTTTGAGCGGTCGGCCGAGGCGGCGGTTGCGCTCGCCGCCTGCCATGAAGCGGGACGGGGTGGTGCCCGGGGTCGGTGCCAGGGGGGCGGGGGCTGCCTCTGCGGTCATGACACCATGATGACGCGAGTATTTGCTCGTATTCAATTCGCGAATGTCGGTCCCTTCCCTGCCGAAAGGTCTTGTCATGACCGGAGTGGAGCGCCTGCTGCTCGCCATCCAGCACCTCTCCCTCGCCCCGGACCTCGACGCCGTCCAGGCCGTGGTCCGGACGGCGGCCCGCGAGCTCGCGGATTGCGACGGCGCGACCTTCGTCCTGCGCGACGGCGAACGGTGCTACTACGCCGACGAGGACGCCATCGAGCCGCTGTGGAAGGGGCTCCGTTTCCCCCTCGAGGCCTGCATCAGCGGCTGGGCGATGCTGCACGGCACCCACGTCGTGATCCCGGACATCTACGCCGACGCGCGCATCCCGTTCGAGGCCTACCGGCCGACCTTCGTGAAGAGTCTGGTCATGATGCCCGTCCGGTCCATCGACCCGATCGCCGCGATCGGCGCCTACTGGGCGCACGAGCACACCGCGACCGACGACGAGGTCGCGCTCCTCCAGGGCCTCGCGAACGCAGCCTCGGTGGCGCTCGACAAGGTCGCCGTCCACGGCCAGCTGGCGTCGGCCGTCGAGCTGAACCACGCAACACACCGCCTAGCAGCCAGCGACGAGCTGACCGGGCTGTGGAACCGGCGCGGGTTCATCGAGCAGGCGCGCCTGCAGTGGGAGCAGCGCTCCGGCCCTCGCGCGTCGGTCGCCTTCATCGACGTCGACGGCCTCAAGCTGGTCAACGACGGTGGCGGCCACGACGCCGGCGACGCACTGATCCGACGAGTGGCCGACGTGCTGCGCTCCCGACTGCGCGACACCGACGTCATCGCCCGCCTCGGCGGCGACGAGTTCGCCGTCCTCAGCACGGACCTCGGCGCCGACGAGCTGCACGACCGGCTCGCCCCGGCGCTCGTCCGGCGCGCCAGCGTCGGCACCGCCCCGCTCACCGACATCGACCTGTTGCCCGATGCCCTGCTGCACGCCGATGCCCGGATGTACGCCGCCAAGCGCACCCACGTGGCGGCCCGCGCCATCCGCTCCGCCTGACCCGTCTACGCTCGGGCCGTGCGCAAGGCTCCCCGGCAGGCCCGCTCCCGCGAGATGGTCGAGCGGATCATCTCGGCCGGCCGCTCCGTCCTCGTCAAGGACGGCTACGACGCCTTCAGCACCAACCGCGTCGCGACCGCCGCCGGGGTCAGCCCCGGGTCGCTCTACCAGTACTTCCCGAACAAGACCGCCATCCTCGACGTCGTCATCGACCGCTACTGGGAGCAGGTGGCCGAGAGCGTCGCCGCCTCGCTCGCGGACCGGATCGGCGGCACGGGCACGAACGCCGTACGCGACACGGTGGACGCGCTGGTCGCCGCCCTGGAAGCCGATCCCGCCCTCTTGCGGGTGATGGCCGAAGAACTGCCAGTGGCCCGCAACAAGTCACGCCGCGGCGTCCTCGAGAAGCGGGTGAGCGATCTCGCCGCGATCTACCTCGCTGCGCGACCCGAGGCCAGCCGCCGGCCCTCGCCCGCGATCACCGCATGGGTGCTGGTGCTCAGCCTCGAAGCGCTGGCGACCCGCTGGGTCCTCGACCAGCCCCCGAACCTGGAGCGCGACCAGCTGATCGAGGAGATGGTGGCCCTCGTCATGGGCTACCTGCAGGGCTGACCGGGCTGGTCAGTCGACCGTGGTGTCTTCCTCCGCGGCCGGAACGTCGCCGAAGGCGCCCTCTTCCTTGGCCCGCTTCGCCGTACGCAGGCTCCGCGTGAGCGCCCAGCCGATCACCACGACGGCCAGGATCAGGAACATGAACACGGCGAAGCCCATCCACCCGGCGACGACGTCCTCGTCGTCGGGCGCCTTCTCCTCGACGGCGGTCAGGACGGAGAGGGCGGTGACGGCGAACGCGTGCATGGCGTCAGTCTCTCAGGCGTCGCCGAGGGTCGGCGCAGCGATGCCTGCGAACAGGTCGTCCTCGGGCAGTGGCGAGGTGACGTGGCTGGTGACCAGCTCGAAGTCCTCGGTCGGCCAGACCTTCTCCTGCAGCTCGCGAGGGATCGCGAACCAGAAGCCGTCGGGGTCGATCTGGGTGGCATGCGCCAGCAGCGCCTGGTCGCGTACGCCGAAGTAGTCGCTGCACGGCACGCGGGTCGTGATCCGGGCATCCCACTCGGGCTCCGGCTTCCACTCCTTCAGGCGCTCGGCCCACGGCGACTCGAGGTCGTGCTCGAGCATCGCCTCGTGCAGCGCCAGCATCCGCGGCCGGTTGAACGAGTGGTGGTAGTAGAGCTTCAGCGGCTGCCACGGCTCCCCTGCCTCGGGGAAGCGGTTCGGGTCCCCGGCCGCCGCGAAGGCCGCGACGCTCACTTCGTGGCAGCGGATGTGATCGGGGTGCGGGTAGCCGCCGCGCTCGTCGTACGTCGTGACCACGTGGGGCCGGAACTCTCGCATCTGACGCACCAGACGCTCGGTGGCCTCCTCGAGCGGCACCAGCCCGAAGCAGCCGTCCGGCAGCGGCGGCTTGGGGTCGCCGTCCGGCCAGCCGGAGTCGACGAAGCCGAGCCAGGTCTGGCTCACGCCCAGGATGTCGCGCGCCCGCTCCATCTCCTGGCGACGCACCTCGGTGATGTTGTCGAGGATGTCGGGACGATCCATCTTCGGGTTCAGGATCGACCCGCGTTCGCCGCCCGTGCAGGTCACCACCCGCACCGACGCGCCCTCTGCGACGTACTTCGCCGTGGAGGCGGCGCCCTTGCTCGACTCGTCGTCGGGGTGAGCGTGGACATGCATCAACCGCAGCCCGGAGCGGTCGGTCGCGGGCGCGTGCGTGGTGGGCATGCCCCCCATCGTAGGAATAGTGGGCGTGGGACCATGAACCGGTGAGCACTCCCGACACGCTGGTCCGTCGCTACGGCGCCCCGTCGCGCGGTCGACGGCTGGCCGTGATCGTCCTCGCGGTGCTCGTCTCAGCGACGTTCCTGGGCTGGCTGCTGTGGGCGATGCTCTTCCACGCCGACCCGGCTGTCTCCTCGGAGGAGATCGGCCACCAGGTGATCGACGACCACAACGCCACCATCGAGGTGCGCATCCAGTACGGCGACGGCCCGGTCGACACCACGTGCGACCTGCGAGCCATCTCGCACGACAAGGCAGTGGTCGGCGAGCTCACCTTCGAGCCGGACCCGGCGGACGGCCCGACGTACGACATCGCGATCAAGACCGATCGGCGAGCCACCACCGTCCAGTGGATCGGCTGCAAGACCGAGGGCCAGCCCCGGTATCGCTGACCCGTCCGGACCGGACGGGTAGACTCGTTCGTTCTGTACCCGGACGGGTGCACGACGAGCAGTACAGGAGTTCCACATGACGCAGACCGACCAGACCGGCGGCGCCAACACGATCTGGCTGACCCAGGACGCCTACGACAAGTTGCAGGCGGAGCTGACCCACCTCAAGGGTCCGCGCCGCGCCGAGATCGTGGCCGAGATCAGCGCTGCGCGCGACGAGGGCGACCTCAAGGAGAACGGCGGCTACCACGCCGCCCGCGAGGAGCAGGGCAAGAACGAGCTCCGGATCGTCCAGCTCGAGGACATGCTGCGTCGCGCCGAGGTCGGCGAGACGCCTCCGGACGACGGTGTCGTGGAGCCGGGCATGGTCGTGACCTACAAGTTCGAGGGCGACAGCGACGACGAGGCGGAGTCCTTCCTGCTCGGCGCGCGCGAGATCGACCCGGGTGACGGCCTGACGGTCTACTCACCGCAGTCCCCCCTCGGCCAGGCCATCAACGGCCGGAGCAAGGGCGAGACCGTGACCTACGAGGTCAACGGCAAGCAGCAGACCGTGGTCATCCTCGACGCGAAGCCGTTCGCCGGCTGACTGCCCTGACGCCGCGCTAGGCCGGCACAGGATCCTCTGGACCGTCCGCTCCTTCGGGGGCGGGCGGTTCGGCCATTTCGGCCAGGTGCAGCACCACGGCGTTCGCTGCCGCGGCCAGCGGTACAGCCACCAGCGCGCCGGCGATGCCCGCGACCAGGACGCCGCCTGCGATCGCCAGGATGACGCCGAGCGGGTGCAGCGAGACCCAGCGCCCCAGCAGGAAGGGCTGGAGCACGTGGCCCTCGAGCTGCTGGACGCCGATCACCACAGCGAGCATCAGCAACGCCGTCACGGGCCCCTGGTCGACGAGCGCCACCAGGATCGCCACGCTCCCGGCGATGCTGGCACCGATCATCGGCACGAAGGCACCGAGGAACACGAGCACGCCGATCGCGAGCACGAACGGGACGTCGAGGATCGCCGCACCGAGGGCGATGCCGATCGCGTCGACGAGAGCGACCAGGACGGTCGCTCGCACGAACTGGACCAGCGAGAGCCAGGCGACCTTGCCGGAGCTGTCGACCCGCTCACGGGCGGCGCGCGGTGCGATGCGCACCATCCACGACCAGATGCGGTCGCCGTCGGCGAGGAAGAAGTACGTCGCGAACACGGCGATGAAGAACCCCGCGACGACGTGACCGAGCGCCGCCCCGAACTCGGTGACCTGGGCGAGCACCTCGCCGTTCTTCGAACGCTCCTGGATCATCTCCTGGGTGCTCTTGATGTAGTCGTTGATCTGCGAGTCGCTGGCGTTGAGCGGGCCGTCACGCAGCCAGTTCCGGATCTGCTCGAGCCCCTCGACCGTCGAGTCCGCGAGATCGTTCGCGCCCGAGGCCACCTGTTGCCCGGCGAACGTCAGCAGCGCACCCACGACCGCGAAGCCGGTGATCACCACCAGCAATGCCGAGAGGCCGCGCGGCACACCGATCCGGGTCAGCGCGCGCACGAACGGTGCCGCAAGAGCACTGATCAGCAGCGCCACCGCGATCGGCACCGTCACGACCGCGAAGAAGCCGAGCAGCCGCATCAGCAGGTAGGTCGCCCCGGCGATGATCAGCAGCCGCCACGCCCAGCCGGCGGCGAGGTCGAGCCCGAAGGGCACCTCGGCCCGGCGGAAGTTCGACGGACCGGTCGCGAACACCGGCACGTCGCCGCGGCGCTCCTCGCGCCGTTCCTCCCGGACCAGCGCCCACTGGTGGGCGAAGCGCCGGAAGAGCCGCTCGTCGCGCTCCTCGTCCGTGGGACCGGCCGGTGGTTCGGGGCCCGGGTCGGGCTCCGGCTCCGACTCCGGCTCCGGCTCCGGGGTCGGATCGGGTGCCGGGACTTCCTCGGGTTCGTTCGGGCCGTCGGTGGTCACGGCCTCAGGCTAGAGGACGCTGCCGAGGGCTCGATCCAGGTCAGCGAGCAGGTCGTCGACGGTCTCGATGCCGACGCTCAGCCGCACCAGGTCGGCGGGCACCTCGAGGTCGGTGCCGGCGACACTCGCGTGCGTCATCCGGCCGGGGTGCTCGATCAGGGACTCGACGCCGCCGAGCGACTCCCCGAGCGTGAACACCTGCGTCGCCGCGCACACGGCGAGGGCGTGCTCCTCGCCGCCGGTGACGCGGAAGGAGATCATGCCGCCGTATCGCTTCATCTGGCGGGAGGCGACCTCGTGGCCGGGGTGCTCCGGCAGGCCGGGGTAGATCACCTGGCTGACCGAGGGGTGCGAGGAGAGGTACGCCGCGATCCGCTCGGCGTTGTCGCAGTGCCGCTCCATCCGCAGCGCCAGCGTCTTCAGGCCGCGCAGCACCAGCCACGCGTCGAACGGGCCGGCCACGCCGCCGATGGCGTTCTGGTGGAAGCCGATCTTGTCGGCCAGGTCGGCGTCGTCGACGACGAGCGCGCCGCCGACGACGTCGGAGTGCCCGCCGGCGTACTTGGTGGTCGAGTGGACGACGACGTCGGCGCCCAGCGCCAGCGGCTGCTGGAGGTACGACGACGCGAACGTGTTGTCGACGACGAGCTTCGCGCCCGCGTCGTGCGCCACGGCGGCGATCGCCGCGATGTCGCCGATCGAGAGCAGCGGGTTGGTGGGCGTCTCGAGCCAGACCAGCTTCGTCTCGCCGGGGCGGATCGCAGCGCGCACTGCGTCGAGGTCGGTCACCGGTGCCGGACTGTGGCTGAGCCCCCACGAAGTGGCGACCTTGTCGAAGAGCCGGAAGGTGCCGCCGTACGCATCGTTGGGGAGCACGACGTGGTCGCCGGGGCGGCACAGCGCGCGGATCAGCGTGTCCTCGGCCGCGAGGCCGGACGCGAACGCGTAGCCGTGTGCGGCGCCCTCGAGCGCGGCCAGCGTCGACTCGAGCGCGGTGCGGGTCGGGTTGGCCGAACGGCTGTACTCGTAGCCGTTGCGCAGCCCGCCGACGCCGTCCTGCGCGTAGGTCGAGGTGGCGTAGATCGGCGGGATCACGGCGCCGGTGGTCGGGTCCGGCTCGTAGCCGGCATGGATGGCGCGGGTCTCGAAGCCTGCAGTGTCAAGGTGCTCGCGGTCGCTCACCCGACGAGCGTACTCACGGGCGTCACGACCATCGACCTGAGTCGTTCAACCTGATGTGACCCTGCTCCGCCGCACGTCGGCCTCCCTGCTCGCCACCGTGCTCCTGACGGCGGGCCTCGGCGTCAGCGCACCTCGGGCGACGGCCGACGACACGGGCGGATCGGGCGATCCCGACCCCGTGCGCGGCCTGGTGCTGCCGACGTTCGACACCCTGATCACCCTGTTCGCGCCGCTGCCGCTCCCGGAGGCGCCGTACGCCGGGAAGGCCTGCGTGACAGGCACGGACGCCTGCATCGATGAGGTCGTCGACCGGATGGAGGTGCGCCTGGACCGGCTGTCCACCAGCTGCGCACACAGCTCGATCTTCTCGCTGGCCTACCTGCGGGTGACCGAGAACGTCCGCGACGCCGTCCGCTCCGGCTACTTCGAGGACCGCACCTGGCTGAACCGGGTCGACGTCGTGTTCGCCGAGCTCTACTTCGACGTCACCAGCAAGTGGGAATCGGGCCAGCGCACCGGCCTGCCCAGGGCCTGGCAGATCGCACTGAAGGCCGAGGAGGACCGCACCATGAGCGGCCTGGGCAACTTCATGCTGGCGATGAACGCCCACATCAACCGCGACTTCCCGCACGTCCTTGCCGAGGTCGGCCTCACCGGACCGAAGGGCAGCCACAAGGCCGACCACAACCGCTACAACAACCGGCTCGACACCCTCTACGGCCCGGTCTTCGCCGAGGAGGCACGCCGCTTCGACCCGAGTTTCGACGACATCGACGCCGGCACCCTCGAGGAGACGGCCGCCGGCGTCATCATGCGCGGCTGGCGCGAGATGGTCTGGCGGCACGCCGAGGCCCTCACGCTGGCGAAGACACCAGCGGCTCGCCGACTGGTCGAGCAGGAGATCGAGCTCTACTCCACCGTCCAGGCGCAGCTGATCCGAACACTGCTGGTCGCCCAACCGGCCAAGCGCGACGCCTGGTGCGCCGCGCACGGCCGCGACGACTGATCGGGTCGATCCGCGGGTCTTTGCCGTGAAGCCGGTACGGGCCTTGCCTGCCCGGAGAGAATGGACGCATGTTCTCCCGTCGCAAGTCCGAGATGGTCGACCCTGCCCAGGCCCTGCCTGGCCGCGCTGCACCCACGTTCGCGCTCCCGCCCCTGCACGAGGTCCTGCACACCCCGCTGGTCACCGGCCCCGCAGAGGGTGACGTCCCCGACGGTCTCGAGGCAGCGATCTTCGGTCTCGGCTGCTTCTGGGGTGCCGAGGAGATCTACTGGCAGGTCCCCGGCGTCTGGTCGACGTCGGTCGGGTATGCCGGCGGCATCACCCCGAACCCGACGTACGAAGAGGTGTGCAGCGGTCGCACCGGCCACACCGAGGCCGTGCGCATCGTGTTCGACCCCGACGTCGTCTCGTACGCCGACCTCGTGAAGAAGTTCTTTGAGGTCCACGACCCGACCCAAGGCATGCAGCAGGGCAACGACCACGGCACGCAGTACCGCTCGGCGATCTACTTCACCAGCCCCGAGCAGGAGACCACCGCCCGCGACCTCACCAAGGTGTACGGCGAGGAGCTGGCCCGGCGCGGCTTCGACCCGATCACCACCGAGATCGCGCCCGCCGCGGAGTACTACTACGCCGAACCTCATCATCAGCAGTACCTCCACAAGGTGCCGCACGGCTATCGCTGCCACGCCTCGACCGGGATCCCCTTCCCGGCCTGACCGACCCCGCGGACTGATCCGGGTTGCCCCCACCCGCGACAATGGACGCATGGCCGAGCTCCCTCGCAAGACCGCTGCCCGCACGGCGCGGCTTGCTGCCCTTCCGCTGACCTACGCCGGGCGTTCCGCGATCGGGTTCGGCAAGCGGATGGGCGGGGCACCCGCCGAGGCCGTGATGAGCGAGATCCAGCAGCGCACGGCCGAGCAGCTCTTCCGCACGCTCGGGGAGCTCAAGGGCGGCGCGATGAAGTTCGGCCAGGCCCTGTCGGTCCTCGAGTCTGCCCTCCCGGAGGAGATGGCGGCGCCGTACCGCGAGCACCTGACCCGACTCCAGGATTCCGCTCCCCCGATGCCGACCCAGACGGTGCGCAACATCCTGGCTGATGACCTCGGGCCGAACTGGAAGAACCAGCTGGTCTGGATGGACGGCGCCCCGACGGCGGCCGCATCGATCGGCCAGGTCCACGAGGGCAAGTGGCATGACGGCCGCCGGGTGGCGGTGAAGGTGCAGTACCCGAACGCCGGCGACGCGTTGATGTCCGACCTGCGCACGCTGGCCCGAGCTGCCCGCGCGATCGGACCACTGATCCCCGGCGTCGACATGAAGCCGCTCGTGGAGGAGGTCCAGGCCCGCGCGCGCGAAGAGCTCGACTACCAGCTCGAGGCCGAGGCGCAGCGCGTGTACGCCGACACGTTCCGCGACGACCCGTACATCGTGGTGCCGGACGTGGTCGCTGTCGGCCCGCGCGTGCTGATCACCGAATGGCTCGACTCAGCAGGATCGCTCGCCACGATCATCAGCGAGGGCACGCTCGAGGAGCGCGACCACTACGGCGAGCTCCTGGTCCGCTTCCTGTTCTCCGGTCCGTCCCGGACCGGGCTGTTGCACGCCGATCCGCACCCCGGAAACTTCCGCGTCATCCCGAACGACGACGGTTCACCGGGCCGCATGGGCGTCCTCGACTACGGGGCCGTGGCCCGGCTCCCGCAGCACGGTCTTCCCTCGCCCCTGGGACGGCTGATCACGTTGTGCGCTGCGGGTGACGGCGAGGCGCTCGTCGCCGAGCTGCGCAAGGAGGGCTTCCTCAAGGAACGGATCAAGCTCGATCCCCAGCTGCTGATGGACTACCTCTCGCCGTTCGTGGAACCCACACTGGTCGAGCGGTTCCGGTTCAGCCGCGAGTGGATGCGTGAGCAGTTCCAGCGGATCAACAATCCGAAGGACCCGGCGTACACCATCTCGATCAAGCTCAACCTGCCGCCGTCGTACGTCCTCATCCATCGCACGTGGATCGGGAGCATCGGCGTGCTGAGCCAGCTCGGCGCAGAGGCTCCGTTCCGCGCGCTGATGGAGGAGTTCCTGCCGGGCTTCGTGGCGACCGCCCCGGACGACGAGTAGTCACCAGAAGCCGAGGACGCCGCCGCCGATCCGGATGATGAAGGCGCTGACGACCACGATGAAGAACACCCGGACGAAGCGCGCTCCGCGTGACACGGCCGTGCGGGCGCCGAGGTAGCCGCCGACCAGGTTGCAGGCACCCATCATCAGACCCACGTCCCACATCACGGCTCCGGTCGGGATGAACAGCAGGAGCGCACCGACGTTGGTCGCGAGGTTCGCCAGCTTGGCCTTGGCCGAGGCCTGAAGGAAGTCGTAGCCCATCAGACCGACCAGCGCGAAGACGAAGAAACTGCCGGTACCGGGGCCGAGGATGCCGTCGTAGAGACCGATGACGAAGCCGACGCCCATCGCCGCGACCAGGTGCCGGTGGCCGGCGAAGCGGAGTTCGGCCTCCTCCCCCAGCTCCGGTCGCAGCAGCACATAGGCACCGACCCCGACGAGAGCGACCAGCACGATCGGCTCGAACGCCTCCCGCGGAATCCTCGATGCGGCGAGCGCACCGACGAAGGAGCCGGCCAGGGCCAGGAGCATCAGCGGCCCGAAGGTCTTCGGGTCAGGACGGATCCGGCGGTAGTACGTCGCCGAGCTCGCCGCCGTGCCGCAGACCGACGCAAGCTTGTTGGTGGCCAGGATCTGCACCGGGCTCGCACCGGGAAGGCCGAGCAGCAGTGCGGGCAGCTGCACGAGCCCGCCACCGCCGACGACGGCGTCGACGAACCCGGCCGTCAGTGCCGCCAGCGCGAGGAGCGCCAGGACGGTCACGCTGAGCTCGCTCATCGCGCCGACCCTACGACGTCACCCGGTCACTTCCACTCGATGTCGACCTGGGGCCGATCCTGCGTCTTGCGCGCGACGTCGTCGGTCGTGTCCAGGCACTCGGTGTTGCTGATGTCGATCGCGACGGCCGCGGGCCCGAGTTCGACCCGCAGCGTCAGCAGACCCTTCGCTCCCTCGATCAATGGTGCGCCCAGTCGCTTGACCGTCCAGCCGTCGGCCTCGAGGGCACCAGCGGCGGCGTCGATCGCGTCGGCGTCATCGAGCCCGCCCGGCTCGAAGTTGAGGAAGTTGCGCATCTGCACACCGCGCGGCGCATAGGACTCGCCACAGATCACGAAGCTGCGGCTCCCACTGCCGAACTCCAGGTCGAGGGCCGCGGCGATGTCATGCAGGACACCGTCGATCGCCGCGGTCGCCTGGTCCTCGGCATCGTCGACGAGGTCACGACTGTCGTCGTCGCCACGGTTGCAACCACCGAGGGTGAGGGCCAGGGCAAGGAGGAGGGGAGCAGTCCCGAGCAGGCGCTTCATGGTCACAGGATCCCACCGAACCGTGAGTGCTCCAGCAGCCACCCACCGACCTCGCCCACGACCTCGACCCCGTCCTTGCCCGTCTCGTAGGCCCACTCACCGCCGTGGTCCCACACGAACTCACCCCCGCTCGCCGCCGTCGAGGCAACGACCAGCTCGTCCAGGGTGAGGTAGCCCCCGCCCGGGTCGCCGCGGTGCGGCTGTTGGGTCACCTCGGCGTCGTTGTCGGTGACGATGTGCGCCATGTTGTCGAGCGAGTCGCCCTCGAAGTACGACGTGTGGTTGCCCAGCAGGTCCTCCACGCGCAGTGACCCGTCACCCGTCTCGAACCGCACGCCGCCGAAGTCGTCGTCAGCCGGGTCGTGGCCGAGCGCGCCGAGGCCGCCGCGGTCACCACTGCCCAACAAGGAGACCGGGTCGTAGTCCTTGGAGCCCACCCAGACGTCGGCGTCGGTGAGTGCATCGGCGCTCGACACGGGCTGACCGGGGCTGCCGATCAGGATCGCGTCGTCGACGTCGAGACCGTCCTCGAGCGCGTGACCGACCGCCGTCGAGCCGTAGCTGTGGCCGATGGCCGTGACGTGCGCCTGCTCGCCCTGGTCCGAGGCGCGCAGGCCGTCGATGAAGTCGCTGAACCGCTCACCACCGTCGTCCGCCTTGTCGGTGAACGCCACCCCGCCGAAGTCGAGCTGACCGAGCGGGTCGAACGGATTGATCGGGTTGCCGCTGGGAGCGTCGTAGTCGAGCCAGTAGACCGACGCGACGGATCCGCTGTTCTCGCCCACCGCTGCGTTGTGCAGGTCCAGGGTCTTGTCCAGGTTGCCCTCGGTGCTCGACGCATCCGAGGTCAGGCCGGGAACGTTCACCGAGACGTGATCGGCCAGGTCGGGATTGCCGAAGCTGATCGCGACCGCGCCATCGCCTGAATGGATTCCGGGCTGATAGACGAGCACGTGGGCGAGCTCCCGGCCGGTCTGGAGGTCCAGCTTGTCCTTGAACTTCTCCAGCCCGGTCCGGATGTGCTCGGCGTTCTCGAGGGCACGCTTCTCAGCCCCGGAGAGCTGGCCGTCGTCCTCGCGCTCGCCGAGGTAGTCGAGGTCGCTGTGGAGCGCCGCCCTGTTGGCGTCGTCGCGGTCCACCACAGGAATGCCACCGGTGTTGCCGACGAGGCGGGGGTCCTCGGTGACCAACGCCTGGCGCTGCGCCCGGGTCAGGCCGGCCCACCAGTCGGCGAGGGACTCCGGGTCGCGCTTGAGCCGGTTGAACCGGTCGGTCAGCGCATCGACGTCCACGCGCCCCGGGTCATCGGCGGCCCGCTCTCCTTCCGCGACCGTGTCCACCCCGGCGAGAGCAGCGATGAAGTCGGCCTCGGCGTCCAGGTAGCGGGTGACCCAGTCGGTGATGTCGTCATTGACCGCGGTCGCTCGCTCCAGCAGGGCTTCGCCCCGGCGCTCCAGGTCCGCCAGTGCGACGGCATCGATGTCCTGGCCCGTCGTGGCCTCGACCTCGATGCGCAACGTCTCCCCGTCCCTGTTGACGGCAACGCGCCGCTTGTCGATGCGCGGCCGCAGCACGTTCAGGACCGTCAGCCGGTCCTCGAAGCGGTCGGCTGCCGTGACGACCCGGTCCAGGGCCGCCTCCGCGGAGTCCAGACGGATGGCGAAGCGGGTCGTCGCATGGTCGTGCGCGTCGCCGGTGTCGCCCTGCCAGTCCGGCGCCGACACTCCGGACGCCCACCCCTGCACGTCCTTGACGCCCACCGTGACCGCTCGCACGTTGGTGGCGAAGGTCTGGGCCCGGCCGGGCTTCGACTCCATCCGCCGAAAGGCGGGGATCGGGGCTGGGATCGTGATCACCGTCATGGCCACACCACCACGCTCTCCGTGATCGCCGCGTCGCGGTGGACCCAGGGCATCAACGACCTGAGCCGCTCCGCCTGTTCGAGGTCGGCGATCAGCACCCGGCCCTGGAAGACGGTGATCTCGTCGCTGTAGCCCTGGGCCTGCTGCGCGGCGGCCTTGATCTCGTCGACCCAGGGTTCGCGAAACGCCTCGACGGCAGCAGCCACCTCGGGTGAGAACCCGTCGGTCGACGCCTTGTGCAGGCGCCGCCAGTTGCCGTCGAGCCCGTCGGCGGCCTCGTCCCACTTCCCCTTGATCCCCAGGACCACGGCGTAGGGCACCGCGAGCGTCACTGCCATGACGACAGCTCCTCGCGTACGCCGGCAGCGACTGCGTCGCGGACGTCGGCATCGACCGGCATCAACCCCGTGGCGATCGTCAGGACGGTGGCACCCGGCCCCGCATCGGCCCGGACGTCGATCCGACCATTGGTCGCATCCAACGCCGGCAGACCGTCCCGGGTCGTCGGCCGCAGGCGCCAACCAGCGCGTCCGAGGACGACGGTGACGGCCCGGAGCAGGTCGGTGCCGTCTTCCTGTCCGATCCCCGCCACGGCCTTCTCGATGACCAACGCGTCACCCGCGGTGCGGCTCGACCAGCGCACCGAGGGCTCCGCGGGCTCGTCGACGACAGCCAGCACCACCGGTCGGAGCAGGCGCCAGGCCCCGATCGCCGCGACGGCCTCTTCGCGCACCCGCTCCACGGGTGCGCCCGGGCCCGGAGCGGGGTCGTCGTCGGGCATCAGGACGATCTCGACGTCGGGGTGTCGGCGACGGACGACCGACCAGAACGGGTCGTCCTCGACGACGGTGGGATCGACGCGGTGAAAGCGCCCGGGAATCGCTTCAGTCATGCAGGGATGAGTGCCCGGCCAGCACCGCCACAAACAATCGCAAAACGTTGTCCACAAAGTTGCAAGGTTCACCCCTGCCTGGTGCTCCAACAGTCACGAGCCACGCCCACCGCGTGGCAGATCCGACTGAAGGAGAACTCCGATGAAGCACCTGCGCCGCGCCGCCGCCACCCTCGCTCTGACCGCCGCCGCCCTGCCCCTGGCCGTGGGGAATGCTTCCTCCGCCCAGGCCGAGGACGTCGTCTTCACCAACACCCAGGCCAGCGTCGCCGAGATGCGCGCCTCGGTCGCCGCCCAGATGCAGGGCAAGGCGTTCGGCTGGCAGCTCGCCATCTCCCAGAACGGCACCCTCAAGGTCGCCGACGAGGGTGGCTTCGCCGTCTCCGCCGCCGACAACAAGGGTGTCGCGGTCAAGATGGACGCCAGCATGCAGATGGAGCTCGCGAGCGTCACCAAGAACGTCACCGCGGTCACCACCATGAAGCTGCTGCGCCGCAACGGCCTGACCCCGGAGACTCTGGTGTGGCCCTACCTCCCGAAGACCTGGGACGTCAGCAAGTTCAAGCAGGTGAAGTTCCGCCACCTGCTCACGCACACCTCCGGCCTCAACCAGGCGATCACCGCGATGGCCAACCCGCCGAGCAACAACGGCTGGAACGCGATGCAGACGGTCGTCGCGAACGGCACCACCGTTGACTCGCAGCGGTCGTACAAGAACGCCAACTTCGCACTCCTGCGGATCATCGACGCCGAGCTGTGGAACCGCAGCGGCGGCAAGAAGTACACCAACGCCGCAGAGGAGATCACCATCACCGCGGCCAACCACACGTCGTACGTCCTCGAGTACATGCGCGAGTTCGTCTTCAAGCCCGCCAAGATCGGCGGCATCGGCTGCATCGACCCCGCCACGGCCACGTCCGGTGTCCGGTCCTACGCGATCAACTCCACCCAGGCATCCAAGGGCCGGATCCTCGGGACCGGCGCCGAGGAGTGCGCGGGAGCCCGCGGCCTGGCGATGTCGTCGACCCAGCTCGTCCAGTACCTCAGCAAGCTCCGCGCCGGAGCGATCATCTCCCAGGCCGACCTGGACTGGATGGACGAGCAGCGCGCAGGCTGGAACGAGGACTCCAACGGAGGCGACGGCGGCCAGTACGGCGGCCCCGCCGACGGCGAGGCCGACAACTGGCGCTCACCCGGTGCCTACTGGCACGGCGGCGACCTGATCGGCGACAACAAGCCGCAGCTCCACACCTGCGCGATGACCTTCGACGACGGCACCCAGGCCACTCTGCTGGTCAACTCCGAGCTGACCTCGGGCACGCAGTGCGGCGTCCTCCTCAAGGCCTGGTACGAGGCCAAGCCCTGAGAACTGGCTCAACCGGCCCAGAAGCCGCGTGAGCCGAAGAAGTCGCGATAACTGCCCGGGCCGCCAGCGGCCCGGGCACCGTGGCGTGAACCGAGGTACGAGCCGACCACCGCCGCACCGAGGTCTCCTTCTTCGGGTGCGATCACCGATCCGTCGACGCGTCGCGCCATCGACTCGATGAACCGGGCCAGGCCGGGGTCCTCGCCCAGCCGGAAGAAGGTCGTCTGGGCGCCGAGGCGCCGGGCGTTGTCCAGCTCGCGCACCGCCAGCGCGATCGTCATCGGGTGCGGCGGATAGGCGAAGAACACGTCGCCGCTGGACTCCAGGTGGGACGTGGGCTCACCGTCGGTCACGATCAACAGGACCGGTTGGGCATTCGGGTGCTTGCGGAAGTGGCGGTTGGCCAGCAGCAGCGCGTGGTGCAGGTTGGTGCCCTTGGCCCAGCGCGCGTCGAGCGCCGTGAGCTCCTCGATCTGCATCGTCTGGGCATGGCGGCCGAAACCGATGAGCTCGAGGCTGTCACCCCGGAAGCGCGACCCGATCAGCGTGTGCAACGCCAGCGCGGTCTGCTTCATCGGCACCCAGCGACCGTCCATCGCCATCGAGAACGACGTGTCGACGCACAGCGCGACGGCTGCCTGGGTGCGAGCCTCGGTCTCGGAGACCTCCACGTCATCGATGGAGAGCATTGGTCCGCCCGGCTCACCCGAGCGACGGAGCACACCGTTCAGCATCGTGCGCGGGATGTCCCACGGCTCGGTGTCACCGAACGCCCACGGCCGGCTCGCTCCCGACAGGTCACCCGCAGCACCGGCCTGACGGAGGTCGCGCTGGCCCTGGCGACCGGACAGCTTCGTGGCGACGTCGCGCAGCAACGCCTTGCCGAGCTGCCGCATCGCCTTCGGGGTCAGGCGGAGCTCTCCGTCGAAGCTGCGTTCCATCGCCCCCGACTGGCGCAGCGCCTGCTCGAGCTCCTGCAGCTTGCGCGCGTCGACGGCGGCCTCGTTGCCGAGCTGGCGGGCGAGCTTGTCGAGGTCCACGTCATCGAGGCGCGCGCCGCCGTACGACTGGGAGAGCTGGTCAGCCAGCGCATCGAGGTCGGCGAGGTCCTGGAGTACGCCGGTCCCGTCACCGAGCCCGAGACCGTTGCCGCCCTCGCCGAACTGTTCCGAACCGCCCCAGTCCTCGCCGGGCCGCAGACCCATCAGGCTCTGGTCCAGCCGGTTGAGCTGGTCCATGAGTGCCGGGGACCCGAAGGCCTGGGCCGACAGCTGCATCAGCTCGGCCCGCTGCTCGGGCGTCATCGAGTTGAGCATCCGCTGGGCGGCGGCCGACCGCTGGGCCAGGGCATCGAGCAGCTCGTCGATCGTCTGCGGGTTCTCCGGGAAGTGCTGGCCGTGCTTGGCCATGAAGTCCTGGAAGTCCTCAGGCGTGTCCTGGCCCGCGGCGTGCTTCTCGAGCAGGTCGTTGAGGTCCGACAGCATCTCGTTGATCGCCTGCCGGTCCTCGTCGGTGGCGTTCTCGAGGGCCTGCTTCATGCCCGAGAACCGCTGGTCGAGCAACTCGCGACCGAGCAGGTCCTTGATCTGCTCGAACGCCTCACGGGCCTCGCTGGACTGCCAGTCGTAGTCGCCGAGCTCGGTGACCGCAGCGGCCGGCGAGTCCGGCAGGTTCTGCAGCCGCATCTCGCGGAACGCGCGGTCGCCGTCGTCCATCATCGCGTCGCGGGCGAGTTGCTTGCGCTCCTCGAGCACCGCCTTCTCCAGCAGCTCGCGCACCTCGCGCAGCGTGCCGTCGAGGTTGTTGCGCTGCAGCAGGTCGCGGCGCCGCTCGGCCACCCGGCGAGCGAGGTCGTCGAGGCCGGCCTGGTCGCTGCCTCCGCGGCGCAGGAACTCGCGCATCGCCCGCTCCGGGCTGTAGCCGGCCATCACGTCGTTCCCGATCGCATCGAGCGCCTCGGCGATGTCGACCGGTGGCGCGAGGGGATCGCCGCCGTCGTAGCGCTGGTATCTAGCCATAGACGGTCTCGCTGCCGGACGCACCCATCTGGGTGTCCTTGCCGATCTTGCGGGCCAGGAAAAGGCCCTCCAGGGCCAATTCGATGGCCGCGGCGCGTTCGCCGTCGGTCGTCCCGAGTCCTTCGCCGTTCACGCGGTCGCAGACCTGGTCGTAGAGGTCCGACTCCCCCAGCACCGGCAGCCCGATCAACAGGTCGCGCGCGCTGACCCGTTCGCCGGTGGTGACCGTGGCACCGTCCTCCATCGCACTGACGAGCAGGGCGAGGTCGAGGCCGCGGAACTTCTCACGCACCGTCTCGGCGGTCGCGGTCCGGAGCAGGTGGGTGAGGATCTCGGTCTCCCGACCCTCCTCACCGGACTCGAACTCGATCTTGCCGCCGAGCACGTCGACCGCGGTCTCCAGGTCGACGACCCGGGCCACTGCACTGTCCTCGCCCTCGATGGTTGCCCGGCGCAGGGCGGCGGCGGCGATCGTCTCGGCGCCCGCGATGGCAAAGCGGGCCGAGACCCCTGAGCGCTGGTCGACGGCGCTCGAGTCACGCAGGTTGCGCGTGAAGCGGGCCAGGATCTCGATGAGGAACTCGGGCACGATCACCTGATCGGGGAGCAGATCCGCCTCCTGCCGGACGACGGCGATCTCAGCGGCAAGCTCCTTCGGGTAGTGCGTGCGGATCTCGGCGCCGAAGCGGTCCTTGAGCGGGGTGATGATCCGGCCCCGGTTGGTGTAGTCCTCGGGGTTCGCCGACGCGACCACGAAAACGTCGATCGGCAGCCGGAGGACGTAGCCACGGATCTGGATGTCGCGCTCCTCCATCACGTTGAGCATGGCGACCTGGATGCGCTCGGCGAGGTCGGGCAGCTCGTTGATGGCGACGATCCCCCGGTGGGAGCGGGGAATCAGCCCGAAGTGAATGGTCTCCGGGTCACCGAGCGAGCGACCCTCGGCGACCTTCATCGGGTCGACGTCACCGATCAGGTCGGCGACGGACGTGTCCGGCGTGGCCAGCTTCTCGGCGTACCGCTCGCTGCGGTGCTGCCAGGAGATCCGCAGGTCCTCGCCGTACGACGCCACGGCGGCCTTCGACGCGACGCTGATCGGCTCATAGGGGTGCTCGCCGAGCTCGGAGCCCGAGATGACCGGCGTCCACTCGTCCAGTAACCCGGCCAGCGTGCGGAGCAACCGGGTCTTGCCCTGGCCGCGCTCGCCGAGCAGGACGACGTCGTGCCCGGCAATGATGGCGCGCTCGAGCTGCGGAATGACAGTGTCCTGGAAGCCGTGCAGGCCGGGCCAGGGGTCCTCGCCGGCGCGCAGGAGGGCCAGCAGGTTCTCGCGCAACTCGGCGCGCAGGGACTTCTGGACGTGGCCGGAGGCGCGCAGCGCTCCGAGAGTGCCGAGCGTGGGTGCTGTCGTGGGAGCCGAAGTGGTCACGATCTCACGCTACTGCGCGCACGCAACGGCTGTCGGCGCTCTACGCTTCAGAGCGTGGTCATCGTCCTCGGCGTGTTGTGCGCGCTGCTCGTCGGCATCATCGTCCTGTTCGCCCGCGACCGGTCGCGCCTGCAGGCCCAGCTCGCCGACACCCAGCACCACGTCACCCAGCTCGAGTCCGACCTCGACGCGGCCCTGCGGCCCCCGCCGCCGAGCACCTCTGCCGAGCGCACGGTGCGCCGCGTGCTGCGGACGGCGTCGCGGGTGCGCGTGCACGGCATCAGCGGCCTGATCCAGAGCACGATCGAGGACCTCCAGTCCTGGGCCAGCGACGACGCCCGGGCGGACATCCTCAACATGGCCGCCTCCGACGGCACGGTCACCCTCTTCTTCTCCGACATCGAGGACTCGACCCCCCTCAACGACCGACTCGGCGACGCGGCGTGGGTGAAGGTCCTGGCCGCGCACGACCGCGTCCTGCGCACGCGAATCGAGCAGTACCGCGGCCAGGTCGTCAAGACGGCCGGCGACGGTTACATGGTCACCTTCCGCGACGCCGAAGCCGCGTGCCGTGCTGCGTTGGCCATCCAGCGCGACCTCCCACGCGATGCCACGCTGCGTCGCTTCGGTGGCATCCACATCCGGATCGGCATCCACACCGGCCAGGTCGTCGCCCTCGACGGGGACTACTTCGGTCGCAACGTGGCCATGGCGGCCCGGGTGGCTGACCTTGCCAAGGGCGGAGAGACCCTGGCCAGCGACGCCGTCCGCGAAGCACTCGACGACGACGCAGCCCTCGAGCTCGAGGAGCTCGAAGCCGTCCAGCTCAAGGGCCTCACCGGCGAGCACGTGATCTGGCGGATCCTGCCGAAGGCGGCCTAGGGCGGTCTCGAGACGGTTGCTGCGCAACCTCCTCGACCACCGGGACTAGGTGCTGAGCAGCACCGACGAGCCGTGGCCGAACAGGCCCTGGTTGGCGGTGATGCCGACCCTGGCGCCTTCGACCTGGCGCCCCGTGGCCTGACCACGCAACTGCCAGACCAGCTCGCAGACCTGGGCGATCGCCTGCGCGGGGACCGCCTCGCCGAAGCAGGCCAGACCACCGGACGGGTTGACCGGGATCCGGCCGCCGATCGTGGTGTCGCCGGCGCGCAGCAGGACCTCGGCCTCGCCGCGCTTGCACAGCTGGAGGTCCTCGATCCAGTCGAGCTCGAGCGCCGTGGAGAGGTCGTAGACCTCGGCGACGTCGACGTCCTCCGGACCGATGCCGGCCTCCTCGTAGGCGGCCTGGCCGATCGCTTCCTTGAAGGTGCGCTCGGGGACGCCGGTCAGGGCCGATGAATCGGTCGAGAGGAGCGGCATGTCGATGACGGTGTTCGGGAAGGTCGGCGTGACCGTGGAGACGGCGGCGATCCGCACCGGTGCGGCGATGCCGTGCTTCTTCGCGTAGTCGGCGCTGACCAGCACGACCGCGGCGGCGCCGTCGGACGTGGCGCAGATGTCGAGCAGGTGGAGCGGGTCGGAGACCACCGGCGAGGCCAGCACGTCGGCGACGGTCGCCTCCTTGCGGAACCGGGCGTACGGGTTCTCCAGGCCGTGCTTCGCGTTCTTGACCTTGACCGCCGCGAAGTCCTCACTGGTCGCGCCGTAGAGATCCATCCGGCGGCGTGCGTAGAGCGCGAAGTACGCCGGGTTGGTCATGCCGAGCAGCCGGAACCGCAGCCAGTCGGGGTCGTTCCAGCGCTCGCCGGCGTTGGGGGCGAGGAAGCCCTTCGGCGTGGTGTCGGCGCCGACGACCAGCGCCACCTCACACAGGCCGGCCATGATCCGGGCACGCGCGGTGTCGATGGCCTGGGCCCCGGTGGCGCAGGCGGCGTACGACGTCGCGATCCGCGCGCCGTTCCAGCCGAGCGCCTGGGCGAAGGTCGAGCCGGCGACGTAGCCGGCGTACCCGTTGCGGACGGTCTCGCCACCGACGACGAAGTCGACGTCGGCCCAGGCGATGCCGGCGTCCTTCAGGGCGGCACGGGCAGCGTGCACGCCGTACTCGGTGAAGTTCTTGCCCCACTTGCCCCAGGGGTGCATGCCGGCTCCGGCGATCACGGCGGTCATGCGGTCACCGGCTTCCAGCGGTAGATGGTTCGCTCCCCGGTCTCGTCGGTGTGCAGGGTCTCGACGACGAGCTCGACCTCCGCACCGACGGCGAGGTCGGCGACGCCGTAGCCGTCGGCCACCTGGCCGAGGATCACCAGGCCCTCGGGCAGCTCGACCGCGGCGAGCGCGAACGGCTGGTAGGGGTCCGCGGCCGGGACGTACGGCGCCGGCGGCTGGTACTGGGCGTCGGTGTAGGACCACACCGTGCCGCGCCGGGAGAGCTCCACCGCGTCGTACTCGTCACCGTCGCAGGCGGGATTGCGACAGTAGAACGCTGCAGCACCCGCGTCGGCAGACACCGGCGGGAACACCACGTTGGTGCAGCGGGTGCACCTCGACGCGAGCAGCCGGGGCTCCTCGCCCGTGGTGAACCAGCCCTCGATGACAGGGCTGACGGGGGTGGCGGTCATGTCACTCCTGAACTAGAACGTGTTCTCATTCTAGCGGGTCTCGACAGCCTCGACCACCACCTGCCCACCCAGTGCAACGTCGCGACGAACCGGGATCGGCACCCGTTCGACGATCTCACTCACAGCCTGACCGGCGAACCACCGGATCCGGATCAGCGCGACGTCGACTGCCGTCCACGACCCGCCTGTCCAGCTCGTCAGCCTCTCGAGGGCCGACACGACCCGCGATCCGGGCTGCTGCTCGTCGACGGTGGCGATGACGGCCAACGGCTGGAAGGCCCGCCGGTCGACGTAGACATGGACGCGCTCGGCGCACTCGCCGACGCCGCGAACGATGTCCCGGAGGCCGGAGACGTCACCGGAGAGGACGACGCCGATGTCCCCGTTGGGCTGGAGCTGCACCCCCGACCACTGCACCTCGGGGAGCACCTCGACACCGACCCACGTCTCGATCCGGCTGGCCAGGCGCCGGGCGTCGAGGTCCGAGACGTTCCCCATCCCGGCGATGCGGACGTCGAAGCGGTCGGCGGGCAACGGGTGCACACCCGGGAGTACGCCGACGCGGCCGGCGAGCGCCCGCAACTCCTCGACCGCGTCTGCAGGCGGTATGAATGCCGTTCGAAGCATCATCGCAATCCCTCCACCGGGCTCATCGGCCCCGGGCGAGGAATCCGAAGGATTAGTCGCCCGGTTCGGGGTCCTCGGGCGGCGGCGGTCCGGGCTTCTTGCACACCACCGTGTCGGCCGGCGTGTAGACGGTGTGGAACTTCTCCGTGTGGTCGACCGCGGACTCGCCGTGCTTGCGGAAGATCCGGGTCACGTCGACCTGGAAGCCTGAGTAGCCGCTGAACGGTTCGCAGTCGGACGTGGTGAGGGTGCGGGTCGCCGGGGACACGTAGGCGTAGCGTTCGGACGTCTTCGAGTCGATGTCCCACACCTTGGTGGACCACATCTGGACGGTGACCACACCCTGCGAGGAGTAGCTGCTGGGCTGGACCCAGGCGTGCACGAGGACGCCGTACTCACTGTCGTTCTCGAAGGCGAGGTCGACGGTCGGCCAGGCCACCGTGGCCTCGCGACCGACCGGATAGCGGTCGATGTAGAACGAGTGGGGCTTGTGCTCGATGTCCTTGAGCCCGGCGAAGAACATCGCGTTGAAGGTCGTGGTCGCCATCTGCGAGACACCACCGCCCAGGTCCTTCTTGAGGATGCCGTTGCTGATGACGTAGCCCTCGGTGAAGCCGTTCTCGGCCGTCCGCTCCCCCACGATGCCGTTGAGGGAGAACTTCTCACCCGGCTTCAGGACGGTGCCGTCGACCAGCTTCGCCGCGCGGCCGATGTTGGTGTTGCGGTAGTCGGCGTGGGGGTAGTAGGTCTTGAACTCGGAGATCTTCTCGACGATCTTCAGGTCCCGGGCGTCCTGCGTCGTGAACTCGGCGTCGGTGACCTCGGCCTCGACCTCGCCGCTGCGCGAACCCTCGGACGCCGTCAGCAGGCCCTCGAAGACGGTGGCGACCTCGTCGGGGTCGAACTCGACGCCGGGCTTGGCCGGGATCACCTTGGGCTTGTTGTTCACCAGCTTGACCGTCGCGTCGACCGGCTTTCCGTCGGTGGTCGCCTCGTCGACGAGCTCGATCAGCTTCGCCTGGTCGATCACCGGGACGAGCTCGCCGTTCTCGGGCTCCATCGACAGCACCTTGGCGAACTGACGCGGCCGCAGACGTACGTCGTTGTCACCGAAGGTGAGGGTGACGGCGTTGGCCATCGCGGGGTTGGCGAAGGACTCGGTCGCCTCGGCGACGTCGGCCGCGTCGATCTCGGGCTCGGCCGCGGCGACCGTCAGCGCCACCGACTCCTCGCCGGCGAGGAACGCCTCGATGATCGCGGCACGGGCGGCATCGGGGTCGACGGCGTCACCTGCCACGGGTTCGACGGTCTCGACTCCGTCGGCGGTGAACGTGACCTGACCGTCCTTCGGCGGGGTGCCGAGGCCCTCGGAGAGCTCGTCCAGCTTGGCGCCGAACAGCGCCTCGTCGACCGTGACGACCGCGTCGACGTCGTCGCCGCCCGTGAAGTAGTCCCACTGACGACCCGGGCTCCAGCTGGAACCGGCGCCGGCTGCGTCCACCGACGCGGCGTAGTCCACACGCAGGCCGATGTCTCCCGGCTCGACGGCCGCGCCGTTGCCCTGGGAATTGTCGGACCCGGCCGACTCCACCGAGAGGTCGATCGGCGTCGACGCGCGCGGGCCGAACTCCTCCGCGAGCTTGTCGATCGCATCGCTGCGCAACAGGCCGCCGACGTCGACTCCGGAGATCGTGGTGCCGCGCGGGACCTTGTCGCCTGCGAGCGCGTGCGCGCCGGCGTACCCGCCACCGACAAGGACCAGCAGCACGACGACGACTGCAGCCACCACCTTGCCGCCGGCGCGCTCGCTCTTGGCGCTGTCGGCCTCCCACATGGTCACGGGCGCCAGTCTAGGGAGCGGTACCGGACGGGCCTGAATCGCGAGGCGCTCCGCGCGGCGTCACCAGGCCGACGAAACCCGCGCCGAACACCAGGACACCGGCACCGAGCAGCAGGTAGCCGCCGAGGTCCCCGGACACGAGATAGTCACCCTCCGCTCGCTCCGGCGTGACGGCGACCAGCACGGCCACCCAGCCGAGGGCGAAGGGCAGACGCGACCACCAGCCCGGCGGCAGCGCGACCAGGGTGGCTGCCGTCGCCGCCAGCGCCAGCGCGAGACCCCAGGCATAGCCGTGCACGGCGACCGCGCACACGCCGACGCCCAACCCCAGCAGGACGCAGCCGACGGCGACCAGCGGCCGCTTCACTCCGCGGAGACTCCCGCGAAGAGGTCGGTCTCCCAACCGTTGTCAGCATCCGTCGAGCCTGCAGTGCCCTTGACCAGGCGGTACTGCTCGCGCCCGAACGCCTGGGCACCCATGTTGTTCGACAGCGCGAAGAACGGGCCGTCCGTGGTGATCTGCGTGGCATGGGCGCGCAGCGCGTCCAGCTTGCGCTCGACGTAGTCACCGGCGTCGACCTCGCAGCTGATGTCCGCGTCGGGCCGGAAGATCGCGGGCAGCGGCCCGTCCGGGTCCATCCCTTCGAACGTCGTGGTGTCGCCCGCCGCCCGCAGCGTCCGCAGCCCCTCGCGGATCCGGGACTCGGCCATCGCGCCCCAGTAGATCTTCTCGATCGCCCACGGCTCCCCCAGGTCACGGCGATACGACGGCGCCTCGGCCAGCTGGGCGGCGTACATCGCGACCCGGTGGGCCTGGATGTGGTCGGGATGTCCGTAGCCACCGAACTCGTCGTACGTCACCATCACCTGCGGCCGCACCTCGCGGATCACGGCAACCAGGTGGGTGGCCGCCTCGGTCAGGTCGGCGTGCCAGAAGGCGTTGTCGTGGATGTCGTCGGCCGCGATCGCGTGGCCGTCCTCGTGCCACTTCATTCCCGAGTCGCGGTAGGTCGCGAAACCTCCGAGGAAACGGTGGTCGGTGACGCCCAGCGCGACCATCGCGGCGTCGAGCTCGCCCTTGCGGTGCTGACCCAGGCCGTCCTCCTGGTCGGCGGCCAGGTGCACCAGGTCGGGCACGAGGATCTCACCCATCTCGCCGGCCGTGCAGGTCACGAGCGTGACGCCGCGACCCTCGGCGACGTACTTCGCCATCGTTGCGCCCTGGCCGATCGACTCGTCGTCAGGATGGGCGTGGACGAGGAGCAGCCGGTGCGCCGGGGTGTCACTCATGGTCTCGAGCGTAATGATGTCTGCCATGACTTCCACGCTCGGGCGCTTCGTCAGGCCTGGTCGGGTCGCTTGATCCGCTTCGGCTGATCGGGCAACGGCAGCACGAAGCCGGCCTTGGTGGGCGGCTCGACGGGCGCTGACTCGTCCTCGTCGTAGTCCAGCCAGCCGTCGTACATCTCGACGAGCATGTCGAGCTGGATCTCCGGGGCGTCGGTGAGGACGGCCCAGGGGTGGCCCTCTTCGTCGTCCTCGCCGGCGAGGCGCTCACGGACCACCTCGGCGGAGTAGCCGCCGCGGATCAGCACCAGCGCCGCCGATCGCGCGTGGTCCTCCTCGAAGAAGATGCCCCTCACGGGCCCCATAATGGCGCACGTGTCCGGACTTCACCTGACCCGCACCGCGGAGAACGGCGCCGAGATCGACGCCCTGGCCGCGGCCCTCACCGCCGACGGCGGTGGCCGGGTCGGCATCGCGGGCATGCTGCCGGACCTGACCGGCAGGCTGCGCCGCACCTTCGCACCCACTCCGCGCCTGCTGGGCCTCAAGGTCAGCCGCGCCTACACCTGGGAGGCCGCCGACCGGCGCGATCCGGAGTGGTGGCCCCAAGGCATCACGACGTCGGCGCTGACGGGCTTCAGGGAGGAGTTCGGGCACGACGTGCTGGCATCGTCGTGGTACTCCAAGCACGGCGCCGGATCGCGGATCAGCATCATCGACCTCGACCGGCACCGCTACGGTCACGTGCTGCTCGTGACGCCGATGCTCAAGGACGGCGTGCCCGGCTTCAAGCCGCTCAAGGTGCACGCCGGCGGCATCGTCTGGCACCGCGACTTCCTCCACGTGGCCGGGACCGGGCGCGGTTTCTACAGCTGCCGCCTCGACGACCTGATGCGGGTCCCCGCCGGGTCGCCGTACGAGACCTGGGGTCACCGGTACGTCCTGCCGGTCCGGTTCGCCCACCGCGGCAACGCGGACGAGGGCGAGACGAAGCTGCGCTTCTCGTTCTTCACGATCGACCGGAGCACGACGGAACCGACCCTCGTGGTCGGCGAGTACGGCTCGAGCAGGCAGACCCGCCGCATGGCCCGGTTCGCGCTGGACGCGACGACGGGTCTGGTCGCCGCGGACGCCGAGGGGCTGGCCCGACCCGTGATCGACGATCGCGGCCAGGCCCGGATGCAGGGCGTTTCCGTGGTCGACGGCGTCTACTACGTGACGTCGTCGCGCTCCGGCTACCTCCCGGGTTCGGTCTACGTCGGCGCGCCCGGCGCGTTCCGGGAGCACCGCTTCGCGACAGCGATCGGTCCCGAGGACCTGGTCTGGTGGCCCGAGACGAAGCGCTTCTGGTCGGTGAGCGAACATCCGCGCCGGCGCTGGATCTTCGGCATGAAGCGGTCGGACCTGCCCGCGTGATCACGACTGCCTGAAACACAGGGGCCCTAGGGTGCGAGGCATGATCCTGCAGCCCGGGACCGGCCCGATCCGTGCCGCTTCCTACCTCCCGGCGGACCCGGACACGGTCCTGTGGGGTCGGCTGCCGTGCGCTGCGGACGACCCGGTACTGACCGTGGACCCGGGCACCGAGGTCACCTTCGACACCATCAGTCACGAAGGGATCCTCGAGGACCAGGGTCGCGACCCGCGCGCCTTCTTCGCCCGCCACGGGGTCGCGGAGGACGAGGTCCTGGCCGACGCTGTCGCACTCGCTTCGTCGGCGGTTGCGCACGAGCCCGGTCCCGACGGGCCGCATGTCGCGTCGCGTCCCGTGCGCGTGGCCGGCGCGCGCGTCGGCGACCTGCTGGCGATGACGGTCGTCGAGACGTTGCGGCGCGTGCCCTACGGCGTGGTGTCCAACCGTCACGGCCGGGGAGCGCTGCCCGACGAGTTCCCTGCCGAAGGATCGACGGTCTCGGTGTTCACGCGGGTCTCTGCCGACGGCACCCGCGGGCTGCTTCCGCTGGTCGACGGCGGGGAGCCTGTCGTCTCGTTCCCGCTCGCTCCGTTCCTGGGGATCATGGGCGTCGCGACCGCTGCCGGCGAACGTCCGCACTCGGTGCCACCCGGTTCCTACGGCGGCAACCTCGACATCAACCTGCTCACGACCGGCGCCACGCTCTACCTGCCGATCCAGGTCGACGGCGCGCTCGCCTACGTCGGCGATCCGCACTTCGCGCAAGGTGACGGTGAGGTGTCACTGACGGCGATGGAGGCCTCGTTGCGGGCCACCGTCCGGTTCGACGTCGTGGCGCGGGAGGACGCGCTGCGACGCTTCGGCGACCTGGTGGGGCCGATGGCAGAGACGGCCGAGCACCTGGTCCCGACCGGACTCGACCCGGACCTCGACGTGGCCGTGCAGAACTGTGTGCGCGCAGCGGTCGCCCTCCTCGGTGCCCGCTACGGCATGGCGCCACACCTCGCCTATGCCTACCTCAGCGCCGCGACCGACTTCGACATCTCGCAGGTCGTCGACCTGGTGAAGGGCGTGCACGCACGCATCCGGAAGAGCGACTTCCCGGAGGTGCGATGACCTGGGACGAACGGGTGTGGCGGGTGGTCGGCGACCCGTTGGCCGCGGGGGCCGACGACGGCCCACTGGTCGGCGAGACGGTCGCGGTAAAGGACCTCTACGACGTCGAGGGTTTCGCCGTCGGCGCCGGCAACCCGACCTGGCTGGCCGGTGCTGGTCCTGCCACGGCGTCCGCTCCGGTCGTGGCAGCGCTCCTCGCGGCGGGCGCATCGGTGCGCGGCATCAGCCGGACCGACGAGTTCGCCTACTCGCTGGCCGGCACGAACCACCACTACGGGACGCCACCCAACCCCGCGGCGCCCGGGCACGTCCCCGGCGGATCCTCCTCGGGCTCGGCAGCCGCGGTCGCCCTCGGTGAGGCGTCGATCGGTCTCGGCACCGACACTGGCGGCTCGATCCGGGTGCCCGCCGCCTACCAGGGGCTGTTCGGCCTGCGGACCAGCCATGGCGTCGTACCGCGGGAAGGGCTGCTGCCGCTCGCCCCGACCTTCGACGCGGTGGGCTGGCTGACGCGCGACGCCGGGTTGCTGGCGCGGGTGGGCGACGTCCTGTTGCCGGGCGCTCCGACCTCGGCCGAGCGCCGCCTGGTCACCGTCCCCTCGCTGCTCGGTCTGGCCGATCCCGACGTGGCCGCGGCCGTCGCCGGCTGGCAGCCGGACCTGGGACTGCGCCTGCCGGAGGCCTGGCCGCTGGAGGACCTGCCTGCGTGGCGCGACGCCTTCGTGACGTTGCAGGGCTGGGAAGCCTGGCAGACGCACGGCGACTGGCTCGAGGGTCGCCTCGACGCACTGGGGCCGGACGTGCGCGGCCGCTTCGAACGCGCTCGCGAGGTCACCGTGGGCGAGGTGGACGAGGCGCGGCAGGTTGTCGCGGTCGCGCGAGACCTGATTCGCGACCTCGTGGCCGACCGGATCGTCGTACTCCCGGCGGCACCGACGGTGGCCCCGTCCCTCGGCCCGGGTCTCGCCGACAAGCTCCAGGCCGCCCGCCACGCCACGCTGGCGCTGACCTGCCTGGCCGGGATCGGCGGACTGCCTGCGATGACGGTGCCGGTGAGCACCACCGCCGGTCTGCCGTGCGGCGTCTGTCTGATGGCAGCGCCCGGTCGCGACAAGGACCTGCTCGACCTGATCGACAGCAGCCCCAGGTTCGTCGAGTAGCGGCGAGCGCCAGCGAGCCGCGTATCGAGACGCAGCGAGCCAGTTACGGGCGTCTCGATACGCCCTCGCCCAGGGGCTCGGACTACTCGACGAACCTGGGGCAGATGTTGACACGCCTGAAACGATTGTTTCGCGCGTCCGTGACCGGGAGGATCTAGTTTCAGGTCGTCAGACGGTGGCCAGGCAGCCCAGGGACAGGAGGCACAGTGCGGATCGAGGAGTTCAACGCGTTGTCGGACGCTGACGTCGCGACCGCACTCCGGGCCTGCGTGGGCATCGACTCCTGGGTGAACGCCCTCGCCTCCGGTCGTCCGTACGCCGACACGGACCAGCTTCTCGACGCCGGTCGCGCCCAGGCAGTGGGGTGGGCGCCGGCCGAGGTCGAGGCAGCACTGGCCGACCACCCTCGCATCGGCGAGCGGGCAGCACCGGACAGTGCGACGGCCGCGCACTCGCAGCGGGAACAGGCCGGCGTCGATCCGGCCGACGCCGGGCTCGCCGAGCGGTTGCGCGACGGCAACGCCCGTTACGAGGAACGGTTCGACCGGATCTACCTGGTGCGGGCCAAGGGGCGCACTGGATCAGAGATGCTGGCGCTCCTGGAGGAACGACTCGAGAACGACCCGGCCACCGAGCTCGCGGTGACCCGACACCAACTGGGCGAGATCGCGCTCCTGCGGCTCGCCGACCTGCTGGAGACCGAACCTGCGGAGGCCACCTCGTGAGCACCTGCTCGACCCACGTGCTCGACGCTGCTCTGGGCCGACCGGCGGCCGGCGTCGCCGTCCTCCTGACGTCGACCGACGCCGCGCTCGCCGAAGCCGTCACCGACGCCGACGGGCGGGTCCGGTTCGAGCAGGACCTGGCCCCCGGCGACTACCGGCTCACGTTCGCAACCGGTCCGTGGTTCTCCGCCCAGCAGCGCAAGACGCTCTACCCCGGCGTGACCCTGCACTTCACCGTCGAGGCGGGCCAGGAGCACTACCACGTGGCCCTCCTGCTCAGTCCGTTCTCCTACACGACCTACCGGGGCAGCTGATGAGCGGCGACCAGGGTGACTACGTCCTGTCCGACCTGCAGCACGGCAAGGCGGAGTGCCGGCTGGTGAAGGTCGACCGGTCCGGGGAACGGCACGTGCTCCACGACCTCAACGTCACCACCCAGCTGCGCGGTGACTTCGCGACGGCGTACACCCAGGGCGACAACGCCCACGTGCACGCGACCGACACCCAGAAGAACACCGTCTATGCGCTGGCCCGCCAGCACGGGGTCGACTCCCCTGAACAGTTCCTGCTCGACCTCGCCGACCACTGGACTGCGCAACCGTGGGTCACCGGAACGTGGTTCCACGCCGAGCAGTTCGCCTGGGAGCGACTGCCGGCCAACGGGCACTCCTTCGTCCGCACCGGCGAGGCGACACGGACCGCGTGGGTGCAGACGTACGGCGACCAGACGTTCGTGCTGGCCGGCCTGAGCGACCTGGTGCTGCTCAAGAGCACGGGCAGCGAGTTCCACGGCTTTCCGCGCGACCGCTTCACCACCCTCGGCGAGACCAGCGACCGGATCCTCGCGACCAGCGTCTCCGCGACGTGGCGCTACGACCCCCTCGACGTGAATTGGGACGTCGCCCACGCCGCCATCCGGACAGCGCTCCTCGATGCCTTCGCGACCACCCACAGCCTCGCGCTCCAGCAGACGATCCATGCCATGGGTGCTGCAGCGCTGGACGCGTGCCCTGAGGTGGCGGAGATCCGGATCTCGTGTCCCAACAAGCATCACTTCCTCGTCGACCTCGAGCCGTTCGGCCTCGACAACCCGGGTGAGGTCTTCTTCGCGGCCGATCGTCCCTACGGCCTCATCTCGGCGACGTTGTCGCGCATCGACGCCACCGAGCCGCGCGCCTGGGCCGGGATCGCGTGAACCACGACGCCGTCCGCGGTCGGCAGGTGCTGGTCGGTGACGCCTTCGTGCCCGCCACCGTCGTGATCCGCGACGGTGCGATCACCGCCATCGATCCCTACGACGCCGCGGTCGCCGGCAACGTCCTGGAGATCCCGGACGCCGCGCACCTCCTCCCCGGCGTCGTCGACACCCACGTGCACGTCAACGAGCCCGGCCGGACGGCGTGGGAAGGCTTCGCCACCGCGACCCGGGCCGCCGCGCTGGGCGGCGTCACCACCTTGATCGACATGCCGCTGAACTCGATACCGTCGACCACGACCGTCGAGGCACTCACCGCGAAACGAGCCGCTGCCGCCGGACAGCTCAACGTCGACGTCGGCTTCTGGGGCGGTGCCGTGCCCGACAGCCTCGGTTCGCTCGAGCAGTTGTGGGACGCGGGCGTCTTCGGCTTCAAGTGCTTCCTGGCGCCGTCCGGAGTCGACGAGTTCCCCATGCTCGACCCGGCCCAGCTCACGACGGCCCTCAGCGAGATCGCGGGCTTCGACGGCTTGTTGATCGTGCACGCGGAGGACGCCGGCGTGCTCGAGGCGGCGCCGCACCCGTCGAGTCGCGCCTACGCCGACTTCCTCCTCAGCCGACCGCCGGAGGCCGAGACGGCGGCGATCCGGCACCTTCTCGACGGCGCCCGCGCGACAGGCTGCCGGGTGCACGTCCTGCACCTCTCGAGTGCCCGCGCGCTCGACCTGCTCGCCGACGCCCGCGCCGAGGGGGTGCGCGTCACGGTCGAGACCTGCCCGCACTATCTCTGCTTCGCAGCCGAGCAGATCCCCGACGCGGCGCCGGAGTTCAAGTGCTGCCCACCGATCCGTGACGAGGGCAACCGCAACGAGCTCTGGCAGGCGCTGCAGTCCGGCGTCATCGACGCGATCGTCAGCGACCACTCCCCCTCCACCGTCGACCTCAAGTGCGCCGGCGACGGTGACCTCCAGCAGGCGTGGGGCGGGATCTCGGGGCTGCAGGTGGGACTCGTCGCGGTCGCCCACGAAGCGCGCGCCCGCGGGATCGGACTGGATCGCGTGAGCCGCTGGATGGCCCGCAACACGGCCGACCTGGTCGGCCTGACTGACCGTGGCCGGATCGCCGTCGGCGCCTCCGCCGACCTGGTCGTCCACGACGCCGTCGCGTGGGAGGTGTCGGTGGCACAACTGGCACATCGCAACCCGATCTCCGCCTACGACGGCCAGAAGTACGACGGCGCGGTGACCCACACGCTGCTGCGGGGACGACTGGTCGGCCCGGACGAGACGCGCGGAAAGATGCTCGAGAGGACTGGTCATGAGTGAGCCGATGAACGAGATCGCACCACCCCCGCGCCTGCTGATGGGCCCCGGTCCGATCAGCGTCGACCCGCGGGTGCTGCGCGCCATGGCCGCGCCACTGGTGGGCCAGTTCGACCCGTTCATGACGACGACCATGAACGAGGTGATGAGCCTCTATCGCGAGGTCTTCGACACCGACAACGAGCAGACGTTCCTGGTCGACGGCACGTCGCGGGCGGGGATCGAGGCGGCGTTGGTGTCGTTGATCGAGCCCGGCGATCGCGTGCTGGTGCCGGTGTTCGGACGGTTCGGGCACCTGCTCACCGAGATCGCCGGGCGCTGCGGCGCCGAGGTGCACTCGATCGAGGTGCCGTGGGGCGAGGTGTTCACGCCCGCGGCGGTCGAGGCCGCCGTACGCGAGGTGCAACCGAAGATCCTCGCCGTCGTCCAGGGCGACACGTCGACGACGATGTGCCAGCCGCTGGCTGACATCGGCGCCATCTGCCGCGAGCACGACGTGCTGTTCTACTGCGACGCCACCGCATCCATCGGCGGCAACGAGTTCCGCAGCGATGCCTGGGGCCTCGACGTCGTCACCGCTGGCCTGCAGAAGTGCCTGGGCGGTCCCTCGGGCAGCGCGCCGATCACCGTCTCCACGAAGGCGGCGGCCGTGACCAACGCCCGGCGCCACGTCGAGGCAGGCATCCGGGAAGCTTCGGACGAAGCTGTGGGTCGCCCGATCGCCAGCAACTACTTCGACCTCGCCATGGTCATGGACTACTGGGGACCGCGTCGGCTCAACCACCACACCGAGGCCACCTCGATGCTGTACGCCGCCCGCGAGTGCGCTCGCCTGCTGGTGGTCGAGGGAATCGACGCCTCAGTGGCCCGGCACGCATTGCACGGCAAGGCCATGCTCGAGGGCGTTCAGGGCCTGGGACTTCGCGTGTTCGGCGACGTCGCCCACAAGATGAACAACGTGGTCGCGGTCGAGATCCCCGAGCCGCTGGGCCCTGCCGGCGGTGACGCGGTCCGGGCCAGTCTGCTCAACGACTTCGGCATCGAGATCGGCACGTCCTTCGGGCCGCTCCACGGCAAGGTGTGGCGGATCGGCACGATGGGACACAACGCCCGCAAGGACGCCGTACTGATCACGCTCGCCGCCCTCGAGCAGGCCCTGCGCGCGGCTGGCGTCGGGGTGCCGGCCGGTGGCGGGGTCGCGGCCGCGCAGGAGGTCTACGGATGACCACCGCAGAGATCGCCCTCGCCCGTTGCTCGGAGCTCGACCTCATCTCGGCCTCGGACACCTGGCTCGAACGCACCCACCTGACACCCCAGCACCGCGCCGCCAACGCCCTCGCCGGACGCTGGATGCGCGACGCCGGACTCCACGTGTGGCAGGACGCCGCGGGCAACATCTGCGGTCGCCGCGAGGGCCTCGATCCCGGACTTCCCGCCCTGCTGCTGGGCTCCCACCTCGACACCGTGCCTGACGCCGGCAGCTTCGACGGCATGCTCGGCGTGGTCATGGCGATCGCCGTCGTCGAGCGGCTGCGTGACACCGAGCTCCCGTTCGCACTCGAGGTGATCGGCTTCAGCGACGAGGAAGGTGCCCGGTTCGGAAAGGCGCTGCTCGGCAGCCAGGCCGTGGCCGGCACCTGGGACGAGGACTGGTGGGACCTGCGCGATCGCGACGGCATCACGCTCCACCAGGCATTCCTGGAGTTCGGGCTCGACCCGCGCCAGGTGGCATCCGCAGCGCGGCGACCCGAGGACCTGATCGGCTACCTCGAGGCACACATCGAGCAGGGGCCCTACCTGGAAGCGGCCGATGCGTCGCTCGGATACGTCACGACCATCGCGGGTGCCCGGCGGTTCCGGCTCACGGTGAGCGGCGAAGCGCGGCACGCCGGCGGTACGCCGTACGAACGCAGGCGGGACGCCCTCGTCGGGGCCAGCGAGATGGTCGTCGCCGTGGAGCGGCTGGCCCGGGCTGCGGGCACGATCGCGACCGTCGGGCGGATCGAGGTGCTGCCCGGAGCCGTCAACGTCATCCCCGGCCGCGCCGACCTGAGCCTGGACCTGCGCGCCGCGACCGACGCGGAGCGCGATGCTTCCTGGGCGGAGCTGGAGGCAGAGTTCGAGCGGATCTGTGCCGCGCGCGACCTGCGGCTCGACGTCGTGCTGAGCCACGAGGCACCAGCGGCACCGTGCGCGTCATGGCTGCAGGACGCCGTCGTCGCCGGCATCCGCGCGACCGGCGACCCCGACCCGATGGGCCTGTGGAGCAGGGCGGGCCACGACGCGATGGCCATCGCCGCTGTCGCCGACATCGGCATGCTCTTCGTCCGCTGCCACGACGGCATCAGCCACCATCCCGACGAGGGTGTCCGCGAGATCGACGTCGCGCTCGGTATCGACGCCTTCGAACAAGCGGTGCTCGAAGTCGCCGCGACCTGGCCGGCGGAGCGACCGTGAGGATCGACCAGCGGATCGCCGAACGACACGACCACCTGACGCCCCAGGAACGTCGGGCCGCGGCCGCACTGCTCGAGCACCTCGACGACCTCGCCACCTATCGCGCCGCGGAGCTCGCCGAGCTGGCCGGGGTGTCGCGCGCGACCATGAGCCGGCTGTTCCGCAGCCTCGGATACGAGGACTTCGACGAGGTTCGCGAGCACCTGCGCGGGCTGCGCGCGACCGGAGAGCCCCGCCGGATCGACGGTGCGCCCGACCCGGAGACGCTGGCCGCCGCCGAACAGGCCGCAATCCTGCGGGCCGTCGGACACCCCCGGCTGCCCGAGGTCGCCGGCCTGATCGCCCTCGCCGAGCGGGTGCTGGTGGTCGGCTGGCGCAACAGCTACCCCGTCGCGCTGCACCTGCGCGAGCAGCTGGCGCAGGCGCGCGACGACGTCCGGATCGCTCCCGTGCCCGGCCAGACCACCGGCGAGGAGCTGGTGGGCCTCGGGCAGGCGGACGTGGTCGTGGTGGTCGGGTTCCGGCGCCGGCCGCAGCACTTCGCCACTTTCCTGGCCGCCGCGCGGGCGACGGAGGCGACCGTCGTGCTCCTCGGCGACCCGACCGCGCTCACGCACGCGTCGCACGCGACCGTCTGGCTCGAATGCCCCCTGCAGCATGCGCTGGCCTTCGACAGCTACGCCGCCCCCATGGCGCTGGTCAGCGTGCTGGCAGACGGAGTGCTGGCCGCGTGTCGTCGTACCGGGAGCGCCCGGGTGCAGCGCATCAGCGAGACTTACGAGCGACTCGGCGAAGTGGAATGAGAGGCGACCAGTGACTGGCGACCTGGACAACGACACAGCATGGCTGGCCCGGGCGGTCGAGCTCGCGACGGCCAATGTCGACGACGGCGGCGGCCCCTTCGGTGCGGTCATCGTCCAGGACGGCAAGCTGGTCGCCTTCGGACAGAACCGGGTCACCCGCGACCTCGATCCCACCGCCCACGCCGAGGTGATGGCGATCCGCGCCGCGTGCACGGCGATCGGCTCGTTCAGCCTCGCCGGCTGCTCGCTCTACACGTCCTGTGAGCCGTGCCCGCTGTGCCTGTCGGCCTCGCTGTGGGCGCGGCTGGACCGCGTCGTCTACGCCGCGGACCGTGAGGACGCCGCGCGTGGCGGGTTCGACGACCGGGAGTTCTACGAGTTGTTCGACCGGCCGCGCTCGGAGTGGTCGCTGGAAATCGACAACCTGCGCCCGGACAACGCGTCGTCACCGTTCGACGCGTGGCTCGCTCACGAGAAGCGGACGGCGTACTAGATCTGCCGCCACCGACAGGGCGATCATCGCCGGATGCTTGCCCTGGATCTCCGGATCGCCGATGGGGGTGCGGATCCGGCCGATCGACTCGGGTCCGTGACCCAGGTCGGCCAGCTTCGTACGGAAGCGGGTCCACTTCGCTGACGAGCCGATCAGGCCGATCGATCCGGGGACGTCGGAGCGCAGCAGCGCGTCGAGCAGCGCGAGGTCCTCGGCGTGGTCGTGGGTGAGCACCAGCGCATGGGTGCCGCGCGGCAGTTCGGCGATCACCAGCTCCGGCAGGACCGAGACCCGGTGCACGTGCACGTCGCCCGGCCCCGTCACCAGGGGCGCCAGCCGAGCGTCGTCGAGCTGCTCGGCGCGGGAGTCGACCAGGTGCAGCTCGAGGTCGTGCCGGCCGAGCAACAGGGCCAGCTCGAAACCGACGTGGCCCATTCCGAAGATCGCGTACGCCGGCAGCACGCCGACCGGTTCCAGCAGCAGGGTGACCTCTCCGCCGCAGCACTGGACCCCGTGCTCGATGGGCGCCTTGTCGGACAGGTCGTGTCGCTCGGTCAGCGGCGTCGTGGCGCCGTCGGCCAGGAGGTCCCGTGCTCGTCGTACGGCGGCCTCCTCGAGGTTGCCGCCGCCGACACTCCCCCACGTCTGCGTGGAGCTGACCACGAGCTTGGCGCCGGCCTCGCGTGGCGCGTGGCCGCGGACCTCGGCGACGGTGACCAGGACGCACGGCGTCCGGGTGTCGCGGAGGTGCTGGAGCGCACGCAGCCAGTCCATGTCAGCCCTGCCCCTTCGCAGCCTGGATCGCCCAGTAGACAGCTTCGGGAGTGGCGGGCGAAGCCAGCTCGACGGTGATCCCGTCAGGGCCGAAGGCGCCGACCGCCTCGCGCAGGGCCTCGCGCACTGCGAACGCCAGCATCAGCGGCGGCTCCCCGACCGCCTTGGAGCCGTAGACCGCGGCGTCGTCTTCGGCAGCGTGCTCCAGCAGCGCGACCCGGAGGTCGGCCGGCATCTCGGAGAGGCTGGGCAGCTTGTACGTCGATGCCGACTGGGTCGCGAGGCGACCGCGCGACGGACCGTCGGAGCTGTCCCAGCGCAGGTCTTCCAGCGTCAGCCAGCCGACGCCCTGCACGAAGCCGCCCTCGATCTGACCGATGTCGACCAGCGGCGACAGGCTGTCGCCGACGTCGTGGACGATGTCGACCCGGGTCACCCGGTAGGCACCGGCGAAGCCGTCGACCTCGACCTCGGCGGCGGCCACGCCGTAGGCGAAGTACTTGAACGGGCTCCCGGTCATCGTCGAGACGTCCCAGCTGAGGCCCTCGGTCCTGTAGAAACCGGCGGCCCAGAGCTGGATCCGGTCGAAGTAGGCCTGCCGCACCAGGTCGGGCCACGCCACGTCGGCGCCGAGCCGCTCACGGACCGGCGCCAGGCGCGCCAGGATCTGCTCGCAGGCGTCCTTCACCGCTGCGCCGTTGAGGTCGGCACCCGAACTTGCGGCCGTGGCCGAGGTGTTGGGCACCTTGTCGGTGCGCGTCGGCGCGAGCCGGACCCGGTCGATCGGCAGCCCGAGCGCCGTGGCCGCGACCTGCAGCATCTTGGTGTGCAGGCCCTGGCCCATCTCGGTGCCGCCGTGGTTGATCAGCACCGAGCCGTCCTTGTAGACGTGCACCAGCGCGCCGCCCTGGTTGAACGACGTGAAGTTGAACGAGATGCCGAACTTCACCGGAGTGATCGCCAGACCCCTCTTGGAATGCGGGTTCTGGGCGTTGTGGCGCTCGATGTCGGCGCGCCGTTGCGCGAAGTCGCTGGTGTCGAGAACCTGCTGCCAGGCGCGGTCCAGGCGCGCGGCGTTCCGCACCGGTTGGCCGTACGGCGTCGGCTGGTCGTCGGCGTAGAAGTTGCGGCGGCGCAGCTCATCGGCGGCGATCCCGAGCGCCGGGGCGCAGCGGCCGAGGATGTCCTCGATGACGAGCATCCCCTGGGGCCCGCCGAAACCACGGAAGGCCGTCTGTGACGTCTTGTGGGTGCGGGCGATCCGCCCATCGACCGCGATGTGCGGAATCCAGTAGGCGTTGTCGACGTGGCACAGCGCACGCGAGAGCACAGGTTCGGACAGGTCGAGGCTCCAGCCGCCATCGGAGGTGAGCGTCGCCTCGAGCGCCTGCAGGCGGCCGCCGTCGTCGAAGCCGACCTTCCACGTCGCATGGAATCCGTGTCTCTTGCCGCTCATCGTCATGTCCTGCTGGCGGGTGAGCCGCACCCTCACCGGCCGGCCCGTGAGTCGCGCCCCGAGGGCCGCGATCGCCGCGAAGCCGTGCGGCTGCATCTCCTTGCCGCCGAAGCCGCCGCCCATCCGCAGGCACTGCACGGTCACCTGGTGGCTCGCGAGCCCGAGCACGTGAGCGACGATCTCCTGCGTCTCGGTGGGGTGCTGGGTGCTGCACTGCACGAACACCTGGCCGTCGTCGTCGATGCTCGCCAGCGAAGCGTGCGTCTCGAGGTAGAAGTGTTCCTGTCCGGCGAACTCGATCTCGCCCTCGAACAGGTGACTGCTCGCGGCGAACCCCGCATCGACGTCGCCGCGCTCCAGACGCGGCCTCGCGCCCTGGAAGCTCTCCCGGGCGATCGCGTCGGTCAGTTCGATGATCGACGGCAGCGGCTCGTAGTCGACCTCGACGGCCAGCGCACCGAGCCGGGCGCTCTCGAGGTCGTCGGCCAGCACCCACGCGACGGCGTGACCGTGGAACATCACCTCGTCGGGGAAGAGTGGCTCGTCGTGCTTGGTGCCGGCGTCGTTCACACCCGGCACGTCGGCGGCAGTGAGGACGCGCACGACCCCCGGGACGTCGTACGCCGGAGCGGGGTCGAGACGGGTGATCCGGGCGTGCGCATGCGGCGCCTGGACCGGGTGCGCGTGGAGCAGTCCGGGGGTTCGGGCGGCGACGTCGTCGGTGTAGAGAGCGCGCCCCGTCACATGCAGGGAAGCCGCCTCGTGCGGGCGGGCCTCGCCGACGACGGCGTTCGCAGGGCGCGGGACGAACCCGGTCATTGCGCGGCCTCGAGAGCCAGCAGCGCCTGCCCCAGCATTGCCTTGCGGTAGGCCGCGCTGGCGCGGTGGTCGTCGAGCGGCGTGCCCTCACCGGACAGGACCACGGCAGCATTCGCGACCGTCGCGGCGTCCCAGGCTCGCCCGACCAGGGCCGCCTCGGTCGCTGCTGCCCGGATCGGCGTGGCTGCCACTCCGCCCAACCCGATCGCGGCGCGAACCACCTGACCATCCACCACCTCGATCGCGAACGCGACCGCGACCGACGAGATGTCGTCGAAGCGCCGCTTCGCGATCTTGTGGAACGCCGTCATCGGCGCGAGCGGGACCGGGATCCGCACGCGGCCGATGAGCTCGTCGGGTCGGCGCACGGTCGCCCGGTAGCCGGTGAAGTAGTCGGCCAGCGGCACGACGCGCTCCCCCGCGGTCGAGATCAGGACGACCTCCGCGTCCAGCGCGAGCAGCGCGGGCGGCAGGTCGCCGATGGGCGAGGCGGTGCCGAGGTTGCCGCCGATCGTCGCGCCGTTGCGGATGAGTCGCGACGCGAACTGCGGGAACACCGCTTCCAGCAGGGGGATCCTGCCCGCGAGCCGACGCTCGATCTCGGTGAGGGACAACGCGGCGCCGAGCTCGACGGCGTCCTCGGCAACGTCGAACGTGCGCAGCTCGGCGAGCTGGTCGATCGCGACCAGCAGCTCGGGCCGGGCACCGCCCAGGTTGGCCTCGACGCCCAGGTCGGTGGACCCGGCAGTCGCCACCGCGCCCGGCTCCGCGAGCAGCGTCAGCGCCTCACCGAGGGATGCGGGGCGGACCCACCCGTCGATCCTGCTTGCGGACGTGGCGGGCGGGGCCTGCGTCGTGCGGGCAAGGAAGCGGTCACCCTCCACGGGGTGGCCGAGCGCCTCGGCCGCGTCGAGGATCGGACGATAGCCAGTGCAGCGGCACAGGTTGCCGGACAGCGCGTGGTGGTCGAACTCCTTGCGCCCCGGGCGGTAGTACTCGGCGGCCATGCTGCACACGAAGCCGGGCGTGCAGTACCCGCACTGCGATCCACCGCGCACGGCCAGCTCGGACTGGACGGGATGCAACGCGTCGGGCGCGCCCAGGCCCTCGGACGTCATCACTTCCTGGCCGGCCAGTGATGCCGCGGGAATCAAGCAGGCATTGATCGCGGTCCACTCGGTCTCGGCGTCAACCCCGGGCCGGGCAAGCAGTACGGCGCAGGCACCGCACTCTCCCTCCGCGCAGCCTTCCTTCGCTCCGGTGAGGCCGATGCCCCGCAGCCAGTCGAGCGCGTTGAGCGCCTTCCCGGCGGCAGCCAAGGGCCGGGTGACCCCGTTGACGGTGACGGGAGCCTGCGGCAGGTCGGTGACCGGTTCGGTGCTCATCACCACCACCGTAGGCCCGCTCCCGGCACCTCCGGCCCCTCCGTCGACGAATTAACAGGCACGAAATCCCGGGCGACAGTCCTGAAACGCTGTGCTCATAGCCTCACCATCCAGCAACTGCCGTTGCAATCTCGGTCCGTCCGACGTCGGCTCACGCAGGAGAACCACATGAACCAGTCCGTCCACCGATCGACCGCACGCAAGCGCGTTCGCTTCGCCGCAGCCACCCTGGCCGCCGCAGTCGGCCTGCTGGGCCTCGCCGCCTGCGGCAGCGACGACTCCGACGGCTCCAGTGGCGCGTCGGGTGAGGACCACGGAGAGATCAGCGTCCAGTACTCCTGGATCAAGAACGAGGAGTTCGCCGGCGAGTTCTACGCCTACGACAAGGGCTACTACGAGGACGCCGGCTTCAGCACCGTCAACGGCATCTCCGGCCCGGACACCGGTGTCGCCAAGCTGCTCAGCGGCACCGTCCAGGTCGCCCTGAGCGATGCGGCGTCGATCGGCGCCGCGATCGCCAACGAGGACGCGCCCCTCAAGATCATCGGTGCGACCTTCCAGAAGAACCCGTTCACGATCCTGTCCTTGAAGGACGGCGCCGACATCACCACGCCCGAGGACCTCAAGGGCAAGAAGATCGGCGTCCAGGACTCCAACGCGAGCGTGTTCGAAGCGATCCTGAACGCCAACGGCATCTCGAAGGACGAGGTCGAAGTGGTGCCGGTCGACTTCGACCCGACGCCGCTGATGGAGGGCAAGGTCGACGGCTTCATGGCCTACCTGACCAACGAGGCGATCACGGTCGAACTGGCCGGCTTCGAGGTCACCAACCTGCCGTACGCCGACAACGGCGTTCCATACGTCGCGGAGACGTTCAGCGTCACCGACCAGTACCTCGCCGAGAACGAGGGCCTCCTCAAGGACTTCCTGATCGCGGAGATCAAGGGCTGGACGGACGTCTTCAAGAACTCCACCGAGGACACCGTCGCGGTGATCACCGAGTTCTACAACAAGGCGGCGTCCGACAACGCCGAGGGGCTGGAGGCCGTCTTCGGCGCCCTCGACCCGAAGAAGACCGGTCTGGGGCTGGAGGCGGAGAAGCTGCTGATCTCGACCGAGGACACCGAGGCGAACGGACTCTTCACCATCACCGACGAGCTCAAGGAGCAGACCGTGGCCTCGCTGGAGGCGGCAGGCTGGACGGTCAGCGTCGACGACCTCTTCGACACCACGATCATCGACGAGATCTACGAAGAGAACCCCGAGCTCAAGGGATACCTCCCCTAACCCATGGAACAGGAAGCAACCACGGATGCCGGTGTCCCGCGCCACCGCGCGCTGGGCACCGGCATCCAGGTCACCGGACTGAGCAAGACGTTCAAGGCTGGTCGCGGGCGCAGCGTCGTGGCGCTGGACGACGCCGACCTGCACACCGACGTCGGTTCGTTCCTCGCCCTCCTCGGCCCCTCGGGCTGCGGCAAGTCGACGATCCTGCGGATCCTCGCGGACCTGGAGCAACCCAGCGCAGGCACGGCCCTCGTGGACGGCAAGACGCCCGCCGAGCTGCGGCGGCGCAGCGAGCTGGGCATCGCTTTCCAGGACCACGCGCTGCTGCCGTGGCGCAGCGTCACGAAGAACATCCGGCTCCCGTTCGAGGTGGCCGGTCGTGACGTCGACAAGGCCTACATCGACGAGCTCATCGAGCTCGTCGGCCTGGGCGGATTCGAGAAGAGCCTGCCCGCACAGCTGTCCGGTGGCATGCGGCAGCGGGTGTCGATCGCCCGTGCCCTGGCCCTGAAGCCGTCGGTCCTGCTCCTCGACGAGCCGTTCGGAGCCCTCGACGACATGACCCGGCAGAACCTCAACCTCGAGCTGCTGCGGATCTGGACGGAGAAGCCCGCCACCACCCTGCTGGTGACCCACGGCATCACGGAGGCGATCTTCCTCTCGGACCAGGTCGCAGTGATGTCGCCGCGACCCGGCCGGATCAAGGCGGTGATCGACGTCGACCTCCCGCGACCGCGGACGCCCGAGATGATGCGGACCCCCGAGTTCCACGCACTGGCCGACCAGGCTGCGGAGATCCTTTTCGGAGCCGACGGGCGCGCGGACGCCGAGTCGTGACCCGCATCCCGACGTGGCTGGCCACCGTCCTCGGCTGCGCAGCGCTGGTCGCGGCCTGGTGGCTGTTCTCGGCGCTCGCCTTCCGTCCCGACGAGGGCACCACCTACGACCCGGTGCCCTCGCCGCTCGCCGTCGGTCGACAGATCCTGGACGACGGCTTCTCGGCCTACTGGGACTTCTTCTCGGTCACCATCAACGAGGCGGTGATCGGGTTCGCCTGGGGCAACGGTCTGGCGCTGCTCCTGGCCGCCACCGTCCTGCTGGTGCCGCGCATCGAACCGGTCGTGGTGCAGATCGCCGTGGTGACCTACTGCCTGCCGATCGTGGCCGTCGGCGGCATCGCGATCGTCGCGCTGGGCGGCGCCAACACCCCCGGCGACCCGTCGAAGACAGCGATCTTCCTGGCTGCACTGTCGGTCTTCTTCACCACGGTGGTCGGGGCGCTGCTCGGGTTCAAGGCGGCTGACAAGGCCAGCCTCGACGTCGTGCGTGTCTTCGGCGGAGGACGGCTGCGCCAGCTCCTCAAGGTCCGCCTGCTGGCTGCGCTTCCGGCCATCCTCAACGCCTTGCAGGTCGCCGTACCGACGTCGCTCCTGGGCGCAGTGCTCGGTGAGTACCTCGGCGCCACCGACCGCAGTGTCGGCATCACCCTGATCCGCTTGCAGGGCCAGCTCGACTCCGTGCGGGTGTGGGCGGTGTTCCTGTTGTGCGCCCTCGTCGCCCTCGTCGGGTACGCCGCCTTCGGACTGCTCGCACGGCTGATCACGCCGTGGGTGGCCGGTCGGAGCGCCGGATGAGCCGCGCGATCGGGCGCTCGTTGCTCAACGCCCTGGCGACCCTGGTCGTCGTGGTGGCCCTGTGGCAGGCGGTAGTCAGCTTCGCGGGCGTGTCGCCGTACGTCGCCAAGGGGCCGCTCGACGTGTTCCGTTTCCTGTTCGTCGACGAGGCCGGCGCCGCACCGGGTCGTCTCGCAGCCGACAACCGCGAGGCGATGCGCCCCCTGCTCACCCAGACGCTGAAGGACTCGTCCCTCGGCTTCGTCGCGGGCCTGGCGATCGCGATCGCGCTGGCCCTGGCGTTCTCGCTGTCGAAGGTCGTCGAGGCCGGCGTGATGCCACTGGCGCTGCTGCTGCGCAGCGTTCCACTGGTGTCGATCTCGCCGGTCATCATCCTGATCACCGGCCGCGGCTCCACGGCGTCGGTCGCCGTGATCGGCACGATCGTCGTGTTGTTCCCTGCCCTGGCCTCTGCACTGTTCGGGCTGAGCCGGGCCAGCCGGGAGAGCCTCGACCTCGTCCACGTGTACGGCGGCGGCAACGTGACCGCGCTCCGCAAGGTGTCGATCCCCGGAGCGCTGCCCTCGCTGTTCGCGGCCGCACGCGTGTCGGTGCCGGGCGCCGTGACGGGTGCGCTCCTGGCCGAGTGGCTCTCGACCGGTCAGGGCATCGGCGGATCGATCCAGAAGTTCAGCGCGGCGGCGAAGTTCGACGACCTGTGGGCGTCCGTCGCACTGATCACCGCGATCACCCTGCTGCTCTACAACGTGGTGCAGCTGCTGGAGAACGTCGTGCTGGCCCGGATGGGCATGAGCCAGCAACAGGCCTAGTGGTTGTTGGTCGTCACCAGGGCGGCGCCCAGACCGACCATCATCACGCCACCGGCAGCGCCCAGGGTGTCGAGGCGCTCGGGCTTGCGGGCGAACCAGTCGCGGGCCCGGCTCGCCGCCAGCGCCCAGCAGGTGTCGGAGGCCACGGCCATGACACCGAACAGCACACCCAGCAAGATCAGTTGCGGCGCGGCCGGCCCACCGGCGTCGATGAACTGCGGGAGGAACGCCACGAAGAACACGATCGTCTTGGGGTTGGTCGCGCCGACGACGAATCCGGTGCGGACCGACGCGAGGCCGGGCGAGGGCACGGCCGTGTCGTTCGCGGCGGCTTCGAGAGCGGCGCGGGCGTCGGCTCGGTGCCGGATGGCCTTGATACCGAGGTAGACGACGTACGCCGCACCCACCAGCTTGATCAGCGTGAACGCCGTCGCCGATGCGGCCACGACGGCGCCGAGACCGATGGCGACGAGGATGACCTGCGCGACCAGACCGAGCGCGTTGCCGACGACCGAGAGCAGCGCGTCTCGCCGGCCGACGGTCAGGGCCCGGCCGATGGTGAACAGCAGGCTCGGCCCGGGGACCTGGATGAACAGGATCGAGGCGACCGCAAACGCGGCGAGCTGACTGGACGTGGGCATGGCAGAAGTATCCGTCAGGACCCCGCACTGACGCGACTCCGATTCCGCTCAACCGGTCGCCCGGCGGACCGATGGGTCCCCCATGCAGACCTGTCCGTCCTGGTGCGTCACGAGCGCCGAGGAGCACGCGAGCGAGGAGGACGGCTCCCGCCTGCACGAGGGCCCGACCTTCGGCCTGGTCCGGACGTGGTGGCTCGAGGGACCGGCGGGCTGCTTCACCGCAACCGTCACCGAGTCGTCGTACGGCGAGCTGACCTCCGACGACCTCCGCCAGCTCGCCACGGACACCCTCGACGCAGCCATGTGGATGGACCGGCAGGCCCAGTTCGGCCAGCTCGACCAGGGTCTCTCCGTCGCCGAGCTGGTACGACGCGCGCACAACCAGGCGACGCGCTCGGCCTGAGGACGCCCTCTAGGCTGCGGGCATGGCCGACCTCGAGAAGTCCGTCCGGATCGCTGCTTCGCCGGCACGCGTGTGGGAGCTCGTCAGTGACGTCTGCCGCATGCCCGAGTGGAGCCCCCAGGTGACCTCGACCCGGCTGCGCGCCGGGTTCGAGCTCGGCCTCGGCGCCGAGTTCACCAACCGCAACCGCGAGGGCGAGCTGGAGTGGACCACCCACGCGGAGATCGTGCGGTTCGACCCCGAGCAGGAAGTCGCCTTCAAGGTCGTCGAGAACTGGGCTGTCTGGTCGTTCCGTCTCGAGCCGGACGGCAACGGCGGCACCCTGCTCACCCAGACCCGCGACACCCCCGACGGCATCTCCGACCTCTCGAAGGAACTGACCGAGGGTTTCTTCGGCGGCCAGGAGCCCTTCCTCCAGACCCTGGACGCCGGCATGCAACAGACCCTGGAACGGATCAAGGCGGCCGCCGAGGCCTGACAACCGCGCGGACCCGTGACGCGTCTTCTCGACACCTGACCGAGGAGTACGCCATGAACACTCGCAGCACCATCACCCTGGCAGTCGTCCTTGCCTGCGCTGCCTGCGGCGGCACCGACGGAGACCGCTCGGAGGACCCGGTCGCGAGCCCGCCCTCGACGACGACGACGGCCGACGCCCCGTTCTACGACAACGCCCTCCTCGAGTCACTGGTCGCGCTCGCCGTGGAGCCCAGCCCGGCCAACGCGGACGCGCTGCCGTTCGCGGAACGCGTGCGCCTCGGGCTCGGCCCCGACCTGGTCGTCACGCAACCGAGGGATGCGCTGTCCCGCACGGCCGCATGGAGCGTCGACCTGAAAGCCTTCCGCGGCTACGTCGGCCCGTTCAATGCCCTCGAGCTGATCTCGGAGCACGCCGATTCCACCGGCTCCCTGACGACGTTCCAGGTCACCAACGGCGAGCACCCGCACTGCGCTGCCCCGCCGATGCCTCCGCCGGCCGACCTCGCCGATCAGCGGCGGCTCTCGCTCCAGCCGGCCGAGGTGTCCATCGACGGCTGCCTCGAGTGGTTCACCGTCGACCTCTTCCTCGACGATGCGAACACCATCACAGCCGTCACACTGGACCTCTGGGAACCGTGACGTCGCTGCAGTCCGTCACCGGATCGGCGGTCAGGCGCGAGGCAGCTCGACCACGAAACGCGTCGGATTCCTCGGGCTGTCCAGACGTACGTCGCCGCCCGCGCTGCGCGCTATCCGCCGGGCCAGCGGCAACCCCAGGCCGGCACCTCCGTGGTCCCCCGACGTGAGGCCGGGCTCGAAGACGCGATCGACGACCGCCAGATCCACGCCGGCACCGTCGTCCTCGATGGCAATCCCCACGAGCCCACCACGGGCATCCACGATCGAGACCCGCACCTGGCCAGCCACCCGGAGCGCGTTCTCGAGCACCGGCCCGACCGCGCGGGTCACCAGCGTCTCGTCGAGCGCGACCAGCACGTCGTCCGCCACGTCGATCTGGACCGGCAGCGCCATGTCACAGGAGAGCCGAACGAGGAGGCGTCGGACATCGGTCGCCACCGCGTCGCGTCCCGAGGAGCCGGAGCGCGCCAGATGGAGCAACCCGGTGATGGTCTCCCCCATCCTGCGGCTGCCCGCCCGGATCTCCTCCACCTCAGCCCGTACGTCGTTCGAGAGGTCACCCCGCATGGCCAGCAGGTCCGCGGTGCCCTGAATCGCGGTGAGTGGCGTGCGCAGCTCGTGTGCCAGTTCAGCCGTCAGCCGTTGCTCGGACAGGATCGCGGCGCCCACCTTGTCCAGAAGGGTGTCAAGGGTGTTGCCGAGCGCCGTGATCTCGTTGGTCGGAGCACCGAGCTCGAACCGACGATCCAGGTCGTGCTCGCTCCAGTCCGCCGCGGTCGACGCCATCGCTGCCACCGGCGCGAGCGCTCGCCGACTGACCCACGCGGCGAGCGCTGCCGAGGCGAGGACCGCGAGCACCCCGGTGATCCCACTCACCAGCAGGGCATAGTGCTCGGCCTCCTCGTAGGGCCCGAGCCGTTCGGTGACCACCACGATCCCCTCGACACCCGAGTCGAGAGTGAAGGGTTGCGCCCGGATCCTCCTCGTCTCCCCCACAGATCGTGTCCCGCGCCCGGCGGCGACCAGCTCGGCGTACTGCTCGGCCAGGGCGGACGGCACGTTGCCTGCCACCAGGGTTCCCTCGCCGTCGTACACCGCGACGCCGGCGTCGAGGGCCCCGTCCGGTACGACCAGCTGCGTCGAGCTCGACGCCGCAACAGCCGAACTGATCACCGCCTCGGCTCGCTCCTCGAGAACCCGGTTGATCGACCTGCTCGACGTCTGCGACAGCACCAGATGGACGATCAGGGCCAGCAGGACGGCCGCGATGGCGGTGATCGTCGCACTGACGACCACGAGTTGGCGACGGAAGGATCCCGTGGGGCGGGTCTGGGTCATCGGACGCGGAACCCCACGCCGCGGACCGTGTCGATCCCGACGGGCGAAGCGACCGCCTCGAGCTTGGTGCGCAGTCGCCTGATGTAGGAGTCGACGGTGTTCTCTGCGACCACCGCACCGTCGGGCCATGCCGCCGAGACGACGGTACGTCGGCGCACGACCTCGCCCGGCCGCGCCAGGATGGCTGCGAGCATCCTGAACTCGGTGGGCGTGAGCAGCACCTCGCCCGTCTTCGTTCGAATCGCGTGGCTGGTGGGGTCCAGCACCAGGCCGGTGCTGCCGCGCGGAGGCGCCACCGGACGACGGCCCAGCGCCTCGATCCGCACCAGCAGCTCCTTCACGTCGAACGGCTTGGCGAGGTAGTCGTCGCCGCCGGCGTGGAAACCGGACAAGGTGTCCTGCACGGTGCCGAGAGCGGTCAGGAACAGGACCGGCGCATGCTGACCCGCCGATCGCAGCGCCTGGCACACGTCCCGGCCGTCCGCGTCGGGCAGACCGATGTCGAGCACCAGCACGTCGACCGCGGCATCGAGTCCGAACGACCGCAGGGCCTCGGCTCCGTTGTGGGTCAGGACGATTTCGTGCCCGGCGTAGCGCAGGGCCTGCGCGAGCACGCGGCGGATCGCCGGGTCGTCCTCACACACCCCCACGGTCAGCACAGGGTCACTCTGCCTGATCAGGCGTCACCGTGAGCTGCGCCGGCGCTGATTGCGGAGCGACAGCGTCGCCCCATGCGGCCCGCGCTCCGGAGTCGCCGACCCGGTAGACCTGCACGGCACAGGCCAGCGCAGCCACCACGGCAAGCGTGGCCACGACCCGCGGCAGGGTGGGCGACATCGACGGCGCGTCCGCACGTGCAGCTTTCCTGTCCAGCCAGACGAGGGCCGCAGAGAACACCAGGAGAGCGATCGCGAACCAGATGAGTTGTTCGCCCAGTTCGGCGTGCTGTCCGGGTTCGCCCACCCGGTGCTCGAGCTCCTCGCCGCTCGACGTCGCGACCGGACAGAGCACGGTCGCCACGAGAGCAGCGGCCACCACGAGCGGTCCGTAGGGGCGACGCCATGAGGGCCGGACAGCAATGGCCAAGGTGCCGAGCGTGGCCAACGGGAGGAGTACGACGATGGCGTGCACCACCAGAGGGTGAAGGGGGATGCCGTTGATCAGGTCGAACATGGGTGCTCCTCGTGCGGTGGAATGTCTTCCACCACCCTCGCGCCGGCAACCTGTCGACAACCTGACTGCACGCCGTGCGGCAACCACGCCACGCGCGCCCCGCGCGCCATACTCGGCGACGTGCCTCCCCGCAGTCGTGCCGCGACCTACGCCAAGCGCCGCAAGCGCCGGATGGCGAAGGTCGAGCACGACCTGACCGACGAGCAGTGGTTCGCGCTCCTGGAGGCCTGGGGCGGCTGCGCCTATTGCCGCGCCGAGGAGCCCGCCCTCCAGAAGGACTGCATCCTGCCGATCTCGCGCGGCGGCCGCTACACGCTGACGAACGTCGTGCCCGCCTGCGCCTCCTGCAACGCCAGCAAGTGCAACCTCGAGGTCACCGGGTGGATGCGGCGCAAGAAGCTGGACGAGCGCAGCTTCCTGGTCCGGCAGGCCGAGACCCTGCGGGCGCTCGCCTGAGTGACAGGTCCGGGCGTGCGTGCTCCTGTCAATCCTGACCCCGGCGAGCGATGATCGAGGAGTGAGCACACGTGAGCCGGGCACCGGATGGGGCACCCTCCTCGTCCTCGTGACCGTGCTCGCCATCGGGAACCTGTGGCTCAAGCCTTTCGAACGCCGCGACGCCGTGCACCTCGGGACCAGCCCCGGAGCGACCCAGGCGGGCAGTGTCACCCAGGCGTTGGTACGCCGTACTCCCGGCTGGACGAGCTTCGCGAAGGCCACCGTGACCCCGGGCGTCCAGACCCTGACCCGCGGGGCCCAGTGCACGACGAACTTCGTCTTCACCGACGCAGCCGGCAACGTCTACCTCGGCCAGGCCGCCCACTGCGCGTCGACCGGCAAGGACGAGACGAACGGGTGCCGCGCCAGGTCGAGACCGCTCGGCACACGCGTGACCTTCCACCGTCACGGGAGCCGCTACGAAGCCGGTGAGCAGCTCGCCAAGGGGCGGCTGGCCTACAGCAGCTGGCGCACCATGCGGAAGGTCGGCGAGCAGGATCCGAACACTTGCCGGTTCAACGACTTCGCCCTCATCGAGGTCGACCGGAGAGACCACAGACGCGTCAACCCGAGCATGCCCCATTGGGGCGGGCCCGACGGACTCTCCGAGGGCGGGCTCTACGCCCTCGACCGCGCCTACGGATTCGGCCGGTCCTCACTGCGCAGGGACAACAGCGTCGCTTCCCGCCAGGCTGCACAGACCCTGGGTGATCAACCGGAGACCGAGGGATGGGCTCACGTCATCATCGCGCCGTCGCCGGGCATCCCGGGCGACAGTGGCAGCGGGTACGTCGACGAGCAGGGCCGGGCGCTGGGCACCTTGTCGACGCTCAGCGTGAGCACCGTTCTCTCCAACGTGCTGGGCGATCTGCTGCGGGAGCTCGAGTACGCCCGCAAGCACTCCGGCATTCGCGGGCTCCGGCTGGAGCTGGGCACGGTGCCGTTCAACCGGGAGCGTGCCGAGAGGGCCGAGGTCCTCACCGATTGATCGGGTGCGGCGAGATCAGTGCCGTACGGACCGAGATGCCGATCTCGCGATTCCGCAGGGTCGTGATCCGCCGACCCGGCTGGACCGCATCCTTGACCGGGCCCGTGCGATCACCGAGAAACGCCGCCGTCGCGTCGATGTCAGCGACCGTGTGGGTCAGTCCCCACAGGCTCGACGGTCCTTCCGAGGCAGAGTCGGGAGCGCCGACGACCTCCAGGATCACGTCACCGAGCCGGAAGAACGCCTGCCGCATCGGCACCCCGCCCAGCTCACCGTCGCGCACCCGACGCGGCTCCAGACCCAATCCGCTGAGCGCGGCCAGGGTCCGCGGGAGATCAGGCGACAGAACCACGACGTGGTCGATGTGCGTCACCCCGTTCGCATGCTCCTGGGGTTCGGCCGGCGGACCATCGGAGACCGCCGTCGGCACCCCGTCCACATCGGTCAGGTCCAGCGGAACCCCACGCAACGACCACCCGACGATGCCCTTGCCCCGGTCGCCCCCGACCAGCCGGAGCCGCACCGACCCGACCTGGCAGACCGCGGCGTCATCGACGGCGAACCCTGCTGCAGCCCACGCGTCCGGAGCGTCTGCGATCACGAGCTCGTCAATGGTCACGCCCACGGCTACGACCCTACCGAGCGCTCAGACGTTGAAGCGGAACTCCACCACGTCGCCGTCAGCCATGACGTAGTCCTTGCCCTCCATGCGGACCTTGCCGGCTTCCTTGGCCTTGGCCATCGAGCCCAACGAGGTCAGGTCGTCGAAGGAGACGATCTCGGCCTTGATGAAGCCCTTCTGGAAGTCGGTGTGGATCACGCCGGCGGCCTCAGGGGCCGTGTCGCCCTTGCGGATCGTCCAGGCACGCGTTTCCTTGGGACCTGCCGTGAGGTAGGTCTGGAGGCCGAGGGTCTCGAAGCCGACGCGGGCCAGGGTCTCGAGGCCGGGCTCGGTAACGCCGGCCTCGGCGAGGAACTCGGCAGCCTCTTCGTCGTCGAGCTCGACGAGCTCGGACTCGAACTTCGCGTCGAGGAAGATGGCCTCGGCGGGCGCAACGATCTCGCGCATCTTCGCCTTGAGGTCCTCGTCGGCGAGCTCGTCGGCGTCGCAGTTGAAGACGAAGATGAACGGCTTGGCCGTCAGCAGCGAGAGCTCGCGGAGCAGCTCGCGGTCGATCTTCGTCGCGATGATCGGCGTACCGGACTCCAGCGCTTCCTTGGCTTCCTTGGCGGCTTCGAGGTTCGCGACGAGGTCCTTGACCTTCCGCGACTCCTTCTCGAGCCGGACGATCGTCTTCTCGACCGTCTCGAGGTCGGCGAAGATCAGCTCGGTCTGGATGGTGGAGATGTCGTTGGCGGGGTTGACCTCGCCGTCGACGTGCGTGACGTCCTCGTCGCGGAAGACGCGAGTCACCTGGCAGATGGCCGCGGACTCACGAATGTGCGACAGGAACTTGTTGCCCAGGCCTTCGCCCTGCGAGGCACCACGAACGATCCCGGCGATGTCGACGAACTCGACCGTCGCCGGGAGGATCCGCTCGGAGCCGAAGATCTCGGCGAGCTTCGCGAGCCGCGCGTCGGGAACGCCGACGACGCCCACATTGGGCTCGATGGTGGCAAACGGGTAGTTCGCCGCGAGGACGTCGTTCTTGGTCAGCGCATTGAAGAGCGTTGACTTGCCTGCGTTCGGGAGACCGACGATGCCGATGGTGAGTGCCACGGGCGCTGAGTCTATGGCCGTACGGCGGACCTTCCCGAATCAACAGACAGACGACGGCCCTCCCGGGAGGCAGGGAGGGCCGTCGTTCGATCAGTCAGGTGTCAGGAGCCGTACAGCGCCCGGACCCCGGCAGCGTCGGACGCCTGGAACTCCAGGTCGCTCGAGCTGCCGTTGCACTGCGGGTAGTGCATGATCGACGCCGAGTCGTACGGCGTCAGCGGGCGCCAGTTGTTGTCCTCGAAGCAGGTGCCGGCCTCGGGGCGGGTGTGCTCGTGCCGGAAGCCGAGGGCGTGTCCCAGCTCGTGGGCCAGGATGTCGCCCGGCTCCCAGTTGCCCGACGACCAGATCGAGTCGTCGACCAGCACGTTGCGCTGGCGCTTCGACGTACTCGGGAAGAACGCACGAGCGATGTACTGCGACGTCGAAACCGGCTCCACCGAGAACAGCACGCTGTTGTTGCGCGTCGTGCAGTTGCTGTTCTGCGCGGAGACGTAGACGAAGTTCACCTTCGACGACGCCGCTTCCCACAACGCGGTGCCGGCGTTCATCGCGGCGACGATGTCGGCCTGGCGGGTACCGAACTTGGTGCTCACGCAGTAGGTCAGGTTCGCGACCTGCGAGGCGCTCCACTTGTCATCGGCTCCACCGACGGTGTTGACGATCAGCCCGTTCTCGAGAGGGTTGGCCGGTCCGACCAGGCGCTCGTAGAACTTCTTGAGCTCCTTGCGTCCGGAGACCACCTCGTCGCCGTTGACGACATAGGCGCCATCGACGTCCTGGTAGGTCGAGGCGGCGAACTCCTTGAACGTGGGCACCGGGTCACCGGGGTCGGCACCTGACGTCGGAGCGGCCATGGTGGCGCCGGCGAAAGCGGCCACAAGACAGGCCGCCCCGACGGAAATTCTGCTGATTCGCGACGAAGACATCAAAGAACCTTTCCCGAGAGAGGACATTTGATTCATCGAAGCCCCTGAGGGCGCCACAGGACAAGAGATCCTGCGGTTCAGAAACCGGCAGGCCCGGGCGCTGCACTGATCTGAGCCACGGATAGGTTCGCACCGTGCGGATCGCCACCTGGAACGTCAACTCCCTTCGCTCACGGATCGACCGGGTCGAGGCATTCCTCGAACGCCACGACGTCGACGTACTCGCGCTGCAGGAGATCAAGGCCCGCGAGGAGCAGGTGCCCCTGATGGGCCTGCAGGCCCGGGGCTACGACGTCGCGGCTCACGGGCTGGACCAGTGGAACGGCGTCGCCCTGATCAGCCGGGTCGGCCTGGACGACGTGACGATCGGCTTCCCGGGGCAGCCGGGCTGGGGGGAGCCGCCGGTCGTCGAGGCGCGCGCCATCGGCGCGACCTGCGGCGGCGTCCGGATCTGGAGCCTCTACGTCCCCAACGGACGCAAGCCCGACGATCCCCACTACACCTACAAGCTCGACTGGCTGGCCGGCCTCCATGCCGCGGCGGCCCCCTGGCTCGACGTACCCACCGCCCTGGTCGGCGACTGGAACATCTGCCCGACCGACGACGACGTGTTCGACGTCGCGCAGTTCCGCAACTCGACCCACGTCACGCCGCCCGAACGTGCGGCGTTCCAGGCCTTCCTCGACTCCGGCTGGGCCGAAGTCACCCGCGACCACGCGCCGGGCTACACCTATTGGGACTACTACCGTAACAGATACCAGAGGGACCGAGGCCTGAAGATCGACTTCGTGCTCGGCTCCCCCGCTTTCGCTAACCGCGTCACCGGAGCGTCGATCGATCGACTGGAACGCGACCCCGACGCAGGAGTTGCAACCAGCCCCTCCGACCACGCTCCGGTTATCGTGGACCTGGACTGACTTTCGGACGGTCGAACATCTGTTCTAATCTTGCGCATGGGTGCGAGCGACAGAGACAAGCGCGCCCTTCCCATGCCTCGTCATGTCCTGTGGCGACGGGACAGGTGGATCGGTGGCCAGATACCGGCTCAGCCACCACACGCGGCCATCCTGATGGAGTGGCGGAAGATTGAGCACGAAGGTAGGCCCGACCGATGGGAGGGCTTGATCGTCTTCGCCAGCGGCGGCGGGGAGCGGGGATGGACTGTGCAACTTAGATGGGTCCCGGCGACGGAACTCTCGCCACTCGAACACTCAGGACCGGGTTGACCTTAAGAACCCGCCCGCCCCCTGTGGATAACCTGTGGAGAAACATTGGATTCCTGGGGAGAAACGCCCACATTTAGTGGACGACGCGCCGCCACGCCCTACATGTGGGGGTTAAACCACAGCGATGGCATTCAGGTCACGTAGACTCATCCTCGAAGGACGAAGGCCCCAAACCGGAGGTCGATCGTTCGGTCGGGGCCTTCTACGCATTCCTTGCACGGGCAGCGCGTAGAAGACTCTACAACTCGAATCCAGGGCCGTGTTCCAAGATCGAGTTGTGAACGAACCGGGCAGGAGCCTTCGGAAAGGAGGCCCGACATGGCAACTCGAACCACTACCCAGACGGTTCGCGTCGGCGGACGCTCGGTGCGCGTGACCACGACCGTGCGCACCAGCGGCAACCGAATCACGGTCGAGCGGCGCATCCGCTGATCGCGACCTAGTGCGATTGAGACACGGATCAGCGGCATGCGACAGCCCTCAGTTCCTTCGATGAAACTGAGGGCTGTTTCGCGTCGCCTAGCGTGCGGCTTCGCCGTGGACCACTCGCAGTTCGCCGACGAGAAGGCTGCCAAGTCCGATGACGGCCCACGCGAACCGCTCGGCATCGTCCCGTTTATGAATGGCGTGTCGGTGGCCGTTCCCGATCGCCTTGACCAGCCCAACCCCGAGGTCTCGCCAACCCTCCTGCTCGCTAGCTTGCGTTCCGATCGCTAAGCTATCGCCAGGCTTCAACACATCTTGAAACAGGCCGGCTCCGTAGAGATTCAAGCCCTTCTTGCTCGGACGCTCACCAGCGCGGCGGACGTAGAAGTCCTCGACAAATGTGACGACTCGACCCGGTACCTTGTCCCACTGCTCACTCTCGACCAACTTGTGAATATCGGCCCATAGCGCCGGGTCGCAAGCGGGCGATGCCTGAGAACCTGCGTTGCCATCGTCATCTGCGTCCTGGATAAGACTGATCGCCGCCCTGAGCAAGCCGATGAACTGGTCGCTAGTTGATTCCAGCCCCATCATCGAACGCATCGTCGCACCGCCGACATGCGAATCTTGAACCAGCGCGTCGAACTTTCCCACGAGATAATGCTTGCCCCCAAGACAGGAAGCTACGACGGCGGCAGCTTCGTGTCGCGCCTGCGTGAGGCTTACGTGAGGACGCCCCGAGTCCCACAGGAAACTGTAGGTCTTTGCCTCATCTTCTAGCCGAGACAAGCTTTGAATCGCCTTCGTACGACGACTCATGCCAACCGACACGGCATTGAGGGAGTCAACTCTTTCGCTCCGCCATCACAGGCATACTTGGATCTCCGACGTACATCACAAGCGCCTCCCTGATTACGTCAGCGACCTTCTCGCCGTTCTGATCGGCCTTCGCTTTGGCCGCGTCCCACAACTCGTCTGAGCATCGGAACACCCGATTGCGACTCACGCCTATGCCGCTACCGCCGGCCATCGGCTCGCCCTTGGGCTTCCTGGTCGTCATGGTCAGAGTCTCCCGCATCTACGCTCGATTCTCAGGGAGCCTCCGACCCTTCTAGTCCAAGGGTCGAAGGCTTCCCCTTGCCGGAATCCTTGTCAGGCCACCTGACGCAAGAGATCGAGCACCGCCAACTTGAAGTCAAGGTCCTGCTCATCACTAAGCGCGTCGGCATCTTCGTGTGCCGGGTAGAGACCGAGGGCAACTCGTCCGTCAGCCAGATGGGCCATCTCGATCGGAAGATCCCACTCATCCGCGAACAGGGTCCAGCCATCGACAGCGAGGCGCTCAAGCATCTGATTCCAATCAGCCGCGTGCAATCCGCCCTGACCTTCGTGCTCAACGTGCACGTTCGTCGCCGGGTCAGGCTTCACCAGGACGCCAGCGCCTCGCACCACGTCAAGCATCGCAACGTGAACTCCGGTCTCGAACCTCACGATCACTTCTGATCACCCGATTCGGCGATGGTGGCGACCTGACTCTCTGCCCAAGCAGCAATGTCGCCGTTGCCCCACTCAGCCGCCCAGGTTGCCAACTCTCCGAGCCGCGACGACATGTACTCGTTGAACATCGTTGGATCGTCTGAAGTGGATCCAGCGCCGATCATCTGGCGTAGTCCATCCTGCTCGTCTACCTGTAAAGCGTGGACTATGAAGTCGTCGTGGCCGAGCAGTTCGGCGATGCGCTCCAGGGACTCAGCTGTTTGGTCGGGGAACGGCAACTCCTCGCCGCGCTCAGCCGCACCACGGTGCGCGTCAAGCAGCGCGTCCACCTCATCGAAGAGGTCCACCAATCTACTGTTCACCGTTTGCTGACTGGCCAAGCCCTCGCGTATCGCGAAGGTCAGTTTCTCCGCATCTTCCGCCGACATTCGGTCAGCGGTTTCTGGTTTCGTCATAGCGACAGTGATCTCCTTGTTCCCTTGGCTCATCAGGACGTGGGTAGCGGCCCCACATCGACCAGCACCTAGTCCGCGCTGGCTTCGCCGCATCAATCGTCAGTGAGTCCTGAATACGAATACGCCGTTGGATGCGGTGGCTTCTACGTTGTGGTCGTACGCCAAATCTTGCGTCCACCCTGCCCAATCGAAGTATCGGGCGACCTCCTCGGGCACGTCAGACAGCAGTCCGATTTCGTCTGCCAGATTCTCGGCGTACTCGCGGAAGGTGGACCACTCCCCCGCGTAGACATCCCTGAACTCCCCGGCATCAGGCACACCAAGGCCGTTGTGGGAGTAGTTGCCTGCTCGGAGCCAAGCGAGGAACGCATCTCGCTCCCACTCATCAACCTCAGCGATGAGGCGACCCCATTCGGCAGCCTCGGCGGGCGAGCACTCACCAGAGATCGGCAGGTGTTCGTGATCGAGCACCCACAAGTCCGCGCAGTCGATTCGCGCAACCGTGCCCGCGTCGACATGGAGCGTGGCAGCGGAGACCTCATCGGCGTCGGCAGCGTCGTACCACTCCCCAACCAGTCGACCGGAGTTGTAGCAACTCAGGCAGCCGACCCACGCGCGGGGCGTGGTGGCGTCAACCGTCGTGTCGCTCATCGGCTCAGGCCGTTGTCTGCGAGGTACTGAGCGACAGCGGCAATGACCTGCGCCTGAATGGCCGCGAAGTCCACGGCCATCGGCTCATCGGTCTCGGGGTCGCACTCGCGAACATCACCGGTGGCGAGGATCACCGCGACCTCGGTGGTCTCCTCGTCGGCAGAGACGAAGCCGGATACGTGCTGCACGTACACACCAGACATGTGGTCATCGGTGTCCCAATCACTGCGAGCAAGCGTGTCCTCGGAGTCAGTGATCACGATGGACGTGCCGTCAGACAGCGCAGCATGAAGCACCATGCAACCGCCTCCGGTGTTGAAGAACTCCAAATCCAGCGACTCAGCGAGAGAGCGAACGAATGTCATGGCGGGCCTTTCGATCTGGAAAGTGCATATGCACTTCCTCTGCCCTGAACCTAGCGCAGTGCATATGCATTAGTAAGGGGATCGGAGGCCTGCTTTCCAACGACTCTCGTGTCTGTTGCCCAGGGTGTGGCGGTGTGACCCAGGCGACACGCCCGCCGGCCACCTACGGTCCTCAGCAAGTACGGCTGCGTGACAGTTACAGGGCTGGACGTGGACCCCAGAAAAAGGAGACCTCTGCAATGCCTGGCAGATGCCTCGTGAACCGATGACAACGATCACCGACAAGGTCTACGTTTCCGGGCATGCATCTTTCGCGATGGGCCGTAGGCCTCGTTCTGCTCTGTCTACCCACCATGACCGCCTGTGGCAACGATGGCGGTACTCCGGACGCTCCGAACGACGCCCTCCAGAACATCGTCGCGGAAGTAGAGAAAGCGAACCCCAAAGTCGCGAAGGAGTGGTGGAAGCACGTTGATGACATCGATGACGGAATAGGAACCGACGGCACGATTATCACCGACTACTCCGGTGAGAAACTGGAGTCGTACCGAACCGCTGTCGCGATCTGCGACGCGTTTTTGAGTGCCGTGGAGACGGACCCGAAGGACATCTACTTCGTCGTGAGAGGAGACTTCCGTCGTCCCATCAAGGAGAACGTCGATGGCTCGATCGAGTACGACGAGGACCGTGACCACCTCGCCGAGTCGCATGACGGCGCTTGCCAGGCGACGCCCTCGTACAAAGACCTCGCATCAGAGTTGCGTGACGAGGGGCTTGAGGTGACGACAAGGTTGGCTCAGTGGGAAGACGCTGATACGCCGCGCTTCTGAATCGGTTGTCGCCGAACTATCGGACCCTCGTGGTCCACTTCTCCCGTGTCTACATCCCCTGAATGGAACCTCGTGCTCACCGCAACGCGGCACCCGAACGCGACGCTGAGCAACGGCAGCATTCCGACCAGCGGGGGCGTCTACGCTTGGTTTCAGGACGACGAATGCGTCTACGTTGGCAAGGCGTCCAACCTGCGGGGTCGGCTCGGCAAGCACCGCAGCGGTTCACTCGATCTGAGCAGGAGCACCTTGCGAGCTTCCGTCGCGGTGAAGGAACTAGGAGTCACGCGTAAGCACGCTCGCCAACGGCCAAGCGTGATGACTGCCGACGAAATCGCCAAAGTCGGCGCATGGTTCGCGAAAGCCCGCGTGGCGTGGGTCGAATGTCCGGACGCGGACGCTGCTGATGCTCTAGAGCGAAGCCTGCGAGCGGCTTGGATGCCGCCTCTCAACCTGGCCTGACGCGACGGGAGCCCGGCTATGAGCTAGTCGCAAGGCGCCAGTAGCTCGCCTCTGAGCGCAGCGTCCGCCCGATCCATCTTGCAATCCATCTCCCGGTCGGCCTCAACGAGGTTCCACGCCACATAACCGACGATGACGAGAATGACGATCGCGACAGCGCCCTTGACCAGTGCCCGCGTGTTCGGGTCATACACCTGAACCTCAGTGCGCTCAGGCGCGGAGTGCCGGATATCGCGGTTGCAATAACGGCACACGATCGCTTCGCGCTTGATGTCTTCTGCGCAGAACGGGCATCGCTGGGTATCGAGATCCTCGCTCATGGTTCGCACCGTACTTTGCTGAGGTGGCGACGCGAGGCGGATCAGATGGTTCCGGTGTCCCTCAACCAACGAAGGCGCCCCCAGCGCCAGCGGTAGCCAGCGCCAGGGGCACAGGTGGAGCGTTCAGAGTTCGAGTTGTTCCTTGATGGTGTCGAGCCAACCCTGGTCGTCGTCGGGCGCACGCTGGAGTTCGATGTGGAGCTTGCGTCGATCACCCTCGGTGAAGAGGAGACTGCCGAGTTGCTGGAAGAGCACGCGCAGTAGTTCGGGTGACTTCCGAGCTCCCTGGCTCAGCCAATGGTCGATGCCCTGGCAGGTCAGATAGAGCGCAGCCAGGTCGCTGTTCTGATAGAACGCCGCTCCACCAGACGAGAGTGCCGACTCCCAGACCATAGCGGCGATCGGGTGCCATTCGGGATCGGGCGTGAAGTCCAAGACGGGTTCAGCCTTAGCCTTGGTCACCACGATTCCGCGTTCCTTCCGCTTCCGTTCGCCGGCCGGCGTGAGGTCGGAACTGTGGTTCGGGATGGTGCCCATCAGGCAACTCCTCCTAGGTCGTTGAAGGTGTCTCGCGCGGTCGTCTCGTACGTGGCGAGTGAGGACGGGAGACAGATGATCGCGAGAGCGGAACCGGCCAGTCCCTCCTGGAGAAACTTGGCCGACAGTGCCCACTGGAGTGCGGTCACCTTCTCGTCGTCTTCAGTGCCGAGAACCGTTTGGTAGATACGCGCCACGTTGAGTGCCCACGCGTGTTCGGCGTCGTCCTCGACGAGTGCCCCGAGCAGGTACAACGCGGACGGGTGGCGGTCCTCCGTGGTCATGCAACCTCCGTAGCGGGTCCGACGGACTCCGAGTACCCGAGAGTGCTGACACGGAGGTACCTGGCCCTCTCAGGGCCGTCGGAGCGCCATCCGTTGACCTCGGTGCCGGGGAAGCCGTCTACGACAAAGCGGCAGGTCCCGCACGGAGTGCCGGAGTCGATCAGAAGGCCGGTGAACGGCGATCGGGTCTCGTACACGACGAGGGCTGCGAAGCCGTGTTGATGGCCGTATCCAGCGAGCGCCGCGCAACGGTCGCAGAGGCCCAGATTTGAGTAGTGGCTTCGGTAGCGTTCGAATCGATCTGCCTGCGTGGAGGTCTCGGGGAGACCCAGAGTGCGGCTGACGCCGGTACGGACATCAGATCGCCTTGTAGGGCTTCCTGGAAGGGGCATGAGCCGGTCGTCGGGCCTGACCTTGCTCTGGATTCTGCGGTCGATGTACCCGTGGGTGGCGAGCATCGCCTTGTCGGTTGAATCTGTCATCTAGTGCCTTGTCTGGGAATGCCAGAAGCCACCCAGGCGGACGCGGGTGGCTTCTGGCGGATTGAGTTGTTCAGTTGGTTCAGGCAGTCGGTTCTATGGGCGCTTCAGAAGGTTGAGCGCCGTAGGACGGTGGGCCATAGAGCAGGTCGTAGTCGAAGCCGCCTTCGGCTTTCAGGGCCTCGAAGTCTTCTCGGGCCTGCTGCCGTCGTCGGGATTCGCGGAGAGCTTCAAGCGCATCGAGACCTTGTGCCTTGCGCCAATCAGTCATTGACGGTCACCGTCGCCTGCTCGTATTCGTAGGTGACCTGCACCTCGACTTCGATTGTCACCGGATACAACGCGTGACCGGATACGCCGAAGGTGGTCGGGCCGTCCCATGCTGCGCCGTCGGATCGTTCAGAGCGGACCAGGGCGATGGCCGTGACACGTCCGGCTTCAGTGACAGTGCCGACCGACTTCGCAGCGAACGTCTTGACCAGGCCCTCCACCTCGACGGTCAGGTCCCGATGGTCGAACGCGGAGCCACCGCCGTGGCGCCGTAGACCCAAGACGAACTTGGCCGTTCCTGTGGCGGTGCCGTTGTCGAAGACAAGGTGGTCACCAGCGCGCTTGCTCAGCGCATCGAGGCCAGTGGCGTAGGAGCGCTGACTCACCGTGTAACCGGCCTGCGACAGTCGCACTGCATCGTGGTTGGTTTCGATCAGGGCATGCCAGGCGAGCGCGAAAGCTGCGGCGAACTTCGCAACCGCGTGCCCCTCAGGAGCCGAGAGCCGAGGGACCGGCCATGCGGCCTTGTGGAACGTGATCCCCGATGCTGAGGCCGAGACTTCGCAGCCCTGATCTCTGAGGGTCTGCTCAACGTGGGCCCATTCGACTTCAGCTTCCCCAAGGACGACCACCTTGACCGATCCGCAGGCGTTGAGGGTGCCATAGTTCGAGGTCGGTTCTGTCTGGCTCAGAACCACGGCATTGGCGACATCAGGAGCGTCGATTGAGCGCTTGAGGACCAGCACCGGAACAGGAGTGGTCGACTCCAGCGCATCCGCAGCGAGGTAGGCGAGATGGTTGTCGGCGTCGAACGGTCGTACGAGTCGGTGGGCCTTCTCAGCGGCAGTCTTCGCCGGCGGGACGAGCAGTTCGCATCGCTTGATTGCAGTCTCAGCAGCGGTGAGATCAGAGGCGGTCACCGTGTCGTCGCCAATAGACAGTCGGGCCTCCAAACGTCGGTGGGCCTCCTTGGCGAGCTCAGCCTCCTGCTCGCGCTTCGCCAACAAAGCCGTCGCTTCCGCGAGGGATTCGCGCAACGGCTTCGCGACCGTGGAGTCGATCGCAGCCGTCGCCTTCCTTCGCTCAATCGCCGAGTCCCTGAGGTCGGCCTCCAGCGCTGTCTTCTGGGAGCGGATGGACTCCTCGATGTCGAGCAGGTCGGGTAGCGAGCGGATGGGTGGTTCGGTCTTCGTGGTTGTCATATGCAGGTCCTCCTGGGATTGATGTTGTTGGTCGAGCTACTTGATGAAGTGGGCCGGATGGACCTCCACCACGAAGGCGTCGCTGTAGTGCCGGGGCCTGCGGTGCTGGCCACCTGTTAGTGGCCCGAGGGTGAACGTGCCGCCAGGTGACGGCCACGGCTCGTCTGTGTGGGCGATGAGGCCGGACGCGAGCGACGCGAGGCGGCGTGGAGCGTTGGGTTGGGTCAAGGGATTCCTTTCGGGCAGGGCTGAGTGCCCCGCGAGGGGGTTGTTTCCACCGGAGTGGACGAGGGTGGGTTACCAGTGCGCACGGCTCTGGTGTGCGGCCTCTTCGCCGGAAGCACATGCACCGGAGGAAGAAGAGGTCAACCTAGAGGAAGGCTTCTCAGGTCTCAGGCGATCGAGCGCTCTGATGGTCCTGCGATCAGCCGACCATGTTCACGCGCCTACGCCGCATCGTCATCGGAGCAGGTGGCTATCAAGCGAGCCTCATCCCACACACTCACTAGCTTGCTTGGCCGGTGGAGTTTGAGGTCATCTTCTTTGTCTCCTTGAATGGTCTCCTTAGAGGTCTCCTTCTGCTCCGGGTTTCCCGGAAAGGGGGCTTCCGGGTTTCCCGGAAGGGGGTTGTCGGGTTTCCCGGAAACCTCACCTTCGGTTTCTTCTCCGGTGGAATCGCCAGCAACGGGGAGGGTTTCCGGGTTTCCCGGAAGGGTCGAGGTGGGAACCAAGGCCTCCAAGCGACCTTCGTCCACACGGCACAAGGTCGTGGTGCCCGGTCGCTCCTCAACCAGAAGCACCCCGATCGACTCCAAGCGTGCCCGGTACTTGTAGAAGCGGCCCTTGCTCAGTCCGGCATCGCCAGCCACCTTCTCCCACGATCCCCAGGCTTCTCCGCGCGTAGCCACGGCATACAAGATCGCCTTCTCTTCAGCACAGAGATCGCGGGCGTCCCTGATGTTGAAGATGGTTTGGATCTTGAGGTTCACCACGACACTCGACCTCCGGTGCTCTCGCAGCGATCGAGCACCGCCGAAGCGATGTACCACCGCTGAGCCAGACTCAGGTCGAAGCGGCCCGCGACGAATGCGACGAGCGCAACCGCCACTTCTTCAGTCAGCACGTCGGGAGCGACGACTGGATGCGGGTTTCCGGCCATCAGGCCACCGCGCTCTCGTCGCGCCAAGGACGGGCCAGAACCACAGGTAGCCCGCTGAGCCGAGCTGCCCGCGCCAGCCGAACAAGCTGGCAGCCCTGAAAGCCTTTGGTCACACCGGACTGCCTGTTCGTCGCCAAGTACACCCATCGATGGCGGGGCTTGACTCGCTCGTTCACGAACCAGTCGCCTATCACCGCTCCGACAAGGCCGTGAGCGATCTGCTCGTCGTACTCCTCGGCTCGACGCAAGGCCGCAGCCATGGCGTCCGCGCTGGCCGCGCTCTTGTCATTCACAGACCGATCTCCCGCGCAACGCGCTCTACATCGTCGGCAAGGAACAGCACACGGCCAGGGACAATCTCGGAGTAGCCGCGAAGGAATCCGTTGCCTCGGCTTGTGCGTCGGTTGGTGAAAGTCGAGTAGGCCATGCCTAGCCGCGTGGCAGCCTCCTTCGAACTCAGGAATGTTCCATCTCTTGATTGCAGTGCCATCGCGCTCCTTGCTTGCATCCTTCGGCGGACGCGTCTTGTTGTGGGTTGTGTTGGTGATTACTGATCTAGATGAAAGAGAAGGACCCCCGACCGCATCGGACTTCGCACCCAGGAGGGTGTGGTCTGGCGAAGGAGCGGAAGGGGGTACGAGATCCCGGCAAGATGGGCCGGACGAAGGCGGGCGGGACGCGGCGTCGCCTCAGCGTCTCTACATGTATATATCCGGCTCAGCCGCGAGATTTACACCGTCGCGAATGGTAAAGATTCTCGACCCGCTGGATCTCTCCATAGATACAGGCGGTCGGAGGAGGCAGTTCTATACCCTCGCGACGGTCAAGGTTCTCGACCCGCTGGATCTCTCCATAGATACAGACGGTCGGAGCAGGCCGGTTTATAGGGTCGCAAGAGGTAAAGATTCGCGATCTGCTGGATCTCTCCATAGATACAGACGGTCGGAGGAGGCCGTTTGGCAAGGTCGAGAAGAGTAAAGGTTCCGAACCTCGCTGGTTCCCTACGTCTATACAGACGGTCGGAAGAGGCAGGTTCACAAGCTCGGCGAAGGTAAAGAGTCTCGATCCGCTGATCTCTACATAGATACAGACGGTCGGAGGAGGCCGATTCTTAGCATCGACAAGAGTAAAGATTCCGAACCGGGATGGTTCCCTACGTCTATACAGACGGTCGGAGAAGGCAGTTTGGTGGCATTGAGAAGAGTAAGGTTTCGAGACTTCTCCAACTTCACCCATGTATATATCCGGCTCAGAATCGGGTTCTGCAAGGTCAGACCCGAAACTTTCTCAAACTTCCCTTGGTGTCAGCCAGTCCTAGAAGGCGGTTACAACGGGTTCCGTGCTGGCGGCTTCGCATTGATCAGGGCCGTTAGGCAGCGGCAAACACCGATTGATCTCTAAGGTACGGAACATGGATGCACCCAAGGCCGTTGCAGGTTGGCACCCAGATCCCAAGGTCTCGGGCCAGCTCCGCTACTGGAACGGCGACCAGTGGACGGACCACACCGCGCCGGCCGACGCGCCGCCTCCTGCGCGGGCGGTCAATGCCTCTCCAGCGATGCCCGCCGCGACAAACACGGTCCCTTGTCCGTACTGCAAGGTGTCAATATCTGACGTTGCCACCCGCTGTCAGCACTGCGGTGGCGAGCAGAAGTACTGCTCGCGGTGCGACGACTTGGTGGCGATGACTTCGAAACAGAAGTTCGTCGGTATAGCTCGCGGGGGAATGAAGACCCAGTACAGGTGTGCCAGGTGCTCCAAGGTGCTCGACGGGCCGCGCTTCTAAGACCTACTCGAATCCCCGATTTCGTCGGACAAGGGCCTTGCGCTGCCCCGCATGGCTGAAGAGACTTGGCTTTCGCGCGCTGACCGACTCCCAACGCACGGGCCGGACCCCTCGGAAAAGAGGAATCCGAAGGCCCTTCGTACCTCTCCACATTTCGCTAGGTTTGGCGCAAATGTTCCCCGCCTCGGGTGCTGATCGTTATGGAGCTCTTGATGAACCCGTCCCACCCCGGCCACAGGCGAACCCTGCCCGCCCTCGTGATCCTTGCTCTCGCCATGCTCGCCTCGTTGGGTGCGATCCCCAGCGCAGCCGCCCACAACTTCGACGGCCGACTGCAGGTGAAGGGCACCGGTACGAACTTCGCTGGTAGCAACGCCGACACCGCTTTGGCTGCGACGCCGGGCACGGCCGTCTCCTACGCTCTAAAGGCCGTCAACAAGGGCACGGCCGATTCGCAATACCGGATCGTGGTTGAGGACATCGACGGGGCCACCACTGCAGTCACGGCGGGCTCCCTGATCGTTACCCAGATGGCCGGGAACCCCAGCGACGGCTACTTCACGCCGCCGATCAAGCCCGGTGCATCCTTCGCCTTCACCGTCAAAGTCACCGTCCCGGTGGGGAGTCCGCAGAAGACCTACCGGACCTATGTCTCCCTCTACAACGCCGGTGCCTTCTCCTACAGTCGGACCGACTTCGAGACTCTCTACACGGAGGTCAAGGCGCCCGCCAAGGGCACCGCCACCGGGCTGTACGTCCGTAGCGGCTCGCTCCCGTTCGTCGGTGGCCCGGCGGGCTACCAGCGCGCGGGCGCTCCCGCCATCAAGGTGGGCCAGACCTCGACCTTCACCGTGCGCCTGCGCAACGACAGCCCGGTGCCGGCACAGATGACCGCTCAGGTCTTCAGCCACCCCTGTGCTTCCTTCAGTGTGACGTCGGTGAAGCAGGGCGCGGCTGACTACACCTTCGCCTGGCGCAACGGCGGCTTCGTAACCCCGACGATCGCCAAGGGCGCCCAGTTGGACTTCACGGTGGTCGTGAAGTACCTCGCAGCCGATCCGAACTGCACGCTCGGGCTTGTGGGCGTGTACAGCTACGGATACGGCGACAACGTGGGCTCGTACCAGTACCTCGTCGTTCCGGCGTCGGTCTGAGCTGACCAACCGATGCCGAGCACCGAGGACCTCGCCGAATGATCTCCAAGGCGGTATTCGAGGGCGTCGGCGTTGCAATCCTGGTCGCCGTCAGCATTGCAATGCTGCTACGCGCGAACGTTCTAGAGGCGATCGTCATCCTCTTGTTGATCGTCGTCTACCACCTAAGGGTGATCGCCAGTCAGCAGCGAGGACAGACCGAACTCCTAGCTCTCATCGCCGAGGGTCAGGACGCCTAGGCCCAAGGCAGCGCTCGTCACCGTCCGCCTCGGTCAACGATCCGCCAAACCGCGTCGATCACGTCGTCTGCCAGGTTCTCGAATGCGCCCACGGTCTGACGATCGAAGTCGCGCGCTCCATGCAAACTGCCGAGAAGGTCACATGCTGCTCCCGACAGCACCCGCTCGTCGCCTGCGGCGTCCTTGTAGACGGTCACGATGTTGAACCGTGAGGGGTCGTATCGGTTGTTCCCCTTGTTGCTGGACGGCATCACAGGAACCGCAACGATGTGCCGCTTGATGATGGTGCGTTGCAACGATAGGTCTGCCTTGTCGTAATCGTCCATCGCAGCCCAAGTCGATGCTTCTTCCATTACGGCAGCCTGAGCCTCGACCGCCTTGGCGCGTCGCACTCGGAGTGCCTTCAGGATCGGAAGCAGGTCGACCAACTCAAGCTCGCCGGCAGCGTGGGCAGCCTGCGCCTTCGCTATGTCCCGATCGATCTCCTCGACGGGATCAGACTCCGGTTCGAGAGTGGCTGGCAGTGCAGTGGCCTCTTGGCTGCGCTTCCACATCGCGAGGAATCGGACGGCGTGCTCGACAGCCTCATCAAGCCACTCCCGCTTGATCCGGACGCGGCCACACCCGCCAACAATCCGAGCGCACTGATACGCGCCTTGGGAATGATTCATCGGGGTCTTGCACAAGTCGCAGATGGCGATGCCACTCAACAGACTCGTTCGAGTGTTCCAGGCGGGCTTGGTCGCCCTCTGCCCTGCTGAGCGGAACACCGCTTCGCTCACCAGCCTCGGCACGAAGTCAGCAACCTTGCCGACGACCTCACCCTTGTGGGCGAGCAGGCCGGCATAGATCGGGCTGTCGAGCATCCGCGAGGTCGCGGCGAACGTGAAGGGTTGGCCTGACACCGTGAGCACGCCCCGAGCACGGAGATCCTTCGAGATCGCGTTCACCGACTCGCCCTTGACGCAGCGCTCGAACACCTCCCGGACGATCGCGGCTTCCTCGGGGATCTCCTGCCAGCCCTGGACGCCCTTCTTCACGTTAGCTCCGGTGTAGCCGAAGGTCCGGTACCGCGAGCCAGGCGGAAGTCCTTGGCTGCGACGCTGCTCCTTCTGTCGCCGTACGCGCTCGCCCGTGCGCTCGGCTTCCCCGGCATCCACTGATGCCTTGATGCGAGCGACCATTCGTCCATCGGCGGTGTTGAGATCATCATCGCCAGACACTTTGGTCCTGATCTTCAGGCCGTACTGCTGCGCGAGCTGTATGAGGATCTCCAACTCCATCGGTCGGCGCGTGAGGCGACTGTTGGAGTAGGCGTAGACCCGGTTCACCTGTCCGGTCAGCACGTAAGCGATCAGGCGCTCAAAGTCGGGCCGAGGCTTCTTGCTCAACGTGCTGGCGCTGATGTCGTCGTCATAGAGGACGGCACTGTCGGGGATCGCTATCCCGTCAGCAAGGGCAAGTGCCCGAGTGTCTTCGAGTTGCCGCGTAACACCCAACTCCAAGCCCTCGGCGTCATCGGAGATTCGCGCGTACGCTACGTCTTCACAGCCCAAAGGCTGGAGGTCTGGGATCAGAGCCTCGGCTCGCTGGAGCATCTTGACCACGTACAGGTCTAGGTATTGGCTCATGGTGCCTCCTAGTGTATTAGTCCCGCTACTGGGACTACTACCGGCAGCGGTTCGAGCGCGACCGCGGCCTGAAGATCGACTTCGTCGTCGGCTCCCCCGGCTTCGCCGGCCGGGTCACGGGAGCGTTCATCGACCGCGACGAGCGCGATCCCGCCCAGAACTCCGGCTCCCCAAGCGACCATGCTCCGGTCATCGTCGACATCGCCGACTGACCTCCGTGCGGCGCGGGTGCGTCGCCGGGCGGCCCTGACGTTCTAGCGTGGGCCGGGTGAGCAGCGTCCTGCACGATCGGCCACCCACCCTGTGGGAGGAGGGACGCCAACCCGCGCACGAGGTCATCGCCCTCGCGGTCGCCCTGCTGCTCACCGCCACCGTGCTTGACCTGGTGCTGAGCGCCGGGCTCGGCCTGTTCTACGACCTCGCGTTCGTGACCATCTGTGTCGGCGTCGCCCTCCAGGTCCGACCCGAGGACTTCTTCGCGGTCGGTGTCCTGCCGCCGCTCGCCATGTTGCTGGTCGCACTGCTGCTCGGTGTCAGCGAACCCGGCTCCATCGCCCGTCCCGATGATGGCTTCGTCCAGGCGACGGTCTCGGGTCTGGCCGGGCACGCCCTCGCGCTGGTCTTCGGGTACGCCGCCTGCCTGGCCCTGCTCGGGATGCGACGTTCGTTCGTGGTCCGCCACCCGCGCGACGACGCGCGCTGACGTCAGGCGAAGCGGTCCGGGTCCCCGGCTCCGCGGCGAATGATCTCGGGGGCGCCCTCGGACCAGTCCACGACCGTGGTCGGCTCGGCCGAGGTCTCCCCCGCCTCCACCACGATGTCGACCTCGTGGTCGAGGTCCTCCTTGATCTCCCAGCCCATCGTGCGCGGCTCGGTCTCACCCGGCAGGATCAGCGAGCTGGAGAGCAGCGGTTCGCCGAGCAGGTCGAGGATGGCCTGCGCGACGACGTGATCGGGGATGCGCACTCCGACCGTCCGCTTCTTCGGGTGCAGCAACCGCCGCGGCACCTCGGGGGTGCCGGGCAGGATGAACGTGTAGGGGCCGGGCGTCACCGCACGAATCGCCCGGAACGCCGCGTTGTCGACGTGGACGAGCTGACCCAGCTGGCTGAAGTCGCGGCACACCAGCGTGAAGTGGTGGCGGTCGTCGAGCCCGCGGATCTTGAGGATCCGGTCGCGGCCGTCGCGGTTGCCGACCCGGCAGCCCAGGGCGTAGCCCGAGTCGGTCGGGTAGGCGATCAGCGCGTCGTCGTGCAGTGCATCGACGATCTGCTGGATGGACCGCGGCTGCGGGTTGTCCGGGTGGACGTCGAGATAACGGGCCATCAGAGCCGTACGGCGGTCTTGGTGCTGCGTCCTGCGGCCTTGAGGTCGCGGTGCAGCTCCTTGGGCAGCGAGAAGGCCAACGTCTCCTCGGCGGTCTGGACCGCCCGGGCGTCGGGGTAGCCGCGCTCTGCGAGGTAGGCCAGGACCTCGGTCACGAGGTGGTCGGGCACCGATGCACCGGAGGTCACGCTGACGGTGGCGGCGCCGTCGAGCCAGGCCTCGTCGAGCTCGGACACGTCGTCGATGCGGTACGACGCCTTGGCGCCGGCCTCGAGGGCCACCTCGACCAGGCGCACGGAGTTGGACGAGTTGGCCGAGCCCACCACGATCACCAGGTCGGCGGCTGCGCCGATCTCCTTGACCGCCACCTGACGGTTCTGGGTGGCGTAGCAGATGTCGTCGCTCGGCGGGTCCTCGAGCTGCGGGAACTTCTCGCGCAGCCGCCGGACCGTCTCCATCGTCTCGTCGACACTCAGCGTCGTCTGGGAGAGCCAGGCCAGCTTGGCGTCGGCGGGGAACTCGAGCCGGTCGACGTCGTCGGGATGCTCGACGAGCACGGTCTGCTCAGGTGCCTCGCCCGCGGTGCCCTCCACCTCTTCGTGTCCGGCGTGTCCGATGAGCAGGATGGTGTAGCCGTCGGCCGCGAAACGAACGGCCTCACGGTGCACCTTCGTGACCAGCGGACACGTCGCGTCGATCGTTTTCAGGTCCCGCTCAGCCGCCTCATTGACGACGGCGGGCGAGACACCGTGGGCCGAGAAGACGACGGTGGCGCCCGGAGGGACCTCGTCGAGCTCCTCGACGAAGATCGCACCGCGCGCCTCGAGGTTGGCCACCACGTGCTTGTTGTGGACGATCTGCTTGCGCACGTAGACGGGCGAGCCGTAGAGGTCGAGCGCCTGCTCGACGGTCACGACCGCGCGATCGACACCGGCGCAGTAACCGCGGGGCGCCGCCAGCAGCACCTCGCGCTGGCCGTCCTCGATCAGGCGAGGGGTCCCCAGGTCGATGCTCATGGGCCCAGTCTATCGGCGCCCGGGCAGGCGCCCGAATCCCGAAAAAAGCACTGACCCGGCGCGTGTGGAACGAGCCGGGCCAGTCAGGTGTTGCAGATCAGGCCTTCTCGGAGTCCTCGGGGGTCTCCTCGGCAGCCTCGACCTCAGCCTCGACCTCAGGGGTCTCCTCTGCGGCCTCGGGCGCCTCGACCTCAGCTGTCTCCTCGACCTCGACGACCTCTTCGACCGGAGCAGCCTCGACGGCGGGCTCGGCCTTGGGGGCCTTCGGAGCGGACGGGGTGAACGACTCGGTCACCAGCTCGATGACGGCCATGGGGGCGTTGTCGCCCTGGCGCGGACCGATCTTGGTGATCCGGGTGTAGCCACCCGGACGCTCGGCGAACGTCGGCGCGATGTCCTCGAACAGAGAGTGGACGACACCCTTGTCACGGATGGTCTTGAGGACCTCGCGACGCTGGTGAAGCGGGTTCTCGCCGGCGTGGGCCTTCTTCGCCTTGGTGATCAGCTTCTCGGCGTACGGGCGCAGCGTGCGCGCCTTGGCCTCGGTCGTCGTGATCTTGCCGTGCTCGAACAGAGCGGTGGCGAGGTTCGCGAGGATGAGGCGCTGGTGCGCCGAGCTGCCGCCGAGGCGGGGACCCTTCTTGGGCTTGGGCATTGCATTTCTCGTTTCTTCCCGGCCGTGTCAGGTACCGGGCTAGTGATGTCCCTGGTGGGGACGGATCAGAACTGCTCGTCCTCGACGAACGACTCGTCGTCGTCATCGTCGCTGTAGTTCGCGAGAGCAGCCGAGGGGTCGAAGCCCGGGGCGCTGTCCTTGAGGGACAGACCCATCTCGTGCAGCTTGGCCTTGACCTCGTCGATGGACTTCGCACCGAAGTTGCGGATGTCCAGCAGGTCCTGCTCCGAGCGGCTGATGAGCTCACCCACGGTGTGGATGCCCTCGCGCTTGAGGCAGTTGTAGGACCGAACGGTCAGCTGCAGGTCCTCGACCGGGAGGGCGAGGTCAGCAGCGAGCTGCTCGTCGACGGGCGACGGACCGATGTCGATGCCCTCGGCCTCGACGTTGAGCTCACGGGCCAGGCCGAAGAGCTCGACCAGCGTCTTACCGGCCGATGCGATCGCGTCGCGGGGCAGGATGGACGGCTTGGTCTCGACATCGATGACGAGCTTGTCGAAGTCGGTGCGCTGCTCGACACGGGTTGCCTCGACCTTGTAGGTCACCTTCAGCACGGGGCTGTAGATCGAGTCGACCGGGATCCGGCCGATCTCGTTGTCGGCGCCCTTGTTCTGGACGGCGGAGACGTAGCCGCGGCCACGCTCGACGACGAGCTCGAGCTCGAGCTTGCCGTTGTCGCCCAGGGTCGCGAGCTTGAGCTCCGGGTTGTGGACCTCGACACCGGCCGGAGGCGCGATGTCGGCACCGGTGACGTCACCGGCACCCGACTTGCGGAGGTACATCGTGACGGGCTCGTCGTGCTCCGAGGAGACGACCAGACCCTTCAGGTTGAGGATGATCTCGGTCAGGTCTTCCTTGACGCCCTCGATGGTCGAGAACTCGTGGAGGACGCCGTCGACCTTGATGCTCGTGACCGAGGCACCGGGGATCGAGGAGAGGAGGGTACGACGCAGCGAGTTGCCGAGCGTGTAGCCGAAGCCGGGCTCGAGGGGCTCGATGACGAAGCGCGACCGGAACTGGTCGACGGTCTCCTCCGACAGGGTGGGGCGCTGTGCGATGAGCACTTGTTTCTTTCCTTTCCGGATCGACCGCTATATGAGGATCCAGATGTGGTGCGGAAGGGAGAAGGGCACTGCTGCACGGGGAACCCCGGCCCGCGTTCCCGAAGGAGGCGGGCCGGAGCCCCACGTGATCACTTCTTGGAGTAGTACTCCACGATGAGCTGTTCCTGGACGGGCAGGTCGATCTGCTCACGAACCGGCACGTTGTGCACCAGGATCCGCATGCGGGTCGGGATGGCCTCGAGCCACGCCGGGACGATCCGCTCGCCGTGGGTCTCACGAGCCACGATGAACGGCGTCATCTCGAGCGACTTCTCGCGCACGTCGATGATGTCGTACTGCGTGACCTGGAAGGACGGGATGTCGACCTTCTTGCCGTTGACCGTGAAGTGGCCGTGGTTGACCAGCTGGCGGGCGTGGCGGCGCGTGCGGGCGAAGCCGGCACGGTAGACCACGTTGTCCAGACGGCACTCGAGCAGCTGGATCAGGTTGTCGCCGGTCTTGCCCTGGCGACGAGCTGCCTCGACGTAGTACTTGTGGAACTGCTTCTCGAGGATGCCGTAGGTGTAACGCGCCTTCTGCTTCTCCTGCAGCTGGTTGCGGTACTCGCTCTCCTTGATCCGCGCGCGGCCGTGCTGGCCGGGAGGGTAGGGGCGCTTCTCGAATGCGGCGTCGCCGCCGACGAGGTCCACGCCGAGGCGGCGGGACTTCTTGGTCAGGGGTCCGGTGTAACGGGCCATGTCTCTACGCTCCTAATCTCAGACGCGGCGGCGCTTGGGCGGGCGGCAGCCGTTGTGGGGGGCGGGGGTCACGTCCTGGATGGTGCCGACCTCGAGGCCGATCGCACCCAGCGAACGAATCGCCGTCTCGCGGCCCGAACCCGGACCCTTGACGAAGACGTCGATCTTCTTCATGCCGTGCTCCATCGCCCGACGGCCAGCGGCTTCAGCAGCCATCTGAGCGGCGTACGGCGTGGACTTGCGTGAGCCCTTGAAGCCGACGGTGCCGGCAGAGGCCCACGAGATGACCGCACCCGTGGGGTCGGTGATCGTGACGATCGTGTTGTTGAACGTGCTCTTGATGTGGGCTTCGCCCTGAGCAATGTTCTTCTTTTCCTTGCGGCGCACCTTCTTGGCGCCCGCGCGAGCCTTGGGAGGCATCTATTTTCTCCTTGTCGAAGCTGGTCTGAGGCAGTGAGATCGCACGAGGCGATCGATCACTTGGCCTTCTTCTTGCCGGCAACCGTGCGCTTCGGGCCCTTGCGGGTACGAGCGTTGGTCTTGGTGCGCTGTCCGCGGACCGGAAGGCCCATGCGGTGACGACGACCCTGGTAGCTGCCGATCTCGATCTTGCGACGAATGTCGGCCTGGACCTCACGACGGAGGTCACCTTCGATCTTGATGCCCGCGGCGTCGATGGCGTCGCGGAGCTTGACCAGCTCTTCATCTCCCAGTTCGTGCACGCGGAGGTTGGGGCTGACCCCGGTGACCTCGAGCAGCTGCTGGGAGCGGGTACGGCCGATGCCGTAGATGTAGGTGAGTGCGATCTCGATGCGCTTGTCGCGCGGGAGGTCGACTCCGACGAGGCGTGCCATGAAAGGCGTTCTCCTTGGATTCACGGTGGTGTGGTCGTGATGCGTCTGGGGGTTCTTTCCCAGCTCCGGCCATCCGCTCCGGAGGTGATTCGCTGTCGTTTCCGGCAGCTAAGCGATCACGTTGATGGTTTGGTATTCAGTTGTCACGCTGGGGCTGTCAGCCGGCAGCGTGTCGAGAGGCGTCGGCGGCAGCTTGCTGCCCCCTCTGCGCCGAAGACACGCTCGGCCAGTTCAACTCAGCCCTGGCGCTGCTTGTGGCGCGGGTTCTCGCAGATGACCATGACGCGGCCGTGGCGACGAATCACCTTGCACTTGTCACAGATCGGCTTCACGCTCGGGTTGACCTTCATGTCAGCCCTTTCTTGCTAGTGGCGGTAACGGCGAGCCGGTGGCTCACTTGTAGCGGTAGACGATCCGCCCACGAGAGAGGTCATACGGCGAGAGCTCCACCACCACGCGGTCCTCGGGGAGGATCCGGATGTAGTGCTGGCGCATCTTTCCGCTGATGTGAGCGAGGACCTTGTGGCCGTTGCTCAACTCCACGCGGAACATGGCGTTCGGAAGGGCCTCCACGACGGAGCCCTCCATCTCGATGACGCCTTCCTTCTTGGCCATGTCTCACAATCTTGTAGGGAACTGTTGTCTACCGGTGGTCCGGGAACCTCTCCCCGCACGCCTGAAGACAGGCATTGCGCGAAGTGGACCTCGCGAGTTGTGCACCACACACGAACCCACGTTGGACCGACACGCCAGTTTATGCATTCCGACCCGTGAACTCCCAATTGACAGGCTCAGCGGGACAGCAGGGCCAGCGTCTGCTCACGAGCCGGCGCGGTCCGCGGATCGGTGCCGGCGAAGGCGCCGCCGACCGGATTGACCATCACTTCGTCCACGTCGTACGTCGCCGCGAGCGACTCCAGCTCGGCGCGGGCCCTCGCGGGGTCACCGATCACCCAGCGGCGCCGCATCGCGTCGACCAGGTCCTGATGGCCCTCGGGGAGCCCGGCATCGACGACCAGCTCGGCGTCCTCGACCACCCGTTGGGCCGCCAGCGGACGGCCGGTGCGCAGCGCCACCATCTGGAGCAGCTGCGGCAGTGCGAGCCGCTCGGCCTCCTCCGTGGTGGGTGCCACGGAGGCATTCACGGTCAGGAACGTGCGGGGTTCGGACAACTCCGGCGAAGGCTGGAACGTGGAGCGGTACAGCTCGAGGGCTTCCTTGGTCCCCGAGCCGCTGAAGTGGTGGGCGAACACGTAGGGCATGCCCTTGGCCGCGGCGAGCTGGGCGGAGTAGTCCGAGGAGCCCAGCAGCCAGATCTGCGGCACGGAGGTCGCGGCCGGTGTCGCCTTCAAGATGTGCTCCCGCCCGCGCAGGGCCAGGCCCACGCCAGTCGGCTCCATCATGGCGAGCACGTTGTCGACGTACTCCGGGAAGCGGGTGACCGCCTCGTCGCTCACGCCGCCCGCTCCGTGGCGCAGCGCCCAGCTGGTGACCGGGTCACTGCCGGGCGCCCGACCGATGCCCAGGTCGATCCGCCCCGGGAACGTCGCCTCGAGCAGGGCGAACTGCTCTGCGACGACCAGCGGAGCGTGGTTCGGCAGCATCACTCCCCCGGAACCGACCCGGATCCGGTCGGTGACCGAGGCGATCAGGCCGATCAGGACGGCCGGGTTGGTCGCAGCGACCGCTGGCATGTTGTGGTGCTCGGCGATCCAGAAGCGGCGGTAGCCGAGGGAGTCGGCGCTGCGGGCCAGGGCCAGGCTGGCCGCGACGGCGTCACCGGTGGACTGGTCGCTGCGGACCGGGACGAGGTCCAGGACCGACAGGGCAGGGCGGGAGGGGGCATGCGAAGTCATCCCTGACCCAAGGCCGCGAGGCCCCGCCGCATTCCCGTCAGTCGTCAGAGGTGGCGCTGCGCTTGGCGAGCAGCAGCCCGGCGCCGAGGGCGAGCAGACACAGCACGCCCAGGACGAACAGGTCCATCACGTAGTGTCCGCCACCGCCCAGAGCGATCCAGTCCTCCTTGTCGGTGCCCTCGGTCTCCCGCGTGAAGTCCATGGCGGAGGCCGCCGCGGCGTACCCCCAGCGTGAGGGCGACAGCCAGGCGATCTGCTCCAGGAGGACGCGACCGGCGATCTCGAACAGCGCGCCGGACAGGACCAACTGGAGCATCACGAGGCCGACCAGGGCCGGCATCGTCTGTTCCGTGCTGGTCACCAGTGCGGACAGCGCCAGGCCGATCACGACCATCGTGAACGACAGCGACGCGATCGCGATCGCGACCCGCAACGTGCCGAGATCTCCATCGGCTCCGGGCAGGCCGACCGTTGCCAGGAAGGTGACCAGGAGGCCCTGCGCGAAGGCGGCAGAGCCGAGGACCAGGACCTTGCTGATGAAGTAGACGCCGGGCGAGAGGCCGACGGCGTACTCCCTCTTGAAGATGGGCCGCTCCCCCACGAGCTCACGGATCGCCAGCGCCGTGCCCATCAGACAGGCAGCGACGATCAGCACGACGAGGCGTTGGGAGGCCTCGCCGGTCGCGAACGAGTCGACAACCGACCCGTCGGGAAGCGTTCTCTCGCTCCGGGACACGTCGAGCGACAACCCGTTGTTGCCGGGCACGAGCCGGCTCAGGCCGCCGAGGATCAGCGGCAACAGGATCAGCATGCCGAGCAGCAGCTTGTCGGCGAAGACGACCGCCAGGTTGCGCTTGACCAGCGTCGACATCTGCCGCGACACCGACTGACGCGGCGGAGCGGGCACCGAGCCGGCGTGCGACTGCCGCGGGACCGACGAGGTGTCGACGACATGCTGCGGGACGGGGATCCGGCTCCACAGGTCCGGGTCGTCGAGCAGGTCGAACACCTCGGGGTAGTTGGTCTTCCCGAAGTGAGCCAGTACGCCGTCGGGCGGGCCGAAGTAGGCGATCCGGCCGCCCGGCGCGAGCACGAGCACGTTGTCGCAGACGTCGAGGGCGAGCACGGAGTGCGTCACCACCATGACGACACGGCCGTCGTCGGCGAGGCTGCGCAGCTGCCGCATGACCTCGAGGTCCAGGCCCGGGTCGAGGCCCGACGTCGGCTCGTCGAGGAAGAGCAGGGGCGGCGCGGTGAGCAGCTCGGTCGCGATCGAGACCCGCTTGCGCTGGCCGCCGGACAGCTGGGTGCCGATCCGGTTCTCCATCCGCTGGATCAGCTGGAGCTGCTGCGCGACGTGATTGACCCGCGCGTCCCACTCATGGGCCGTGGTGTCGGGCGGCAGCCGGAGCTGGGCGGCGAACCGCAGGCCCTGCTTGACCTTCAGCTGCGGGTGCAAGATGTCATGCTGCGGGACGAGCCCGATCTGGAACCGCAGCTGGTCGTAGTGCTGGTAGAGGTCGTGGCCCTGCCAGATGACCCGCCCGTGGCTGGCGGGCTTGAGGCCGGTGAGGGCTCCGAGCAGGGTGGACTTGCCGGCACCGGACGGCCCGATGACGGCGGTCAGGCTGCGCGGCTCGAGCTTGAACGAGATGTTCTCGATCAGGCGTTTGCCTCCGGCCACGACCTGGGTGAGGCCGTCGGCGTACAGCGTGAACTCGTGGGCAGTCGCGGATGCGACGAGCTGGTGGCCGTCCCAGCGGAAGGTCTGGTTGCCGAAGATGACCTCGGAACCGACCGGCAGCTGGACGGCGCCCTGGACCCGGTGGCCGTTGACGAAGGTGCCGTTGAACGAACCCAGGTCGTGCAGGACGGCCAGGCTCGTCGCCGTCGGCGGGTCCAGCCGGGCATGGCGCCGGCTGACCAGGGCGTCGTCGAGAACGATGTCGTTGGCGTGGTCGCGGCCGATGCTGAGTGTGCGGCCGGACTGCACCTGCGCGGGCAGGACGATCGAGTGCCCGTGCGGCAGCTGTCCTGGCGGGAGGACGCCGACCGGGCGCCACGCGTCCACGGGCGCGCCGCTGGCCGGCACCTGCGGCGGCGGCAGGTTCTTCCAGAACTCACCGCCGATGCCGGGCTGCGGGCTCGGGACCGGGCGCGAAGGCGGTGGTGCCTGCACCTGCGGCTTGGGCTGGGGCGGCTGGACCGGCTGGGCCGGTTGGTACGCCGGCGGCACGGGCCCCTGCTGGACCAGCACCGACACCACGACCGCCTCGCCTGCCGGTCCGCCCACGTTCAGGCTCACCGGGGCACCCTGCAACGGCAGCCGGGTGATCCGCTGGCCGGCGACGAACGTGCCATTGCTGCTCGAGTCGACGACCACCCACGCACCGTCCTCGACCTGGAGGAAGGCGTGGTGTCGCGAGGCGCGCGCGTCGGTCACGGGGACGTCGCAGTCGAGCTCGCGCCCGATGACGACCCGCGGGCCGTCGAAGGTCCGGGTCGTACCGGACCACTGCACCTGGATTCGGTCCACGGAGTCCTCGTCGGTTCGGGAGCAGGCTGACGTCACGAAACCCTAATGGATGCCGTGACGTCAGACCGCCCGAAACGTCAGCGCCAGTCGGGACCAGCGGTGTCGTCGACGTCGTTGACCGCAGCCGGCACGGCCGGCGCAGCCTTCTCGTCGCGGTTCGCGCGCCACAGGCTCGCGACCCCGGTGACGATGAGGGTCACGATGATCACGCCGAGGCTGAACAACGACGAGATCTCCGGAGCACCGTGCACGCCGTGGCCGTCGTTGATGAACGACAGTTCGTTCTCGTGCAGTGCGTGCAGGACCAGCTTCACGCCGATGAAGGCCAGGATGAAGGCCAGGCCCAGCGAGAGGTAGACCAGCTTCTGGAGCAGGCCCCCGAGCAGGAAGTACAGCTGGCGCAGACCCATCAGTGCGAACACGTTGGCCGTGAAGACGAGGTACGGCTCCTGGGTGATGCCGAAGATCGCGGGGATCGAGTCCAGCGCGAACAGGATGTCGGTGACACCGAGCGCGATGATGACGATCAGGATCGGGGACACGAAGCGCACGCCGTTCTGGGTGTACCAGAGGCGCAGGCCGCGGTACTCCTCGCCGACGTTGAGGTGCTTGCGGGCGAAGGTGACGACCGCGTTGTCCTCGGGGTGCTCGTCGTCGTGGCTGCCGTAGGACTTCACGAGCTTGAACGCCGTGTAGACCAGGAATGCGCCGAAGATGTAGAAGACCCAGCTGAAGTTCTCGATGAGCGTGTAGCCCAGCGCGATGAAGATGCCGCGGAAGATCAGGGCCAGCACGATGCCGATCAGCAGCGCCTCCTGCTGGTACTTCCGGGGCACCTTGAGCGCCGCCATCAAGATGATGAAGACGAAGAGGTTGTCGATTGACAGGGAGTACTCGGTCAACCAACCGGTGTAGAACTCGATGCCGTAGTCGTGGCCGTGGTGCAGCCAGATGAACAGGCCGAAGGCGAGCGCCGCGCCGATGTAGAAGGAGAGCGCGACCGCGCACTCCTTCATCGTCGGCTCGTGGGGATCGCGCGCGATCACGACGATGTCGAAGAGCAGGACACCGATCGTGGCGACGATCGTGATCGTCCACTCGAGGGTGGTCACATCCATGGAAGCAGTCCTCTTTCAGGGGCTGGAGCGGTCAACAAGATCGCCCGAGGTCTCTTCCGCTGCCCCGTCCAGTCAAGCTGGTCGGGCAACCCACGGGTCCGGATCGAACGGCGACGTTCGGTCGTGATGACGAGCCCGCAGCGAAGGAATACTCCCCTCAAGTGGACCGATCCTCCCATGAGCGCCGGGCGCCTGACTAATCGACCGCGAGCCCGCTGACCCGCGCCATGGTGGCGAGCTTGGCGCCGGTCTCGCGCACCTCGGAAGCGGGGTCCGACCCCGCCACGATGCCTGCACCGGCGAACAGGCGCAACCGGTCGCCGTCGATCACGGCCGCCCGGATGGTCACCGCGAACTCCCCGTCGCCATTGCCGTCGACCCAGCCGACGCACCCGGCGAACCAGTCGCGGAGGTCGCCTTCGAGGTCGGCGATCACGGCATTGGCCGCCGCCGTCGGTACGCCGCCCACGGCCGGCGTGGGGTGGAGCAGCTGCGCCAGCCGCAGGGCGCTGGGGCCATCGGCCCCGGCGGCCAGCCGCGCACGGATCGGGGTGGCGAGGTGCCACACCGTGTCGGTCGAGAGCAGTTCGGGGGTCGCGGGGTACTCGATCTCGACGCACACGTCCTTGAGCGCGTGCACGATCGCCTCGACGACGAAGGCATGCTCGGCGAGATCCTTGGCCGAACGACTGAGCCCCTCGGCCCGCGCCGCGTCCTCGCTCGCGTCCGCGGAGCGGGGCACCGAACCGGCCAGTGGCGTGCCGGAGATGTCGAGGCCGTCGCGCCGGACGAGGAGCTCGGGGCTGGCACCCAGCAGGATCGGACCGTCGGCAGGTGCCGCGTCGTCGCTGACCAGCGGCACGCTGAAGACGTAGCGGCCCGGACGCGTCTGGAGCAGCCGGTCGATGATCTCGGCCGGCACCACCGGCGGCGTGCTGATCACGTCGAGGCACCGCCCGAGCACCACCTTGTGCAGGGAGCCGTCAGCGATCTTGACCAGGGCCGTCTCGACCATCTGGGCATATTCGTCGGCAGTCGGGAACTCGGTGACCTCGTAGGTCCGGTCCACCGCCAGCGGGACGGCGGGACGCTGCAGGGCGTGCTCCGCCCCGATCACCTGGTGCGCGAGCCCGGGTGCGCCCACAGCGAAGGAAAGCGCACACAGTGCACGCTCCCCCGGCGCCAGGGCCGCAACGACCTCGTCGGCCCACCCGACATCAGCCCCGTCCGGGGTGGTCCAGGTGTGCAGGACCCGGCTGGCGACGTACGCCTGCTCGCCGGAGGCGAAGAGAAAGGGGCGGGCGGCCAGGGCCGCAGGTGTGATCAGGTCCCGCGCCATGCGTCCAGCCTAGTCCTCGCCGCCGAACGGGACGCCGAGCGCTTCGAGGCGGGCCCGGCCGCCGTCGTCGGCGGTGAGGACCCACACACCGGTGTCGGTCAGGGCGAAGGTGTGTTCGTAGTGGGCAGCCCAGCGACGGTCCGAGGTGACCACCGTCCACTCGTCGGCGGCGACGTCGGTGTCGTCCGTGCCGAGGGTGATCATCGGCTCGACCGCGAGGGCCATGCCCTGCTTGAGCCGCGGACCGCGGCCGGCGCGGCCCCGGTTGGGGACGTCGGGCTCCATGTGCATCTCGGTGCCGATGCCGTGGCCCGTGTAGCCGTCGACGATGCCGTAGTTGCCTCGCGACTGGACGTAGGCCTCGACCGCAGCCGAGATGTCTCCGACCCGTCCCCCGACCCGCGCAGCGGCCAGACCCCGCCACAGGGACTCCTCGGTGACCTCCATCAGGCTCGCGACCTCCGGTCGGGCCTCGCCGACGGCCACCGTGATCGCGGCATCGCCGTGCCAGCCCTGCACGATCGCGCCACAGTCGATCGAGATGGCGTCGCCCTCGACCAGCACCCGGTCGCCCGGGATGCCGTGCACGACCTCGTCGTTCACCGACGCGCAGATGCTCGCCGGGAAGGGGGGCACGCCGTACCCGAGGAAGGAAGGGATCCCACCTTGATCGCGGATGCTCTGCTCAGCGAGGACGTCGAGCTCCCGTGTGGTGACACCAGGGCGTACGGCGTCGCGCAACAGCGTCAGGGTGCGGCCGACGACGAGGCCGGCCACACGCATGGCGCGGACCTGATCGGGAGTCTTGATCTCGATCCGGTGATCGAACAGCACGCGGGGTGCGTCAGCTCTGCGGAATGTCGTCCAGCGCGGCAAAGATCCGCTTCTGGACGTCGTCGATCTCGCCCATGCCGTCGACGGAGACGACCAGGCCACGCTCGCTGTAGGACGCGATGAGCGGTTCGGTCTCCTCGCCGTAGACCTCGAGGCGGCGTCGGATGACGTCCTCGTTGTCGTCGGCGCGGCCCTCGATCTCGGCGCGCTTGAGCAGGCGGCCGATCACGGCCTCCTGGTCGACGGTCAGCACGAGGACGGCGTCGAGCTGGTGGCCGGTCTCCTCGATCATGCCGTCGAGCTCGGTGACCTGGGCCAGCGTGCGCGGGTAGCCGTCGAGCAGGAAGCCGCTGTCGGCGTCCGGGTCGGCGATCCGGTTGCGCACCATCTTGTTGGTGACCTCGTCGGGGACGTACTCGCCGGCGTCCATGTAGCGCTTCGCCTCGACGCCCAGGGGGGTGCCCTGCGCAACGTTGGCGCGGAAGATGTCACCGGTCGAGATCGCGGGGATCCCGAAGTGTTCGGCAACAGCCGTGGCCTGCGTGCCCTTGCCGGCCCCGGGGGGACCCATGATCAGAAGCCTCAACGCAAGAATCCTTCATAGTTGCGCTGCTGGAGCTGGCTCTCGATCTGCTTCACCGTGTCCAGGGCGACACCGACCATGATCAGAATGGACGTGCCACCGAACGGGAAGTTCTGGTTGGCGTCGATCAGCACGAACGCGATCAGCGGTACGAGCGAGATCAGACCCAGGTAGAGAGCGCCCGGCAACGTGATGCGGGACAGAACGTAGGACAGGTAGTCCTGCGTCGGCTTGCCCGCCCGGATCCCGGGGATGAAGCCGCCGTACTTCTTCATGTTGTCGGCCACCTCTTGCGGGTTGAAGGTGATCGACACGTAGAAGTAGGTGAAGAAGATGATCAGGAGGAAGTACGCCGCCATGTGAATGGGGTGGCCCTGGTCGACGAGGTACTCGTTGACCCAACGGATGATCTGGTTCGGGTTCTCCTGGTTGAACTGGACCGCCATCGAGGGCAGGTACAACAGCGAGGAGGCGAAGATGACCGGGATGATGCCCGCCTGGTTCACCTTGAGCGGGATGTAGGTCGAGCTGCCGCCGAACATCTTGCGCCCGACCATGCGGCGGGCGTACTGCACCGGGATCCGCCGCTGCGCCTGCTCGATGAAGATGACCGCAGCCACGATCACGAGACCGATGACCACCACGATCGCGAACGTCCACCAGCCCTGGCTGATCTTGACGGCCCACAGTCCGGCCGGGAAGGTCGCCACGACCTGGGTGAAGATCAGGATGGACATGCCGTTGCCGACGCCGCGTTCGGTGATCAGCTCGCCCAGCCACATGATCACGGCCGTGCCGGCTGTCATGGTGACCACCATGACCAGGAACGTCCGGGTGCCGTCGCTGTGCAGCAGCGGCTCGGAGCAGTTGCCGAGGAGGTTGCCGGTGCGGGCGAGCGCGACGATGCCGGTGGCCTGCAGGACCGCGAGACCGAGCGTCAGATAGCGGGTGTACTGCGTGATCTTGGTCTGACCGGCCTGGCCCTCCTTCTTGAGGGCCTCCAGCCGCGGGATCACGACCACCAGCAACTGCAGGATGATGCTCGCCGTGATGTACGGCATGATCCCCAGCGCGAAGACGGTGAGCTGGAGCAGTGCGCCACCGGAGAAGAGGTTCACCAGGCTGTAGAGACTCGCGTTGTCGCCCTCACGCGCGAGCTGGAGACAGGTCTCGACGTTGGAGACGTTGACACCCGGGGCAGGGATCTGCGAGCCGGCCCGGAAGATGACGATGATCATCAGGACGAACAGCAACTTGCGCCGAAGGTCCGGGGTCCGGAAGGCGTTCACGAACGCGCTGAGCACTCAGGTCCTCTTCTCTCACTCCTGGCCTTGTGGCCAGCGGGAAGCCTAACAGGGGGGCCCGCACATCCCGATGGGGTGCAGGGAACTACTGGAGACGCGCAAGGGCGCGGCGACCTCGGGAGGTCACCGCGCCCCATGCAGCGTCATCACAGGACCGTGACGGTCCCGCCGGCGCTCTCGATCTTGTCCTTGGCCGAGGTGGAGAACGCGTCAGCGCTCACCGTGACCTTGACCGTCAGCTCGCCCTGGCCCAGCACCTTGACGGGCTGGCCCTTGCGGACAGCGCCGCGGGCAACGAGCGTCTCCGGGGTGACGTCGCCACCCTCGGGGAACAGCGCGCTGATCTTGTCGAGGTTGACGACCTGGAAGGTCACCTTGAAGGGGTTCCGGAAGCCGCGAAGCTTCGGGAGCCGCATGTGGATGGGCATCTGGCCACCCTCGAACGCGACCGGGACCTGGTACCGGGCCTTGGTGCCCTTGGTACCACGACCCGAGGTCTTGCCCTTGGATCCCTCACCACGACCAACGCGGGTCTTGGCAGTCTTCGCACCGGGCGCAGGGCGCAGGTGGTGCAGCTTGAGCGGGGTCATTGTCACTCGCCTCCGACGACCTCGACCGTCACCATGTGACGGACGGTGTGGACCATGCCCCGGATCTCGGGACGGTCCTCCTTGATCACGACGTCGCCGATCCGCTTGAGGCCAAGGCTGCGCAGCGTCTCGCGCTGGTTGAACTTGGCGCCGATCTTCGACTTGGTCTGCTGGACCTTCAGCTGTGCCATCAGGCCGTCACCGCCTCAGGTGCAGAGGTCTTGGCCGCGGCCGCAGTGGCCTCGCCCTCGGCCTGAGCCTTGAGCAGCGCCGCCGGGGCAACGTGCTCGACGGGCAGACCACGACGTGCGGCAACGGTCTCGGGCATCTCCAGGAGCTGGAGGGCCGCAACCGTGGCGTGCACGATGTTGATCTGGTTCGACGAACCCAGCGACTTGCTGAGGACGTCGTGGATGCCGGCGCACTCCAGGACGGCGCGCACCGGACCACCGGCGATGACACCGGTACCGGGTGCGGCCGGGCGCAGGAACACCACGCCGGCAGCCTTCTCACCCTGGACCGGGTGCGGGATCGTGCCCTGGATGCGGGGGACGCGGAAGAAGTTCTTCTTCGCCTCCTCGACACCCTTGGCGATCGCCGCGGGAACTTCCTTGGCCTTGCCGTAGCCGACGCCGACCATGCCGTCGCCGTCGCCGACGACCACGAGGGCGGTGAAGCTGAAGCGACGACCACCCTTCACGACCTTGGCGACGCGGTTGATGGCTACGACGCGCTCGACGTACTGGCTCTTGTCGGCGCCGCCGCGACCACCGTCACGACCACCACGGCCGCCACGGTCGCCGCCCGAACGCTGTCCGCGCTGGGGTCCGCTCATGATTTCTCCTCAGTCCTGTTCGCGGTCAGAAGGTCAGGCCGCCCTCGCGGGCGCCATCAGCCAGGGCCGCAATGCGGCCGTGATACTTGTTGCCGGACCGGTCGAAGACGACCGACTCAACGCCGAGTTCCTTGGCGCGGGCGGCGACAAGCTCGCCGACCTTCTTGGCCTTGGCCGTCTTGTCGCCCGCGAGGGAACGCAGGTCGCCCTCGAGGGTCGAGGCAGAGGCCAGGGTCTTTCCGACCAGGTCGTCGACGACCTGGGCGGTGATGTGCTTCGTCGACCGGGTGACCACCAGGCGCGGACGCGCGGCAGTTCCGGAAATCTTCTTGCGGCCCCGGATCTGGCGACGCAACCGTGAGGATGCGCGCGCCGACAGGTTCCGCTGGTGCTTCAGAGTGATCGCCATGTCACTTACCAGCCTTTCCGACCTTGCGGCGGACGTGTTCGCCGGAATACCGGACACCCTTGCCCTTGTACGGCTCAGGCTTGCGAAGCTTGCGGATGTTGGCGGCAACCTCGCCGACCAACTGCTTGTCGATACCGACCACTGCGAGCTTCGTCGGGCTCTCCACCACGAAGGTGATGCCTTCCGGAGCGTCGAAGATGATCACGTGGGAGTAACCGAGCTGGAACTCCAGCTGGGTCGGGCCCTTGGACAGGACGCGGTAACCCACGCCCACGATCTCGAGCTTCTTCTCGTAGCCCTCGGTGACGCCGACCACCATGTTGTTGATCAGCGTGCGGGACAGACCGTGGTAGGCCTTGGACAACCGCTCGTCGTCGGGGCGGATGACGTCGAGGACGCCCTCACCCTGCTGGACGGTGATCGGGGCGATCACCGTGTGGCTCAGGCTGCCCTTGGGGCCCTGGACGTTCACGGTGGCGCCGTCGATCTGGACGTTGACGCCCGCGGGGACCGGGACGGGGAGCTTGCCGATGCGCGACATAGTTTCTCTCTCCTAACTTTCCCTGGTCACCAGACGTAGGCGAGGACTTCCCCACCCACGCCCTTCTGGTTGGCCTGACGGTCAGTCAGCAGGCCCTGGCTGGTCGAGATGATCGCGACACCGAGGCCACCGAGAACCTTGGGGAGGCCGGTGTGCTTGGCGTACACCCGCAGGCCGGGCTTGCTGATGCGGCGGACGCCGGCGATCGAGCGCTCGCGGTTGCGGCCGTACTTGAGGGTGACGGTCAGCAGCTTGCCGACGCCGTTCTCGTTGTCGGCAACGGCGAAGGAGGTGATGTACCCCTCCTGGCGGAGGATCTCCGCGACGCCTTCCTTGAGCTTGCTGTACGGCATGGTCACCGCATCGTGGTACGCCTGGTTGGCGTTACGCAGACGCGTGAGCATGTCTGCGATCGGGTCAGTCATCGTCATGATGTGTTTTCTTTCTGCTGTGGTTTCCACCCGCGCACGGCGGGTGGACCTTCAACGGTTGGGTATTACCAGCTCGACTTGGTGACGCCGGGCAGCTCGCCGCGGTGGGCCATCTCCCGCAGGCAGATCCGGCACAGGCCGAACTTGCGGTAGACGGCCTTCGGGCGGCCGCAGCGCTGGCAGCGGGTGTAACCGCGGACCGCGAACTTGGGCTTGCGGGCGGCCTTGACCTTCAGAGCAGTCTTCGCCATGTCAGTTCTCCTTGAACGGGAAGCCGAGCTGCTTCAGGAGCGCCCGTCCCTGCTCGTCGTTGGTCGCCGTGGTGACGATGGTGATGTCCATGCCCCGCTGACGATCGACCTTGTCCTGGTCGATCTCGTGGAACATGACCTGCTCGGTCAGACCGAACGTGTAGTTGCCACGGCCGTCGAACTGCTTGGGCGAGAGGCCCCGGAAGTCGCGGATACGGGGCAGCGCCAGCGAGAGCAGGCGGTCGAGGAACTCCCACATGCGGTCGCCACGCAGCGTGACGTGCGTGCCGATCGGCATGCCCTCACGCAGCTTGAACTGGGCGATCGACTTGCGAGCCTTGGTCACCGACGGCTTCTGGCCGGTGATCGCGGTGAGGTCGCGGATCGCGCCCTCGATCAGCTTCGAGTCACGCGCGGCCTCGCCGACACCCATGTTGACCACGATCTTGGTCAGGCCGGGCACCTGCATGACGTTGGCGATCTCGAACTCGGTACGCAGGGCGGGGATGATCTCCTCGCGGTACCTGGTCTTGAGACGCGGGTACACCTTCTCGGCGACCGCGACGTCGTTGGACTCCGTCATCAGATTTCCTTCCCGGTCTTGCGGGAGATACGGACGCTGCGCGTCGAGGCGTACTCCGAGCCATCCGGGCGACGCTTGGTGACCTCGACCCGCTTGCTGCCGGTACGGGTCACGCCGTCACCCTCGACCAGCATCACGTTGGACACGTGGATCGGGGCTTCGGTGGTGATGATGCCGCCAGTGTTGCCGGCGCGCCCACCCTGGTCGACGACCTTGGTGTGCTTCTTGATCCGGTTGACACCCTCGACGATCACGCGGTGGTCCTCACGGATCACCTTGATGATCTTGCCTTCGGCGCCCTTGTCCTTGCCGGCGATGACCTTGACGGTGTCGCCCTTCTTGACATGCAGGTTGGGCTTCTTGCGGTCCTGCTCAGCCTTCTTGCGGCCAGCCATCACAGCACCTCCGGCGCGAGCGAGATGATCTTCATGAACTTCTTCTCTCGCAGCTCGCGGCCCACGGGGCCGAAGATGCGGGTTCCACGGGGCTCGCCGTCGTTCTTGAGGATCACCGCGGCGTTCTCGTCAAAGCGGATGTACGAGCCGTCAGGACGACGGCGCTCCTTGACGGTGCGCACGATGACCGCCTTGACGACGTCACCCTTCTTCACGTTGCCGCCGGGAATGGCGTCCTTGACGGTGGCGACAATGACGTCACCGATCCCGGCGTAGCGACGACCGGAGCCGCCAAGCACCCGGATGCAAAGGATCTCCTTCGCACCGGTGTTGTCGGCGACCTTGAGTCGCGACTCCTGCTGAATCATCGATTTCTCCTGGTTGTCGTGCCGGTTCTCGATCGCTCACAGGCGATCGAGCCTGGCCGAACGGATTTACTTCGCGCGCTCGAGGATCTCCACCACGCGCCAGCGCTTGGTGGCAGACAGCGGGCGGGTCTCCATGATGAGGACGCGGTCGCCGATGCCGGCTTCGTTGGCCTCGTCGTGCGCCTTCAGACGGCTCGTACGCCGCATGACCTTGCCGTAGAGCGCGTGCTTGACGCGGTCCTCGACGGTCACGACGACGGTCTTGTCCATCTTGTCGCTGACCACGAGGCCCTCGCGGGTCTTGCGCGCGTTGCGGGCGGTCTCAGTCTGCTCAGCCATCAGTTCTCCTCCTCAGCACCCGGCGCGGTGCGAATACCGAGCTCGCGCTCGCGCACCACGGTGTAGATCCGGGCAATGTCCTTCTTGACCGTGCGGAGCCGTCCGTGGCTCTCCAGCTGGCCGGTGGCCGCCTGGAAACGCAGGTTGAACAGCTCCTCCTTGGCCTCACGCAGCTTGGCCTCGAGGTCGATGTCGTTGAGCTCATCCAGTTCGTGAGCAGCAGTGGCGTTGATGGCCATCAGAACTCACCAGCCTCTCGGGTGATGAAGCGGCACTTCATGGGCAGCTTGTGGATGGCACGGCGCATCGCCTCACGGGCGACGTCCTCCGAAACACCGGACAGCTCGAACATGACACGGCCGGGCTTGACGTTGGCGACCCACCACTCGGGCGAGCCCTTACCGGAACCCATGCGGGTCTCAGCCGGCTTCTTGGTCAGCGGACGGTCGGGGTAGATGTTGATCCACACCTTTCCACCACGCTTGATGTGACGGGTCATCGCGATACGAGCGGACTCGATCTGACGGTTGGTCACGTAGTGACCCTCGATCGCCTGGATACCGAAGTCACCGAACGCGAGCGAGGTGCCACCCTTCGCAGCACCCCGACGCTTCGGGTGGTGCTGCTTGCGGTGCTTGACGCGACGCGGCATCAACATGGCTCAGGACTCCGTTCCGGTGGTCGGCTCCGCAGCAGCCGCCTCGGGGGCAGCGGTCGCCGGAGCGGCAGCTGCGTCAGAGGGCGCGTCGGAGCGGGTCGGGCGGTCGGCGCGGGACCCACGGGTCGGGCGCTCTCCACCACGGGTGGGACGGCCAGCGCCACGGCCGGGAACACCGGCGCGGGCAGCAGCCTGGGCCTGACGCTCGGCACGCGTGCCGGCAACCTCACCCTTGTAGATCCAAACCTTCACGCCGATGCGGCCGAAGGTGGTGCGGGCCTCGTAGAAGCCGTAGTCGATGTCGGCACGCAGGGTGTGCAGCGGCACGCGACCCTCGCGGTAGAACTCGGTGCGCGACATCTCGGCACCGTTGAGGCGGCCGGAGCACTGGATCCGGATGCCCTTGGCACCCGAACGCATCGAGGTCTGCATGGCCTTGCGCATCGCGCGACGGAACTGCACGCGACCGGAGAGCTGCTCGGCAACACCCTGGGCGACGAGCTGAGCGTCGATCTCGGGGTTCTTGACCTCGAGGATGTTCAGCTGGACCTGCTTGCCGGTGAGCTTCTCGAGCTCGCCACGGATCCGGTCGGCCTCGGCGCCGCGGCGACCGATGACGATGCCGGGACGCGCGGTGTGGATGTCGACGCGAACCCGGTCACGGGTGCGCTCGATCTCGACCTTGGAGATGCCGGCCCGCTCCATGCCCTTGCTGAGCAGCTTGCGGATCGCGACGTCCTCGCCGACGTATGCCTTGTACAGCTTGTCGGCGTACCAACGCGACTTGTGGTCGGTGGAGATGCCGAGACGGAAGCCGTTCGGGTTGATCTTCTGACCCATTACTTCTTGGCCCCCTTCTTGGACTTCGCAGCGACAACGTCTGCCGGCTGGACCGCGATGGTGATGTGGCTGGTGCGCTTGTTGATCCGGGTGGCCCGGCCCTGCGCACGCGGACGCCAGCGCTTCATCGTCGGACCTTCGTCGACCCGCGCGACGGAGACGACCAGGTCGCCCGTGGGCAGGCCCTCGGTGGTCTCCGCGTTGGCGACGGCGCTCTGCAGCACCTTGAAGATCGTGGTCGAGGCCGACTGCGGTGCGAACTGCAGCAGGGTCAGCGCGTCGTCAGCGGGCATGCCGCGGACCAGGTCGATGACGCGGCGCGCCTTCATCGGGGTGATCCGCACATAACGAGCGGAGGCGTAGGCACCCGGCTCGTCGCCCAGGATCGACTCCCGGCGCGCGCTGGTGCGGTGACGCTCGGTGGTGCTCATCGGCGGCGCCCCTTTCGGTCTTCCTTGACGTGCCCGCGGTAGGTGCGGGTGGGAGCGAACTCGCCCAGCTTGTGGCCGACCATCGAGTCGGACACGAAGACCGGCACGTGCTTGCGACCGTCGTGAACCGCGATCGTGTGACCGATCATCGAGGGGATGATCATTGACCGGCGGGACCAGGTCTTGATGACGTTATGGGTGCCCTTGTCGTTCTCGGCGTCCACCTTCTTGAGGAGGTGGCCGTCGATGAAGGGGCCCTTCTTCAGGCTGCGAGGCATCTTTCAGTTCCTTCAGCGCTTGTTCTTGCCGGACTTGCGGCGGCGAATGATCTGGGAGTCGCTGGCCTTGCGCTTGCGCGTACGGCCCTCGGGCTTGCCCCACGGGGAAACGGGGTGACGTCCACCGGACGTCTTGCCCTCGCCACCACCGTGCGGGTGGTCGACCGGGTTCATGACGACACCGCGGACGGTCGGGCGCTTGCCCTTCCAGCGCATGCGGCCGGCCTTGCCCCAGTTGATGTTGGACTGCTCGGCGTTGCCGACCTCACCGACGGTGGCGCGGCAGCGCACGTCGACGAACCGCATCTCGCCCGAAGGCAGACGCAGCGTGGCGCGGGAACCCTCACGGGCCACCAGCTGCGCGCTGTTACCGGCGGAGCGGGCCATCTTGGCGCCACCACCCGGACGGAGCTCGACGCAGTGGATGGTCGTACCGACCGGGATGTTGCGCAGCGGCAGGTTGTTGCCGGGCTTGATGTCAGCCCCGACGCCCGACTCCACGCGCATGCCCTGGGTGAGGTCCTTCGGCGCCACGATGTAGCGCTTCTCGCCGTCGGCGTAGTGCAGGAGCGCGATACGCGCGGTGCGGTTGGGGTCGTACTCGATGTGAGCGACCTTGGCCGGCACGCCGTCCTTGTCGTAGCGACGGAAGTCGATGATCCGGTAGGCACGCTTGTGACCGCCACCCTGGTGACGCGTGGTGATGCGTCCCTGGTTGTTGCGGCCACCCTTCTTGGGGAGCGGACGCGTGAGCGACTTCTCCGGCGTGGTGCGGGTGATCTCGGCAAAGTCGGCGACCGACGAGCCACGACGGCCCGGGGTTGTCGGCTTGTACTTACGGATAGCCATCAGGCCTGACCTCCGAAGATGTCGATGCGGTGGCCCTCAGCCAGGCTGACGATGGCGCGCTTGGTGTCCTTGCGCTTGCCAAGGCCGTGCTTGGTCCGACGGACCTTGCCCGTGCGGTTGAGGGTGTTCACCGAGGTGACCTTGACGCCGAAGATCTTCTCGACCGCGATCTTGATCTCGGTCTTGTTGGCGTCAGGGCGCACGACGAACGTGTACTTGTTGTTGTCGAGGAGGCTGTAGCTCTTCTCGGACACGACCGGCGCGATCAGGACGTCGCGGTGGTCCTTGTGCAGGGTGCTCATGCTCAGGCCTCCTTCGAACCGGCACGCTTGAAGCCAGCGGCCTCGGCGTCCTCGGCGGACTTGAAGTAGAACTCGGCGACCGTGGCGTCGTACCACTGGCCGTCGGGCTCGTGGTAGAGGCCCGAGTCGGCGTTGCCCTTGACGTCGTAGCCCTTCGGCGCGCCGCCGCTCTTCAGCGGAGCCTTCGCGCCCGTGGGCAGCTCGGCGACCGGAGCAGCCTCGGCGGCCTTCTCAGCCTTGGGAGCCTTCTCGGCCTTGGGCGCGACCTTGGTCGACGCCTTGTCGCCGGAGACGAACAGGTCGAACGCGGCCTTGCTGAACACCACGTCGTCGCAAGCGAGGACGTCGTAGGTGTTGAGCTGGTCGACAGCCACGATGTGCACCTCGGGCGCGTTGCGCAGCGAGAGCCAGGTCAGGCTGTCGGTGCGCTCGAGCACGACGAGGAACTTGCGGCGGTCGGACAGGGCCAGCAGCGAGGTCAGCGCGGTCTTGGTCGACGGCTTGTCGCCGGTGACCAGAGCGTCGACGACGTGGATCCGCTCGTTGCGCGCCCGGTCCGAGAGGGCACCGCGAAGTGCGGCGGCCTTCATCTTCTTGGGGGTGCGCTGGCTGTAGTCGCGCGGGTGCGGTCCGTGGACGATGCCACCGCCGGCGAACTGCGGCGCGCGGGTCGAGCCCTGGCGGGCGCGGCCCGTGCCCTTCTGCTTGTACGGCTTGCGGCCACCGCCGCGGACCTCGCCACGACGCTTGGTCGAGTGCGTGCCCTGGCGTGCGGCTGCCTGCTGGGCAACCACGACCTGGTGGATCAGGGGGATGTTGACCTCGGCGTCGAAGATCTCGGCGGGAAGGTCAACGGAAACAGTCTTGGCCATGTCGATCAGCCCTTCTTCGCGGCGGAGCGGAGGACGACGACGCCACCCTTGGGGCCGGGAACGGCACCCTTGAGGAGCACGAGGCCCTTCTCGACGTCGACGGCGTGAACAGTGATGTTCTGCGTCGTGACCGTGTCGCTACCCATGCGTCCAGCCATCCGCATGCCCTTGAACACGCGACCGGGCGTGGCACACGCGCCGATCGAGCCGGGCTTGCGGTGGTTGCGGTGGGCACCGTGCGAGGCGCCGACGCCGTGGAAGCCGTGACGCTTCATGACACCGGCGAAACCCTTGCCCTTGCTGGTGCCGGTGACGTCGATGACCTGGCCGGCCTCGAAGGTGTCAACGGCCAGCTCCTGGCCAACGGTGTACTCGGAGGCGTCAGCGGTGCGGATCTCGACCACGTGGCGGCGCGGCGTGGTGCCGGCCTTCGCGAAGTGGCCGGCCTGCGGCTTGTTGACCTTGCGGCCCTCGATCTCGCCGAAGCCGATCTGGATGGCGTTGTAGCCGTCCGGCTCGGGCTGACGGACCTGGGTGATCACGTTGGTGCTGGCCGCAATGACGGTCACCGGGACGACGCGGTTGTTCTCGTCCCACAGCTGGGTCATGCCGAGCTTGGTGCCCAGCAGACCCTTCACGTTGCGTTCGAATGTCATCTCAACAACCTCAGAGCTTGATCTCGATGTCGACACCGGCCGGAAGGTCGAGGCGCATGAGGCTGTCGACGGTCTTCGGCGTGGGGTCGATGATGTCGATGAGGCGCTTGTGCGTGCGCATCTCGAAGTGCTCGCGCGAGTCCTTGTACTTGTGCGGCGACCGGATGACACAGAAGACGTTCTTCTCGGTCGGCAGCGGCACCGGGCCGGCGACCTTGGCACCCGTACGGGTGACCGTGTCGACGATCTTGCGCGCCGAGGTGTCGATCACCTCGTGGTCATAGGCCTTGAGCCTGATGCGGATCTTCTGTCCCGCCATAGGTCTCTCTCGTCCTTTTCGTGTCGTACGTACCGGGCCGGTCAAATCTGTTGGCAGCTCCGACCCCCGAGGTCGGGCGTGTCGCGCCGGCTTGCCGACACACACGTCTGTTCCCCACCGATTGCCCTGGCTGCTGGCGCGGAAGGAGTGGAGCTGTTGTTGCCTGATTCGGGTCTCACCCCCGGGCTCCCAGGTGGGAGATCCGGTGGCGTGCGGTGCGACCAACGTCGACGACCGGAACACGCTCTTCACGGCTTCGACCGGATCAGGGACCCGGGCGCTCCGTGTGGGAGACACGATTCAGTAGTCAATGGTGTGTTGCTCGCACCCCGACAAACCCATCGGGGCAACCGGAACATCTTGGCAGAGTTCCCCCGGCGTGACCAAATTCGGAAGGCATCGGGCCATGAGGGGCGGGATGCAAGGATGGCCGCGCCCCGGAAAGACCCCACCACGACGAGGGAGAACGATGACCGACGGCCCGTCGCCGTACCCGCCCCCGGGTGCCCCGCCGCCGGAAGAACCCCTGCCGAACCACGCCGGGTTCGCACCCCCGGGCGCCCCTGCCGCTCCCCCTCCCCCGGCGACCCCGTGGGCGTCGTACGCCGCGCAGGGTCGACCCGGCGGTCCCCCGCCCGGCCTCGCCCTGGGCGCTGCCCACAAGCCCGGCGCCTTCCCGTTGCGCCCACTCAATCTCGGCAGCATCTACGACGGCGCCTTCCGGATCATCCGGTTCAACCCGAAGGCGACCGTCGGCGCGGCGGTCATGGTCACGGCAGTGGCGATGGTCATCCCCGTGGCGATCACCGCCGTCCTCACCTTCACCGTCGGCCTCGGGCTCGACTCGTCCGGGAACTTCGATCCCGACGCCAGCACCGCCGACCTGCTGGGCATCATCGCCGCCTACGGCTCGCTGCTGCTCTCCCTGGTCCTGGCCCAGGTCGGCGTGATCCTGGTGACGGGCATGATCGCCCAGGTCACCCGCGCCGCGGCGGTCGGTCGGCGACTCGGGCTCCGCGAGGCCTGGGACGCGACACACGGCAAGCGATGGCGGCTGATCGGGCTCGCCCTCGTGATCAACCTGGCGTACCTCGCGCTGCTCCTCGTCTACGTCGGGCTGTGGATCGTGGTCGTCGTGCTGAGCGCCAACCCGTGGCCGATCGTCATCTGGGCGCTGCTCAGCATCCCGGCGTTCATCGCACTGTGCTGCTGGTTGTGGGTGCGCTTCTACTACCTGCCCGTGCCCGCGCTGATGCTGGAGCCCGTCGGCGTCTTCCAAGCGATCGGCCGCGGCTGGACCCTCACCTCCCGCCAGTACTGGCGGACGTTCGGGATCGCGCTGCTGACGGTCGTCATCGCCCAGGTGGCCGGCGGCATGCTGTCGGCGCCGGTCGTCATCTTCGGCGAGATCGGCGCCTTCGCCTGGCCGGAGTACTCCGCACTGCTCCTCGTGCTCACCCAGGCGATCTCGCTGGTCATCCAGAACGCGTTCGTCGCACCGTTCCTCGCGGCCGTCACGTCCGTGCAGTACGTCGACCTGCGCATCCGCAAGGAGGCGCTGGACGTCGAGCTGATGCGTGAAGCGGGCGTCATCGCCGCATGAACGTCGTGCTCGTGCTGCCGCTGCTCGGCCGCCTCGAACCGCCGCTCGACCCGAGCGGTGACGAGGCGCGCGACCAGCTGCGCCGTGAGCTCGCGCACCCGGAGTACTACGACGCCAACCTGCTGGAGCGGATCACCGACTGGCTCGACCGTCTGATCAACGACAGCGTCGGTGCCGCCTCGGGCGCACCGCCCGTGGCACTGGCCGCGGCCGTCATGGTCGGCCTGCTGCTCGCCCTGGGCCTGATCCTCATCGTGTCGCAGGCACGGCGTACCGCCCGGGCGGACCGGACCATCACGCCCGCCCTCACCGGCGAGGCCGTGACCGCCGACGAGCTGCGCGCGCGTGCGGTGGCCGCCCTCGCAGCGGACGAGCCCGAGGCCGCGCTGGTCGATGCCTTCCGCGCCACCGCGCTGCGCCAGATCGAGCGGGGGCGGATCGAGGACGTCCCCCAGGCCACCGCCCACGAGCTCGCCGGTGCCCTCGCCGCCCGGTTCACCGACCACGGCAACGCGCTGCGCCGGGGCGCCGACCTCTTCGACCAGGTCCTGTACGGCGACCGGCCGGCCACCGCGGACCAGGTGCAGGACCTGCTGGCTCTCGACGACACGCTCTCGGGCCGAGCGGTGCGCCGATGAGGCGCACACCCCGGATCCCGGGGTGGGTGCTGGTCGCGCTCGCCCTGACCCTGGCTCTCGGCGTGGCCGTGTGGACCACGCGCGACGCCGAGACCCACCCCGACGCGCTCGATCCGCGCAACCCCGGGCCCGAGGGCGGTCAGGCCCTCGCGAAGGTGCTCGAGGAAGAAGGCGTCGACGTGACGATCGTCCGGTCGGCCGACGCGCTCGACGACTCGACCGTCGACGGCTCGACCACCGTGGTGGTCACCAGCACCGAGTACCTCGCCGAGAGCACCTTTGAGCGGCTCCGCAAACAGGCCGCGCCGGGCCGCCTCGTGCTGGTCGAACCCTCCTATCCGGTGGTGCAGGACATCGACCGTGACCTGACCACCGTCGGTCAGTCGGACGACAGGATCGCTGCCGACTGCAGTGCGAGCGTCGACGGCCTCACGCTCGAGGTCGACAACGCCACCGTCTTCAGGGGGGCGAGCGACGACGCCACTTGTTTCGCGACCAGCGGGGGCGCCGTACTCCTCGAGCGGCCCGACGAGCGTCTCGTGCTCTTCGGCGCCGGGCAGGCGCTCAGCAACGACCAGGTCCTCCGCGCCGACAACGCAGCCATCGCGCTGCGCGTGCTCGGTGCCAGCGAGCGCGTGGTCTGGTATGTCCCCGATCCCGCCGATGCGACGGCCGACGAAGCCGTCACCCTCTCGTCCCTGATCCCACGCTGGATCGGGCCCGGCGTCTGGCTCGGAGCACTGTCGGTGATCGCACTGATCCTTTGGCGCATGCGCCGGCTGGGGCCGCTCTCGACCGAGCCGCTCCCGGTGGTCGTCCGTGCGGTCGAGACCGCCCACAGCCGCGGTCGGATGTATCGCCGCAGCGGCGACCGCGGTCACGCGGCGCGCGCCCTGCGCCGCGCGGCCCGCGCGGATCTCGCGACGCGACTGCGCCTCGACCGTCGAACCGACGCGACCACCCTGATCGACGCGACGGCACGCCACCTGGGCGCGCCCGTCGACGCGATCGGCCCGTTGCTCACCGAAGACCAACCACCCCCTGCGACCGATCACGACCTGATCCGGCTCGCCCAGGAACTCACCCGATTGAGAAGAGAGGTACGACGCGGATGACCTCGACCAATGGCTTCCCGCCCCCACCAGCACCGGAGGACCAGGCGGTGCGCGAGCGGCTGCTCGCCGTACGCCAGGAAGTGGCCAAGGCGGTGGTCGGCCAGGACGCCGCCGTCTCCGGGCTCCTCGTCGCACTGCTCTGCGGCGGCCACGTGCTGATGGAAGGCGTGCCCGGCACGGCCAAGACGCTGCTGGTGCGCACCCTGGCTGCCAGCCTATCGGTGCAGACGCGGCGGGTGCAGTTCACGCCCGACCTGATGCCCGGTGACATCACCGGGTCGCTGGTCATCGACTCGACCGCCGGCGAGCTGAGCTTCCGCGAGGGCCCGATCTTCACCAACCTGTTGCTCGCCGACGAGATCAACCGGACGCCCCCGAAGACGCAGTCGGCGCTGCTCGAGGCGATGGAGGAGGGACAGGTCTCCGCGGACGGCGTGACCCGGCCGCTCCCGCGACCTTTCCTCGTCGCGGCCACCCAGAACCCGGTCGAGTTCGAGGGCACCTATCCCCTGCCCGAGGCCCAGCTGGATCGCTTCCTGCTCAAGGTCGTGCTCCCGATCCCGCCGCGCGACGACGAGATCGCCATCCTGACCCGGCACGCCGCCGGCTTCGACCCCCGCGACGTCGCGGGCGCCGGCGTTGGCGCGGTGGCCAGCGGTGCGGACCTCGAAGCGGGCCAGGCCGCAGTACGCCGCGTGCAGGTGTCCACCGAGGTGGCGACGTACATCGTCGACATCGCGCGGGCCACCCGCCAGTCGCCGTCCCTGTCGCTCGGTGTCAGCCCTCGTGGTGCGACCGCCCTCCTGCGCGCCGCGCGCGCCTGGGCGTGGTTGTCCGGCCGCGACTTCGTCACACCCGACGACGTCAAGGCACTCGCGCAGGCGGCGCTCGTGCACCGCCTGGGCCTGCGGCCCGAAGCCGAGCTCGAAGGCGTCGACGTCGCCCAGGTGCTGAGCTCGGCCATCGCGTCCGTGCCGGTCCCCAGGTAGGTCAGGGCACCCATGGTGATCTCCGGGCGCGTTCCGCTGCTGCTCCTCATGGGGCTGGCGGCGGTCGTGCTGCGCCCTGCCTCGGGCACCGTCGTGCTGTGGCTGTTCGGCGTCGCGATCCTGGTGGGGATCGACCTGCTGCTCACCCCGAAGCCGGCAGCGGTCGGCATCACCCGTCGTCAGCCCGGCACAGTGCGGCTCGGCGACCCCGCCACCGCCGGGCTGGCCCTCGTCAACACGGGAACCCGCGCCCTGCGCCTCCAGGTCCGCGACGCCTGGCAGCCCTCGGCCGGCGCCACCGACAACCGCCACCGCCTGCGCCTGGCGCCCGGCGACGACCACCGCCTGACCACCCCCCTGCTCCCCCGTCGCCGCGGCGACCTGCGGGCCTACGGCGTCACCATCCGGTCCTGGGGTCCCCTCGGCCTCGCCGCCCGCCAGAAGACGTACGACGTCCCGGGCTCGGTCCGCGCACTGCCGCCGTTCGAGTCGCGCAAACACCTGCCGTCGCGACTGGCCCGGCTGCGCGACCTCGACGGCCGCGCGGCGATCCGGGTGCGTGGCCAGGGCACCGAGTTCGACTCGCTGCGCGAGTACGTCCGCGGTGACGACGTGCGCTCGATCGACTGGCGCGCGTCTGCCCGGACGCCCCACGTCGTGGTCCGCACCTGGCAGCCCGAGCGCGACCGCCGGGTGGTGATCGTCCTCGACACCTCCCGCACCTCCGCCGGGAGGGTCGCGCGCGCCGCGGGCGCCGACGACGCCGAGGGCATGCCGCGTCTCGATGCCGCGATGGACGCTGCCCTCCTCCTCGGGGCACTCGCCTCTCGCGCCGGCGACCGGATCGACTTCCTGGCCGGGGACCGCCGGGTCCGCGCCCGCCAACGGGTGCACGGCGTACGGGACGTCGCGGCGCGGCTGCAGGAGCAGATGGCCGACCTCGACCCGGTCCTCGTCGAAGCGGACTGGGATGCGCTCGCCGGCGCAGTCCAGGGCTTCGGGCGACAGCGGGCGCTCGTCGTACTGCTGACGGCGCTGGAGCCCTCGGCCATTGCCGACGGGTTGCTGCCCGTGCTGCCGGTCCTGACCCGGCACCACCGCGTCGTGGTCGCCTCGGTACGCGACCCCGAGCTCAACCGTTTGGCGACACCTTCCGATGCCGCCACGGCCGACGACGTCTACGGTGCCGCGGCGGCCGAGCACGAGCTCGAGCGCCGTGCGCGGATGCGTGACGTCCTGGCCCGACTGGGCGTGGACGTGGTCGACGCCGACGCGGCGCAGCTGCCGCCAGCACTGGCCGACCACTACCTGCACCTCAAGGCGCAGGGCCTGTTGTAGCGACGGCCGGGTCAGGCCTGGGTGGCGACCCGGTCCTCGAGCAGGTCCGCTCCGATGTCACCCGTCGCGCCCCGGCCAGCGGCGGCCCGGCCGACGACGAACACATAGGCCAGGAACAGTGCCTCGGCGAGGATGCCGATGCCGATCCGGGCCCACGTGGGCAGGGGCGAGGGCGTCACGAAGCCCTCGACGATGCCGCTGATGAACAGCACCACGCCGAGACCCAGCGCCACCGTGACCGCCGTACGACCGGCCCGCGCGAGCGACGACGCGCGACTCAGGTCGCCCGGCTCGATCCACGACCAGAACAGCCGCAGCCCGACGCCGCCGGCGACGAACACGCAGGTGAGCTCGAGCAGTCCGTGCGGGAGGATCAGCCCCCAGAAGAGCTCGCCACGGTCGTGGCGGGTCATGATCGCGCCGATGATCGCCAGGTTCGCAATGTTCTGGAAGAGCAGGTAGATCACCGGGAAGCCGAGGATCCCGAACGCGATGCACAGGGCGCTGACCCACGTGTTGTTGATCCAGACATGGGTGGCGAACGCGCTGGCGGCGTTCTCGCTGTAATAGCTCTCGAAGTCGCTGTTGACCAGCTGGTCGACCTCCTGGGGCGAGAGCAGGTTCTGCTCGACCTCGGGGTGGTGCGCGAGCCAGATCATCATCACGGCGATCACGACCACGTTGCCGGCCAGACACCCGAGCCACCACCAGCGCAGCCGGTAGAGCGCGGCCGGGAACTGGTCGGTGAAGAACCGTCCGACCCCGCGCCAGCTCGGCACCCGGGAGGAGAGCATCGCGATCCGCGCACGTCCGAGCAGCGACGACAGGTAGGCCACGAGCTCCCCGTCGGGCGCCGACGTCCGAACGACCGAGAGGTGCGTGGCCACCTGCTGGTAGCGGTCGACGAGCTCATCGGCCTCGAGCCCGGTGCGCCCACGGGCCACCACCAGTTCCTCGAGCCGGTGCCACGAATGCGAGTGGGCCGCGACGTAGGCGTCGAGGTCGATGCGGGGCACGCGCACAGACTAGTTGCCGGACATAGTCGTCTGGCTCGACCACTAGGCTGGCCGCGATGAGCACGTCCGACTTCGCCACCGTCACCGCTGATGACCTGGTCACCGGCGAAGGAGTCGCGCTCGACCTGCCCGCAGCCTCCCTCGGACTCCGCCTGGCGAGCGGCCTGATCGACGTGCTGGTCACCTTCGTGACCTTCATCGTCTCCTTCATCCTGCTGGTGGTCGCCGCAGCGCCGTTCGGCGACGACGCCCTCGTCGGCGCCGCCACCGTGCTCGCCGTCGTGATCACGTTCCTCGTCGTGCCGACGACGTTCGAGACGCTCACCCGCGGTCGCTCCGTCGGGAAGTTCGCCCTCGGGCTCCGCGCGGTCCGCGACGACGGCGGGCCGATCAGCTTCCACCACGCCCTGGTGCGTGCACTGATCGGCTTCGTGGAGATCTACGCCTTCACCGGGGCCCCGGCCTTCTTCTCGATCATGTTGAGCTCGCGCGGCAAGCGCCTGGGCGACTACGCCGCCGGGACGTACGTCGTGCGCGCCCGGGTCCCCCTGCGCCTGCCCCACCCGCCGCCGATGCCGCCTGCCCTGGCCGTGTGGGCGCGGCGTACCGACCTCGGCATGCTGCCGACCGGCACCGCGCTGGCCGTGCGGCAGTTCCTGGGACGACTGCCCACCCTCGATCCGGCGTCGCGGAGCCGGGTCGGTGCAGCGCTGCTGGCCGACGTACTGCCCCATGTGTCGCCTGCGCCGCCGGTGGGCGCACCGCCCGAACTGGTGCTGGCGGCGATCATCGCCGAGCGCCGCCAACGTGACCTGGTGCGCCTGCGTCGCGACGAGGACCTGCGGACCCGACTCTTCGCTGGGCGCTGACAAGTAGGTTTGCCGGCATGACCGACGTCTTCGAGTCACCGACCAATCCCGCCGGGGCCACGGCGCGCCGGCCGGCGACCGAGCCGGGCGCACCGTTGACGGCCGCCGAGCTCGAGCACGCGACGGAGGCGATCAGCCGGGTCTCGGAGGCGTTCTCCAGCCGGGTCGTGGGCCAGCACCGCGTGCGGACCGCCCTCCTGGTGACGCTCCTCGCCGAGGGGCACGTGCTGCTCGAGAGCGTCCCCGGTCTCGCGAAGACCCTGGCGTCGGCCACGCTCGCCCAGGCGATCAACGCACAGTTCGCCCGTATCCAGTGCACCCCTGACCTGCTGCCCAGCGACATCATCGGCACCCAGGTCTACGACCCGCGGCGCCACGAGTTCGAGACCCAGCTGGGCCCCGTGCACGCCAACTTCGTGCTCCTCGACGAGATCAACCGCTCGAGCGCCAAGACCCAGTCGGCGCTGCTCGAGGCCATGCAGGAGCGGCAGACCTCGATCGCCGGCACGATCCATCGCCTGCCCGAGCCGTTCATGGTGCTGGCGACGCAGAACCCGATCGAGGAGGAAGGCACCTACATCCTTCCCCACGCACAGATGGACCGGTTCCTGCTGAAGGAGATCGTCGACTACCCCAGCGAGGACGACGAGCTGATGGTCCTCGAGCGGATCGACGACGGCACGCTCGGCCAGCACATGACCGACATCGAGCCGGTCGTGACCACCGCCGAGATCGCCGAGATCCAGAGCCTCGTCCGGCGCGTGTACGTCGACCCGGCGATCAAGCGCTACGTCGTCTCCGTCATCCGTGCGACCCGCAACGTGGGCCAGCTGCTCGGCCCCGAGCTCGGCAACTACGTCGACATCGGCGCCAGCCCGCGTGGTTCGATCGCCTTCTTCCAGGCGGCGCGCGCGATGGCCGTGGTCCAGGGCCGCCACTACGTCATCCCCGAGGACGTCCGCGAGCTGCGGCACAGCGTCCTTCGGCACCGGATCCACCTCAGCTTCGAAGCGCTGGCTGACCGGGTCCGCCCGGAAACGGTGATCGACGCCGTGTTCCGCGCCGTACCGACGCCGTGACCCTGGCCCCGAGATGACGCAGCGATGACCGCCCACCTCACCCGGATCAAGTCCCGACTGTCGGTGCACGCACACCGCAAGGTGCGGGGCCTGCTCGAGGGCGAGTACGCCGCCATCCACGTCGGTCGCGGCATCGACTTCAACGACCTGCGCGAGTACGTCCGCGGCGACGACGTGAAGGACATCGACTGGAAGGCCTCGGCCCGAAGTCGCCAGGTCCTGATCAAGCGCTACGTCGCCGAACGCAAGCACACCGTGCTGTTGTGCGTCTCGACCGGGCGGAGCATGGCGGCGATGAACGACGCGGCCGTCTCCAAGCGTGAGCTCGCCGTCTTCGTCTCCGGGGTGATGGGCTATCTCGCGGTCAAGCACGGCGACCTCGTCGCCCTCGTCCACGGCAACGCCGCGCACCAGCACGCCCGGCCACCCGAGGGCAGTGAGCTCCACCTCGAACGCCACCTGGCTGCGGTCCACGACGCGATCACGCCCGACGCTCCGCCCGCCGACCTGACCGCCCTCCTCCGGTACGTCACCCGCACCATCCGCCGTCGCACGATCCTGGTCATCGTCTCGGACGAGACCACGTTGCCGGAGGACTGCGCCGACGTCATGCGCCGGCTCACTGCGCAGCACGAGGTGCTGTTCTTGACGATCGGCGACCTCGACCCGACCCTGCCCGCCGTCGCCGACCGGCGGCTGGTCGACGTCGACGCGGCCGCGGAGGTGCCGGGCTGGCTGCGGCACGACCGCCAGTTGCGCGACCAGTACGCCACGCTCGTCGGCACCGAGGAGCAACAGCTGCGGCGCGCGCTCGAGAAGCTCGGCGTCGTGCACGAGCGGGTGCGGGACACCGAGTCGGCGATCACCGCCGTGTTCCGGCTGCTGGAGAGGCATCGCCATGCGCGCCGCCGCTGAGCTGCCCGAGGAGTTCACCGGCCCCGTCGAGTACGCCGACCGGTGGCTCGTCCTTGCGATCGTCCTGATCGCGCTCGTCCTCGTCTACTACGTCGTCGCATGGTGGATGACCCGCGCCCCGAAGGTCCCGACGATCGCGCGGGCCGGCGTCGACGTACCGAGTGAGCAGGCCGCGTGCCTCGCCCGCATCGACGAGGTCGTGGCCCGGGTCCGGCTCGGGACCCTGTCGGCTCGCGACGGGCACCAGCAGCTGAGCGACGTGGTCCGGTCCTACGTCGCGACCGTCACCACGTTGCCGGCGCGCACGATGGCGCTGGCCGACTTCCGGACCCGGGCGCCGCAGGAACTCGTCGACGCGATCGAGCTGATGTACCCGCCCGAGTTCGCACCTGACGACGCCCTGGCCGCCGACACCTTCGACGTCGCCGTCGACCGGGCCCGGAACCTGGTGGGCTCATGGACCTGACGTGGAACGGTGGCGACACCGAGTTCCGCTGGCCGTGGCTGCTGCCCGTGCTGGTGCTAATGGTGATCGGCCTGCTCGTCTGGTGGGCCCGGACGCGTGGGCGCCTGCCCGCCGGTGCGGCGTACGTCGCCCACGCGGCGCGGTTGCGGACGCTCCCCCGCTACCAGGCGCTCGTACGCCGCCGGGTCGCTCTCGGCACGTGCCTGAGCATCGCAGCGCTGATCACCTGCGCGGGCGCGATCGTGCTCTCCGCGCGGGTGCAGGAGCGCCAGAGCACCGAGCAGAACGACCGGACCCGCGACATCATGCTGTGCCTGGACGCCTCGGGATCGATGGCTGAGGTCGACGCCCAGGTGCTGCGCGAGTTCCGCACGATCGTCGACGGCCTCCAGGGCGAGCGGGTCGGGCTCACCATCTGGAGCGGTGTCGCGATCACCGTCTTCCCGCTGACCGACGACTACGACTTCGTGGTGGAGCAGCTGTCCGAGGCCGAGTCGGCCTTCGGCACCGGCGGGGTCTACAGCGACGAGTACGCCATCTACACCGCAGGCACGGTCGTCGACTGGTCGGTGCAGTCCCAGCTGGGTGACGGACTCGCTTCCTGCGTCCAGCGCTTCGACCGCAAGGACGAGGACCGGAGCCGAGCGATCGTGCTCGCCTCCGACAACGAGCCGATCGGCGACGGCATCTATGACCTGCAGGGCGCTGCCGAGTTCGCCGCCGCAGAGGACGTCGTGGTGCACGGCATCGCGGCGCCGGCGACCGCCGAGCGCCCGAGCGCGCTGCAGCAGTTCGAGGATGCGGCGCAGGGCACCGGCGGCACGTTCGCCCTCCTCGGGGCCGACGGCAGCGCAGCCGCGGTCGTCGAGGCGATCGGCCGGCTGGAGGCCAGGGAGATCACCCGGCCGCCGCTGGTCCAGGTCCTCGACCGACCCACGCTCGGCACTGCCCTCGCCGGGATCGGTGTGGGCGGGCTGCTTGCGGTGTGGATCACCGAGGGCGTGCTCGCCGTACGTGGTCGCCGCGAGGAGGAAGCGCCATGAGCCCGGCCACTGCGACGGCGCTGCTGCTCGCCCGGCGGATCGGCATCGCACTGACCTTCGTGATCGTGATGCTGCGCCCGGGCGTCGGCGAGGCCGACGCTCCGACGCAGCTCGCCGACGTCGACGTGCTCGTGGTCGTCGACCGCACCCGCTCGATGGCCGCCCTCGACTTCGGTGAAGGCCAACCCCGCATCAACGGTGCCAAGGCCGACCTGCAGGCGCTGGTCGACGAACTGCCGGGCGCCCGCTTCGCCATCCTGCCCTTCGGGGCCGATGCGCGGCTCGTGCTCCCCTTCACCACCGACGTCACGGCCTTCGAGTCCGCCGTCGACACGCTCTACCTCGAGGGCCCCCAGGACGGCGACGGGTCTCGCGCCGACCGTCCGGTCCCCGAGCTGGTCGAGGTGCTGGAGCGGGCGGAGGAGCAGCGCCCCGAACGGCGCCGGATCGTGATCTACGTCGGCGACGGTGAGGACACCTCCGACCAGGGCAGTGACAACTCGTTCGAGGACGTCGCCGACCTGATCGCCGGCGGCGTCGTCCTCGGCTACGGCACGGAGAAGGGCGCTTCGATGCCATCCTCCGACGACCTGGACGAGGACCAGGGTGTCGTCCTTGATCCCGAGACCAACCAGACCGCGATCTCCAGGGCAGACCTCGGCAACCTCGAGGACATCGCCGACGAGCTCGGCGTCCCCTTCGCGCACCGGACGAGCACCGCGGGCTTCGCTCGTGTGACCGATGCCTTCGAGGCGTCGTACGTCGACGGCGGCGGCGGTGAGGGCCGCCCAGCCAAGCACGACCTCACCTGGTTGTTCGGCCTGGTCCTGCTGGGCCTGGTGCTCGTCGAGCTGCGGGCCGGGTGGCGTGCGGTGTGGGCCTCGAAGCACACCCTGACGCCGGCCGCGCCGAAGGGAACGGGCCGATGAAGCGACCGAACCCGAACCGTCGACGGAGGCGGGTGCTGCTGCTCGCCGGGATCCTGCCGGCACTGCTCGTCCTGGCGCTGACCGGCAAGGTCGCGCTCATGCTGCACAACAACACGGCCGGACGAGAAGCCTTCGACCGCGACGACTTCAACACCGCGGTGGCCGAGTTCACCGACAACCAGCGCGTGAACTGGTTCGAGTCGTGGATCACTGCGTTCAACGAGGGCGCCACCCTCCATGCCGACGGCGCCTGGCCCGATGCGATCACCGCCTACGAGGTCGCACTGGAGGACGTGCCCGAACGCGACGAGTGCACCGTGCGCATCAACCTCGCCCTCGTCCACGAGGCCGTGGGCGATGCGCTCCAGGAGGACGGCGAGACCGACGAGGCGCTCATCGCCTGGAAGATCGGCATCGACGTGCTCGCCGCCGGCGAGTGCCCGACCGACGCGGGTCGGGGCGAGGAGCAGACCGACGACGCAGCGGCCCTCGACGAGCGGCTGCGCAACAAGGTCGAGCAGAACCAGCCGCAGGACTCCACACCGCAAACCCCCCAGGACCCGGGCGACGGGGACGACGGCGAGGACGACGGCCCCAAGGACCCCCGCCAGGAACGCCTCGAACGCAACAACCAGGACGGCCTCGAGCAACGCCGCGAGGACCAGGAGCTGTACGACGACGACTACTCGCGGCCGAACAGCTGGTGATGGGCTGGGCTGCCGCATGGACGCTGCTCGAGCGGCTGACCAGGATTCACGTGCCGGCGTACCTGCTGAAGGACTGACGCGGGCACAGCTCCTCGGCATGTGCAGGCATGCCTGTGGCCCCGCTGGTGGGCGGGGTGCGGGGCGGGGGAGCTATTCGCGCGGGTCGGGTGAGCGTGGTGGTTCGAGTGCTCGGGTGCCGGTGTGGTCGACGAGGAAGTGGTGGCCGTTGGGGCTGGTCCACAAGTACGTGCCAGGTCGGATCACTCGGTAGCGCCACGAACTGTGGGTTTTTGCGCGGTGGTGTCGCCGGCACAGGGGGACCAGGTTGCAGGGGCAGGTTTGTCCGCCCTTGCCATGCGGGGTTGCGTGGTCGAGGTCGCA
>JAPLCC010000042.1 GCA_026392415.1 Propionibacteriales bacterium
GCGGCGAGCAGGATCTTCGCGATCGCGACACCCGCCGCGCCGGCGCCGGAGATGACGACACGGGTCGTGTCGGCCGAGCGGCCCGTGAGCTTGAGCGCGTTCTTCAGTGCGGCCAGCGTGACGACGGCCGTGCCGTGCTGGTCGTCGTGGAAGACGGGGATGTCGAGGGCCTCCTTGAGGCGGTCCTCGATCTCGAAGCAGCGAGGTGCCGAGATGTCCTCGAGGTTGATGCCGCCGAAGCTCGGCGCCAGCCGGACGACGGTCTCGATGATCTCCTCGACGTCGGTCGTCGCCAGGCAGATCGGGATGCCGTCGACGCCACCGAACTGCTTGAAGAGGATCGCCTTGCCCTCCATCACCGGCATCGCGGCTGCCGGACCGATGTCTCCGAGACCGAGGACGGCGGTGCCGTCGGTCACGATGGCGACGGTGTTCGGCACCCACGTGTAGTGACGGGTCAGGCTCGGATCGGCAGCGATCGCTTCGCACACCTCGGCGACACCGGGGGTGTAGGCGAGGGAGAGCTGGTCCTTGGTGCTGACGTCGGCCGTGGGAACGGTCGCCATCTTCCCGCCGACGTGCAGATCGAAGACCGGTTCACCTGCGTGCGGGTGGGAAGGAGATTCGTCAGCGGCCACGACGGGCAATCCTCCCACACCCGGCGGGCCGGCTTGCCGACAGTCCGGATGAGACAGGTCACAGCAGCCGGGGCCGCGGCCAGAGGCGCACGCGCGCGACCCCGAGGACGTCCTCGACCGCGACCGCGCCCCGATGCCGCGAGTCGGTGCTGGCTTCGGGGTTGTCCCCCACCAGCCACCAGCGCGGTCCACGCCGTTCGCTGGCGCGCTTGACCACCACACGGCCGTCGGCGAACCGGGCCACCACCACGCGGCCGGGGCGGATCCGGACGCCGTACGTCACCAGCAGGCGGTCGCCCGCCGCCAGCGTCGGGCGCATCGATTCACCTCGTACGACGGCCAGACCGATCCGGCGAGCGGGTCCCGACCCGCGACCTGCCGTTGCCCGCCGCTCCATGCCGAGTAGTGTCGCAGGCACAGCTTTGTCCCCATCGAACTCAGGAGAGGACCCACATGTTCTCGCGTCTCATCCCCAGCCTGATCGCTCCGTCGATCGAGGTCTCCGCGCACTGCGACCTGCCCTGCGGCGTCTACGACCCCGCCCAGGCCCGCATCGAGGCCGAGTCGATCAAGGCCGTGATCGCCAAGGCGCTCGACAGCGACGACCCGGACTTCCGCACCCGCGCCGTCCTCATCAAGGAGCAGCGCTCCGAGCTGGTCAAGCACCACCTGTGGGTGCTGTGGACCGACTACTTCAAGCCGCCGCACTTCGAGGCGTACCCGCAGCTGCACACGCTCGTCAACGAGGCGACCAAGCTCGCCGGCGCCAGTGGCACCAAGGGCACCCTCGACGCCGACGTGGCCGACCAGCTGCTCGCCAAGATCGACGAGATCGCCGAGATCTTCTGGGCGACCAAGAAGGCCTGATCTCCGGGACCACTGCAGGACCAAGGTCCTGACTTCAGGAACCGCATGCCCTCCGGGGCGTGCGGTTCCTGTCATTTGCGGTCGCGATGCCGATGCGCAGCTCGCGTACCCGGGCACACCGTCAGCCCGGGTCAACCGGAGGGAGACACTCGCGATGCATCGCGCCCTGTTCAAGATCCTCGTCGTACTGGGCCTCGGCCTGGGTCTGACGTTCACGTCCACACCCATCGCCAACGCCGGCGCGCCGGCTGCTGACCGCGCCGTCCGCTCGGCCGCAGCCCAGGCACCTGACTGCTCGGCCAAGGAGGCCGCGCTGGACAAGGCACGCGACAACTACGGCAAGCGGAAGAGCACGCTCAAGAAGGTGCGCAACGCCCTCGCCAAGGCCAAGCGTGCCGAGAAGCGCGCGAAGACGAAGAAGGTCAAGAAGGCGCGCCACGCCCGGGTCGTCAAGCTCAGCAAGCGGGTGAAGTCGGAACGGGCCAAGGTGCGGGCCGCCAGGGCTGCGGTGGCGATCCACAAGGAGCGGGTCATCGACTGCCGCAACTCCGGTACGCCGACCGGGCCGACCGCGAGCCCGATCCAGACCCTCTGTGATGCCGGGGTCCCGCAGGAGATCTGCGACATCCTCGCCGGCCTCGTCCCCGGCGGCAGCACGGCGAGCCCGCTGGCGCTGCTCTGCAGCAGCGCCCCGCAGGCGGCGCCGTTGTGCGACCTGATCTCGACCGGCACCGCGCCGGACCCGGCAGACCTGCTCGACGTCGTCAACACCGTGCTCGTCGCCCTCGGCCTCGGCGGGCTGCTCGACGACCTGCTCGGCGGGCTCGGCCTCGACAGCGTCCTGGACCCGAACGACCTGCTGGACCTGCTCGACCTGCTGGGTGGGCTCCTGCCCTGACCTGCCCCGTTCGACAACGGCCGCGCTCCCCCGGGGCGCGGCCGTTGTCGTAGGCTCGGGGACGTTCTGGTCCCCAGCCAACCCTGCGAGGAACGGTCATGTCCGAGACGAGCAGCCCCGTCACCGGCGGCACAGCCACCGCAGGCGCCTCCGGCGACTCCACCGACGTCGAGCTCCGACTCCCCGCCGACGGCGCCTATGCCGCGGTCCTGCGCACGCTGACGGCGGGCCTGGCCGCGCGCCTGGACTTCACCATGGATGACATCGAAGACCTCCGCATCGCCGTGTCCGAGGCGACCGCGATGGTGCTCGACGAAGCCGATGAAGGTGCCGTCCTCGACTGCCGGTTCCAGCTGACGCCGGGCGAGCTCGCCCTGACGATCAGCACGGCCGCCCAGGAGCCCGACGCGCCCGACTACGAGAGCTTCGGCTGGCAGGTCCTCGCGACGCTGACCGCCGAGGCCGCCATCGACGCCAAGCCCGGCTCGTATGCCGTGCGCCTCACCGTGCGGTCGTCGCTCGAGTCATGACTGCCGACCTCTCTCGGGGGAGCGCCGGCAACGGTCGGTCGGCGGCGACCGAACGCACCCGACGCATCAGCTCCGTCCTCTTCCTGTGGCTGCGTGACCCCGACGCCTTCGAGGACCTCCGTGACGACTTCCTGCACGAGTTCCGCGCCGACGACGGCTGCCAGGCTTTGCTGCGCAAGGACCCGCGCGAAGCACTCCTCGAGCTCCACATGCCGCTGGTCGAGCACTGCGCCCGGCGTTTCCGCAACCGGGGCGAGCCCTACGAGGACCTGGTCCAGGTCGGCACGATCGGCCTGATCAAGTCGGTCGACCGGTTCGACACCGATCGCGGCGTCGAGTTCTCCACCTACGCGACCCCGACGATCATCGGCGAGATCAAGCGGTACTTCCGGGACAAGGGCTGGGCGATCCGGGTGCCGCGGCGGCTGCAGGAGCTGCGGATGCAGATCAGCGCCACCACGGCCGAGCTCACCCAGAGCCTGGGCCGCTCCCCCACGGCGCGCGAGCTCTCCGAGGCGATCGGCTGCTCGGTCGAGGAGATCGTGGAGGGCATGGAGTCGAGCAACGCCTACTCCACGCTGTCGCTGGACGCCACCGACGACGACTCCGACCGCGGTGCCGGTCAGAGCATGCTCGACGCGATGGGCGTCGACGACGAGGCGCTCGAGCACGTGGAGATCCGGGAGTCGGTCAAGCCGCTCCTGGAGAACCTGCCGCCGCGGGAGAAGAAGATCCTGCTGCTCCGCTTCTTCAAGAACATGACGCAGTCGCAGATCGCCGAGGAGATCGGCGTCTCCCAGATGCACGTCTCCCGGCTGCTGGGCCGCACGCTCGAACAACTGCGGGAGTCGCTCGAGTCCGATGCCTGACCTCCCGCCGGCGTCAGCTCCGCGGCACCGTCGTGTCGCCGTCGAGCGCCTCGAGGGTGTCGGGGTGCAACAGTCCGGCCAGGACGACGGCGCCGACGAGGACCAGTCCGATCGCGACCGGCGCGTGCTCGCGCAGGTTCCACGCCAGGCCGAACGCGATCAACTGCGTGAGCAGGACCGGTCCACGGGACCAGGTGCTCCGGCGTGAGAGGCCCCAGCCGCCGGCGAGCAGCACGACGCCGTACGCCAACAGGAAGCCGGCCGTCGACAGGCCCAGGGCGAGCCGCTCGGAGGCCACGCTGGAGAACTCCAGGACGGCGAGGAACACCAGGACAATGCCCTCGACGGCGACCAAGGACGCCGCTACGGTCAGTGGCGGCGGGTTCTGGGCGGGCTCCACGGGGCTCTCGGTCACAAGTTTCAGCCTAGTTGCACGCTCAGCAGCCCCCTTTGTGACCCATCCGACCACCCGAATCGCTTGATATGTGAACGATTCCTTGGAAGCCTTGTCGAAGCGATCGTGAAACCGTTCACTTTTGCGGCTTCACGCGTGCCCGCAGCCGGGCCACCTTGTACGTAGAAAGAGGGCATCTCCACCCATGGATTGGCGACACGTCTCCGCATGCCTCGATGAGGATCCGGAGCTGTTCTTCCCGATCGGCAACACCGGCCCGGCCATCCTCCAGATCGAGGAGGCCAAGGCCGTATGCCGGCGCTGCGACGTGCGCGAGCAGTGCCTCGCGTGGGCGCTCGAGGCGGGACAGGACCACGGTGTCTGGGGTGGACTCAGCGAGGACGAGCGTCGTGCTCTGAAGCGCCGCAACGCTCGCGCGAGGGTTCGCACCCCCGTCTGATCCTCGGCGCGAGCGCTGCCTCGCTCTACTCCACCGGGATGCTGATCGCGGCCCGGGTGCCGCCGTCGACGCTGTGCCCCAGGCTCAGGTGCCCACCGAGCTCAGACTCCACGAGCGTGCGCACGATCGACAGGCCCAGGCTCGTCGCGTCGTCCAGGTCGAAGCCGTCCGGCAGTCCGCGGCCGTCGTCCTCGACGGCGACCTCGAGCACCGATCCGTGGCGCACGGCGCGGAGCACGATCTCGCCGGCGTCCCCGTCGCCGTAGCCGTGCTCGGCGGCGTTCTGCATCAGCTCCATGACCACCATCGCCAAGGGCGTGGCGATCTCGGAGTCGAGGACCCCGAAGCTGCCGTCGCGGCGAACCCGGACCTGCGCCGTGGTCGAGCCGACGTCGGTCACCAGTCGCGCCAGCCGGTCGGCGATCTCGTCGAAGGCGACGGTCTCCTCGACGGCCTGGCTCAGGGTTTCGTGGACGATCGCGATCGACCCGACGCGGCGTACGGCCTCCTCCAGGGCGGCGGCCGCCTCCGGTGAACCGATCCGCCGGGCCTGCAGGCGCAACAGCGCCGCGACGGTCTGCAGGTTGTTCTTCACCCGGTGGTGGATCTCCCGGATGGTGGCGTCCTTGGTGATCAGCTCCCGGTCCCGCCGACGGAGGTCGGTGACGTCGCGCAACAGGATCATGCCGCCGATGTGCTCGCCCTTGGGCCGCAACGGGATCGATCGCACGATCAGCGAGACCCCGTCTCCCGGACCGCCGGCCGACCCCAGCTCGGTGTCGCGGTGTGCCCGTCCGCCGAGCACGGCACTCAGCGTCTCCTCGTCGGGACGCTTCTTCGGCGGGACCAGCTCGCGGGTCAGGTCGGTGAGCAGGTGGCCGGTGAGGTCACCCGTGAGACCGAGCTTGCGAAAGACCGACAGCCCGTTCGGAGAGGCGTAGACGACCCGGCCCCCGGCGTCGACACGCAGGAAGCCGTCGCCCACACGAGGCGAGTCGGCGTGGTCGCTGCGCTGGCCCTCGCTCGGGAACAGGCCGGCGGCGATCATGCTGGCCAGGTCGGATGCGGTCTGGAGGTAGTTGATCTCCAGCAGGCTGGGCGTGCGCACGCCGAGCAGGTTGGTGTTGCGGCTGATCACCGCGATCACCCGCCCGTCACGGCGCACGGGGATCGCCTCGACGCGCACGGGCACCTCGTCGCGCCACTCGGGGTCGCCCTCACGGGCGATGCGACCCAGCTCGTAGGCGGCGTCCACCAGGCCCCGCCGGCCCTGCGCCAGGAAGGTGCCGACGATGTCGTCGACGTACGCCGTCGGGCCGGTCGTGGGGCGCATCTGGTCGCCCGCCCAGAACCCGGCTCCCTGCTTGTCGGGCAGCCACATGACCAGATCTGCGAACGACAGGTCGGCGATCACCTGCCAGTCAGCCTGGATCCGTTGGAGCCAGGCGACATCGGCGGCATCGAGGTCGGTGTGGCGCCGTGCGATCGCGGACAAGGAGGGCACGCGAGCAAACGTAACGGACCGGCAACCGACTCCTTCACCCCCTTTGACATGATGACCACAGGGGGGATTCGGTTCGGGCTGGTCCGTGGAGGGTTTCTTTGATGGCGTCGGTGGACTGGACACGTCTCCAGCAGGGCCTCCGCAACGGCGAACGGACGCCGCCCGCAGAGCATCGGCTCGCCGATCTCACTGCTGAGCTCACCCGCATGCTCGGCGACCCCGACCCCCAGGTCCGCGACGGCCTGGCCTACCCGTTCCTGGCCACCTGGACCGAGCACGGCGTCTACGACGACCTGCTGGCCGGCCTCGGCGACGGCATGTGTGCCGGTCTGGACGTCGGGCTCGGCGAACGCGACACCGACTCGATCTTCCGGCGCAGCTTCTCCGCGCTGATGCTGGGCGAGTGCATCGACCGTGACACCCGGGTCCGCCGGCAGCCGCCGACGCGAATCCTGGAGTGGGGCGACCGGCTCGCCGCCTGGTACGTCCGCGAGCAGGACCTGCGGGGCTTCGTGCCGGGCAAGGGCTGGGCGCACGCGGCCGCGAACGGAGCCGACGCACTCGGCGCGCTGGCCCGGTCGCCGTACTTCGGCGCCACCGAGCTGACGGTGCTGCTCGACATCCTCGCCGACCGGGTGCTGTCGGCCGACACACCGCTGCTGGTCCACGGCGAGCCCGACCGGATCGCACACGCCGTGCTCGAGATCCTGCGCCGCGACCGGGTGCCACTCTCGGTGGTCGAACCCTGGGTGAGGCGACTCGAGAACGGCGCGACCGACCGGGCCTCGCGCAGCCGCAACCCCTACCTCGTCACCGGCAACGCGCAGGCCGTGCTGCGGGCGCTGTACCTGCAGCTCACGATCTCGCCGCGCCATCCCGCGATCCGCCCCGACCTGCTGCTGACCCTGGTCGCGTCACTGCGAAGGATCCACCCCGCCTTCCTCGCCTGACGCAGGCTTTTTCCTCCGCAGTCTGGCTAGGGTGCGGAGGTGACCTCCACTCCCCCGGACTCCACGTCCCCCCAGCTCACCGGACACGCCGGCGAAATCGCCGTCGCCGTCGCCCAGGCCCATGGCGTCGAGACGATGTTCACGCTGTCCGGCGCGCACGTCTTCCCGATGTACGACGGCGCCGTGAAGTCGCAGGCACCGGACGCCACGGGCAAGCCGGTGACCATCCTCGACGTGCGCCACGAGCAGACAGCGACGTTCGCGGCCGAGGCGACGGGCAAACTGACCCGGGTCCCCGGCCTGGCCGTGCTCACCGCAGGTCCGGGCGTCACCAACGGTGTCAGCGCGATGGCCCAGGCCTCGTTCTCCGGCTCGCCGATGGTCGTCGTCGGCGGTCGGGCACCCAACAACCGCTGGGGCACAGGTGCGCTGCAGGAGATCGACCACCTGCCGATCGTCACGCCGGTCACCAAGCACGCAGCGACCCTGATGACCGCGAACGACGTCGCCGCAGGCTTCGACACGGCCTTCGCGCTCGCCCGCTCCTCCCATCGCGGCCCGACCTACGTCGACGTGCCGATGGACGAGTTCTTCAACGTCGGCTCCGGCTCCGTGCCGACCGAGGTCCACTACCGCGGCGAGGAGCCCGACAGCGACGCCATCGCCCGCATCGCACGGCTGGTCGCGCAGGCGCAGCGGCCGGTGCTGGTGCTCGGCACCGACGTCTGGGCCGACTTCGCGGAGGAGGCCGCCCTGCGTCTGGTCGAGGAGATGCGGCTGCCGGCCATCACCAACGGCATGGGCCGCGGCGTGATCCCGGGCGGTCATCCCCTCCTCGTCACGAAGGCTCGCGGTGCCGCGCTCAACGGAGCCGACCTGGTCGTGGTGGTCGGTACGCCGCTGGACTTCCGGCTCGGGTACGGCGTGTTCGGGGGCAAGGACGGAGCCGAGCCCGCGGCCGTCGTACACATTGCGGATGCGGGTGACCAGCTGGCCCGCCATGCGGTGCTGGCCGACTCGGTCGCCGGTGACCTCGCCTCGGTCTTCGACGGACTCCTGACCGCCCTCGCCGGTTCCGCGCAGCCCGACCGCTCGGGATGGGTCTCCTCCCTCCAGGACGTGGTGGCAGCAGCGAGTGCCAAGGACGCCGAGCTGCTCAATGCCGAGGCCGACCCGATCCACCCGGCGCGGATCTACGGCGAGCTGGTCCCCCGCCTGGCTGACGACGCCGTGGTGATCGGCGACGGCGGCGACTTCGTGTCCTTCGCCGGCAAGTTCGTCGAGCCCCAGCGCCCCGGCTGCTGGCTCGACCCCGGCCCCTACGGCTGCCTCGGCGCCGGACTCGGTGCCGCCATCGCCGCGCGGTTGGCCCGACCGTCGTCACAGGTGGTGCTGCTGCTCGGCGACGGCGCCGCCGGCTTCTCCCTCATGGACGTCGACACGCTGGTGCGCCACGACCTGCCGGTCGTGATGGTGATGGGCAACAACTCCGCATGGGGCCTGGAGAAGGGCCCCATGCAGATGCTCTACGGGTACGACGTCGCGGCCGACCTGGCGCCGCGGACGGCGTACGACCAGGTGGTGTCGTCCCTCGGCGGGGCCGGCGAGACGATCACCGACCCGCGCCAGATCGGGTCGGCGCTGGACCGCGCGTTCGCCGCGAACGTGCCGTACCTCGTCAACGTGATCACCGACGTCAACGCGGCCTACCCGCGCAACACGTTCGGGATCTGACGGTGTCCGAGGCACGACGGACCTTCGTGGTCACCGAGGCGGACACCGCCGCGGCCGTCGGGTCCGGCAGCCTGCCGGTCCTCGGCACGCCCCGGCTCCTCGCCTGGTGCGAGGCCGTGACCTGTGCAGCGATCGAGGACACCCTCGCCGAGGGTGAGACCAGCGTCGGTACCCGGATCGAGCTCGAGCACCTCGCCGCGACACCGGTCGGCGGCCAGGTGGAGGTCACCGCACGGGTGGCCCACACCGACGGACGGCTCCGGCGCTTCGCTGTGTCCGCACGCAACCTGGGCGCCGACGGGCGCCCGGGCAAGCTCGCCGGTTCGGGCGAGGTCACCCGCGTGGTCGTGGACGCCGAACGCTTCCTGTCCCGCGTCTCCGGCTGACCGGTTGTCACCGGCCAGCCGGAGCCGTCAGAGGATGCCCGCGCGACCCTCGCTCGGCTTCCAGCGAGCGTCGCCTGCGTAGGTGCCGGTGATGCCCAGGCCGACGACGATCTGAGTCGACTGGAGCAGGGTCGGGTCACAGCTGGCCACGCCGAAGGCGTTGGTCACCCCCGTGCAGATCAACACGGTGTTGCCCAGCAGGCCCTTCGTCGTGAACTTCACCGTCTGACCCGCCAGCGACTGCGGCGGGAACCCGCCAACGAGGACCGCGGAGAGCTTGCCGTAGGAGATGCCGTTGGCGAGCACGATGAGCGGAGCGACGGTGAGGCTGGTGGTGCCCTTGCCGACCGTGATGGTCAACTGCCTGGTCGCCTCGCCCTCCGGCGAGTCGCTGTCGGTGACCTTCACGGTGAAGGTGGCAGAACCGACGGCGCCCGTGGGCGTGCCCACGATCCGGCCGTCGCCCGTCAGGCTCAGACCAGCGGGAAGTGATCCCCCGCTGAGCTCGAACGTGTACGGCGCCAGGCCACCCTGCGTCATCAGCGGCACGTCGTACGGCGCACCCACGGCGGCGTCCGGCAGCGTCGTGGTGACGATCGAGACGTGGTCGACCACTTCCAGCGACACCACCTTGGTGGCCGCGGCACCGATGCCGTTGACCGCCGTGATCGTGAAGGAGTAGGTCCCCACCGAGTCACCGGCGGGGGTACCGGCCAACGTGGCCGTGCCGTCGCCGTTGTCGACGAAGGTGACACCGTCGGGCAGGGCGCCCGTAGCGGTCAGGGTCGGCTCCGGGAAGCCGCCGCCGGCGTACTCGAAGGTCGACGTGCTGCTGGCGACCATGCGCACCTCGGCAGGCCCGGCGATGGAGGCTGCTTCCTCCACGGTCACCTCGACCGTGTCGGTCGCGTCGTCGCCCACGCCGTTGGTGGCGGAGAGGATGACGTCGTAGACGCCGCCCGTGCCGTTGGCCGGTGTGCCGGACACCGCGCTGCCATTGACCGCGAGGCCGTTGGGCAGGCCGGACGCCGTGACCACCGGGGCCGGGAATCCGTCGACGTCGAAGCTGCTCGAGCCGGCGGTGCCGACCCGGAACGTCGCGGCGGCGGGTGCGTCGAGCTCGGGAGCTTCGTTGACCGTCAGTGCGAACGGCCAGCTGGCGTCCGGGCCGGTGCCATTGGCGCCCTTGATGGTGATGGCGTAGGTACCACCGGTGTTGTCGACCGGGGTGCCCGCAAGGGTGCCCGTGCCGTCAGCAGCGCCCTCGCCATCGGTGAAGGTGACGCCACCGGGCAGCGCACTGTTCGTGGACAGCGTCGCCCTGGGGTGACCACCGGACTGCGAGAAGACGTCCGGGCCGCCGGGCTGGCCGACCGTGTACGTCGCCGCCGTCGGGCCGGTCAGCGTGGGTGCCTGGTGGATCTCGAGCTCGGTGACCTTGCCGATGGAGCCGGCCTCGTTGGTCGCGGTGATCGTGACCGGGAAGAGGCCACCGGGACCGGTCGGCGTGCCGTTGATCGTGCCGGTTCCGTCACCGTTGTCGGTGAAGGTCAGGCCGGCCGGAAGCGGACCGGCAGTCAGGGTCGGCACCGGCGAACCGGTCGTCGTGTACGACGCGGCCGGGTTCGCCGGGCTGCCGACCGCGAGGTCGACATGGTCGGGTCCGTTGACCTCGCCGACGACCTGCGCCCGCTCGACCGCACCGATGTCGCACTTGGCGCCCGACGGACGGACGAGTCCGCGCTGGTCGACTGCGTCGCCGCCACAGGGTCCGGCGATCTTGTCGAGGAGCACGCTGGAACGCGACGGCAGCTGGGTCAGCGTCGGGCCGCCATTGTCGGCGAGCGCGCTGAGCTGCGGGTCGACACCCGGGGTCGGACCACAGCCCGCGTTGCCCGGACCGGCGTGGTTGGCGCCGTTGTTGGTGATCGTCGTGGTCGTGGAGCCCGCACAGGCCGAAGGCGTGTTGCCGGCGAACACCGTGCCCCGGATCCCGGTGGGACCGCTCGTCGCCAGCGCACCGGCACCGCCGGCACCCGTGGCCACGTTGTCGGTGATCGTGCTGTTGGTGATGGTCATCGGCTGCGCGACCTGTTCGATCGCACCGAAGACGGAAGAGCTGACGTTGCCCGAGATCGTGCTGCGGTCGATCGTGGTGGTGCTCGTGGCGCCATTGGTCGAGTAACCGACCAGCGCCGATCCGCCGTAACCGCGGTTGTGGGAGAGCGTGCTGGCCTCGAGGTCGAGCTTGCTGACCACGTTGGCCGTGTTGGATCCGTTGTAGATGGCGCCACCGATGCCACTGGTGCCACCGACGTAGATCGCCTCATTGCCGTCGAAGGTCGCGTTGCGGACCGTCGAGTTGCCCGAGTTGAGCAGGCCGCCGCCGCCCGACCCGGTGGCGACGTTGTCGTTGATCTGGGTGCCATCGATGGTCGCGGTGGAAACATCAGCCACCACCACACCACCGCCGCCGACGGCGGAGTTGCCATCGATCCGGCCACCCGTGACCGTGAGGGTGGCATTCGTGGCGTTCACGACGCCGCCGCCGACGAAGGCAGACGTGTTGTCCTCGACGACCGCGTCGGTCAGGGTCGCCTTCGGGGTGTCTGCTGCGGTGCCCGATCCGTTGAACAGCGCGCCACCGAGGGCCGAGGCGTCGTTGCTGCGAAGGACGGATTCCTTCACGGTCAGCGTGCCGCTGTTGTAGACAGCGCCACCGCTCTGTGACGTGTTGTCGGCGAACACGCTGCCGTTGCGGACGGTCGTCGTGACATTGGCCGTCGTGGCCAGGACGCCACCACCGGTCGGGGCGCTGTTGCCGCTCGCGTCGACACTGTCGAGAACGAGGGTGACCGGAGCGGCCGTCGTACCGACGCCGAAGATGCCGCCGGCGTAGTTGAGCGTGGCCTGGTTGCCCGTGAACGAACCGCCGTTCAGGGTGACCGAGGCGCTCGTGTAGATGCCGCCTGCAGCGAGCGCGACGTTGTTCGTGAAGTCGACGTTCGTCGCCGTGATGGGCTTGCCGTCCACGAGCGCGCCGCCGACGACGGCCTTGTTGGCCTCGAAGTCGGAGTTGTCGAGCTGGAATGCGGTGCCGTTGTTGTAGATCGCGCCGCCGTAGCCGCTGAGGCTTCCGGTTCCGCTGGCCTCATTGCCACGGAAGACGGTGTCGGTGGCGGTCACCGAACCGAGGCTGACGATGGCCCCGGCCAGGCCCGCCAGTCCGAAGCTGCCGCCGACTGCCTTGTTGTTCTCCACGAGCGTGCCGTCGAGCTTGAGGGATGCGCCGGCGGCGACGTACGCCGCGCCACCCCAACCCACATTCGCTGCGGTCGCTGTCGCCGTGTTGCCCGTGATCTTGCCGCGGACCATCTCCAGGGACGAGTTGACGAACAGGTACACGCCACCGCCGTTGATGGCCTTGCTGTTCGTGATCGAGACGTCCGTCGCCTTGATCGTTCCCGCGGTGGCCACGAATGCTCCGCCGGTCTGGTAGCCACCGGAGGTCAGCGTGATGTTCTGCAGTTCGGTCGCACCGGCAACGGTGACGGCCATGGCCCATGCGGTCGTGCCACTGGGGACTCCGGTGAAGGTCGCCCCTGTGCCGGCGCCGACGATCCGGGCTCGCTTGTTGATGATGGGCCGATCGGTGTAGGTGCCCGGCGCGACGTTGATGGTGTCGCCAGCCTGGAAGCCGGCCTTGGCGAGCGCTCCCGTCACCGTCAGACAGGGCGTCGCCGCCGAGAGGCAGTTGTTGCCGTTGTTGCCGTTCGTGGCGACGTACCACGGTCCTGCGGCGGTTGCCGGTGGAGCGGCCGCGACGACACCGGCCAGCGAAGCCGCGAGGGCGAGGCACGCGGCGGCGAGACGGCGGGGGCGGGCGGGGCCGCGCTTGGACGAACGATGGGTCGCAGAAACCATGGATGCCTCGAAAGGTCGTCCCGAGAGAGTGGGAGGGAGCAGCCGGACCGTAACATTGACGTGACGGTCGTCACAGCGAAACCGGAACAAGTTCCTGACCCGGATTGCGGTCCCGCGGCCCCGACCTGAGAGACTGGGTCGATCTCGACTCCAGGAGGAACCATGGGCAAGACCGGACGCAAGCGCCGCTCCCGCCGCAAGAAGGGCGCGAACCACGGCAAGCGCCCCAACTGCTGACTCGTCAGCGAGCGCCCGAACCCCCCCGACCACCAGGTCCGGGGGGTTCGTCTCTTTTACTCCGGTCGCGGGAACTGCGTGCGCATCGCGAGGTCCCAGCCGCGGTCGCCGAGCACCTTGCGCGCTGCGATCGCCGCAGGTGCCGAGATCGTGACCGTGTAGCGCGGCTTCGGGCTGGCCTTGGTCAACGCCTTCTCGATCACCTTCGCGACCGCCTCCGGCGGGCCGCCGAACTTCGCCATCGGGCCGTTGTAGACGTCCGTGGTCGAGGTCTGGACCGTCTCGTTGAACGTCGCGTACGGCCCGTCACCGGTCGGCATGCCCGCTGCCACAGCAGCCTCGAAGTTCGTGGTGATCAGGCCCGGCTCGATGAGCACGACCTTCACGCCGAAGCCGGCGACCTCGTAGCGAAGCGCGTCCGAGAGCGCTTCGACGGCGTACTTGCTGGCGTGGTAGGCACCCCCGCCGGGGAAGGTGAGCTTGCCGCCCATCGAGCCGATGTTGACGATCCGTCCCGAGCCCTGAGCTCGCATGCCGGGGAGCACCAGCTGGGTGAGCCGGATCAGGCCGAAGACATTGGTCTCGAACTGCCGACGTACGTCGGCGACGTCGAGGGACTCCAGGGCACCGGACTGGGAGTAGCCGGCGTTGTTCACGAGCGCATCGATCCGGCCAGCGCGGTCGAGAACGGTGTCGACGGCGGTCACCATCGACTCCTCGTCAGTGACGTCGAGAGCCAGCGTGTGACAGCCCGCGGCCTCCAGGTCGGCGAGCACCTCGGGTCGCCGCGCGGTCGCCCACACGTCCCAGCCGCGAGAGACGAGACGTGCAGCCGTGGCGGCACCAATACCGGAGGAGCATCCGGTGATCAGGACGGAGTTCATGTCCAGATCCTGCACCAGAACCGGTCAGCCCGGCAGTCCGGTCAGCGCAGCTCGACCTGAATCTCCTGGATCCGGACCCGGACCCGGGCACGCAGGTCGTCAGGGGCGGTCTCACCGCAGGAGCGGGCGACCAGCGTCTTGACCGTGCGCTGCAGGTCGTAACGCTCCAGACAGGGGCTGCAGGAGTCGATGTGGGCACGCACGATCGTGCAGTCGCCCGGCTCCAGCTCGTTGTCGATCAGTCGGACGATCCGCTCCAGGAAGTCCGCACACTCCGCGTTGCTCGGGTCGGAGCCGTGCGCGTGCGCGTGCTCGTGCTCGTCGTTCATCGCTGACCTCCCTCGACCGGAGCGTCGCCACCGGTGCGGACGTAGTCCGAGAGCATGTCGCGGAGCTGGCGCCGACCGCGGTGGAGGCGGGACATGACCGTCCCGATCGGCGTTTCCATGATCTCGGCGATCTCCTTGTAGGCGAATCCCTCGACGTCAGCGAGGTAGACCGCGAGCCGGAACTCCTCGGGAAGGCGCTGCAGGGCGTCCTTCACCTGGCTGTCAGGGAGGTGCTCGAGCGCTTCCATCTCAGCCGACTTGAGGCCGGTCGAGGTGTGGGACTCAGCCCGCGCGAGCTGCCAGTCCTCGACGTCACCGGTGTCGCCGGCGAAGGCCTGTTGGGGCTGCCGCTGCTTCTTCCGGTAGGTGTTGATGAACGTGTTGGTCAGGATCCGGTAGAGCCACGCCTTGAGGTTCGTGCCTGGCCGGAACTGGTGGAACGCGGAGAACGCCTTGGCGAAGGTCTCCTGGACGAGGTCCTCGGCGTCGGACGGGTTGCGGGTCATCCGCATCGCGGCACCGTAGAGCTGGTCCAGGTACGGGAGGGCGTCGCGTTCGAACCGGGCGGCCCGGTCCTCGGGCGTCTCGGTCGCTACGTCGACCTCGGAGTCGAGCGCGGGCAGGTCAGAAGTCTCGGTCATCGCACCCCAGCCTAGAGGTTGCCCGGAGGACGTGCCCTCGGTCGGGCGTTCCAGAGTCGCGATCATGTGGGCGGAACGCCTCAGACGCGGGTGGCATTCCCAATCAGCTCGCGGACGATCCATTCGAGTGTGGACTCGACGACGATCGCCATCGCGTCCTCCTCGGAGATCAGACCGCTCTTCGGCACCTTGAGGCCGTGGTCGGCACCCGGCACCACAGCCAGGTCGGTACCGGCGGGCAACGGGTCGGGAAACTCCTCGGGGCGGCCCATCGGGTCACGCTCGCCCTGGATGATGAGCAACGGCACTCCGGCACCGGTCAGTTCCGCGAGGCGGCTCTTCTCCGGCTTCCCCGGAGGATGCAGCGGGAAGGACAGCGCCAGAGCACCGCGAGCGCCGAGCGCGCGAGCCGAACGGGCAGCGGACCGGGCGCCCGCGGAGCGACCACCGACCACGAGCGGGGTGCGGACCCGCAGCGCCTCGGCCGCGGCGCGGAGCCCGACGTCGAGGGTCGGCGGCGCGGTCGCGACCTTCTTGCCCGCTCGGCGCCAGGGCTGCTCGAAGCGCGCCACGTTGATGCCCTGCCCTGGCAGGTGCGTGGCCAGGGCCACCAGGTCACGCGCCTCGATGCCGCCGCCCGCGCCATGGCTGACCAGAAGGGTCGCCACCGGGCGTCGGGCGCGGTGCATGACCAGCCTGCCCTCGCCGTACGCCGTGGGGATCAGCCGTTCTTCACTCATCCGGGGTCCCTGACGAGTTGTTCGCTGGAGGAGCGAAGCGGGGGAAGCGGAGAACTCGGTGGGGTGGTCACAGCAGGGTCTCCTCGGCGGGCAGCGGGTCGATCAGCTCGGGACCGTTGTTGCGGACGTTGCCCACCGCCGGCGAGACGGGGTACGCCGTCAGGCCGGTCTGCTGGGCAGGGGTGAGCAGTCCCGACAGCTCAGTGCCCGGGGTGCGCGGGTCGAGCCACGCATGGCGCCGGTCGCGGTCGACGAGCAGCGGCATCCGGTCGTGGATCCGACCGAGGTCGTCGGTGGCCTCCGTGGTGAGCACCGTGCAGGTCCAGCGGAACCGGTCCTCGGCGTCCTCGGGCTTCGACGGGTCACGCCAGATCTCGTAGAGACCCGCCATCGCCAGCACCGAACCGTCCTCGGGGCGGATGAAGAAGGGCTGCTTCTTCGGTTTCGCCTTCCCCTCCTGCCCGTCCAGGACGTACCACTCGTAGTAGCCGTCGGCCGGCAGGATGCAGCGCCGCGTGGCGAACGCCTTGCGGAAGGCGGGCTTCTCGGCGACCGTCTCCATCCGCGCGTTGATCATCCGGCTGCCGATCCTCTCGTCCTTCGCCCACGAGGGCACCAGCCCCCAGCGCAGCGCGCGCAACTGCCGCACAGGGTCGCCCTCGCGGTCCGGGTCCTCGTCGGTGCGCGGCGTCCGCTCCATGACGGCATAGACCTCGTCGGTCGGCGCGACATTCCACGACGGCGGCACGACGGCGCGTTCGAGGCGCGGGTCGAGCACCTCGAACTCCTCGACCAGGTCCTCCGGACTCCGACTGGAGGCGTAACGCCCGCACATGGCCGTCAATCTATCCGTCTGGACCGACAGCTCGTGGGTACTGGGGAACCATGGCCCTGAGCAGACTGATCGCCCGACCGCTCCTCTCGTCGTACTTCCTTGCGAACGGGGGGCTGGACCTCAAGGAAGCCCCGGCGCGCGCGAAGGACGTGGCCCCGGTGGCGGACATGCTGGCGCCGGCGCTCGACAACGCGACGCCGGACTCGTTGCACGTACCCGCCGACCCGGTGACCTGGGTGCGCATCAGCGGAGCGGTCCAGGTCGTCGCCGGCCTCGCCCTGGCGACCGGCAGGATGCCCCGGTTCTCCGCGGCGGTGCTGGGCGCGACGCTCGTGCCCTCGACCGCCGCACACCTCCGCTTCTGGGAGGCGAGCGACCCGGCGGACCGCAAGGAGCAGCTCATCCAGTTCACCAGGAATGCCTCGCTGGCCGGCGGCCTGCTGATCGCCGCCCTCGACACCGCGGGCAAGCCCGGCCTGGCCTGGCGCGCCCAGCACGCCGTCCACGACGCCCGTCGCGAGGCGGCGCTGGTGACGTCGAAGGTGAAGTCCCGGGTTCACTAGACTGCGAGGGACATGAGTTCCTCGACGCCGATCGACCCCTGGCCCGCTCCCACCGCCACCGGGCCGGTCGAGGCGACGGTCGCGCTGCCGGGCAGCAAGTCGTTGACGAACCGCGCACTCATCCTGGCCGCACTTGCCGACGGGCCCTCCGTCGTACGACGTGCGTTGCGCTCGCGCGACACGTTGCTGATGGCGCAGGCACTCACGTCGGTCGGCGCGACGGTCGACACGTCCAGCGACGACTGGGTGGTCACGCCCCTCGACGGGTCCGTGCCGGGCGACCGGGCGGCCGTGGACTGCGGGCTCGCGGGCACCGTCATGCGCTTCGTGCCGCCGGTGGCGGGTCTGGTGCGCGGCGAGGTCGCCTTCGACGGCGACCCCCACATGCGCAACCGGCCGGTGGGTGAGGTCCTCGCTGCCCTCGCTGCCCTCGGTC
>JAPLCC010000005.1 GCA_026392415.1 Propionibacteriales bacterium
CTGCAGACCATGTGTGAGGGCGGCGGCCAGGCCAACGTCACCATCATCGAGCGACTCTGAGAGCGGGCACGACCATGGAACGCACCCTCTTCGACGAGGACCACGAGTCCTACCGCTCCACCGTTCGCGAGTTCCTCGCCCGGGAGGTCGTCCCGCACAAGGACCAGTGGGACGACGACCGGTGGATCCCGCGTGAGGTGTTCAAGGCGGCCGCCGAGGCGGGCCTCTACGGCCTCCAGATCCCCGAGGAGTACGGCGGCAGCGGGGTCGACGACTACCGCTACCGCCTCGTCGTGGGCGAGGAGGTCGCCCGCGCCAACGCGATCTCGTTCAGCGTGACGCTCGGCCTGCAGGACGACCTCTTCCTGGCCTACCTGCTGGGCCGCGCGGACGACGAGCAGAAGAAGCGCTGGCTCCCCGGCTTCGCCGCGGGTGACCTGATCGGCGCCCTGGCGATGACCGAGCCCGGAACCGGCAGCGACCTCCAGGGCATCCGCACCTCTGCTCGCCGCGACGGCGACCACTTCGTCGTCAACGGCCAGAAGACGTTCATCTCCAGCGGCATCATGGCCGACCTGATCGTCCTCGCCGTACGTACTGACCCCGAGGGCGGCTCCAACGGCTTCAGCCTGCTGATGGTCGAGGCGGACAGCACGCCCGGTTTCGAGCGTGGCCGGAAGCTCGACAAGATCGGCCTGCCAGCCCAGGACACGGCCGAGCTGTTCTTCACCGACGCCCGTGTCCCGGTCGCGAACCTGCTCGGCGAGGAGGGACAGGGCCTGAAGTACCTGATGAGCCACCTCCCCCGCGAGCGGCTCGGCGTCGCCAACCAGTCGATCACCACGGCCCGGGCGACGCTCGATCAGACGATCGCCTACCTCAAGGACCGCACGGCGTTCGGCAAGCGGCTCATCGACTTCCAGAACACCCGCTTCGAGCTGGCCGAGATGGACACCGAGCTCGACGTCGCCCAGGCGTATGTCGACGCGTCGGTCCTCGCGTTCAATGCCGGAACGCTCACGCCGGTCGAGGCCGCCAAGGGCAAGTGGTACGTCAGCGAGCTGCAGAAGCGGGTCATCGACCGCTGCCTCCAGCTCCACGGTGGCTACGGGTTCATGCGCGAGTACGCCGTCGGCAAGGCCTACATCGACACGCGGATCCAGACGATCTACGGCGGCACGACCGAGATCATGAAGGAGATCATCGGCCGCGACATCGCCGGCGGCCGCTGATCCACAGACCACCAGAGGCAAGCATGACCATGACCTGGCCCTTCGAACTGCTCCGACCTCCGGACGACTTCGTCGAGGAGGAGTACGTCGCCCTGCTTCAGGAGCTGCGGTCCTTCCTCGGCGCCGTGGCCACCGCCGACCCGGGGCGGGAACTGACCGCCACTCTCACCGCCGACCTGTCACGTTGGCGGGACGCCCTTGCGGCGCGACGCACCACCGGCGATCGGGCGCCCTACGGACAACTGCACCGGACCGACGACCACGGACTTGCCGCCGTACCAGCCCTGGCGGTGCACCGCGAAGCGGCCGGAACGCTCGATGCCACGGTCACTTTCAGCCCTTGGTACGTCGGCGGCGGCGGCACGGTGCACGGCGGCCACGTTGCCACTGCGCTGGACGGACTGATGGGACGCACGCAACTGGCGGCAGGGTGGATCGCCCGCACGGCCTCCCTCGACGTCACCTACCGCGCCGGCACCCCGCTCGACGAACCCGTGCAGGCCGAGGTCCGGACTCTCCGGGCCGAGGGACGCAAGCACCACCTGCACGGTCGTCTGTTCAAGGGGGAGACGACCTTCGCGGAGGCGGAGGCGCTGTTCATCCGGGTGGCGCGCTATCCCGGACGGCCCGGCACCGCGTCCTAGTCACTCGGCACGCAGCGTCAGCCGACGGGGTTCTTGCCCACCGTGACGTCGTCGAGGTCGGCGATGTCACTCCACCGCTCGGCCACCTCGCGCAGCGACGGCGGCTCGGTGAAGACCGCGCCCTTGTTCTGGAACTGGGCGACCCGGTAGACCTGACCGCCGCCGGCGACGAAGACGGCGCCGGTGTCGGTGGACTCCTCCGTGAGGAGGTAGGCGACCACTGGCGAGACGTACGACGGCGGGAGCTTGTCGAGCATCTCCTGGGGCGCGATGTCCTCGGTCATCCGCGTGGCGGCCATCGGCGCGATCGCGTTCGCGTGGATGCCGTCGCGGGCGCCTTCGATCGCGAGCGTGTTGAGCAGCCCGACGAGACCTGCCTTCGCTGCGCCGTAGTTGGCCTGACCGAAGTTGCCGAAGAGGCCGCTGGTGGAGGTCGCCATCACGATCCGGCCGAAGCCCTGCTCGCGGAAGTGCGGCCACACGGCCTTGCTCATGAAGTAGCCACCGTCGAGGTGCACGGCCTGCACGAGCTTCCAGGCGTCGACGTCCATCTTCGAGAAGGACGTGTCGCGCAGGATGCCGGCGTTGTTGACGAGGCCGTGCACCGCGCCGAAGGCGTCGAGGGCCGTGGCGACGATGGCCGCGGCTCCCTCCTCGGTGGCGACACTGTCGTAGTTGGCGACCGCCTCGCCCCCGGCCGCCCGGATCTCGGCGACCACGGCATCAGCCATCGACGTGCCGGCACCGCTGCCGTCCCGGGCACCACCCAGGTCGTTGACGACGACCTTCGCTCCCACGCTCGCGAGGAACAGGGCGTAGTCGCGCCCGAGTCCGCCGCCCGCGCCCGTGACGATGACGACCCGGCCCTCCACTCCCGCCATGTCAGGCGACCACGAGGTCGTTGCGGCCCTCGGCCTCGAGCGTGGCGACGTACTTCGGGAAGAGCTTCTTGCCGAGGGGGGCGAGCTTGAGCAGGCTGGCGACATTGCCGTCGACCTTGATCTTGCCGCGCGCCATCGACAGGGGCAGGTTGACCTTGCCCTGCCAGTAGGCGCTGCCGAGGTCGGCAGTCATCTTCATCGTGGCATTGGGAACAGCCATGCCGTCGCCGTGGCCGATCTCCTGCTTGCCCATGTCGATCACCAGGTCAGCGTCGGGATCGGTGAACTCGAACTTCACGACGATGCCCGTGGCCTGCATCTTCGGGCCGATCTCGGCGTCGTCGAAGCCGGCCTGGAACACACTGCCGATGAAGTGGCGAACCTCGTCTGCGTCCTTGAAAGCCATCATGGGCCCTTCCCTCGGGAGCCACCCGACGTGCCTCCTTGACGTGACCACCGTAACATAAGTTAGGTTATGGGAGAAGCCCTTCCGGCCCACCCGGAACGTGGCCGTCGCCACGGCCTACGATGACCGTCCAGAGGTCGAGGAGTGGAGGAGGAGCCGATGACCGAACGTCCGGTCCGCCGCAACGAAGCGCTGCGCGCGTCGTGGTTCGAAGCCGCCAACGAGATCCTCGCGACCGAGGGCTACGGCGCCCTCAAGCTCGCCCCCCTGTGCAAGAAGCTCGGCGTCACGACGGGATCGTTCTACCACTCGTTCGACAACTGGCAGGACTTCACCGACGCCCTGCTGGACGCCTGGTTGCACGAGCGCACCCAGCAGACCGTCGAGATCGTCCGCCAGACCGCGGACCCGGTCGACCGTCTCCTGCAGCTCGCCGATGCCACCGCCGTGCTGTTGCACAAGAGCGAAGCCGCGATCCGGGTCTGGGCAGGCGTGGACGAGCGGGTCGCGATCGTCCAGCGCAAGGTGGACGACGGCCGCTACCAGGTGGTCATCGAGGCGATGACCCAGATCGTCGGGCCCGAGCGCGCAGAGCGCTACACGGTGTGGGGGCTGAGCACCCTCATCGGCTACGAGATGATCGCCGCCGAGCACGGCAGCGAGCATCTCCTCTGGTCGCTGCAACACATCCTGGCCGACGCCCGCAACGACGCCTGAGGCTCGCTCAGAACAGCCTGCGCATCAAGGCTCGCGCCTTCGGCCCGTACGGCGGATAGACCAGCGACGGGTCGGGCCGGAAGCCCTTCGCCGCCACCGACTTGCGGTGGCTGAGGGCCTGGAAGCCCCATTCGCCGTGGTAGGCGCCCATCCCGCTCGCCCCGACACCGCCGAACGGCAGGCTGGGGATGAGGTAGTGGATGGCGCAGTGGTTGATGACCGCACCACCCGCCGGGATCTGCTCGACGATCCGGTCGGCGACGGCACGGTTCTTGCTGAAGACGTAGAGACCCAGCGGCTTGGAACGTCCGTTGACGAAACCGATCACCTCCTCGACCGTCTCGAAGCTGCGCACCGGGAGGATCGGGCCGAAGATCTCCTCGGTCATCACCTGCTCGTCGGCGGCCGGGTCGACCACGATCGTGGGCTCGATGGTGAGCGCCTTGGCGTCGACGCCACCGCCGGCGACGATGGCCCCCGTCGTGGAGGCGAGGTAGCCGGCCAACCGGTCGAACTGGCGCTGGTTGACGATCCGCTTCGGTCCCTCCTCGGCCGTGAACCGCGCCATCGTGTCGCGGAGCTTGGCCACGAGCTCCTCCTTGACCGACTCGTGCACCAGCACGTAGTCGGGCGCGATGCAGGTCTGGCCGGAGTTCATCAGCTTCACCCACGCAATCCGGCGCGCGACGACGTCGAGGTCGGCGTCGGCCGTGACGATCGCGGGGCTCTTGCCGCCGAGCTCGAGGATCACGGGGGTGAGCGTCTGCGCCGCACCCGCCATGATCTTGCGTCCGATCTCGGTGCCGCCGGTGAAGAAGGCATGGTCGAAGCCGAGCGCGAGCAGTGCCTGGGTGGTCACCCCGTCGCCCTCGACGACCGCGACGGCGTCCTTGTCGAGGTAGTCCGGCAGGGCCTCGGCCATCAGCCGTGACGTCGCCGGAGCGACCTCGGAGGGCTTGAGAACGACGCAGTTGCCGGCCGCCAGCGCAGCGACCATCGGGCCGAGCGACAGGTTGACCGGGTAGTTCCACGGGCCGATCACCAGCGCGACGCCGAGCGGCTCGTACTGGATCCGGGCCGTGGCCGGCATCTGCGTCAGCGGCACCCGGCGGCGCTGCGGCCGCATCCATCGCCGGAGGTTCTTGATCGCCAGGTCGGCCTCGCCCTTCGGCGGGGCGATGTCACCGAACCAGGCCTCGAACGAGCTGCGGCCCAGATCGGCGGCCAGCGCTTCGGCGATGTCGGTCTCACGCTCGGCGCAGAACCGCAACAGCCCTTCGAGCTGCGCCTTGCGCCACTCGTAGGTGCGGGTGCGGCCCGTGGCATGAGTGGCGCGGAGCCGGCCGATGAGGGCCTCGAGGTCGGCGGTGCTGCCCTTCACGGCAGGGGTGGCGGTCATGGCGATTCTCCGATCAGCGCAGCATCATTTGAGGGTGTAGGGCATGCGCTTGACGGCGCGGACGAAGTTGCCGACGAGGTACTCGGGCTCACCGAGCTCGAGGTTGGGCGCACGGTGGAGCAGGTTGTCGAAGATCTCGCGGAGCTGGATCTTGGCGACGAAGTTGCCCATGCAGAAGTGCGGTCCGCCGCCACCGAACCCGACGTGCGGATTCGGGTCGCGCAGGATGTCGAACTCGTGGGCGTTCTCGAAGACCGACTCGTCCCGGTTGCCCGAGGAGTACATCATCGCGATCCAGTCACCGGTCTTGATCTGCTCGCCGCCGAGCACCGTGTCCTCGGTCGCCGTACGACGGAAGGTCATCACGGGAGTCACCCAGCGGACGAACTCCTCGATCGCGGTGCCGATCCGGCCGTCGTAGTCCTCGAGCAGCAGTGCCTTCTGCTCCGGGAACTGGTTCAGCGCGCGCATCGTGAGGCTGATCGAGTTGCGGGTGGTGTCGTTACCGGCGACGGAGAGGAGCACGAAGAACGCGCCGATCTCGTCGTCGGTCAGCTTCTGGCCCTCGACCTCGGCGTTCACCAGGCCGGTCATCAGGTCGTCCTGCGGGTTGTTGCGACGCTCCTCGGCGAGCTCCATGCCCATCATCAGCAGGCCGACGAGCGACTCGTTGAGCACCTCGCCCGGCTCGCGTCCGGCGGCCACCTCCTCGTCGGCCCACGAGACCATGCCGTCGGCGTGGTGCGCGGCCTCGAGTCGCTTCTCGACGTCGGTGAGGCCGACCATCTCGTAGATCGTCCACATCGGGAGCCGCTTCGAGACCATGTCGACGAAGTCGCCCTCGGGGTGCTCGAGCAGGTTGGTGACGATGTCGTACGCCTGCCGCTTGATCTGGTCCTCGATGGCCTTGACCCGCTTCGGTGTGAAGGCCGAGCTGACCAGCCGGCGAAGGACGGGGTGCCGGGGAGCGTCCATGCCGAGGAAGCTGCCCGCGGCCTCGTTGACGTCCTCGGGGACCTCCTCCATCTGGAAGCCCTGGCCGGAGCAGAACAGCTGGGTGTTCTTGCTGACCTCCTGGATCAGAGCGTGGCTGCTGACGACCCACACGCCCTCGTTCTCCGAGGGGATGAGGGCGCCCTCGATAGGGCGGTGCCAGCTGATCGGCGCCTCGTCACGCAGCTTCTTGAAGGTGAGCTCGCGCTCCTCGGCCGTGGTCGACCAGAAGGACAACTCCGAGATGCTGTCGGGGTGGAATGCGCGGGTGTTTGCAGCGGTGCCGTCAATGATCGTCATGGTCAGACTCCGGTGGGGACGTAGAGCTTCTCGAGCTCGCGCTTGACGAGCTTGCCGGTGGGGAGCCGAGGGATCTCGGCGATGAAGTCGACGGTGCGCGGCGCCTTGAACCGAGCGATCCGTTCGCGGGTGTAGTCGATGATCGACTGAGCGAGCTCGTCGGAGGCCGCAGACGGGTCCTTGAGCTGGACCACGGCCTTGACCGCCTGGCCCATCTCGTCGTCGTGGACGCCGATGACGGCGACGTCGTAGATGTCGGGATGCAGCGTGAGCACGGCCTCGACCTCGGCCGGGTAGATGTTCACACCGCCCGAGATGATCGTGAACGCCTTGCGGTCGGTGAGGAACAGGTAGCCGTCCTCGTCGACGTAGCCCAGGTCGCCGACGGCGGTCCAGGTGCCGTGCTCGGGGTGGGTCGCCTCGGCGGTCTTCTCCGGGTCGTTGTGGTACTCGAAGGGCCGGATGTCGCGCTCGAAGTAGACCGTGCCGACCTCGCCCGCCGGCAACTCCACGCCCTCGTCGTCACAGATGTGGGTGATGCCGATCATCGCCTTGCCCACCGAGCCACGCTTCGTGAGCCACTCGGGCGAGGAGATGAAGGTGATGCCGTTCTGCTCGGTGGAGCCGTAGTACTCGAAGACCACCGGGCCCCACCAGTCGATCATGGCCTGCTTCACGTCGGGCGGACACGGAGCCGCCGCGTGCACCGCGAGCCGCAGGGTGCCGTGGGCGTACTTCGCGCGGATCTCCTCGGGGAGCTGGAGCATCCGGACGAACATGGTCGGGACGAACTGGGCGCAGGTGACGCCGTACTTCTCGATCGCGGCGAGCGCGCCCTCGGCGTCGAACTTCTCCATCATCACCACGGTGCCGCCGAGCGCGTGCACTGCGCCGCTCCACTTGAGCGGCGCTGCGTGGTAGACCGGCGCGGGCTGCAGGTAGACGTCGCCGGGGCCGACCTTGAACGGCCCTCCGAGCAGGCCGGTGATCGGGTCGCCGGGCTGGTCGACCTGGATCGGGAGCATCGCCTGCTTGACGCCCTTCGGACGTCCGGTGGTGCCCGACGAATACATCATGTCCGAGCCGCGGGGCTGGTCGGCGAGCCGCTCACCGGCACCGGCAAGCAGGTCGTCGTACGACGCGTAGCCGGCGACGTCGCCCCCGAACGCGAACGCGTGGGCGACGTCCGGGGTCAGCTCCCGCACCCGGGCCGCGACCGGGACCGCCGCGGCGACGATCAGCGCAGCGGCGCCGCTGTCGGTGACGATGTAGGCGATCTCGTCGGCCGAAAGGTTGCGGTTGACCGGGGTGATGTAGAGCCCCGAGCGCATGCAGGCCCAGTAGATCTCGAAGCATTCGGCCGCGTTGTCGGTGAGCATCGCGACCACGTCGCCCTTGCGCACGCCGAGCCCGTTGAGAGCACTGGCGAGAGCCGCCGAACGGTCGTCGAGCTCACCGTAGGTCAGCGTCCGGCCCGAGCCGGTCATCACGACGGCCGGGTGGTCGGGGTTGGTCGCGGCGTGGGTTCCTGGGTACATCGGGCACCTTCCGAAGGCAGTTGAGATGGCGGTGACGAGTTCGCACGGTCCGTGGCCCCGGAGATCGACGTGGTGTGCGAGGTGTCACAAAGTACCGTAACCTGAGTTATGCTCACCGTCCAGAGTCCGCCTTGTCACATCGCGACTTTTCTGATTCTCTATTAAAAACCACTGGAGGCGACATGAGCTCATCGACCGTCCGCACGCTGAGCGGCAAGCGGATCGCGATCACCGGCGCGGGCCGTGGCATCGGACGCGCGACCGCAGAGGAGCTGTACCGCCGCGGTGCGCTCGTCGCGATCAGCGACATCGACACCGACGCCGCCAAGGACGCCGCGACCTCCATCGGCGCCGACGTGAGCGCCCACCACGTCGACGTCACCGACAGTGAGTCGTTCGCGAGCTTTCTCGCCGACGCCAAGCAGGCCATGGGTGGCCTCGACGTGCTGATCAACAACGCCGGCGTCATGCCCATCGGCCACTTCCTCGACATCGCCGAGTCGACCGTCCGGCGCGCAACCGAGATCAACCTGCTCGGCCCGACACTCGGCATGCGCGCCGCACTGCCCGACATGATCGCCAACGGCTCGGGCCACATCGTCAATGTCGCATCGGTTGCCGGCAAGGCGGCCGTGCCCGGCGGGCTCTACTACTGCTCGCACAAGGCCGGGATCATCGCGCTCACCGAGGGCGCCCGCCTCGAGTTCGGCGCCCAGGGCATCGACTTCACCTGCGTGATGCCGTCGTTCACGAACACCGACCTCGTCGCCGGCACCAAGGGCACGAAGTTCCTCAAGAACGTCGAGCCCGAGGACGTCGCGAAGGGCATCGCCGACGCCATCGAGAAGAAGCACAAGGACGTCTACCTGCCGAAGTCGCTGCGTCAGATCACCTTCACCCAGGCCCTGACCGGGCGACGCGTGCGCGACTTCCTCAACCGACGCCTGGGCGCCTACAGCACGTTCCTCGACATCGACCAGAGCGGCCGCGCGGCCTACAACGAGCGGGTCAGCAAGAGCTGACGATGCTGCCGCACGAGGTCGCGACGGCGACACTGCACGACGCGGCCCGGCCCGACGCCGTACGACGACAGCACGGGCGGGGCAAGCGCACCGCCCGCGAGCGGATCGACCTGCTCGTCGAAGCCGGCACCTTCCGGGAGCTGGGCGCCCTGGCGCGCCCCGAGGAGCCCGGCCCCGACGGGCAACCCATCCTCGCCGACGCCGTCATCATCGGCAGCGCCCGCATCGACGACCGACCGGTCGTGGTGATCGCCACCGACTACACCGTGGCCGGTGGCAGCAACGGACTCATCGGCAACGAGAAGCAGCGCCGGGCGCTGGAGATCGCTGCCACCCGGGGACACCCGGTCGTGATGCTGTTCGACGGGGGCGGACACCGGATCCACGAGGGCCTCGACGCCCGCGACTTCGCCGGCGGCTTCGACATCCAGCAGGCACAGACCCGGCTGAGCGGATGGGTCCCGATGGTGGCCGCCATCCTCGGGCCCGGCTACGGTCAACCGACCATCGGCGCCTCTCTTTGCGACTACGTCGTGGCGGTCCGCGGGATCTCCTCCCTCGGCATGGCGCCTCCGGCCCTGGTGCGGGCAGCGACCGGTGAGGCAACCGACGCCGAAGCGCTGAACGGTCCGGATGCGCAGGCCTCGTACGGCACGATCGACGCGGCCGTCGACACCGAGGAGGAGGCGCTCGAGGCCTTGCGCTGGTACCTCGACCTGCTCCCCTCCAACGCCGAGGCCGAACTACCGCGCGAGGTCCCCGCCGCACCGCGGACGGATGCGGAGCGCGCACTCGACGACGCGGTTCCGGCGAACCTCCGGCTCGGCTACGACATGACCGAGGTGATCGCCGGCATCGTCGACGAGGACAGCATCGTCGAGCTCAAGTCGGCCTTTGCACCGAACCTGCTCACCCAGCTCGCCCGCATCGACGGCCGCCCCATCGGCATCATCGCCAACCAGCCACTGGCCAAGGCGGGCATGCTCGACGCCCCAGCCGCCGACAAGGCGGCCCACCTCGTGTCGCTGTGCAACGCCTTCGGCCTGCCGGTCCTGGTCCTGATGGACCTGCCGGGCATGGCCGTCGGAGCAGAGGCCGAGCAGTCCGGGCTGGCCCGTTCCAGCGCACGGCTCTCGCTCGAGCTCGGAGCCGCCACGGTGCCGACCTTCACCGTCGTCGTCCGCAAGGGGTACGGCGGCGGCTACGTCATCATGTCCGGTGGCCGCACCTTCCACCCCGAACTGGTCGTCGCGTGGCCGCACGCCGAGACGGCGGTGATGGCCGTGGAAACGGCCGTCGACCTGGTCTTCCAGCGCGAGCTCGCCGCCGCCCCGGACCCGGCCGCCCGACGCGGCGAGCTGATCGAACAGTTCCGCGGGCAGCTCGGAGCGGTGCGCGGCGCCGAGGGCTTCGGCTACGACGCCGTGATCCGGCCGAGCGAGACCCGGGCCTGGCTCGCCGATCTGCTCCCGGCGCTGCCACGTCACCGACTGATGGACACCTTCACGCCCCGGCGCCATCCGGTGGCACCGCTCTGAGGCCCTTTCGCCGCCAACGTCATGGTGAGCGCGTCGCATGGAAGCGCAGCGGAAGCGTGCGGTGGCGACGTACGAAGATGCTGGGCACCCAGGTGGGCGGATCGCTCGGGTCGAGCTCGACGAGAGCCGTTCGATCCAGGAGCAGCTTCAGCGCCGCGGTCGCCTCCATCCGGGCCAGGGAGGAGCCGACGCAGAAGTGCGTCCCCTTCCCGAAGGCGAGATGCTGGCGGACGCTCGATCGGTCCAGGTCCAGACGCTCGGGATCGACGAAGCGCTCCGGGTCGCGATTGGCCGCGCCCCAGAGGAGGAGCACGGTGCTTCCCGCCTCCAGGGGAACTCCCCCGAGCTCACAGTCACGGGCGACGGTCCGGTAGTGCCCGCGGAACGGTGATTCCAGCCGCAGGCACTCATCCAGGAACGGGTCGATCAGGCCTGGGTCCGAGCGGAGGCGCGCCTGGATCGCAGGGTCGCCGGCGAACATCCGCGCCGACGTCGCGATGAGACCGGCCGTGGACTCACCGCCCGCTCCGACCAGCTGGAGCAGGATCAGTACGGCGGTCTCCGGCCCGAGATCCCCGGCGCGGCACGCCTCGGCGAGGGTGCCGAGGAGGTCGTCGCCGGGCTCGATCAGCGCCCGGCGTAGATGCACCTCGAGGTAGTCGTAGAGCTCGATGGAGGCACCGACGAGGTGGTCGATGCGGCCCGCTTCCACGATGCCGCCCAGCAGCTCGGTGCTGTCATAGGCGAGATCCAGGAGTCGCGGTACGTCGGCATCGGGCAGGCCGATCAGCCTCGCCACCATCGCCAACGGCAGGCGGTCCGCCATGGCGTCGACCCAGTCGATCCGACCATCCGCCGCATGCGACCTCCAGAGCTCATCGGCGCATCTCGTGACGGCCTCGTCCAGCGCCCGAATCCGCTTCCCGAGCGTCTGCAGCACCAACCCACGATGGAGCTTGTGCGACGGGTCGTCGGCCGTGGCCAGGACCTGCTCGACCGCGCCTCCACCATCCATGCCGAAGGCCCTTGGCACACCGTCGTCGCCCTGGACGAGAACAGAGCGGAGGTGGGAGGAGAAGTCGTCGGTCCTCGCCACGGCCTCCTGGACCAGGGCCCAGGTGGAGACGAGGTGACAGTTCGTGCCGGACACCCGGTGGACGGGCGCAGTGCGCCGCAGGCGATCGAACAGCGGGGCTGGATCCGCGACGTGCTCGGATGCGAACAGGTCGATGGTGGCGGCGGTCGTCATGGGTCCTCCGGTGGGGCGGTTGAGGACCATCGTTGGCCCGCTCCAGCCGGGTTTCAAGACGCGTGGGAGGAATGAGAGACGTCCGCCGCCCGTGAGCGCGAGACCCGCGCAGTGGGTCGTACGCGTCGTCCTGATGCTGCTGGCCTGGCCGGCGCAGGACGAAGCGACCGAGCGTGCCCTGGTCACGACATTCCTGGCGCCCGCATTCGAGCAGGCGCACTGACCCGCCGTACAAAGAGAATCGGCCCGCCGCCAGCATCTCTGCTGGCCACGAGCCGATTTCTGCTGGTGGAGCTGAGGGTGTCTGGGTTCATGACATGGGCGACAACTGACACGCGACACAAGAGTCGCGACATAGGCGACAGTCCGATGCCATGTCGAAAGCCCGGGTCGCTGTCCTCAAGGTCGTCACCAAGGAACTCTCCGTCACCGCGGCCGCCGCACAGTACGGCTACTCCCGC
>JAPLCC010000012.1 GCA_026392415.1 Propionibacteriales bacterium
GCCGGCGCGGGAAGGGCACCGGCCTGGGAGAACACCAGCGAACCGTTCTTGAAGGCCATCAGGGTGGGGATCGACGTCACCCGGGCCGCCGAGGCGAGCTGCTGCTCCTCCTCGGTGTTGACCGAGCCGAAGACCACGTCACCGTGCTCCTCGGCCGCTGCTTCGTAGATCGGGGCGAAGTTGCGACACGGGCCGCACCACGACGCCCAGAAGTCGACGAAGACGATCTCGTTGTCGAGGACCGTCTGCTCGAAGTTGCCGGAAGTCAGGTCGATGGTGGACATGTCAGGTCAACGCTTCTCGGGTGCGGTGTGTTCCGGTCAGGACACCGGTTGCATCAGGTTGAGGTCGACCGGGCCGGCGATGCCGGGCACGGAGCCGTGGTCGTCGTACTGCCAGACCAGCCAGGGGCGCCGGGGAGCGCGATCGCCCAGGCGGCGCACCCATTGCGGGTGGTCGGCCAGGTCTTCGGCGAAGCCGAAGCGGTCCTCGAAGTCCGGGTAGAGGTAGACCACCGTCTTCGTGGCGTACTCCTCGTCGACGGCACTCAGGAACTCGCGCACCTCGCTCAGCAGCACGTCGCGCGCGGGCGGGTCGGCGCAGCTCCCGGCGACCTCGAGGTCGAGGGCGGGAGCGAGCGCACCGGGCCCCTGCTCGCCGAGCACCTCGATGAAGTGGGCTGCCTGGGCCGCGCCGTCCGAACAGAGCTGGAAGTAGTGGTAGCCCGCGACGGCGATGCCGTACCTGCCCGCGGCGGTGCGGTGGTCGGCGAACCGGGGGTCGACGAAGCCGGTGCCCTCGCTCGCCTTGAGGTAGGCGAAGGCCACGCCGTGGTCGGCCACCCGGGCCCAGTCGATCGGTCCCTGGTGGTGCGAGGCGTCGATGCCCTGGAGCGGTGAGAGCTCGGCCTCGACCTCACCCTCGGACTCGGCCGCGGAACTGCCCCGCGTCGCCTGGGTGGTGGTGGCCGGGGCGGGGTCGGCTTCCGTGGCCCGCGTCGGCGTGGTCGCGGAGGTCGAGCCGTCCTCGGAGGTCGATCCCGTCGAGTCCCCACAGCCCGAGAGCACGCCGGCCAGGACCAGGGCGGCGGCGACACTCCGGAGCTTCATGGTTCCAGCCAATCACGTGTCGAGGGTCCGGGCGATTGCGCCCAGAGCCGAACACCTTGTCGCGCGGTCCCTGCGCCGGTTCAGATGGGTGGATGCGGCTTCTCGTTCTCGGCGGTACCCAGTTCCTTTCCCGCGCAGTCGCGGCGGACGCCGTACGACGGGGCCACGACGTGGTGTGTGCCAGTCGCGGCCAGTCGGGCGGTGTGCCGGACGGCGTGAACCAGGTGCGGTGGGACCGCGCGGAGCCGGCGCCGCAGGAGCTGATCGACGCCGGTCCCTACGACGCCGTCATCGACGTCGCGCGCCAGCCGTCACACGTCCGGCACGCACTGGAGGCGTTCGCCGACACGCACTGGGTCTTCGTCTCCTCGATCTCGACCTACGCCGACGACGCCGATCCCGGTGGCCCGGGCGAAGGTGCACTGAAGCCGCCGGTCGCCGAAGACGTGGACCTGACGGATGACCCCGAGGCCTACGGCGGCCTCAAGGTCACGTGCGAACAGCTCGTCCTGGACGCGGCAGTCTCGGCGGCCGTCGTTCGCCCCGGCCTGATCGTCGGTCCCGGCGACCCGACCGGCCGGTTCAGCTACTGGGCGCGACGGTCCGAGACGTCCGGCGACGTCGTCGGGCCGGGAGATCCGGCCGACATCGTCCAGGTGATCGACGTGCGGGACCTCGCCAGCTGGCTGGTCGATCTGGCCGACGACGAGCTCACCGGCTCCTTCGACGCCATCGGTCTCCCGGTGTCCTTCGCGGACCTGTTGCGCGACGTCGTCCCCGGTGGCTCGGTGGTCTGGGTCGACCAGTCCTTCCTCAGTGAGCAGGGCGTCCAGCCGTGGGCCGGTCCGGAGAGCATCCCGCTCTGGCTCCCGCGCCCCGAGTACGACGGCATGCTGGCCCACGACGCAGCGCCGGCCGTGGCCGCGGGGCTGGTCCTGCGCCCGCTCGCCGACACCGTCAGCGACACCCGCGCCTGGCTCGAGGCCGACCCGGCTGCCCGCATCGACGGCATCACGCTCGAGCGTGAGGCCGAACTGCTCGCCGCCTGGAGGGACCGCTAGCCTCGGCCGGTGCTTCGCGTCGCCACCGCCAACATCAACGGCATCCGGGCCGCCCACCGCCGGGGCTTCGGTGACTGGCTGGCCACCCGCGGTTGCGACGTGATCACCCTCCAGGAAGTGCGCTGTCCCGTCGACGCGTTGCCTGAAGAAGCGTTCGGTGACTTCCACGCGTCCTATGACGCAGGGACGATCCCCGGGCGCAACGGCGTGGCCGTCCTGACCCGGACCCCGCCTGCCGAGGTGCGCACCTGGGCGGTGCCGGATCGTTCGCGTCCGTTGCCGCGGGCGTTGCGGCCTCACGCGCAGGAAGGGCGCTACATCGAGGTGGATCTCGCCGATCTCCCGATCACCGTGGCCAGCCTCTACCTGCCCAAGGGCGGCCTGCCGGCGCACCTGCAGGACCCGAGACGGATGCGGGAGGCGCCGGACGGTGGCGCGAAGTACGAGCGGAAGATGGCCTTCCTCGCGGGGTTCGCGCGCCACCTGACGAGCGCCCGCCGGAGCGCCGCGGCCGCAGGCCGCGAGTTCCTGTTGACCGGCGACCTCAACGTCGCGCACACCAGACAGGACGTGGCGAACTGGCGGCGCAGCAACCAGGTCGAGGGCTTCCTCCCCGAGGAACGTGCGTGGCTCGACAGCCAGTTGACGCCCCGCACGATGGTCGACGTGGTGCGATGCCTGCACCCGGACGCGGAGGGTCCCTACTCGTGGTGGAGCTGGCTGGGACGCGCCTACGACAACGATGCCGGGTGGCGCATCGACTACCACCTCGCGACGCCCGGGCTGGCGCGGACGGCCCGGAGCGCCGTGGTCGACCGCGCTCACCGCGGCACCCGACTCAGCGACCACGCACCGGTGGTCGTCGACTACGACTTCAGCTGAAGCCGTTCTCCGCCCGCACCGGTACGACGGCGATCGCGAGCAGGGGGAGCAGGGCGGCGAGGGCGAAGGTCGAGCCGAACCCCCAGTAGGTGATGGACAGTCCGGCGACAGGTGGCACGGCCACGGCGGCCACGTGCTGTGCGGTGTTCTGCATGCCGAGGGCGCGCCCTGACCAGAACGGGCCGGCCCGTTCGGCCACGGCCGTGAACGCCAGGCCGTTGTCGGCGACAGTGATCGCGGACGCGATGACGAGGAGCACCACGGCCACGACGGTGACCAGTCCGGACTCGTCCGCCTGGCCGGCGGCGATGCCCAGCAGGGCCATCGTCAGGGAGGCGAGCAGCGCGACGGACCTCATCGGCCGCATCCGGCTGCCCACGACGTCGGAGACCCAGCCCGCGCCGATGCGGGCAGCCGCGCCGGCGACCTGGGTGCCGGCGATGACCAGTCCGGCGACACCGGGGGACCAGTCGAGGTCCTCGACGAGCCACGTCAGACCGAAGGTCCACACCAGGAACTGCGGGATCACCAGCAGGACCGAGGCACCGTGGACCCGGGCCAGGAACCGGTCCGTGCGGTAGGGATTCGCGATGCTGCCCGCGCGGACGGAGGGGCGTGGCGGGTCGATCACCACGAGCGCCACGAGGAGCGCGCTCAGGGCGGCGGCACCCGTCGGCACCCACAGGGCCGGGCCGATGCCGTGCGAGTGCGCAATGACGGCGACGGTGCCGGCGGCCAGGCCCACGCCGAGCGGTTGGCCGGTCTGCCGGATGCCCATCGCGAAGCCTCGGCGTTCCGGAGGGAACCAGCCCACGACCACGCGACCGGACGCCGAGTTGGTGGCCGCGGCACCGATCCCGGCCAGGGCCAGGGCGGCAGCCATCGGCCACGGCTCTCCGGCCAGCGTGGCCACTGCGCCACCAGCGGCCGTGACGACCAGGCCGCTCAGCAGCGCGAAGCGTTCGCCGCGGCGGTCCACGACCAGTCCCCAGAGCACCAGCGTGCACATCATTCCGGCCATCGACGCGGACGCGACCAGTCCGGCCTCGGCGAGGGACATCCCGTGGCCGCCCTCGGCGACTGGTCGGTGCAGTTCCGGAATGAGGAAGGCCGGAGCCACGACCATCGCGGCCGAGGCCGCCTGCGCACCGGTGCCCACGGCGAGCATGGCCCAGCGACGAGCAGTACTGATCTGCTCGGGGCTATCGGTCGAGGTCACGGGTCCAGTGAACGCCCGTGCGTCGCCGAGGTGCACATCGTTCCGTCCATCCCGGGCTGTGAGATCGGTCTCCCGGGCGTTGCCCTCCTAGACTCAGATCGTGAGGAAGCTCGTGATCGCCGCCGTTGCCTGCTGCGTCAGCCTGACCGGATGCGGCGGTGGCGACGAACCCGCCACGTCCGACGACCAGGCGTCCGAGACGCAGGCCCGGGCGCTCACCAAGGCCGAGCTGATCGAGCAGGGCGACGCGATCTGCAGGGCGAGCAACGAGAAGATCGACGTGGCGGACGACCGCTTCATCGACCCGGAGAACCCGACCGAGGCGGAGTTCCGGGCGGCGATCAACGACACCCTCATTCCCGAGGTCAAGGGCCAGATCAGCGACCTGCGGGCGCTCGAGGCGCCTGCCGAGGACGTCGACACGATCACGGCGATCCTGGACGCCCTCGAGGCCGAGCTCGCCAAGGTCGAGGCCGACCCGCTCTTCATCCTCGACGACGGCGCCTTCGCGGACGCCAATGAGCTCGCCCAGGACTACGGGTTCGAGGTCTGCGGCCAGGACTGATGAGGGCTGGTCAGTCCCCGGTCGGCACGATCGCGGAGATCACGGTGCCGTCGGCCCGCTGGATCCCGGCGGGGTAGGGCGGTTCGCCCTCCAGGCGCGGACCCTGGTGCTTCAACGCCACGGTCACCGGAGCCCCCTCGGCAACCGTGAACGGCTCGTCTCGCACACAGAACGTGAGCGGACCCTCGCCCTCCTCGACGAAGAGCTCGAGCTCGTCGGGCCGGACGGTGACCCGGACCCGGGTGCCGTGCAGGGTCACCCGGTAGACCAGCGCCTCCCAACCGTCGGGCAGTCGGGGATCGATCTGCCACTGCTCCTCGCCGGCTGCCGAGCCGGTGTCGCGGAAGCCGCCGAACCCGGACACCAGCGCGCTCCACACGCCGCCCGTCGATGCGACGTGCACTCCGTCGGCGGTGTTGTTGTGACGGTCGTCGAGGTCGACGTACAGCGCAGAGACGAAGTAGCGCAGCGCGAGCTCGTGGTAGCCGACCTCGGCCGCGACGATCGACTGCATCACCGCGGACAACGTCGAGTCGCCGGTGGTGATCGGGTCGTAGTAGTCGAAGTCAGCCTTCTTCTGCTCGGGCGTGAACTCCTCACCCTGCAGGTAGAGAGCGAGCACCACGTCGGCCTGCTTGAGGACCTGGAACCGGTAGATCACCAGTGGGTGGTAGTTCAGCAGGAGCGGGCGCTTCTCGAGCGGTGTGTTCTCGAGGTCCCACATCTCGCGCTCGAGGAAGTGCGCGTCCTGGGGATGGATGCCGAGGAACGCGTCGAAGGGGATCGACATCCCCTGGGCGCAGTCCGCCCATTCCTGCGGCTCCTCCGGAGTCAGCCCGGTACGGCGGACGAGGGCTGCGTGGGCCTCGGGGTCGTCGCGCTCCAGCTCCCACACCGCCCGGGCCGCGCGACGGAGATTGAACCGCGCGAGCACGTTCGTGTAGAGGTTGTCGTTGACGACGGTCGTGTACTCGTCCGGCCCCGTGACGCCGTGGATGTGGAAGGTCCGACGGCTCTCGTCGCGCCAGAAGCCCAGATCGGCCCAGAGGCGGGCGGTCTCGACGAAGATGTCGACTGCCGCCTGGGCCAGGAACTCGTCGTCGCCGGTGGCGCCGACGTACTGGCTCAGGGCATAGGCCACGTCGGCGTCGATGTGGTACTGCGCGGTGCCGGCGGCGTAGTAGGCCGAGGCCTCCTGGCCGTTGATCGTCCGCCACGGGAACAGCGCTCCCTTCTGCGAGAGCTCGCGGGCCCGTGCGCGCGCGCTGTCCAGCAGCGCGTGCCGAAAGCGCAGCGCGTTCCGCGCGGCCCACGGCATCGTGTAGGTCAGGAACGGCATCACGTAGATCTCGGTGTCCCAGAAGTAGTGGCCGCCGTAGCCGGAGCCGCTCACTCCCTTGGCTGCGATGCCCTGGCCCTCGGCGCGCGCGGAGGCCTGCAGGATGGAGAAGAGGTTCCACCGGACCGCCTGCTGGATTGCTGGCTGGCCGGGCACCTCGACGTCGGCACGCTTCCAGAAGTCGGTGAGCCAGGCCTCCTGCGACGAGTACTGGTGGGCTGTTCCCTCCTCGTGGGTGCGGTCCAGGGTGCGCTCGCACCGGTCGATCAGTTCACGCGGCGGAACCGTGGCGGCGGTGTGGAAGGCGACGGTCTTGGTGAGCTTGACCGCGATCCCGGGCTCGGCGGCGACGCGGTAGATGACCTTGGCCATGTCGTCCTCGGAGTGCACGCTCATCGAGTGGTGCGCGATGGTCTCCAGCGTGTGGTCGGCGACCACGCCGATCGTCATGCCGCTCTCGGCGGTGCGGTAGCCGAGCTTGATCCGCCCGGTCTCCTCGTCGGCGAGGTGCAGCCGCGGCACCAGCACCCGACCCTTGAACGACTCCGCCTTGCGTGGGTCCGTGGTCGCCCCGCCCTCGGTGTCGGGAGGGGTCTCGGGAGCGATGTCCTGGCGGTTGATCAGTTGCGAGGAGATCGCCAGGGATGCGCGTTCGTCGAGCAGGGTCACCTCGAAGGTGAGCACGGCGAGATGGCGCTGCTCCAGCGGCACCATCCGGGTGCTGCGCACCCGGACCCGCTTGCCGCCGGGTGTGCGCCAGAGCAGTTCGCGGGTGAGAACGCCGGTGCGGAAGTCGAGCGCGCGCTCGTACTCGATGAGGTCGGCGACGGAGATCTGCAGCGGCTCGTCGTCGACGTACAACCGGATGACCTTGGGGTCGGGGACGTTCACGATGGTCTGGCCGACCCGTGCGAAGCCGTAGGCCTCTTCCGCATGCGAGATCGGCCAGGTCTCGTGGAAGCCGTTGATGAAGGTCCCGTCGAGGTGCGCGTCGCGGCTCTCGGAGTAGTTGCCACGCAGCCCGAGATAGCCGTTGCCGACGGTGAACAGCGACTCGGTGGTGCCGAGGTCGGTGTCCGAGAAGCGGGTCTCGACGAGCCGCCACTCGTCGATGGGGAAGCGGGTGCGGTCCAGTGGGTCGGCGACCGGTGGCGCCTTGTGCGAGGGGCCCGGTCCGTCGGCCGCGTTCATCGGGACTCCTCCAGCAACTGCTCCAGATCGGTGACCACGAGGTCCGCCCCGGCGTCGTGGAGGGCACCGGGTCCGGCACCGCGGTCGACGCCGATGACCAGGCCGAACGCCCCGGCATGTCCGGCGGCGACACCGCTGACGGCGTCCTCGAGCACCACGGACTTCGCGTCGGTGGCTCCCAGGTGCTGGGCGGCGTAGGTGAACGTGTCGGGAGCGGGCTTGCCCGGCAGGCCGAGCTCGGCGGCGAGCCCCCCGTGCACGATCAGCGGGAAGTAGTCGGTCAGGCCGGCCGCGGCCAGGACCGCCGGAGCATTGCGCGAGGACGACACGATCGCCATCGCCTTGCCTCGCGCGTGCAGGTCCTCGATGAGGGCGACGGACCCGGGATAGGCGACGACACCCTCGGTGGCGAGGACGTCGGCGAACACGTCGTTCTTGCGATTGCCCAGTCCGCACACGGTCGCGTCGCTCGGCGGGTCCTCGGGGCTGCCCTCGGGCAGCGTGATGCCACGGGAGGCCAGGAAGGACCGCACGCCGTCGTACCGCGGCTTGCCGTCGACGTGGTCGAAGTAGTCCTGCTCCGTGTACGGCGGGTGGTCGACGCCGTCCGCCTTCGACCGTTCCGTCAGGAACGCGGTGAACATCGCCGCCCACGCGTGCATGTGCACCTCGGCGGTCGGTGTGACCACGCCGTCGAGGTCGAACAGCACGGCATCCCAGTCATCCCAGCGCACGGTGTGATCAGCCACCCGGTCAGGCTAGCCCTCGGTGGCGAGCGCATCGGTTTCGCGCGTGTCACGAAACGTCTGATGGAATGGAGCCATGCGTCGCCTCCCCCTCGTCGGACCCAAGGTCGGGCCGGTGTTCGATCCCGTCTTCGGGCCGCTCAGACAGCGCGTCGGAATCTGGTTGCTCAACCGGACCATGCGCAACGGCATCGACCTGCGCAAGCTCCGCTTCCTGCCCGACTCGGTCACGCTCCCGCTCAAGCGCGACGGGCTCGACCCGTTGCCCGCACTGATGGACGTGCAGGCCGAGGCACCGGTCAAGAAGCTCGCCACCATGTTCGGCAAGACCGTCTGGCTGGTGAGCGGCTACGACGAGGCCAAGGAGGTCCTCGCCGGGGACGCCGCGCTGTGGTCCAACGACCTCGGCCAGTTCGTCTCCCAGGAGGGCCGCTCCGACGAGGAGCAGATCGGCGGCCTGGGCATGATCGACCCGCCGCTGCACACGCAGTTGCGCCGCTACCTGACGCCCGAGTTCACGATGCGCCGTCTGGCCCGCCTGCAGCCGGGCATCGAGGCGATCGTGACCCAGCGCCTGGACGCGATGGCCGAGGCAGGCCGCGACGGCCGGGCCGTCGACATGGTGCAGGAGTTCGCCTTCGCCGTGCCCTTCGACGTCATCTGTGACCTGCTCGGCCTGCCGGTCGACGACCGGGCGCGGTTCCTCGATCTCGGTGTCGCCCGCTTCGACCTCACCGAGGGTGGTGCCGGGGCTTTCGGTGCAGCGGCGCACACCCGCGAGTTCCTGATCAACGCGGTGCGCGAACAGCGAAAGAACCCCGGCGACGGCCTGATCGGCGCGCTGCTGAAGGAGCACGGCGACACCCTCGACGACGTCACGCTCGGGGGCATCGCGGACGGCGTCTTCCTCGGCGGCTACGAGACCTCCGCCAGCATGCTCGCGCTCGGCACCTATCTGATCGCCACCACGCCCGAGGCGGGCCGGGCCCTGCGCTCGGACCCGGAATCGGTCGACCGCGTGGTCGAGGAACTTCTCCGTCACCTCTGCGTGGTCCAGCTGGCCTTCCTCCGCTTCGCCAAGGCCGAGGTGGTCGTCGGAGGCGTCACCATCAAGGAGGGCGACGCGGTCGGCGTCTCGCTGCTCGCCGCCAACCGCGACCCGGAGCTCGGCGAGGGCCTCGGTGACTTCGACCCGAACCGCGAGCCGACCCGCCACCTTGCCTTCGGCTGGGGCATGCACCGCTGCGTCGGCGCCGAGCTGGCCCGGATGGAGCTGCGTACGGCGCTGCGCATGCTCGCCGAGCGGTTCCCCGACCTCACCATGGCCGCCGACATCTCCGAGCTGGACTTCCGCAAGCTCTCCGCGGTCTACGGCGTCGAGGCACTCCCGGTCCACCTCGGAGCCCGCCAACCCGCTTGACCGCCAAGGTCGTCGAGTAGCCCGGCTCGCTGGCGCTCGCCGCTACTCGACGACCTGCGCCCGGGGCCAGTCACTTCGACGTGGTCAACCGGTACTGCCGCACGGCCAGCGGGGCGAAGACCAGCAGGATGACGCCGACCCAGATGAGCGTGTAGAGCACGGGGTTCTGCATCGACCAGGCATCCGTGGGTGCGAACCCGCCAGTGTTGCCGAACAGCTCACGTGAGGCCTGGGTCAGTGTCGACACCGGGTTCCACTCGACGATCGTGCGCAGGGCACCGTCGAAGGTCTCGGTGGGGACGAAGGCGTTGGAGACGAACGTCAGCGGCATGATCACGATGAACGAAGCGTTGTTGATGACCTCGACACTCGGGACCAGCATGCCGACGAACGCCATGACCCAGCTGACGGCGTAGGCGAAGAGCAGCAACAGCGCGAAGCCGAGGATCGCGTCCACGACGCCCTCGCGGATCCGCCAGCCGACGAGCAGGCCGGTCAGCGCCATGATGATCAGCGACAGGATGTTGTAGACGACATCGGACGTCGTCCGGCCGACCAGGACCGCGGAACTGGACATGGGCAGCGACCGGAACCGGTCGATGATGCCCTTCTGCATGTCCTCCGCGAGACCGGCGCCGGTGAAGGTGGCGCCGAAGACGACCGTCTGGGCGAAGATGCCCGCGATCAGCCACTCCTTGTAGTTGACCGATCCGGGCGGGTCGATCGCTCCGCCGAACACGAACGCGAACAGCAGCACGAACATGATCGGGCTGATCAGGACGAAGACGAGCACCTCGGGCACGCGCTTGATCTTGATCAGGTTGCGCTGGGCGACGACCCAGCCGTCGGTGAGGGCCTGTGTTGCCGTGCTCACTTCGCCAGCTCCTTGTTCTTGTCGTCTGTGCCCGCCACGGCATCCTCAGTCGCGTGACCGGTGAGGGAGAGGAAGACGTCGTCGAGCGTCGGGCGCCGAAGCCCTGCGTCGAGGACGGTGACGGAGTCGCGCTCGAAGCCCTGCAGCACGTGCAGCAGATGGCCGGCGCCGCGCCCGGAGACGGCGACACTGAGCTCACGTCCGTTGTCGCTCACCCGGACGTCTCCGACGGCGATCTCGGTCAGGGTGCGGACAGCGGCATCGCGGTCCTCGACATCGGCGAGAACGACCTCGATCCGCTCGCCGCCGGTGGTGGCCTTGAGCTCGTCGGCGGTGCCGTGCGCGATCGCCTGGCCGTGATCGATCACCACGATGTCGTCGGCGAGCCGGTCGGCCTCCTCGAGGTACTGCGTCGTCAGCAGCAGCGTCGCCCCACTGGCGACCAGCTCGCGGATGACGTCCCACATCTGCTGGCGGCTGCGCACGTCGAGCCCGGTGGTGGGCTCGTCGAGGATGAGCACCGGGGGCGCCGCGACCAGTGCGCCCGCGAGGTCGAGGCGGCGACGCATGCCACCGGAGTAGGTCTTGGACGGCCGGTCGGCGGCTTCGGAGAGGTCGAAGCGCTCGAGCAGCTCCCGGGCGCGCGCCTGCGCGCGGCTCTTGCCGAGGTGGTAGAGCCGACCGACCATGACGAGGTTCTCGTAGCCCGTCAGGTGCTCGTCGACCGCGGCGTACTGTCCCGACAGGCCGATCTTGGCCCGCGCCCCGGCCGGGTCGGCCAGGACGTCGATGCCGGCGACGGTGGCCGAGCCGGCGTCGGGCTTGAGCAAGGTGGTCAGGCAGCGCACCGCCGTCGTCTTGCCGGCGCCGTTGGGCCCCAGCAGGGCCAGCACCTTGCCTTCGGGGACCGCCAGGTCCAGCCCGCGCAGGGCCTCGACCGCCTTGTAGCGCTTGGTGAGCCCGCTGGCGCGGATCATCGGTTCGGTTGTCGTCATCGTCTCCGCACGTCTCTCTCGTCATTCCCGGGTGCCCTGCCCGAAGCGTTCCCTGCCGAGCCTAGAGACCGCCACCGACATCCGGATTCATCGCGGGAGTGCCGATTCGGATCCTGGAACGCTGGACAGATCAATCAATCTGTCTCATTCTTGGGACATGCCAGACAATCTGTTTGTCCAGGGCTACCGCCCGGGCGGGGGCGCCGCGTGGAGTGACCCGTGGCCCGGCTACGCCGCGTTGCGAGACGACGATCCGGTCCACCACGTCGTGCCGCCGGGGCGACCGCAGGCCGACCACTTCGTCCTGTCCCGTCATGCCGACGTACTGGCCGCGGCCGTCGACGTCGCCACCTTCTCCAGTGCCCAGGGCCTGACGGTCGAGTACGACGAGCTCGAGCGGATCGGGCTCGTCGACAACCCGCCGTTCGTGATGACCGACCCGCCGGTCCACACCGCCTTCCGTCGCCTCGTGGCCCGCGGCTTCACCCCGCGCCAGGTGCGCGACGTGGAGCCGGCCGTGCGCGCGTTCGTCGTCGAGCGGGTCGAGCGGCTCCGGGCGGCCGGTGGGGGTGACGTCGTGGCCGAGCTCTTCAAGCCGCTGCCGAGCCTGGTCGTGGGGCACTACCTCGGCGTGCCCGAGGTCGACCAGCCGCGGTTCGACGACTGGAGCGCGGCGATCGTGGCGGCCAACGTCGCGGGCGACGGTGCGTCTGCGGCGACGGGCGCGGCCGGTGCCACCGCCGAGATGCTCGGCTACTTCGCCGAGCTCATCGAGCGCCGTCGACGCGAGCCGGGCGACGACACGGTGTCCCACCTCGTCCAGGCGGGCGTCGCCGACGGTCCGGAGGGTGACGCCGGGCTGCTGTCGATCCTCGCGTTCGTCTTCACGATGGTGGCCGGCGGCAATGACACGACGACCGGCGCGCTCGGCGGCGCGGTCCAGCTGCTGGCCCACCACCCCGACCAGCGCGCGCTGCTCGCCGCCGACCCCGGCCTGCTGCCCGACGCGGTCGAGGAGTTCCTTCGGCTCACCTCGCCGGTGCAGGCACTCGCCCGTACGGCGGTCCGCGACGTGACGCTGCACGACACCGTGATCCCGGCCGGTCGCAAGGTGCTCCTCCTCTACGGCGCCGCCAACCGCGACCCGCGGAAGTACGGTCCCGATGCCGACGAGCTCGACGTACGACGTCGGCCGACCCAGATCCTCAGCTTCAGCCAGGGGCACCACCACTGCCTGGGTGCGGCCGCGGCGCGGATGCAGATCCTGGTGGCGCTCGAGGAGCTGATGGCACGCATCCCGGACTTCGCGGTCGACGAGGACGCGATCACCTGGGCTCCCGGCCCCTACGTACGCCGCCCGCTGAGCGTGCCGCTGGAGATCTCATGACCACCCCACGGTGTTCCTCGGCTCCCCTGCTTCGCTCCGCCGTCGAACCACACCGCGGGGACCCCGGATGAGCGACTGGGTCGATCGGCGCTCGCCAGCTGTCGAACGGATCCTCGACGCGGCAGGCGGCCTGTTCGCCGAGCGCGGCGTCGACGCGGTGGGGATGTCCGACATCGCCGCTGCCGCGGGGTGTTCTCGGGCGACGCTCTACCGCTACTTCCCGGATCGACCGGCCCTTCAGGCAGCCTTCGTCCAGCGGGAGGCGCTCCGGGTGGGAGCCCTGGTGGCGAGGGACGTCGCTGCACTGCGCGGGGGCTCCGACCGGGCGACCGAGGCCGTCCTGTCGTCGCTGCGACACGTGCGCGCGGCCCCCGCGCTGGCTGCGTGGTTCAGTGACCGCGAGGCCGGCCGCACAGCGGACCGTGCCCTCGACTCCGAGGTGATCCAGGCGCTCGGTCTGACGATGGCCGCCGATCCCGAGGCTGCTCGGTGGCTGGTCCGCTCGATCGTCTCGCTGCTCACCGTTCCCGGCCGGGACGCCGCCGACGAGCGGGCGACGGTGGCCCGTTTCGTGGCACCGGTGCTGGCCCCGCAGCGGGCGTGAGCCGCTGTCGGCGGGGTGCCTTCTGGCACTCTCGTGGAATGCGCCGATCCTTCCTCGCCCTGTGCCTTCCCGTGCTGGCCCTGACCGCGTGTGCGGGCAACGATGACGGGGCAGCCACCGACGACGCCAGCACCGCCGGGCCCAGCACCGCCACGACCGGCGAGGCCACGACCAGTGAGGCCACGACGTCACCGTCGCCGGCCCAGCAGGACACCGGTCCGTCGGTCCGCTCCGTCCGCGCCGACGTCGAGACCGTCGCGGTTTCCCTCGAGAGCTTCTACCGGGGCGGCGAGTACCCGCGCGACCTCGCCGCCGTGAAGGCGACGCTGGCCGACGCCGGGCTCGAGCTGTCGCCGGGCAACCAGCTGGGGAGCTATGCGTACGACGCGGACCGGGTCGAGTTCACCCTGTGCGTCGAGGGCGACGGAGGCGCGTGGGCGACCTACGACACGGCGCCGATGACGATCCAGGAATCCGGCGCGAGCGGCGGATGTCCGTGAATCACCTGAACCATCGGTAGACCTGGCCGTCGCGGACCTCGACGCTTTCCGGCGGCCGGGGACGCGGGTGCTCGCGCAGGTGGCGGAGCACGTTGTTGCGCCCGCGCAGCTCGAGGTCGCGGTCCTGCCAGTGCAGCTGGGGATGGAGCAGCGGGCCGGCCTCCGAGATCGCGCCGGCATCGAGCAGCGCCCAGACCGCGGCGGCCGGTGCGGGCAGTTCGGGAAGCTCGTGCAGCATCTTCGGCGTGCACATCCGCCAGGCATCGATGACGAGCTCGCGCATCTCCTTGTGGTCGAGCAGCGGCAGGTGCGCGCACACCCACTGGTAGCGCAGGTCGCGCTGCGGGGGCAGGAAGAACACCTCCGGGGCCGATGCGATCAGGGCATCGCGCTCCTCGCGCGGGAACCCGAAGCCGAAGGCCTGCTCATCCTTCGAGAACGCCGTGAACACGATCTGGCCAACCTTCAGCTTCCACCGGCCCGCGACCTGCTGCTCGAACGCGCGCGGCAGCGCGAGCGACACGCGGCGTACGGCCTCGGCATCGGTCATTCCTCCACGCTAGGAGGCGGCTCCGACATCCCGGGTGATCCGGTACCGCACGAACGACGGCACTGCCAGCGCGGCGACGACCGTCAGCACGACGACGAGGACGCCGCCACCGGCAGCCGCGGTCGCCGTACCGACCATGGCGGCGGTGGCGCCGTGGGCGACGTCGGCGATCCGCGGGCCGCCCGCGACCACGACGATGAAGATGCCTTGCAGGCGACCGCGCACCTCGTCGGCTGCCGCGCTCTGGAGCATGGCCGAGCGGAAGGCCGCCGACGCCATGTCGGCGGCGCCGCCGATGGCGAGCATGAGGACGGCGACCACGAGCCAGGCGTGCGGTGAGCCCGGCAGCTCTTCGGCCCCGAACACCGCCAGGCCGAAGCCGATCATGGCCACACCCCACACCACGATGCACCAGACGACAGCGCGTCCCTGGCCCGTGACACGCGAGACCCAGCCGGAGAAGACGCCGCCGATCACCGCACCTGCGGGGATTCCGGCGAACAGCAGGGCGAAGGCGAGACCGCCCTCCTCCGGTCCGAGGAAGCTCTCGTGCGCGATCTGCGGGAAGAGCGCGCGGGGCATGCCGAAGACCATGGCGATGATGTCGACGACGAACGACATCATCAGCACGGGCTGGGTGCGCAGGTAGGTGATCCCCTCGATCACCGAGCGCAGGCCGGGGGTGCCGGTGACGCCTTCGATGGGCAGCCGCGGCAGTCGTACGACGGCGAACAGCGTCGCGAAGAGGCACACGGCGTCGGCGAGGTAGAGCCACGAGAACCCGACGAACGGGATCAGGATGCCCGCGACCAGCGGTCCGCCGATCGCGCCCGCCATCATCACCGTCATGTTGAGCGAGTTGGCCGCCGGCAGGTCCTCGGGCTCGAGGAGCCGCGGAAGGACGGCCGATCGCGTGGGCTGGTTGACCGCGAAGAACGCCTGTTGCACCGCGAACAGGCACAGCAGCAGCCAGACGTTCTCCAGTCCCAGGGCGGCCTGCAGCCAGAACAGCACCGCCGTGCCGATCAGCCCGGTGGTCGTCACCAGCAGCAGGGTGCGGCGATCGAAGTGGTCGGCCAGCGCGCCACCCCACAGCCCGAACACCACCAGCGGCACGAGGCCGAACAGCCCCGTCAGTCCGACGTACGCCGACGAGCCGGTGTCGGCGTAGATCTGGGCAGGGACGGCGACCACCGTGAGCTGGGCACCGACGACCGTGATGATGTTCGCCGTCCAGAGTCGCCGGAAGTGCTGGTTGCGCAACGGCCGGGTGTCGGCCAGCATCCCGCGCATTCTCACCCGACAAGGCTACGGAGGGCTCCCGATCGTTGGTCGAGGAGGTTGCGCAGCAACCGTCTCGAGACCCGATGAATCGCAGGCGCTGCACCGGTCGACACCACCATGACCACAACACACGGCGTGGGGCCGCTGGACCTCACCTTCACCGAGACGCTGCGGCTCAGCGACGCCAAGGGTGGCTGGACCTACATTGTCTGGCCGGAGTCGGCCCAGGCGTTCGGTACGCGCGGGCGCGTCAAGGTGCGCGGCACCGTTGACGGCAAACCGTTCGAGACGTCGTTCATGGCCCTCGGCGACGGCAACCACAAGCTCCCCGTCGCCAACGTGCTTCGGGTCGAGAGCGGAAAGCGGGCAGGCGACAGCGTCGAGATCCACCTCACCGAGCGGCTCGCGTAGGTCTACTGCACCGGCGGCCAGCAGTACCGGTAGTGCGGGATCTTGTCGAAGTCGGTGCTCTCCCAGCCGTAGCCGCTGACGACGTCGCCGACCGTCTCGACCGTGCGGACCAGCGCACCGAGCACGCCGCGATCGAGTGCACTCTGCCGGTCCACCGGCGCCCGGACCGCCGTGCCGACCGTCAGCTGGGCCTGCAGCACGTCGCGTTCGTACGCCGCCCAGCGCTCCCGCCCGGCGGCGTACTCCGGGCTGTCGCGGTAGGCCACCACGACCCGGCTGCCGCCACGGAACCGCTTGCGCATCTCCCCGTCGGCCGCCGGCTCCTTCTCGGCGCCGGTCGTCGTGGTGTGAGCGGTGCCGCCGATGATGTTGCCGGGCTGATCGACGGTGACCTGGGCGCTGTAGCAGTCCCGCGGCCGGATGCCGACGATCGACAGGTAGGCCATGAGCAGCTCTGCTGCCGTTCCGGGCAGGTAGGGGAACGGCGAGGGCACCACCGGCCGCTTGTCGGGGCGCGGCATCACGACCCGGCGGATCTCCAGCCAGTTGAGCACCGCCACCTGCACGTCTGCAGCCGGGACGACCTGGAGGGGCCGGTTCGACCGCATCCGGTCGCTGGCCCCCACGGCCAGGCCGGTCGGATGCAGGACGACGACGCCCGTGACGCCGACGAGCGCGTAGGGGTCGGTGCTGCCTCCGTCCTCGCCGCCGCTGCCGCCGCTCGCGTCGACCGCGACCCGGCGGGCGATGCCGAGACACTGCTCGGGACCGAGGTCGCCGGAGCGGAGGTACTCCAGGCCGAGGTCCTCGTCGAGCACCGACGGCTCGCCGGGCCGCCGCGCTGCCCACGTATCGCGGGCGTCGAAGGACACAGCGGTCGGCGGCGGCGCCGGGGGCAGGCCGGCCAGGGCGGCATGCGTGATCTCCCACTCGACGATCGCGGCCCGCCCGATCCCGAGCTTTCCGGGGACGTGGTCGGGGACCCGCGCGACGCCGTACACGAGGTCGGGACGGCCGGCCAGGCCCGACGTGCCGAGCCAGGCGCACAGGTCCTCGAGCGGACGCTTGCGATCCGTGGCGATCCGGGTGAACACGACCGGGCTCCGCTCGGGAGCGAGGTACGGCGTCCGGGCCTCGTCGCGCATGGCTCGCTCGGAGGCCGACTGCTCCACGGGGTCGGCGCTGACCGGGGGGAGGGGCGGCGGGGGAAGTGGCCGGCCCTTGACCGTGTCGCGCAGGGCCTGCTTGAAGCCGTCCCTCGCCTGGGCGATCTGTGCGCCGATGTCCACCGTCGTCATCTGCTCGCGATCGGGCATCGGGCCGTAGACGTAGTCACCTGCCGGGCCGAACAGGACGCGCCGGGCCCGTTCGTTGGCGATCGTGTCGTCCACCGACTTCTGCGCGCGGGCCATCGCCTCTTCGTACTGGGCCCGCTGTTCGGGCGGCAGGGCGGCGAGCTGCTCGGGCGTGAGGCGCCCGCCATTGGCCATCGCCTCGCGGCTGGCAGCAAGCCCTTGTTTGATGGCCTCGGGGCTGAGCGCCTGTCCGATCTGCTTCAGCTTCTTGAACACAAGGCGAGCGTCCTCCGGTCGACGCCCCGTGTCACCGATTGCCGGGAAAAAAGATCGTGGCAGGCTGTCGTATCGGGAGTTCGCTCTTCGTAGTCGGGGTGAGAGGCGGTCGTCGGAACCGCTCGAACACACAACTCAAGGAGTTCGCAATGACGCAGTACATGATGACCGTGCACGGCAGCGAGGAAGAGAACGCCGCGGTCCCGGAGGAGCAGTGGCCCGAGCTGTTCGCGGCCGTCGACAAGTTCAACCAGCAGCTCCAGGCCGACGGTGTGTGGGTCTTCGGCGGCGGCCTCGAAGCCGCCGACACGGCGACCGTCGTCGACAGCTCGGGCGATGCCCCGGTCTTCACCGACGGCCCCTACCTGGAGACCAAGGAGCACATTGGCGGCTTCTGGATCATCGAGGCGCCCGACCTCGATGCCGCCCTGAAGTACGCCGCCGCCGGCTCCAAGGCGTGCCAGGGCAAGGTCGAGGTCCGTCCGTTCCAGGCCGAGCCCCCGGCTGACGTGTGAACGAAGCGTCTCGAGACCCAGTCGAGCGGATCTTCCGCGAGGAGTACGGCCGCCTGATTGCCTCCCTGGTCCGCCGCTTCGGTGACATCGACATCGCCGAGGAGGCGGCCGGGGAGGCGCTGGTGGCCGCGCTCGAGAAGTGGCCCGAGGGCGGTGTGCCGCCCAATCCCGGTGCGTGGTTGACCGTGACCGCGGGCAACCGGGCGATCGATCGACTCCGGCGCGACAAGCTCCGCGACGGCAAGCATCAGGCGGCCGAGATGATTCATGACGACACTCCCCACGAGCCGACCGGCGTCATCACCGACGACCGGCTCCGGTTGATCTTCACCTGCTGTCACCCGGCGCTGGCGCCGGAAGCGCGGATCGCCCTGACCCTGCGACTCATGGGCGGCCTCACGGTCGGCGAGATCGCGAACGCCTTCCTCGTCCAGGAGACGACGATGGGCCAGCGGATCACCCGCGCCAAGGCCAAGATCAAGGGCGCGAAGATCCCCTACCGCGTGCCCGCGGCAGAGGACCTGCCCGTCCGGGTGGGCGCCGTACTCGCTGTGTTGATGCTCATCTTCAACGAGGGCTACCTCTCGTCGAGCGACGGCGATCCGCTCCGCGGCGAGCTGACGGGTGAGGCAATCCGGCTGGCCCGGATCCTGCACGAACTGCTGCCCGACGACCGCGAGACGACCGGTCTGCTGGCGTTGCTGTTGCTCACCGAGTCGCGTCGCGCGGCCCGGGTCCGCCACGGCGAGCTCGTGCCGCTGGACGAGCAGGACCGTGGAGGCTGGGACCGTGCGCTGATCGCCGAGGGTCACGACCTCGTGCGCCAGTGCCTTGCCGCCAACCAGCCCGGGCGATACCAGATCCTCGCCGCGGTCAACGCCGTCCACACCGATTCCCCGACCGCGGACGCCACCGACTGGTCGCAGGTCGTCGCCCTCTACAACCAGCTCCTCCGCTTCGATCCCTCGCCGATCGTGGAGCTCAACCGGGCCGTTGCGATCGCCGAGCTCGACGGCCCCGAGGTCGCCCTCGCCACCGTCGATCGCCTGCCCCTGTCCGGTTACCACGCCTGGCACGCCACCCGCGCGGACCTCCTGCGCCGCCTCGGCCGCAGCGCCGATGCCAAGCAGGAGTACGACGCCGCCCTCGCCTGCTGCGACAACACCGCCGAACGCGCCTTCCTCACCCGCAAACGCGGCGAGCTCGTCTGACACGAAGTGTGGCTCGTGGTCACGCGAGGTGTGGCCTTTGGCTGTGCGAGGTGTGGCCTCTGGTCGCGCGAGGAGTGACCAGATGCCACACCTCGGAGGACCAGTAGCCGCACTTCGTGCAACCAAGCCCCACACTTCGCGCCCGCTCCTAGGCTGTGCCCCATGACTGCGGAGCCGCTTTCCCTGCCGAACTCGTCCGATCGCTGGGCCGACTGGATTCGTGAGCGGGCGGAGTCGGAGCTGGCGCTCGCGACCGGGCTGGTCGAGGGTCTCCGGACTGACGCCCCGACGGATCCGGTGGAGGTGCTGCGGCAGTGGGACCGCGCTGCCGGTCACCTCGGCAACGTTGCGGCGGCGGGATCCCTGTTCGGCAACGTGCATCCCTCCGAGGAGGTGCGCGAGCTCGCCGACAACGCCGAGCAGGAGGCGTCCCGGGTCGGCACCCGCTGGAGCCTCGATCGCGATCTGTACGACGTTTTCGCCGCCATCGATGACAGCGCGGTCGCCGACGACCCGCTGGCCACGCGGCTGCTCGCGAAGGTCCGCGCCGACTTCCGCCGGTCCGGCGTCGACAAGGACGAGCCGACCCGGGAGCGGATCGCGGCGATCCGCGAGCGGATCACCGAGCTGGACCAGGAGTTCAGCCGGGTGATCCGCGACGACGTGCGCACCATCCAGGTCATGCCCGCCCAGCTCGACGGCATGCCGGCGGACTGGCTCGAGGCTCACCCGATCGACGACGAGGGCCTGGTCACGGTCACGACCGACTACCCCGACTCGGTGCCGGTGCGGATGTTCGCGCACGACCAGCAGGTCCGCCGCGACATCACCATCGCGTTCCAGGAGCGCGGCTGGCCCACCACCGAAGCGCTGCTCACGGAGTTGTTCGACCTGCGTCACGAGCTCGCCACCACGGTCGGCTACGCCGACTGGCCGTCGTACGACGCCGACGTGAAGATGATCGGGACCGGACCGGCAATACCGACCTTCATCGACAAGATCGCGGCCGCGGCCGAGGAGCCCATGCGGCGCGACCTCGGGCAGCTGTTGGAGCGCTACCGCCGCGACTTCCCCGACGCGACCGTCGTCCCGGGCTACGACTACAACTACTACGCCGAGCTCGTCCGCTCGGAGAAGTACGACGTCGACTCGCAGCGGGTGCGGACGTTCTTCGACTTCTCGAAGGTCCGCCAGGGACTGCTCGACGTCACGGGCCGACTCTTCGGGCTGCGGTACGAGCAGGTCGACGTACCCGTGTGGCACGAGGAGGTGACGGCGTACGACGTCTTCGGGGGCGCGGGGAGGGTCGGCCGGATCTACCTCGACCTCCACCCGCGTGACGGCAAGTACAAGCACGCCGCGCAGTTCACGCTGACCGACGGGGTCGAGGGCGAGCAGGTGCCCGAGGGCGTCCTGGTCTGCAACTTCGCCCGTGGCCTGATGGAGCACGACCACGTCGTGACGCTCTTCCACGAGTTCGGCCATCTGCTGCACCACGTGCTCGCGGGCCACGGCGACTGGTTCCGGTTCGCCGGGGTGGCGACCGAATGGGACTTCGTCGAGGCGCCGAGCCAGATGCTCGAGGAGTGGGCCTGGCATGCCGACGTCCTCCGGACCTTCGCCACGGATGCGTCCGGTGAGGCGATCCCGGCCGACCTCGTCACGGCCATGCGCGACGCCGACGACTACGGCAAGGGGATCTTCGCGCGCACCCAGATGTTCTATGCGGCGATGTCCTACTGGTTCCACGCCGATCGCGCCGCCGGGGAGATCCCCTCGCTCACCGACCGGATGATCGAGCTGCAGGGCGAGTACGCCGCGTTGCCGTACCTCCCGGGCACCCACATGTTCGCGAGCTTCGGCCACCTCGGTGGCTACAGCTCGGGCTACTACACCTACATGTGGTCGCTGGTCATCGCGAAGGACCTGTTCAGCGCCTTCGACGAGGCGGACGTGTTCGCCCCGGAGGCCGCGACCCGCTATCGGGACCGGATCCTCGTGCCCGGCGGTGCCGGCGACGCCGCCGACCTGGTCGCGGACTTCCTGGGCCGGCCCTTCTCGTTCGACGCGTACGCCGCCTGGCTGGCTCGCTGAGGAATCGCATGTAACTCGGTGTTCGTGCATCCACCACGGAGTCATGACCGGTCACGACCCTGTGGTGGATGCACGAACACCGAGTTACAAGGGTTGCGCGCGGCGACACGTCGGCGTACGCTTGCGATATATCGCGATAGCAACACGAAACATCACGCGATATCAACAAGCCAGGGGCCGATCGCCCCGACCGACACAGGAGGAGGTCCCCACCATGGGACGCCATCACAACTTTGAACAGAACTTCGAACAGTCCGAGGACCGCGACGCCTTCGGCCGGGGAGAACCCCGCGGCTTCCAGCGTCGCCAGCGCGGTGGCTTCGGTCCCGGCGGCGGCCCCTGGGGCGGTCCCTGGGGCGGCTGGGCCCAGTGGGGCGAGCACGGGCGCGGTGGCCACGGCCACGGCCCGGGCACCCCGCCGCCGTGGCTGGCCGGTCTCTTCGGCCAGGGTCGCCCCGAGGGTGGCCGCGGTCCGCGGGTCCGGCGCGGCGACGTGCGCTCCGCGATCCTCGACGTCCTCCGCACCGCCAACGAGCGGGAGGAGTCGCCCAACGGCTACCAAGTGATCCAGCAGATCACCGAGCGCAGCGGCGGGGCGTGGAAGCCGAGCCCCGGCTCGGTCTACCCCCACGTCCAGCAGCTGCAGGACGAGGAGCTCGTCGAGCTCGACGAGGCCAACGGCCGCCGCGCCCTGCGGCTGACTGCCAAGGGCGCCACCTGGTGTGCCGAGCACGCCGAGGAGCTCGCCGCGGTCTGGACGCCGTTCGACCGCACCCGCGAGGGCGCTGACGGCGCCGGTCCCGACCGGGGCCAGGCGGACCTCAAGTCCGAGATCGGGCAGGTCATGGGTGCCGTCTGGCAGATCGTCAGCGCCGGCTCCGACGCCCAGCGCCGGGCCGCTGTCGACGTGCTCGTCGAGGCGCGCCGTGGGCTCTACGGCATTCTCGCCGCCGGTCCCGAGGCCGAGGACACCGACGCCTGACAGGCACTACCTGTCACCCTGAGCGGGTCCCGCTGTTACCTTCAGCGGGACCCGTTCCTGACTTTTCTGCGCTGCCCGGCACTCGCCGCTGAACCATGGAGGACCCGTGCCCGACCCCCTTCCGAAGGGCTCCCGCCTGCTCCACATCGGGCCCGCGAAGACGGGTACGACGAGTCTGCAGAGCGCCTTCCACCACAGTCGGGGCATCGCCGAGGAGCACGGCGTGCACTACGCCGGCGCCGGCCGCCAGCCGTGGTACGCCGCGTCCGCATCGCTCGGCCTGAGTCCCGCCGTCCGCGATCGGGACATGAAGCCCTGGGAGGCCTTGGTCGCCGAGGTGCAGGGCTCCGGGGCCGACCGGGTCGTCATCAGCAGCGAGGCCTTCGCCCACGCCGACGCGCACGCTGCCGACGGCATCCTCGAGGCCTTCGGTCGCGACCGCACCCGGGTCGTGATCACCATGCGCCCCCTGGCGGACATGCTCTCGTCGTCGTGGTGGCAGTTCGTCCAGGGCGGCGTCACCATCCCGTACGACGAGTGGCTCCAGGGCGTCCTGGTCGATGACCGCGAAGGCGAGAGGATCACGAAGGGTTTCTGGCGTCGCTCCCGGATTGACGTCCTCGCCGAGCGCTGGGCCGACCGCGTGGGTGCGGAGAACGTCACCGTGATCTCGCTCGCCGATCGTCCCCGCGACTTCGTGGTCCGGACCTTCGAGGAGCTCACCGCGCTTCCGTCGGGGATCCTCGTCCCGCAGGAGGGCGAGTCCAACACGACGCTGCCCTACCCCATGCTCGAGCTCGGCCGCCACTTCAACGAGGTGGTCAAGAGCCAGGGCGCCAAGGGCCAGCGACGGGTGCACGTCACCCGCATGCGCGCCTTCAACATGGTCAAGCGACACAGCGACCTCCTGACCGACATGACCCGCATCGACACCCCGGCCTGGGCTGTCGAGGAGGCCGGGAAGATCGCCGCGGAGATGAACGACCGCGTCCGCGCGCTCGGGGTCAACGTGATCGGCGACCTGGACGCACTCACGCGCCCGTCGCGCACAGCGCCCGAGTCGGTTGCACCGGCCCCGACGAGCGTCCCGATCGAGGACGCCGCTGCGGTCATGTACTTCACCATGCTCGCGACCGAGGGCCGCACGAGGTTGAACATGACCCGGGAGTTCGAGAAGCGTCAGGCTCGCCAGGCCCTGCGCCGCGCGCAGAACGCGCCGCCGAGGCCCGAGGACCTCGGCGGACGCGAACTGGTCCGGTTGCTGGGCAGCCGGGTCAAGCGCAGGATCACCCGACGTTGAGGTAGTCCGCCAGCAGGATCGCGTACTCCTCCAGCTCCGCGCCGTCGAGCTCGTGCCTCTCACAGTCACCGGACGTCGTACACACCAGGACCGCGGTGCCGTCCTCGCTGGTCGAGAGCATCCGGCCCCCCGGCGTCCACACCGGGCCCGCGACCAGGTCGGGGATCTCGGTGAACTTGCCGTCCGACACCCGGGTGAAGCCGATCCAGGTCTCGGTCTCGTTCGCCCGGATCACCGCGGCGTACCTGCCGTCGGGTGACAGGAGGGGGTTGTAGAACTCCCGCTCCAGCGTGCTGATCTGTTGGCCGGTGGCGGCATCGGTGAAGGCCCAGCCGTCCTTCTCCTGGGTGGCGAAGACACCGTTGCGGACCGAGAACGGTGCCTTGTCGAGGTTGGTCGGCGTTCCGTTGCGCACGTCGACACGAACCGCGCCGTCCTCGGTTCCGACGTACACGTAGTCGCCGTCGAGGTACGCCGGCGTGAAGAACTGGCGGCCCTCGACGGGGTCGACCCCCGGCGCCGTGATCGTGCCGTGCAAGAAGTCCTGGTCGGTCTCCACGTCGAAGACGTGCAGGTCGTACTCGTCGGTGCCCGGCACGACCCAGGCCACGCGTGGCGTGTCGAGGTCGCCGTTGATCGTGGGCGTGTCCGCAGGGATGTCCAGCGTCGTCTGCGTGCCGTCGGGCCGCACCAGCACGAACGTGGAGTCCGAGGAGCCGTTGCGGATCTGGGCGACCACGCCGACCGAGGTCTGCGCGAGGTACGTCGCCGCGCCCGGCAGGGTCACCGTGGTGCTGCCGATGGTGAGCTGGTCGCCGACGACCCACGCGCCGTTCTGGCGGTAGGCCTCGATCGGCTCGATCGCCGAGTCCTTCTGGTCGGCGACCTTGTCACTGCGGGTCTCGCCGCCGATGTCGGTGAGGACCACACCACCGATGCCGACCGCGATGACGGCGGCGGCCGCGACGACCGCCGTGGTGACGCGCCGACGGCGGCGTAGGTCGCGGCCCCGGCCGAGAATGTCGTACGCCGACGGGTGGGGTACGTCGACGTCGTCGACGCTGCGGTGCAGCAGATCGCTGAGCTGGTCAGGCATGGGGACCTCCGGTGGTGGAGTACGTGGTGGCCGGGGAGTCCTCCGGCAGGCTGATGTCCTCGCCGAGGATGGATCGCAACCGCTCGAGGGCGACCGACGTCTGGCTCTTGACGGTGCCGTCGGTGACGCCCAGCGCGGCGGCGGTCTCGTGCACGCTCAGGTCGTCGTAGAAGCGGAGGACGACCACCGCTCGCTGGCGGGGTGGGAGCTGGGCGAGGGCGGCGACCATGTCGATCCGGCCGATGCGGTCGTCGTGCTCGTCGGTGGCGCCCGCCGTCGTGTCGGGGATCTCGGAGGGCCGTTCGGCGAAGCTGCGCCGGCGGAACCAGTTGGTGGACGTGTTGACCATGACCCGGCGGGCGTAGGCCCGGGCGGCAGCGGGTTCGCGCACCTTGTGCCAGTTCGCGTAGGTCTTCGCGAGGGCGGTCTGCACGAGGTCTTCGGCGAGCGCATGCTCCCCCACGAGCAGGAGGCCCGTCCGATAGAGCGACGGCCAGGCCGCATGGACAAGCTCGACGAACTCGTCCTCCGTCGGAGCCCGAGAGGCGGTACGCGACATGGATTTCCCTTCCTCAGCCTCAGGTCTAGCAGTCAGTCACTACCCAGACGCTTCGACGTGCCACTTCGGTTGGGGGATTGGGGAGCCGTTCTCGCGGATAGTCTTCCAACGTGTTCTCCCGTCGTCTTCTCGCCGCCCTCGTCGGTGCCGTGTGCCTGTCCTGGCTGACGTTGACGACGGGGTACGGCGCCGCGGCGGCCTCGGCACCGTCGGATCCGGTCGACATCGGCGGCGCCTCGCTGTCCGCCACACCGAGCACCAGCCCCGCCGAGCCGACGCCGCTCGCGCCGGGCCTGTGGAAGGCGACGCTCGCTCCGGAGTTCCCGCAGTACTTCAGCTATCAGCGCCGGATCAGCAACAGCACGGTCCACGTCGGCGTCCTCGGTGCGCCGCAGGGCACGGCCAGCGACGGCATCCGCGCCACTGCTGGCGTACGCACCGACGGCAGCACCGACCTGACCAGTTGTGGCGACGAGAGCGACTCGACCGAGTACGCCACTCCGTTCGGGGTCGTCGGCACCCGGGTCGTCGTGGGCAACGAGGACGGCAGCACCGGTGACACCTGCCGCGCGGCCGACACGGTGTTCATTGCGGTGAGCCGCAGCTCCAGCAGTCCCGACGACCTGCCCTACGTCATCAAGATCGTCGAGGAGGCGCCCGTGTCCGACGCGGGGGGTGTCGAGCCCGACGAGAAGCCGGCGTTCGACGTCCCCGACCCGGTCGGCTCCGTCGACGAGCCCGGTGCGCCGTCGTTCGAGGAAGCTCCCGAGGTCGACGCCCGCTCCGGCACGGTCACGATCGAGACGACCATCAAGGAAGGCACCGAGCTGCTCTGGCGGGTGCCGCTCACCTGGGGCGACCTGCCGGTGGTCCGCGTCGACGTACCGGCAGCGTCGAAGGAGCACGAGGAGGACTTCGCCTACAGCGGACCGGACCTAACGGTGCACCTGATCGATCCGTTGCGCGGCCGGTTCCGCTACGTCGACTCCGAACGCGAACACTCCGCGACGGGTGAGTACCGCGCCAGCGAGACCGGCGAGGTCGACCAGCTGATCGCGGCCGGCTTCCCGGTGCGCCGCGCGAACGAGCGGGTCCCCGGTGACTACTGGGTCTCGCTGGCAGCCGAGGCCGTGCCCGAGGGCGAGGCCGAGGACCGCGATCCCGTCGACGTCCCGGTGACCATCACGATCGCCGTCGAATCCACACAGGCGAAGGCGCCGACGTACGACGAAGCAGTGTTGTCGCAGGACAAGAAGGCCGGCCCTGACGGGTACTCACCGAGCAAGCCGTTCCTGGTCGCCGACGACACGTTCTCCGCCGCTGCCTCGGGCAACCCTGTCGTCGGCAGGGACGAGTCCGACAACTGGTTGTCCGGCCGTCGCTGGGCCGGCCTGGGCCTCGGCGTCGCGAGCCTTGCCTGCGTCGGCGCAGGTCTGTTCCGCCTGCGCACCTCAAGGTCGTCGAGTAGCCCGAGCCGCTAGGTCGGCCAGGTTCGTCGAGTAGCCCGAGCCGCCAGGTCGGCCAGGTTCGTCGAGTAGCCCGAGCCGCCGGGTCGGCCAGGTTCGTCGAGTAGCCCGAGCCGCCAGGTCGGCCGGGTTCGTCGAGTAGCCCGAGCCGCCAGGCGAGGGCGTATCGAGACGCCCGTCAGCCGAGCAGCAGGACCAGCGCGACGACCAGGCCGATGACGCCGAGCGCGAGCAGCGCGAGGGCGTCGATCGGCGGACCCTGACGAGTCGCGTGTGGCGCCGGCGGCGCGTCGAGGCGCGTCGGTGCGGCGCTGGGATGCGGCGGCAGGACGGCGGTGCCGAGCGACGGGGTCGGCGGTGGGGGAGCGACGCCGGACGGGGGCGGTGGCGGGTACGCCGATGTCGGCAGGTTCGTCGCGGAGATGTCGGGCGTGGGTGTGGGGTACTCGTCCGGCACCTCGAGATCGTCGAGCAGCGCCGGGTCGTCCCAGCGGGCGGCCAGCGCCTGGAGTGCAGGGTGGGCGCGGAGCGCTGCCGCACTCGGCCGCTGGCTCGGGTCGAACGCGGTCGCGGCCTCGACCACGGCGAGGATCGCGTCGTGCTCGGGGTTGCCGTTGCGCAGCGACGCCACGTCGATCGGCGGCGGCTCGCCGTCGCTGGAGGGGCGTCGGCCGGTCAGCATCTCCAGGACGACCACGCCGAGGGCGTAGATGTCGGCGCTCGGGTCGGGGTCGGAGCCGCGGTACTGCTCGGGCGCCATGTAGCCGGGCGTGCCGATCACCATCGCCACATGGGTCAGTCGCGGTTCGTCGCTGGGGACGGCGATGCCGAAGTCGGTGAGTCGCAGGTGGGGTCGGGTGCGGCCGGTGGGCTCGAGCAGCAGGTTGCCGGGCTTGATGTCGCGGTGGACGATGCCCGCCGCGTGCACGGCCTCCAGTGCCTGCAGGGTCTGGTCGGCGAGGACGGCGATCCACCGCGGCGGCAGCAGCCCGCCGCTTCGCCGGGTCAGGTTCGACACCGATCCGCCGCGGACCAGCGGCATCGTGAACAGCACCCGGTCATCGACGCCTGCCCAGGACTGCGGGGTGACCACGTGCGTGTGGTCGATGCGCACCGACTGCTCGCGCACGAAGCGCAGCAGCATCGCGGCGTCCGTCTGCCGCAGCATCTTGGCGGCCTTGACCTCGCCGGCGGTCCGGTCCAGGACGCGCCACACGGTCCCCATGCCGCCCGTGGCGATGGGGTCGAGCAGTTCGTAGCGTCCCGCGAAGACCTCACCCATGCAGGGGACTCTATCCAGCGGAAGGCACCTTCACGCCTGCGAACGGAGGTACCCAGGTTCGTCGAGTAGTGGCGAGCGCCAGCGAGCCGCGTATCGAGACGCAGTGAGCCGGTTGCGGGCGTCTCGATACGCCCTCGCCTGGCGGCTCGGGGCTACTCGACGAGCTTGGGCAAGGTGATCGCCCGGTGCAGCCACACCGACTCGGGCCGCATGCCGACCTTCTCGTAGAGCGACAGGGCGCCGGTGCGGGAGTCGGTGGCGAGGCTCGACGACGTCGCGCCCCGCTCGCGGCCGGCCGCGAAGGCCGCCACCAGCAGGGACTGGGCGAGGCCACGGTTGCGGTGCTCGCGGGCGACGGCGAGCTTCGAGACGTAGGTGTCGCTGCGCCCGTCGGCGGGGGCGTTCCAGGCGTTGGCCACGGCGGCGATCCGCCCGTCCGGCGAGGTCACCACCTGCAGGTGCCACGGTTCGAAGCCCGGACGCTGCCAGACCCGGGCAGCGAAGTCCTCCAGTGGCGCGCGCTCGCGCACCGACCACTCGAGGAAGGCGTCCTCGGTCACGGCCCACACCTGTTCGTGGTCCGCCGGCGTCGCCTCGCGCAACGCGTAGCCGTCCGGCAACGGACGCTCACGGACAGCGGCACCCTCGGGCAGGCGCAGCACCCAGCTGGTCCACCGGACGTCGTACCCCAGGGCGGTGAGGAGCCGGTCGCCGGCCGAGCCCTCCGGCACCGGCATCCCCACGATCGCGGCGCCGCGGGTCCGGGCCAGGTCCTGGACCCACCCGGCGAGCCAGGTGCCGACCCCCATCCCGCGATGCGACGGCAGGACGGCAGCGTCGTAGCGCTCCTCGCCCATGTACTCGGCGTAGGCGACGATCCGCTCGCCGTCGAGCACCGCGATCGTGTTGCCGGACAGGTCGTACGACGGCCGCTGCCAGTCGCCGACCAGGTCCTCCTCCTCGATCTCGACGGCGCCGACGTCGACCCGCTCCTGCTCCGCGATCAGCTCGAACACGGCGTGCGCGTCGCCGAGCACCAGCGGGCGGGTGGTGAGGCCGGTGGGCAGGGCAGGTTCAGGCACCTCGGGAGTCTCGCCGATCCACCGCTTCCCGCGCACCGGATTTCCCGGCCGCGACATCACTCCAGTTCGAGGACGAGGTCGCCGCCGTCGACCGGCCGGGTGCCGGTGAAGGCCAGCCGCTTGACCACCCCGGCGACGGAGGCGGTGATGGACGCCTCCATCTTCATCGCCTCGATCGTCGCGACGGTGTCGCCCGCGGCAACGGTGTCCCCGACGGCGACCGTCGCGGTCACCGCTCCCTGGAAGGGCGCGGCGACGTGGCCGGGCTTGCCGGGGTCAGCCTTCTCGGCCGTGGCGACCTCGGAGGCGACGGACCGGTCACGCACGCTGACCGGCCGCAGTTGGCCGTTGATCGTGCACATGACGGTGCGGTAGCCGCGCTCGTCGGGTTCGCCGATGGCCTCGAGTCCGAGGAGCAGGGTGACGCCCTCCTCCAGGGCGACCTCGTGCTCCTCGCCCTGGCTGAGCCCGTAGAGGTAGTCGCGGGTCGGCAGCACCGACACGTCGCCGTGGACCGAGCGGGCCTCGTCGAAGTCGCGGGTCGGACCGGGGAACAACAGCTGGTTGAGCGTACGACGGGGATCGGTCGCGAGCGCATCCTGCTGCTGGAACGTGAGCGTGGGTTCGGTGGCCTTCCACGTGCGGCCCGCGAGCGCCTTCGTGCGGAACGGCTCCGGCCAGCCGCCGGGCGGGTCGCCGAGCTCGCCGGAGAGGAACCCGATCACCGAGTCGGGGATGTCGAACTTGCCGGGGTCCTCCTCGAACGCCTCGGGGGTCGCGCCGACGGCGACCAGGTGCAGCGCGAGGTCACCGATCACCTTGGAGGAGGGGGTGACCTTCGGGACGTTGCCGAGGATCCGGTTGGCGGCGGCGTACATGTCCTCGATGGCCTCGAACTTCTCGCCGAGGCCGAGCGCGATCGCCTGCTGGCGCAGGTTCGAGAGCTGCCCGCCGGGGATCTCGTGGGTGTAGACCCGTCCGGTCGGCGCGGGCAGGCCGGACTCGAACGGCGCGTAGAGGCGACGGGTCGCCTCCCAGTAGGGCTCGAGTGCGTTCACCCCGGCCAGCGACAGCCCGGTCTCGCGGGCGGAGTGGTCGGTCGTCGCGACGAGTGCTGACAGCGGCGGTTGGGACGTCGTACCCGACAGGGAAGCGCATGCCGCGTCGACCGCGTCGACCCCGGCGTCGATCGCCGCGAGCAGCGTGGCGAGCTGGCCCCCGGGGGTGTCGTGGGTGTGCAGGTGGACCGGCAGGTCGAACTCGTTGCGCAGGGCGGTGACCAAGGTCCGGGCGGCGGGGGCGCGGAGCAGTCCGGCCATGTCCTTGATCGCCAGGACGTGCGCGCCGGCCTCCACGATCTGCTCGGCCAGGCGCAGGTAGTAGTCGAGGGTGTAGAGGTTCTCGGCCGGCGAGGAGAGGTCGCCGGTGTAGCAGAGCGCGACCTCGGCGATGGTCGTGCCGGTTCCGCGGACCGCCTCGATCGCCGGCCGCATCTGGTCGACGTCGTTGAGGGCGTCGAAGATCCGGAAGACGTCGATGCCGGTCTCGGCGGCCTCCTGCACGAACGCCTGCGTCACGGCTTCCGGGTACGGCGTGCAGCCGACGGTGTTGCGACCGCGCAGCAGCATCTGCAGGCAGACGTTCGGCACGGCCTCACGCAGGACGGCGAGCCGCTCCCACGGGTCCTCGGCGAGGAAGCGCAACGCGACGTCGTACGTCGCCCCGCCCCAGCACTCGAGTGACCACAGCTCGGGCGTCAGTCGTGCGACGTGTCCGCTCACCTGGAGCAGGTCGATGGTGCGCACGCGGGTGGCGAGCAGGGACTGGTGGGCATCACGGAAGGTGGTGTCGGTGACCGCGACGGTGGCGCGGGCCCGCAGGTCGCGGGCGAACTGCTCCGGCCCCGCCGCGAGCAACTGCTGCCGACTGCCGTCGGGCGGCGGCGTCGCGAGGTCGATGGCCGGGAGCTTGGAGACCGGGTCGACCCAGTCGTCGGAGAAGGCGCGCGCGGCGCCGTGCGGCTGGTTGACGGTGACGTCCGCGAGATAGGCGAGCAGCTTGCTGCCGCGGTCGCCCGACGCACGGGTCGCCAGCAGCCACGGGTGGGTCTCGATGAACGACGTGGTGACGTGGCCAGACGCGAAGTCGCTGTCGCGCAGCACCGCTTCGAGGAACGCGATGTTGGTGGAGACGCCGCTGATCTTGAACTCGGCCAGCGCTCGCTGGGCCTTCTCGACGGCCTTGTCGAACGTCCGGCCGCGACAGGTCAGCTTGGCGAGCATCGAGTCGAAGTGCGCGGACACCTCGGCGCCGGTGTACGTCGTACCGCCGTCGAGGCGCACGCCCGGCCCGCCCGGGGAGCGGTAGGTCGTGATCTTCCCCGTGTCCGGACGGAACCCGTTGGCGGGGTCCTCTGTCGTGATCCGGCACTGCAGCGCGGCGCCGCGCAGCCGGATGGAGTCCTGGGTGAGCCCGAGGTCGGCCAGGGTCTCGCCCGCGGCGATCAGCAGCTGCGACTGGACCAGGTCGACGTCGGTGACCTCCTCGGTGACCGTGTGCTCGACCTGGATGCGCGGGTTCATCTCGATGAAGACGTAGTTGCCGTCGGGGTCGAGCAGGAACTCGACCGTGCCGGCGTTCTTGTAGCCGATCTCGCGCGCGAACCGGACCGCGTCGGCACACATCCGGTCCCGGATCGCCGGATCGAGGTTCGGCGCCGGTGCGATCTCGACGACCTTCTGGTGGCGACGCTGCACCGAGCAGTCCCGCTCGAAGAGGTGGATCACCCCGCCCGCACTGCCTGTCCCGTCGGCGAGGATCTGCACCTCGATGTGCCGCGGGTCGATGACCGCCTGCTCGATGAAGACCGTCGGGTCACCGAAGGCGCCCTCGCCCTCGCGCATGCAGGTCTCGATCGCCTCGCGCAGCTCGGCCCGGTCATCGACCCGACGCATGCCGCGGCCGCCACCGCCGGCAACTGCCTTCACGAAGAGCGGTGCCGGGATGTCCTCGGCCGCCGCCACCAGGGCGTCGACGTCCGTCGACGGCTCCACGCTGCGCAGGGTGGGTACGCCGGCTGCCCGGGCCGCTGCGATCGCGCGTGCCTTGTTGCCGGTCAGCTCGAGGACCGAGGCGTCCGGCCCGACGAAGGTGATGCCCGCCGCGGCGCACGCCTCGGCCAGCGCCGGGTTCTCCGAGAGGAAGCCGTAGCCGGGATAGATGGCGTCGGCACCGCAGGCCAGCGCTGCCGCGACGATGGCGTCGGGATCCAGGTAGGTGCGCACGGGGTGGCCGCGTTCGCCGATCTCGTAGGCCTCGTCGGCCCGGAGCCGGTGCTCGCTCCACCGGTCCTCGTGCGGGAAGACGGCGACCGTACGGGCACCGATCTCGTGGGCGGCGCGGAAGGCGCGGATCGCGATTTCGCCGCGATTGGCGACCAGGACCTTGGTGAACATCGGACTCCCTGGGTGGGGAAGAGGTGACGCCCGGGTCGTGGGTGGGCCCGCGCTGGGTCTGAAACTACGCAGGGACTGGGGTCCAGGGGGAGGGGTTGTCCAGAACGCAGGAAACCCGGCCGGGCCAAGGGGGCCGACCGGGTTTTCCCGCGTGGGGCCTTTCGGCCCCAGGCGTTGTCTGACTCGACTCAGGCGTTCTTGATGGCCGAGATGTCGAACTCGAGCTTGATCTTCTCGGAGACGAGCACGCCGCCGGTCTCGAGCGCTGCGTTCCAGGTCAGGCCCCAGTCCTTGCGGTTGACGGTGACGTCGCCCTCGAAGCCCACGCGGATGTTGCCGAACGGGTCCTTGGCGGAGCCGTTCTCCTCGAAGTTGATGGTGACCGGCTTGGTGACGTCCTTGATGGTCAGGTCGCCGGTGACGGCCCAGTCGGTGCCGTCGCGGGTGACGTCGGTCGAGACGAACTTCCACTCGGGGTAGGTCGCGACGTCGAAGAAGTCGGGGGAGGAGAGGTGGCCGTCGCGGTCGGCGCTCCCGGTGCTGACGCTGCCGGCGGCGATGGTGACGGTCACCGAGGAGGCCGAAGGGTTGGCCGTGTCGATGTGGGCGGTGGCGGACCACTCGCCGAACTGGCCGCGGACCTTGGTGACGACCGCGTGGCGGGCCACGAAGCCGAGGCGGCTGTGCGCGGGGTCGACGGTGTAGTCGCCGGTGATGTCGGACAGGGCTGCGTTGTCGCTCATGGGAGCTCCTTGGGGTCGAGGTTGTTGAAGTTTCAATGGCTTGAACCAATGGTGACATGTCAACCATTCCCACGCAAGGGGTGGTCCCCGTCACGTTGCCACAGGTCGCGCGCGCCAAAAAGGCAGGAAGCCGCCCCCCGTGCGGGGGACGGCTTCCTGGAAGCGGGAGTCAGGCGGCAGCGTGCGACTGCGCGAGCGCGGGCTGGCCGACTTCGATCCACACGGCTTCCATGCGGGTGCGGCCGTCAGCTGCGGTCACGGGGACCCAGCGCATTTCGAGCCTGGACGTCGTCTCGGTGTTGGTCATGGGACACCTCCTGTTCACCTTGTGTTCACCAAGATAGCACGATCCCCACTGCGCACCCAGAAAACGACGGAAACCGAGACTTCTTGCTCCACCTGGAGGGTCTTCCGCGGACCTTTGGTCGTGTCGGCACTCCATTTCGGCGGTGAGTGACGGGGGTCACCCGGCGCCAATGCAGTCGATCTGCCCAATTTCGGGCAGGAAGTTGAGATTCAGCGCGGCGCGATGCACTCTCAACCTGTGTACGTCGACCCACGGCTCCTGCGACGCGTCCAGGAATCCAGTGGGTTGACGGAGTCGGAGGCGCAACGACTGGTCGAGGACGTCCTGGCGTTCCACGCCGAGTCGGTCGAGGACCGCGTGCGCCGGCGGCACAGCGAGTTGAAGACCTACGGCGCCAGGAACGCCGAGATCTTCGCCCGGCTCCGCGAGGAGCTGAGCGGCCACGTGGTGGCCGCACCCGACCTTTCCGAGCGCCAGCTGCGCCGGATCATCTACGGATAGAGGACACCCCTATGTGCGGCATCGTCGGATACGTCGGCCCCCAGCAGGCAGCCCCGCTGCTCCTGGAGGGACTGACCCGTCTGGAGCATCGCGGCTACGACTCCGCCGGCCTGGCGGTCGTCGGCAGCAGTGGTGTGAAGGTGGCCAAGCGGGCCGGCCGGGTCCGTGACCTCTCCGACGGCCTGCCCAAGCGGTTCTCCGGGAAGATCGGGATCGGGCACACCCGCTGGGCGACCCATGGTCCGGCCAACGACGTGAACGCGCACCCGCACGCCAGCGTCGACGGCCGGGTCGCCGTCGTCCACAACGGGATCATCGACAACGCCTCGACCCTGCGCGCACAGCTGGGGGACGCCGGTGTCGAGCTGGCCTCCGACACCGACACCGAGGTGCTGGCCCACCTCATCGGCCGCTCGATTGCGCCGACCCTGGAGGGCCGGGTCGCCGAGGCGCTGGGCCGGATCGACGGCACCTACGGCATCGCGGTCACCCATGCCGACTTCCCCGATCGGATCGTGGTGGCCCGCAATGGCAGCCCGCTCATCATCGGCGTCGGCGACCACGAGATGCACGTCGCGTCCGACCTGGCCGCGCTCGTCCGCTACACCACGACGGTGGCGCACCTCGAGGACGGCGAGATGGCGACGATCACCGCGAATGGTTTCAAGACCTACCGGCTGGATGCCTCCGGGATGTCCGCCACCAATCGGCTGGCCAACGAGGTCGACATCGACCCCGAGGCCTACGAGTCCGGCGACCACGACTCCTTCATGCACAAGGAGCTGCTGGAGCAGCCGGCCCGCGCCGAGGCCGTGCTGCGCGGCCGCATGGACGAGCGCTTCGGCACCGGTCACCTCGGCGGCCTCAACATGGACGCCCGCCAGCTCCGCGCGATCAAGCGCGTCAAGATCCTCGGCTGCGGATCGGCGTACTACGTCGGCCAGATGGGCGCTGCACTGATCGAGGAGCTGGCCCGGATCCCCGCCGACGCGGAGGCCGCCAGCGAGTTCCGTTACCGCAACCCGATCGTCGAGCCCGACACCCTCTACGTCGTCGTGAGCCAGTCCGGCGAGACGATCGACTCCCTCCTCGCCGTCCAGGAGGTACGCCGCAAGGGCGGCCGGGTGATCGGCCTGGTCAACGTGGTCGGCTCAGCGATCGCCCGCGAGGTCGACGGAGGCATCTACCTCCACGCCGGCCCGGAGGTGGCGGTGGCGTCGACCAAGGCACTCACCAACATGTTCCTCGCGTTCGCGCTGCTGGCGGTGCAGCTCGGCCGGGTCCGTGACCTCTCGATCTCCGACGGTCGGCGGCTGATCGCCGGGCTCACCAAGGTCCCCGGCCAGATCGAGCAGATCCTCGCCACCGAGCCGCAGCTGGCCCTCGTCGCGCACACGCTCGCCGAGGCGGAGAGCTTGTTCTTCATCGGCCGGGTGCGCGGCTTCCCGATCGCACGGGAAGGCGCCCAGAAGTTCAAGGAGATCAGTTATCGGCACGCCGAGGCCTACCAGACCAGCGAGCTCAAGCACGGTCCGCTGGCGCTGATCTCGCCGTCGGTGCCGACGATCGCGATCGTGCCCGACGACGAGCTCGTCGAGCGCAACGTCGCGGCGCTGCACGAGATCGCGGCCCGTGGAGGTCCGCTGACGGTGGTCACGCACCCCGGCGTCGATCTCGGTGACCTGGCGGGCGCGGTCGAGCGGATCGACGTACCCCGCAACGAGCGCGAGCTCGACCCGATCCTGCTGACCATCCCCCTTCAGGTGCTGGCCTATCACGCAGCGCTGAAGCTCGGTCACGACATCGACAAGCCCCGCAACCTCGCCAAGTCGGTCACCGTCGAGTAGGCGAGCAGTCAGGTGGCGCGTGGGATCAGCAGGGAGACCAGCACCGGGTTGTGGTCCGAGATCATCGGCGAGGCGTACCTCGAGCCGTCGAGGCGGTAGTCGACCTCCCAGCTGGCGACGTGCACGCCCGGCGGCGCGAACACCCGGTCGACGTGGTCACCCCACGTCCAGGAGTTCCGGATCGTCGTACTCGTGCCGCAGGCGGAGTTGCGGGTCGGGCGGGAGAGGTAGCGCAGGGCCTGGTCGTAGGCGTCGTCCTGGCCCTCGGCGTACAACCGCTTGAGGGGCGCGTCGGTGCCCCGGCTGCGGGTCGAGTTGAAGTCGCCGGCGTAGACGATGGTCTCGCCGGGGAACGCCGCGTTGACTGCGTCGGCGACGTCGTCGGTCTGCTCGGCGCGGCGGCTGTCGCCCAGGGCGCTGTTCTGCGGCCAGAGGTGCAGGCCGACCACGACGACCTCCTGGCCGGAGTCCTTCTCGCGCACCTTCACCCAGCACGCGCCGTGCGCCTTGTCGTCGTACTGCTCGAAGTTCAGGCCGCCGTTGGTGTCCGGCACGATCTCGTAGGTGGCGTCGCGGACGAAGACGGACTGGTTGTCCTCGTAGCGGTTTCCGGTGCCGTCCCCGGTCTGGCAGCCGCGGGTGAACGTGCCGTCCAGTTCGTCGGTGAGGTACGACGTCGCCTCGTTGCCCTCCTGGACCGCGAGCACGTCGACCGCGCGACCGCCGGAGCCGACGTCCATCTGCTCGATCCTGTTGCGGACCCAGGGGCCGCGCGTGCTCCATGCGCCGAGGCTGTTGGCGCACGCGCTGCTGCACGTGTTCCAGGTCCCGACCACGAGCGGGATCGAGGTGGCGGGCACGGCCCGTGAGGTCCGCACCGTGACCTTGCAGTGCGGCCCGCCGCGGTAGCCGTAGCCGGCGCTGTTCTGGCCGCGCACCTGGAAGCAGTACGTCGTGCCGGGGTTCAGGCCGTCGATCATCACCGCCTGCACGTTGTCGCGGTCGCCACGCAGGCGCTTGACCTTCTTGGTGCGTGATCGCTGCACCTCGTCGGTGGTGATGGCGCCGGACGCGGCGGCGTACTCGATCTCGTAGATGCTCGCGCCGCTGACGCGCGCCCACTCCACGCGCAAGGAGACGGTGGGGCCCGTGCGAGTGATCTGGTGGGTCATCCAGACGATGCCGGCCTTGGCCGGGCGGGACGCGGCTGCAGCCGGGCCTGCTGCGAGGCCGATCAGGGGCAGCGCGCACGCGAGGGCAGCCAGCAGCGCCACCCTGCGTCGAACAGCCTCGTACATCGTGTCCCTCTCCCTCGCCTCCTACGGTAGGTCGGCAGGAATGATCGCGACCTGAGAATCCGGCAACTCGCGACGCCGGAGCGCGAAGGTGACCCATCGCACCGCGCTGACGATCGCCCGTGATAAGCCTCACGGCCCTAGGCTGGGGGGGTGAGTGAGCCCGCAGAGCACGAGACCGCCACGTTTGCCGACCTCGGTCTCGGCGAGCGGATCCTGAAGTCCCTGTCGGACGTCGGCTATGAATCGCCGTCCGCCATCCAGGCGCAGACCATCCCGCACCTCCTCGAGGGCCGCGACGTGATGGGTCTGGCGCAGACCGGAACCGGCAAGACGGCGGCCTTCGCCCTGCCGATCCTCGACCGCCTCGACCTGACCCAGAAGACCCCCCAGGCGCTGGTCCTGGCGCCGACGCGTGAGCTCGCGATCCAGGTCTGCGAGGCCTTCGAGAAGTACGCCGCCACCATGAAGGGCGTCCACGTCCTGCCCGTGTACGGCGGCCAGGGCTACGGCATCCAGCTGTCGGCGCTCCGCCGTGGCGTCCACATCGTCGTCGGCACCCCCGGCCGGATCATGGACCACCTCGAGAAGGGCACGCTCGACCTCACGCAGCTGCGCTTCCTGGTCCTCGACGAGGCCGACGAGATGCTCAACATGGGCTTTGCGGAGGATGTCGAGACGATCCTCGCCGACACCCCGGACTCCAAGCAGGTCGCGCTGTTCTCCGCGACCATGCCCAGCCAGATCAAGCGGCTGTCGGCGAAGTACCTCAACGATCCGGTGTCCATCTCGATCGAGCGGAAGACCCGCACGGCCGAGAACATCAAGCAGCGCTACCTGATCGTCAGCTACCCGCAGAAGGTCGACGCCCTCACCCGCATCCTCGAGGTGGAGAACTTCGAGGGGATGATCGTCTTCGTCCGCACCAAGAGCGAGACCGAGCTGCTTGCGGAGAAGCTGCGCGCCCGTGGCTACAGCGCCGCCGCCATCAGCGGTGACGTGCAGCAGGCCCAGCGCGAGCGGACCGTCAACCAGCTCAAGAGCGGCAAGCTCGACATCCTGGTCGCCACCGATGTCGCGGCGCGTGGCCTCGACGTCGAGCGGATCAGCCACGTCGTCAACTACGACATCCCGACCGACACCGAGGCCTACGTGCACCGGATCGGTCGCACCGGTCGCGCCGGCCGCAGCGGTGACGCGATCTCGTTCGTCACCCCGCGCGAGCGCTACCTGCTCAAGCACATCGAGAAGGCGACCCGCTCGACCCTCGAGCAGATGCAGCTCCCCACGGTCGAGGCCGTCAACGTGACGCGTCTGGCCCGCTTCGACGACCAGATCACCGCGGCCCTCGAGTCGCCCAGCATCTCGTTCTTCCGTGACGTGGTCAGCCACTACATCCGCGAGCACGACGTCCCCGAGGTCGATGTGGCCGCCGCGCTGGCGATCGCGATGCAGGGCGACACCCCGCTGCTGCTCGACCCGGCCGCCGAGCGCACGGTGCGCGCCAAGTCCTTCGACCGGCCCGACAGCTCTGATCGCGGCGACCACCGCAAGCGCGACGGCTACGGCTCCGACCGTGGTGGCTCGCGTGGCGACCGGCCGCGCCCCGACCGGAGCGACCGGCCGCCGGCCGCCGGCCTGGCGGCGTACAAGATCCAGGTGGGCAAGCGCCACAAGGTCGAGCCCCGCCAGATCGTCGGCGCGCTGGCCAACGAGGGTGGCCTCGACCGTCGCGACTTCGGCCGGATCACGATCCGCCCGGACTACTCGGTCGTCGAGCTGCCCAAGGACCTCTCGGCCGAGACGTGGGCGAAGCTCAAGACCACGCGCATCAGCGGCAAGCTGATCGAGCTCCAGGTGGACCAGGGTCCGCCGAAGCGCTGAGGTCAGGTCGGGTCATGGGGGGACGCTCGCGTCGGGGAACGGTCGCTGCTGTTGCAGCGCTCGGAGTCCTCGCTGCGGGCTGTGCCGCCACCCCGGCCGATCCCGCGGCGCAGCCGGGCACGCCCGGGAGCAGTGCGTCGCAGCAGGTCTCCGACCGTCCCGACAAGGACCGCACGGAGAAGGTGTCGCGGTCATCGGGTGCCCGCGCCGACGTCCCCGACATCGAGATCATGGCCCAGCTCGCGCGGCGCGCCGAGCGGATCGCGAAGAACCTGCCGAAGGTGGTCGTCCCGACGGACGTCGACCGCGGCAGCAATCGCGCGATCGGCTACCAGCTGATGATCGAGTTCGGGTTCCCGGCCGATCAGTGGCCCTATCTCGATGCCTTGTGGCAACGCGAGTCCGGCTGGAGCCACCTCGCCGACAACCCGACGTCGAGCGCCTACGGCATCCCGCAGTCGTTGCCCGGTTCCAAGATGGCCGTCGTCGGTGCCGACTGGAGGACCAACCCCGAGACCCAGATCCGCTGGGGTCTGGCCTACATCGCGGCGCGCTACGGCAATGCGCAGAAGGCGTGGGCTCACTCGGAAGAGTTCGGCTGGTACTAGGCCACGTCTGACGCACCCTGGTGCACGTCGAGGTGGAGCAGTCGCGCGATCAGGTCGACCAGCGGTCCGAGCAGGAGGATGACGGCGATCGTGCCGACCCCGACGGTGGCGCCGAGCAGCCAGCCGATCAGCGCGCCGCCGCCCTGGACCGCGCTGTAGGTCCAGCGGAACGGCACCGGCGGGTCCCACGCGAGGGCAGCCGCCTCGGCGGGGCCGGCTCCCGTCTGGCTGCCGAGGTACGTCGCGATGCCGAGCGCCAGCACCGGGAACGCCAGCACGAGGAACGCGATCCGCGCGGGTACGCCGTCCGGGCTGGGGAGCAGGTCGAGTGCGACGGACACGGTGACGCCGACCAGCAGCACCTGGACCACGGTGCCGACACCGGGGATGACCTTGCGGGTCGCCGCCACGGCCACGAAGAGCACGCCGATCACGAGGTTGGCGACCCAGAAGGCGACGTCGAACGACTTCGCGACGCCGTTGACCAGCGTCGAGTAGCCGTCCGAGCCGAGGTCGGCGCCGAGCAGCAGCCCGACCCCGACACCGAGGACGACGCAGCCGACGACGAGCAGGGCCAGCCGGCGGAGGTAGGGGGCCACGGCCCCACCCTCTCAGGCGATGGCGCGCGCCGCCGCCAGGTCGGCCATCACCAGGTCGCGGTCACAGGCCGCACCTGCGACGAGCCCGGCAGCGGCGGCGGTCAGCACCGAGGCCATCGGCATCGGCAGGTCGCGGTGGTGTGCGAGGTCGCCTGCGGCGTACACGCCGGGTCGGCTGGTCGCGCCCATGATGTCGACGTGGATGCCGCCGAGGTCGCCGGTCTCCAGCCCCAGTTGCTCGGCGAACGGCGCGGCCTGCCGCCACGTCGGCGCGACGAACATGCCGCCGAGCTCCACGGTGTGCCCGTGGTCCAGCAGCGCCCGCAGACCGTCGCTGGCCGCCTCGACGCCGAGGACCGAACCGGTGTGCACCTCGAGCCGGAGCGCCTTCAGGGAGGCGTCCACGTCGGGGCTCACCTCGGCCCCGTCGGTGAGGACGACGACCCGGTTCGCCAGCCGCGCCATCAGCTGGGCGAGCATCGGCACGTGCGGCCCGGCCCCGAGCAGGCCGACCGTGCGGTCGGCGAACTCGTAGCCGTGGCAGTAGGGGCAGTGCGCGACGGCGGAGCCGAACAGCTCGGCCAGTCCGGGGATTGCGGGCAGCTCGTCGCTCAGGCCGGTCGCGAGCAGCACCCGCCGCGCAGACACCGACGGCTCACCGTCGACCTCGATCGTGAACGCATCGGGATCCCCGGTGATGGACACCACCGCCCGCTCGACGAACGAGACGGTGTCGTAGCGCGCGATGTCCTCGCGGGCTGCCAGGCGAAGTTCGGCGGGCGGGGTGCCGTCGTGGCCGAGGAAGTTCTGCATGTGCTCGGCGGGGTCGTTGCGGAACCGGTCGGTGCTGAACACGACCACGTCGCGCCGCATTCGCCCGAGGGTCAGTGCGGCCTGGAGGCCAGCGGTTCCGGCGCCGATCACGGCGACGTCGTACTGCTTCGATTGCTTCATGTCGCCATCGTGTGAGTTCATGTCAACATGAAGTCAAGCCGTCAGGACGTGCGCTGGTCGATCGGTGACCTCGCGAGCCGCTTCGAGCTCGAGACCCACGTGCTGCGGCACTGGGAGGACAAGGGCCTCCTGTGTCCCGAGCGCGACTCCGCGGGGCGGCGCTACTACGGCGAGGACGACGCCTACCGGGTCGCAGCGATCATCGCGAGCAAGGAGTCGGGCATGAGCCTCGACCAGATCCGGACCCTGGTGGACGCGTCGACCGACGGCCGACGCGAAGCGCTGAAGCAGCATCTCCTCGAGCTCGACCGCCGCCAGGCCGAGCTGGAGAGGTCGCGCCACATGACCGAGCACGCCCTCGAATGCCGTGCACACGACATCACGACGTGCCCGTCGTTCCAGTCGCACGTCGCCGACATCGTCGAGGGCACCCGCCGCGGCCTGCCGTGGGCCAACGGGCACGGTTCGCACACCCGGTGACTCGGGGGGAGTGACCGGACGGCCACCTTCGTGATCTAGTGAGCCAGATCACAATCCTCGGTCGAAGGTGTCGCTCCCATGTCACGGTCACTGCGTCTTCTCATCTCGTCCCTCAGCGGTCTCGCGGCCGCGCTGGTCACCCTCGTCGGCGTACCCGCTCCGGCCCAGGCCGCCGCGGCGCCCTATGTCGCCCTCGGAGACTCGTACGCCTCGGGCACCGGCACCCGCAGCTACGTCGATGACGGCACCAGCTGTCAGCGCTCCAACTACGCCTATCCCAAGCTGGTCGCGACCCAGAAGGGCTATGCGCTGAACTTCAAGGCCTGCTCAGGTGCGACGACCAGCACGGTCACCAACAGCCAGCTGAGCGCGCTGACCACGGGTACGGAGTACGTCACCATCTCCGTCGGCGGCAACGACGCCGGCTTCAGCAGTGTGCTGGCCGAGTGCGCCCAGCCGGGCTGGATGTCCAACTGCGACGGCGCGATCAACACGGCACAGTCCTTCATCAACAACACGCTGCCCGGGCGACTGAGCACGCTCTACGCCTCGATCAAGTCCAAGGCCCCGAACGCCGTCGTGGTGGTCGTGGGCTACCCGCGGATCTTCCAGGGCGAGGACTGCAACGCGGCCACCTGGTTCTCCCCGGCTGAGGAGACCCGGCTCAACGCGACCGCCGACCTGCTCAACGCGAAGCTCTCGTCGGCTGCCGGCGCCAAGGGCTTCAAGTGGGCCAACCCGACCAGCCGGTTCGTCGGGCACGCGGTCTGCGACGACGTCGAGTGGCTCAACGGACTGTCCAACCCGATCAGCGAGAGCTATCACCCCAACAAGCTCGGCCACTCGTCCGGCTACCAGCCGCTGGTGGCGGGTCTTCTCGTCGGCTGACCTCGTCGGTGGGTGCGTGCTGGTAGAACCATCCGCATGCGTCGCATCTCGGTCGGTCTCGGACTCCTGCTCCTCGTCGCGGGTGGTCTCGCCGCGTGCAGCGGCCAGGACGACGAGGAGAAGGCAGCCGCTGCGGTGGCCCGTCAGCTGGTCGCTGCGCTGGCGAGCGCCGCGGCACCGGACGGCGCGGACGCCGGCACGCCGCAGCCGATGGCGTTCGAGGCGCTGTCGTTCGGCGACGTGGAGGTCGCCACGGTCGCGGAGGCGTTCGCCACGATCGTCGACGACATGGACGGCATCGAGCCCGAGATCAGCGTGGGCGACGACGTCACCGTCACCGACGACAAGGCGACGGCCACGCTGACCTGGTCGTGGCCCGAGACGACGGAGGCGGCCTGGTCCTACGACACCGAGGTCGAGCTCGCGCGCACCGGCGACGAGTGGGCCGTCGTGTGGGCGCCTTCGATCGTCGAGTCCTCGCTCCAGCCCGGCGAGGTCCTCGACGCTGTCACCGAGCCGACCGACCGCGGGGACATCCTCGGCGCGGGCGACGAGGTGCTGGTCACCGAACGACCCGTGGTCCGGATCGGGATCGACCGCACGCGCGTGAAGGCGGCCCGGGCTCCCGCATCCGCGAAGGCGCTGGCCGAGCTCGTCGACATCGATTCAACCCCCTTCGTCAAGGCCGTCCGCAACGCTGGTGACCGGGCCTTCGTCGAAGCGATCACCTACCGCGAGGGCGAGATCCCGGCCGCCGTCCAGAGCGGATTGCCCACCATCGACGGCGCCCACCAGGTCAGCGACGAGGTCGCCCTGGCGCCCACCCGCACTTTCGCCGCGCCGATCCTGGGGCGGGTCGGACCGGTCACGGCCGAGATGGTCGAGAAGTCTCCGGAGACCTACCGGACCGGAGACACGGCCGGGCTCTCCGGCCTGCAGGGCAGGTACGACGACCAGCTCCGCGGCGTCCCCGGCCGGATCGTCCACGCCGTGCCCGAGGACGGAGACGCGAAGAAGCGGACGCTCTACGAACGCGAGGCCGAGGCGGGTCGGCCGCTGGCGCTGACCCTCGACGCATCCCTGCAGACCGCCGCCGAGGACGTCTTGTCGAAGGTCAGCGGGATCAGCGCCCTCGTCGCGATCCGACCCAGTGACGGCGCCATCGTGGCGGCTGCGTCGGCCGAGCAGAACTACGCCACCTACGGACAGTTCGCACCCGGTTCGACGTTCAAGATCGTGACCGCGCTGGCCCTGTTGCGTGCCGGGCTGACACCCGAGTCCCCGGTGGAGTGCACGCCGACCACCACCGTCGACGGCAAGAGTTTCAAGAACTACTCCGACTACCCGTCCGGCGCGATCGGCACGATCCCGCTGCGCAGGGCGATCGCGAACTCCTGCAACACCGCCCTGATCAATGCCCGCGCCAAGGTCGACGACGGCGATCTCGCGGCAGCCGCGGCGAGCCTCGGGCTCGGCATCGACCACGACCTCGGGTTCCCGGCCTTCTTCGGTGAGGTGCCCGATCCCGCCAGTGAGACCGAGGGCGCCGCCGACCTGATCGGCCAGGGCAAGGTGCTCGCCTCCCCGATGGCGATGGCCACGGTGATCGCCAGCGTCCAGGCCGGGAAGACCGTGGTGCCCCGCCTGCTCGACCAGGTCGACGTGAGCGTCCCGAAGCAGGCCACCCCGCTCACCGCTGAGGAAGCAGCGGCGCTGAAGTCGATGCTCCGCGGCGTGGTCACCGAGGGCAGCGGCCGCGGCCTCGCCGACGTCCCGGGCGCCCCGGTGATCGCAAAGACCGGCACCGCCGAGTACGCCGACGGCGATGCCATCAGGACCCATGCCTGGATGGTCGCGGCCCACGGGGACCTGGCCGTGGCCGTGTTCGTGCGCGACGGGGTCTCCGGCTCGCAGACCGCCGGTCCGCTGATCGAGGACTTCCTGCGCCGAGCCCGATGAGGTCTCGAGACGGTTGCTGCGCAACCTCCTCGACCCCATGGGGACCAGGTCACCCGGGACCTTGGTCCCGGGTCGAAATGGTCTTTCGGACACTTCTTGGCGCTGGGTCCTGCGGTCCCACCGGACCCGCGCTATCGTGGGGGAAGTCGTACATCGGAGGGAGCACCGATTCCGACAAGAGCCCGTCGTTGACCCCATGCAATGACGGGCTCGCTCCTTTTTCACGGGGAGTGGAAGAGTGGCTCCATGAGCTTCCGTGAACGCCTGGCCCATCTGCTCCCCGAGGCCCGTCGCCAGCTCCTGGTCGGTGGCGCCTGGGTGCCGGCCGGCAACGGAGCGCGACTGGACGTCATCGATCCGGCTGACGGGTCGGTCCTGACCGATGTCGCCGACGGAACCCTGGACGACGCGAAGGCCGCCCTCGACGCAGCGGCGGCGGCGCAACCGGACTGGGCCGCCACAGCCCCGCGTGAGCGAGGCGAGATCCTGCGGCGCGCATTCGGCCTGGTCACCGCCCATGCCGACGACCTGGCGCTGGTGATGAGTCTGGAGATGGGCAAGCCCGTGGGTGAGGCCAAGGGCGAGGTCACCTACGGCGCGGAGTTCTTCCGCTGGTTCTCCGAGGAAGCGGTGCGCATCCATGGACGGTGGATGCACAACCCGGCCGGCGGCAGTCGGCTGCTCACCGTGCGCAAGCCGGTCGGCCCGTGCCTGTTCATCACGCCGTGGAACTTCCCGCTCGCGATGGGCACCCGCAAACTCGGCCCGGCCATCGCCGCGGGCTGCACCATGGTCGTCAAGCCGGCCGCGCAGACCCCGTTGACCATGCTGCTGCTCGGCGGCCTGCTCGCCGAGGCCGGACTGCCGGCCGGCGTCCTCAACATCGTGACGACCAGCGACGCGGGTGGCCTCAGCAGCACCTTGATGGCCGATCCGAGGCTGAGGAAGGTGAGCTTCACCGGCTCCACCCCGGTCGGCAAGCGACTCGTCGAGCAGTCGGCCGGCCAGCTGCAGCGGGTCTCGATGGAGCTCGGGGGCAATGCGCCCTTCCTGGTGTTCGCGGACGCCGACCTCGACGCCGCGATCGAGGGCGCGATGCTCGCCAAGATGCGCAACATGGGCGAGGCCTGCACCTCGGCCAACAGGTTTCTGGTCGAGGCCTCCGTCGCCGATGAGTTCGCGGCGCGCCTCGCCGAGCGGATGGGTGCGATGCGGGTCGGCCGCGGCCAGGACGTCGGCGTCCAGGTCGGGCCCCTCATCGACGAGAAGGCGGTCACGTCCGTCGCCGCGATCGTGGACGACGCCGTGGCGCGCGGTGCGCGGGCGCTCACGGGTGGAAGGCCGATCGACGGCGCCGGCTTCTTCTACCCGCCCACCGTCCTGGTCGACGTACCGGCGGACGCGGACGCCCTCACCGGCGAGATCTTCGGTCCGGTCGCGCCGATCACCACGTTCACCACCGAGGACGAGGCGATCGCGATGGCGAACGCGACGGAGTACGGCCTGGCGGCGTACGCCTTCACCCGCGACCTGGCCCGTACGCTCCGGCTGGCCGAGCGCCTCGAGACCGGCATGCTAGGCATCAACACCGGCCTGGTCTCGAACCCGGCCGCCCCGTTCGGTGGCGTGAAGGCCAGCGGCTTCGGTCGTGAGGGTGGTTTCGAGGGCATCGAGGAGTACCTCGACACGACGTACGTCGCGCTGCCCGCGCCCTAGGTCGGGTTGACCTCAAGGTTGCTTGAGGTTGTCTGCTGGGTCTCGAGACGGTTGCTGCGCAACCTCCTCGACCAACGCCGCTTCGCTCCTCGAGACGGTTGCTGCGCAACCTCCTCGACCAACGCCGCTTCGCTCCTCGAGACGGTTGCTGCGCAACCTCCTCGACCAACGCCGCTACCCACCGTTGGTCGAGGAGGGCCGTCTCGCGGCCCGTCTCGAGACCCAGGAAACCCCCAAGGCAACCTCGCCCTTGGCCTGCGGGGTCTCGAGACGGTTGCTGCGCAACCTCCTCGACCAACGCGCCCCCAGCTCCACGCCCGAGCCCGGCCTGCCGGCCCCCTCCGGGCGGCGGCTGCCGCGCGCGCTCACGCCGTTCCGCCACCCGTCGTACCGGCGGCTCGGCACGGCGCTGGTGCTGCAGACCTTCGCGAGCGGGGTGTGGGTGGTCGCGCTGGTGTGGTAGGTCATCCGGATCGACGGCGGTCCGGGCCAGCTCTCCGTCGTGTCGACCGCGGGTGCCGTCGGCGTCCTGCTGCCGGCACTGCTCGGCGGCGTCGTGGCCGACCGGGTCCCGCAGAAGCTGATCCTGCTCGTGGTGGCCGCCGTCGAACTTGCCGGCATGACGGTGGTCGCGCTGCTGTCGTTGGCCGACCTGACCCAGCTGTGGCATCTCGCGGTCGTGTCGTTCGCGACCGGTGTGGCGATGGCGTTCTACTACCCGGCGTACTCCGCCTGGCTCCCGGCTCTGGTGCCCGAATCGGACCTGATGGCCGTCAACGGCTTCGAGGGCATGGTCCGTCCGACGGTCGGTCAGGCCATCGGGCCCGGCGTCGCCGGCGTCGTCGTCGGGACGGCGTCCTCGTCGGCCGCGCTGGGCGTCGCTGCGGCGTTCAGCCTGCTCGGGCTGCTGGCGCTGACCACCGTCCCGCTGACCGCAGTCCGCCGCGACATCGCGGCTGACGACGCCGCGACCGGTGCCCGCGGTGCCGTGGCGACAGCCCTCGCCGACATCCGCGAAGGCTACGTCTACATGATGCGGACGCCGTGGCTCCTCGCGACGCTGCTGTTCGCCTCGATCATGATCCTGGTCCTGATGGGACCGCTCGAGGTGCTGATCCCGTTCCTCATCAAGGACAAGCTCGACGGAGGCCCGGCTGACCACGCCATCGTGCTGGCCTGCTTCGGCATCGGTGGCGCCGTGGGCTCCCTCGCGATGGCGTCCGTCCGGATGCCTCGTCGTTATCTGAACTGGATGAATCTGATGTGGGGCCTGGGCTGCCTGCCGTTCCTGCTCGTGGGCTTCGCGCAGGACGTGTGGGTGATCGCGGTGTGCTGCTTCGTGGTCGGTGCCTTCTTCTCCGCGCCGATGGTGATCTGGGGGACGCTGCTGCAGCGCCGCGTGCCGCCCCACCTGCTCGGTCGGGTGGCCTCGCTGGACTTCTTCGTCTCGATCAGCCTGATGCCGGTCTCGATGGCGATCGCCGGACCGGTGGCCGAGCTGATCGGCCTGGAGACCACGTTCGCGATTGCCGCGATCGTCCCGGGCGTTGCGGCCGTGGTGGCCGTGGTGTGGGCCAAGCTGCCCGGCGACGAGCTGGCCCACCCACTGCGCGACGAATGACGGCATCTGATGCGGTATCATCAGATGCATGCGCACCACCCTTGATGTCGACGACGACGTCCTGCTGGCCGTCAAGGAGCGCGCACGCCGGGAGAAACGGACGGCGGGCGCCGTCCTTTCCGACCTGGCTCGCGAAGCCCTCAATGCGGGCGTCGCAGGCTTCACGCCGGAGTTGCGTCCCGAGTTCGGGTTTCGTCCACTGCCTTCGCGAGGAGGGGTCGTCAGCAATGCGCTGGTTGACGACCTGCGCGAGGAGCTCGGGGCTTGAGAACGCTCCTCGACGTCAACGTTCTGCTCGCGATCTTCGATCCCGACCACGCGGATCATCAGCGCGCGTGGGTCTGGCTCGGCGACAACATCGCCGAGGGATGGGCATCGTGTCCGCTGACACAGAATGGATTCGTTCGGGTGATCAGCCAGCCGCGCTATCCCCATCCGATCCCGCCGGTGCGCGCCATCGGGTTGCTCCGGGAAGCCACGGCCACGGCGTACCACGAGTTCTGGCCTGATGACGTCTCGATTCTCGATGACGCCAAGTTCGTGGCGGACAGGGTCCACGGGCCGCGGCAGGTGACCGATGTCTACCTGCTCTCGCTCGCGGTTGCGCACGGCGGCCGGTTCCTCACCTTTGACGATTCGATCCCGCTGTCAGCCGTTCCCGGGGCGAAGAGCAAGCATCTCGTCGTTCTCTAGGTGGCCTGCCTCCGGTCAGTCGGTCAATGTGGCCATGGTCGCTGCAATGTGGCGGTGGCCGACGGTCTCGTAGCCGACCACCGTGACCCACGGGGCCAGCGACAGCGCGACCAGGCACCACGTGATGTCGACGTCGGCCGCGGCCATCAGGACCGCTGCCACCAGCGGGACCGCGGTCAGCGTGAGCAGGAGCAGGTGGAAGGCGTCGGCCGAGCGCGTCGTCACCGAGTAGAGCAGGTAGTAGCCGACGACCACGATCGCCACGGGCAGCGCCACCGTCAGCACCGACCCGGTCAGCCCCAGCTTGCTGTGGTGCTCGAGGTAGTAGGCCGCGACGTGCAGTCCGGCGCCGATGGCGACGATGCCGCCGAACAGCACCATGTGTCCGTAGCCCCAGACGAAGGAACTCTCGCGCCGGGCATGCAGGATCTCGCCGTGGGGTACGCCGAAGTACATCCACCAGATCCCGAACGTCAGCGCCGTGCCCGCGAAGGCCAGCAGGGCCACGTCCACGGTGACGCCGTCCTCGGACAGCGCGGTCAGCGAGACCATCGTGCCGATCATCCCCTCGCCGAGGGTGATGATGACCATCAGGCCGTAGCGCTCGGCGACGTGGTGGGCGTGCCAGGGCGTGCCGCCGCGACGGGTCTCGGCGTACGCCGGTCCGCCGATCTCGATGAGGAACGGGATCACCATCAGGGCGAACGTCGTACCGACCGGGAGGTCGATGAGGGCGAGCACGCACCAGAGCACCTGGGCGATCAGGATCGTGACGACGTAGGTCCGGCAGGCGGGGGCCCGCGATGCGTCGTGGCGACCGGCCCGCAACCACTGGAAGACCATGGCCAGTCGCATCACGACGTAGCCCCAGACCATCACGTCGTTGTCGAGGGTCTCGCCCTCGTGGACCGATGTGAACATCGCGTGCAGGCCGAGCGCGAGGACGAGCACGCCGACCATCTGCAGCATGGTGGTCAGGCGGTAGATCCAGTCGTCGGTGTCGTAGGCCGACGCGAACCAGGTGAAGTTGATCCAGGCCCAGGAGATGGCGAACGTCGCGAAGCAGAACGCCACGATCCCGGCGCCGATGTGGTCCTCGGCCAGGCCGTGCGCGAGCTCATTGGCTGCCGTGCCGAACGCGACCACGAAGGTCAGGTCGAAGAGCAGCTCCAGCGGCGTCGCGACGCGGTGCTGCTCGTGGGGATCACGCCCGGTCATCCGTTGCTTGCGGTGTGCGACCGCGGACTCAGCCATGCCGGGGAGTTTAGGCGTCTCGATACGCCTCGCCCGGCGGCTCGGCTACTCGACCACCATGCGGCGCCCCAGCAGGCCGAGCAGTCGCCGCCCCGGTCCGGCGTCGACGCTGACCGCCACGGGCGGCCCGAACTCGCCGTGCTGCTCGAGCGCCACAGCGAGCGCCGTCGGCAGCAGCGCCTCGGCCAGGTCCGCGGGCAGTACGGCGGCGTGCCCGGTCGTGTTCGCGACGTCCCAGCCGTGCACGGCGATCTCGAGGGCGGCCAGGCGCGAGATGGTGCCGACCGGTACCGGTTGGCCGCCGACCTCGACCAGCGGACTGGTGGTCGCCGCCCAGGCGCCCAGCAGGTTGCACGCCTTCGCCTGCAGGGTCGCAACCCGGGCGTCGGTCGGTGCCGGTGCGGCGCTGCGCAGGCCGATCGCGCCCGTCGCGCCCTCGGCGAACGCGTCGAGCGAGTCCTCCATGTGGCCGAGCAGGTCCGCCAGGCGCCACCGCGCGCAGGGTGTCGGCAGGGCCAGGTGGTCCGGGGTGATCGTGGCGAGCGCGCCGCGCGTGTAGGCCAGCGCGCGCTCGAGCAGTTCCACCCCCGGGTCCGGTGCCATGGGCTGGAGTCCGGGAAGGGCCGTCATGGTCAGCCGGCCGGTGCGAGGTCCGGCACGTAGTCGGCCGGGAGCCGTTCGGGCAGGCCGAAACGGGCGAACAGCTGCTTGTCGAAGAATGCGGTGACGTGCTCGACGCGGGTGTCCTCGCCGGTGCCGACCATCTGCAGCACCTGCAGGTGGAACGGCTCGAAGTGACCCTCGGGCTGGCGCATGTAGAGGCCGAACGCCGGCTGGCCGTTGGCGGTCGTCGCGACCATCGGCATGTCGGCGACCCCGCCGGGACACTTGGTGCCGATGAGTTCCCCGATCTGGGCGCGGCCGCTGTAGTGGTTGAGGAACGGCGGCATGTCCCAGGTGGCGTCGTACGTCAGGAGCTGGACGATCCGGTCGATGTCCTTGCGCCAGAACGCCTCGAGGTAGGCGTTGAGCAACCCCTTCTGGTCGGCGTCGAGATCGGTCTCGACCGTCTCGGGGGTCAGGCCGCGCTCGGCGAGCTGGGCGTGCGCGCGCTGCAGGGCGGAGTTGACTGCGGCCGTCGTGGTGTCGAGGGCGGTCGCGGTCTCGGCCGCGGACCAGCGCAGCACGTCGCGCAGGATGAGTACGGCGCGCTGCCGGGCCGGCAGGTGCTGGAGGGCGGCGACGAAGGCGAGCCGGATCGTGTCGCGTTCGGCGACCTCGACCGCGGCGTCCGGGATCGGCTCCAGCCACGGGACCTCATGGTCTTCGAGCAGCTCGTCGGCCGGCGCCGAGTCGGCGGTGCCGAGGCCGGTCGGGAGCGGTCGCCGCGGCTTGCTCTCCAGGTTGGTCAGGCACACGTTGGTGGCGATCTTGTAGAGCCAGGTGCGCACCGAGGAGCGGCCCTGGAAGTTCGCCGACGCCTTCCAGGCGCGCAGGAACGTCTCCTGGACGAGGTCCTCGGCCTCGTGCACCGATCCGCTCATGCGGTAGCAGTGCGCCATCAGCTCCCGCTGGTAGCGCCCGGTCAGCGTGTCGAAGTCAGCGAGCTCCTCGCTGCCGACCACTGCTGACGTCTCGACTGCCGTCTCGATCTCGGTCACCGTTGCGCTTCCCATCGTCACCCCTGTGTCTCGCCAGTCTGCCTGACGTGTGGACCGGGGTCGACGGCCGAACTCATCGGTCAGGCGAAGGTCCAGACCAGGATCTCGGTCGGCACGGCCGCCGTGACGTCGTACGACGTGGCGGATTGGGGTGAGCGTTGCTGGTCGGTCAGGCAGAAGCCGTCACCGGCCGACAACGGCTCGGCCAGCGAGAACCGCAGCAGCGCACCGGTCGTGATGTAGCCGTACACCTGGTGCGCAGCGGGCAGCGTGAGCTTCTCGCCGGCCTCGAGCCGGGCGACGTCGAAGGTCGCCCCGGAGAGTCCGACGGTGAGCGGACCGCCCTCGCCGACCACCCGGACCAGGCCAGCTCCCGGCTCGGCGACCACCGACGCGGTGGCGTGCGCGGGGGCGGCCGAGGCGTCGTCCGGCGTCAGCCAGACCTGCACGAACCGGGCCGGCCCGTCCGGTCCGGCGATCTCGGAGTGGCGCACGCCCGAGCCCGCGCTGAGCACGCCGCAGTCGCCGGCCACGAGCGTTGCCGTCGCACCGGTGGCGTCGGTGTGGACCACCGAGCCCGACACGACCCAGGTCACGATCTCCAGCGCTTCGTGCGCGTGCTCCTCGAACCCGATGCCGGGTCCGATCACGTGGTCGTCGTGGCAGACCAGTGGTCCGAACGAGAGCCGCTCGGGGTCGAAGTGTGGGCCGAACGAGAAGCCGTGCCTGCTGAGGCGGCCGGCCACGCGGTCGACGAACCTGTCCGAACCCCTGCGAATCTCCACGTTCACATGTCAGATTGTGCCGGTGCCCGACGCCGACCTTGCAGCGCGGCTCCCTCCGGGCTTCCGATTCGGCACGGTGAGCGCCGCCGCCCAGATCGAGGGCGCCGCCACGATCGACGGACGCGGGCCGAGCGTCCTCGACACCTTCGCCGCCCAGCCCGGTCGGATCCTCGACGGCTCGACGCCCGAGATCGCGTGCGACCACTACCGGCGCCATGCCGAGGACGTAGCGCTCCTCGGGGAGCTGGGTGCGCCCGGCTACCGGTTCAGTGTGTCGTGGTCCCGTGTCCAGCCCACGGGTCGCGGAGCGGTCAACGCACGCGGTCTGGACTTCTACGACCACCTGGTCGACGACCTGCTCGCCGCCGGCGTCGAGCCGATGGTCACACTGCTGCACGGCGACCTACCGCAGGGCCTCGAGGACGACGGTGGCTGGCTCAACCGCGAGACGGCCGACCGTTTCGGCGAGTACGCCGCGATCGTCGGCGCCCGGCTGGTGGACCGGGTCAAGGACTGGATCCCGGTGGCCGAGCCCGCGGTCACGGCCTTCCTCGGCTACGGCACCGGCGAGCGCGCGCCCGGGCGCCGCCTGCTCTTCGACGCGCTACCGGCCGCCCACTACCTGCTCCTCGGGCACGGTCGCGCCGTGGCCGCGCTGCGGGCAGCCGGCGCGGAACGGATCGGTTGCGCCAACAACCACGCCCCGATGTGGCCGGCCTCCGAGGACCCCGCCGACGTGGGTGCGACCAAGTTGTTCGACGCCCTTTGGAACGGACTGTTCCTCGAGGCGATGGTGCTCGGCCGACAGCCCCCGGACATCGCTCCGTTGCTGGAGGACTTCGTGCTGCCGGGCGACCTGATGACGATCCGCCAACCGCTCGACTTCTACGGCGTCAACTACTACTCGCCGCTGCGGGTCGGTGCCGCGCTCCCTGAGGGTGTGGTCGAGGGTGATGATGCCCATGACCTCGCGGAGGACGACGGTGACGACGAGTCACCGTTCCGCTTCCTCGACATCCTCGGTCGGCCGCAGACCGAGACCGGGTGGGCCGTCGTACCCGAGGCGCTGCAGGAGTGGCTGATCATGACCCGGGCGCGCTTCCGCGCGGCGCTGCCGCCGATGGTCATCACCGAGGCCGGCGCCGCCTACTCGGTGCCGGCCGGCCCGGACGGCCAGATCGAGGACAGCGAGCGGATCGCCTACCTCACCCGCCACCTCGAGGCCGTGGCCAACGCGGTCGCGATGGGCGTCGACGTCCGCGGCTTCTACGTGTGGTCGTTGCTCGACACCTGGGAGGGCACGGACGGGTTCGTGCCGCGCTACGGCTTCGTGGACGTCGACCATGTCACCCAGGTGCGCACGCCCAAGAAGTCCTTCGCCTGGTACGCCGATCTGGTGACTGCTCACCGAACCGCGCACGCCGACGGGCCTGCCTGAGCAGCTGTTCGGAATCCCTTTCCGAACAGCAGACTGGAACAGGTTCCCCATGGGAAAGTGAGCCCATGGAGGACCGGGAGAGGGACCTGGCCGACCGGCTCCCGAAGGATTTCATTTTCGGCACCAGCACGGCGGCGTACCAGATCGAAGGGGCGGTCGACGAGGACGGCCGCGGTCGATCGGTGTGGGACACCTTCACCGCTGAACCCGACCGGATCGCCGACGGCTCCAGCGGCGCGGTCGCCTGCGATCACTACCACCGGTACCCCGAGGACCTCGCCCTGATGCGCGACCTCGGCGCCCGGGGCTACCGGTTCTCCATCGCCTGGCCGCGGATCCAGCCGACCGGGTCCGGCGCGGTGAATGCAGCCGGCATGGACTTCTACGACCGGCTGGTCGACGGCCTCCTCGAGGCCGGCATCCGTCCCATGGCGACGTTGTTCCACTGGGACCTGCCGCAGGCGCTCGAGGACGCCGGCGGCTGGCTCAACCGCGCCACCATCGACCGCTTCGCCGACTACGCCGCGATCGTCGGTGAGCGACTGGGTGACCGGGTCGCCGACTGGGTGCCGGTCAACGAGCCCAACGTGGTGACGATGATGGGCTACGGCATCGGAGTCCACGCGCCCGGCAAGGAACTGATGTTCGACGCGTTGGGCGTCGGGCACAACCTGCTCGTGGCGCACGGCAGGGCCGCGATCGCGTTGCGCGCCGCCGGTGCGACCAGCGTCGGCTGCGCCAACAACCACGCCCCGATCTGGCCCTCCAGCGACGACCCGGCCGATGTCGGCGCCGCCAAGATCTTCGACCTGATGTGGAACGGCCACTACCTCGAGGGCATGCTGCTCGGCCGCTACTCCGACGACCTGATGATGCTGGTCGAGGAACACGTGCGCGACGGTGACTTCGCGACCATGCGCCAGCCGCTCGACTTCTACGGCATCAACTACTACAACCCGATGCGGATCGGCGCGGCCGCAGAGGACGCCGACCTCCCCTTCACCTTCCGCGAGGTGCTGGGTCATCCCGTCACCGACTTCGGGTGGCCGGTCGTGCCTAGTGCCCTGCGTGAGTGGCTGATCATGTTCCGCGCGCGGCTCCGGGCCGCCGTACCCCCGATCGTGGTCACCGAGTCCGGCTGCGCCTACAACATGGGTCCGGACGAGAACGGCGTCGTGGACGACCAGCCGCGCATCGACTACCACGAGGGGCACCTGACCGCGGTCGCCGAGGCGATCGAGCGCGGCGTCGACGTCCGCGGCTACTACGCGTGGTCGCTCCTCGACAACTTCGAATGGGCAGAGGGCTACTCCCAGCGCTTCGGGCTCGTGCACGTGGACTACGAGACCCAGGTGCGCACGCCCAAGCGATCCTTCGCGTGGTACGCCGACCTCGCGAACCGGCACGCTGCCCGCGACTGACGACCAGTCGTTGCGGCTCGCCCACTAGCCTGCGGGTCATGCGCGCCATCCAGGTCCTCGACACCACCGGCCCCGAAGACATCGCTGTCAGCGAGGTCCCCGACCCGACGCCCGGCCCGGACGACGTACTCGTCGAGGTGCACGCTGTCGGGGTGTCCTTCCCGGACCTGCTGCTGAGCCGGGGCGAGTACCAGCTGCGTCCGGAGCCGCCTTTCACCCTCGGCGTCGACTACGCCGGTGTCGTGGTGTCCGGCCCGGGCTTCGAGCCGGGCCAGCGGGTCGCGGGTGTCGGTGGCTACGGCGGCGGTGCCGAGCTCGTCGCCGGTCCGCGCGCGGCCACCTTCGCCCTGCCGGACTCCGTGAGCTTCGAGGAAGCGGCCGCGCTGCCGATGAACTACCTCACCGCGTTGTTCGCACTCGACGAGCGCGGCGGGCTGAAGCAGGGCGAGACGGTCCTGGTACATGGTGCCGCTGGTGGCGTGGGCACCGCTGCGCTGCAGGTCGCGAAGGCGCTGGGTGCGCGCACCATCGCGGTGGTCAGCACGGACGAGAAGGCCGCCTTCGCCCGGGCCGCAGGCGCGGACGAGACCGTTCTCGTCGAGGGCTTCAAGGACGCCGTCCACACGCTGACCGGGGGCAAGGGCGTCGATGTCGTGCTCGACGTCGTCGGTGGCTCGCTCTTCACCGACTCGTTGCGCTCGCTCGCACCGCAGGGCCGGGTGCTGGTGGTGGGGTTCGCTGCCGGGGAGGGAATCCCCGAGGTCAAGGTCAACCGGTTGCTGCTCAACAACGTCGACGTTCGCGGCGTCGGCTGGGGAGCCTATGCGTTCTTCACCCCCGACTACCTGCAGCAGCAGTGGACACAGCTGCTGCCCATGATCGAGTCCGGCGCGGTGAAGCCGCCGATCGGCAAGGTCTATGCGATCGACGAGTTCGGCCAGGCTCTGCTCGACATGGATGCGCGAGCGACGCTCGGGAAGTCCGTGGTCCGACTGCGCTGAGGGCTGTCGATGGGCTGAGGTCAGCGCCGGCCCAGGTCGATGGTCCACCAACGATTGCCGTCGGAGCTCGTCGCGAAGCCGGCGCCGATGGCCCGGAACCGGCAGTCGAGCAGGATCGCGCGGTGGACGGTGCTGCCCAGCCACCGCTTCACGGCTCCCGACGGGGTCGAGGGCCCGACGGAGAGCACCTCGCCGAGCATCTTCGCCCGGAGGTATCCGGCGGCCTCGGTACGCCGACGCAGCGTCGGCTCGCCGGGCAGCTGGTGGGAAAGCTTGCGGGCGCGAGCCATCAGGTTGTCGTGGCGGCCCGAGGCGGTCTGCAACGCCGCGATGACGCGCAGGGCGGGACATCCCTTGCGGATCCGGGCCCGGTTGATCAGGGTGACGACGTCGCGCTCCATGAGGCTGGCCGAGGTGGCCAGGGAGACCGTGGAAGCAGTGGTCGTGGCCCCGGCAGGGCCAGCAGTCGTCGCCGGACCGACGAGCAGTCCCGACAGGACGGCCGCCGTACCGATGATGGTCAGGAGCGTGCGCACCGGCTCATCATGGTGGTCCGGATCACAATTTCGCCGGACAAACGTAAAATTCAGCGGCGGCCGAAGTTCTGGGTCCACCAGAGGCGGCCGCCGTAGGACACGACGCCGACGCCGATCTCGCGGAGCGAGCAGTCGGCGATGTTGCGGCGGTGGGCCGTGCTGTTCCACCACGCCCGGACGACCGCTCGAGAGGTCGGGAAGCCGACGGCGATGTTCTCGGCGACCTTGCGCCAGCGGGTGTAGCCGGCGGCAGTGACCCGGCGCCCGAGTGTCGACTCACCCGACACCTGGTGCGACAGGACGCCTGCGCGTCCCATCTCGTACGAGTGCCGGCGAGCCGCCGTACGAAGGTCGCGGTTGAGCTTCAACGGCGGGCATCCGGCGATCGCACGCTTGGTGTTCGTGACGAGGATGACCGCGGTCTCGGCCAGTGTGCGCAGAACCATCTGCGACACGATCGGTGCGCTGGCCACGGTCGTGGCCGGTGCCGTGGCGGCCGTGGCTGGCGAGGCACCGGCAGCCGGTGCGAGGACTGCTGTGACGGTGACGAGCAGCCCGATGACGATGTTCTTGATCCCCCAGTGACGCATGTCTCCATCGTCACGAGCGTGGGCGCCGGGCACACCGGTGGCGCGTCCGGTCCCGCCTAGCCCGATGGAACTAGCGTTACGCGTCGTCCGGTCAGAGCGGATCCGTCAGCGGCGACCGAAGTTCTGGGTCCACCAGAGCTGGCCGTTCGCGAGCACGACGCCCACTCCCATGTCGCGCAGTCGGCAGTTGAGGATGTTGCGCCGGTGGCTGGGACTGGCCATCCAGGCGTTGACGACGGCGGTCGGACCGCTGAAGCCACGGGCGACGTTCTCCGCGACCACGCGCCAGTTCGTGTAACCGGCCCGGGTGATCCGGATCGAGAACCGTGGTTCGCCGGGCAGCTGGTGGGACATCAGGTTGTGCGCGACCATCGTCACCGTGTGGCCCCGCGCCGACTTGCGCAAGATGGTCGAAGCGCGGAGGGCGCCGCAGCCGTGGGCGCGACGCTTGCGGTTGGTGAGCACGAGCACGCGGTCCTCGAGGACGCGCTGCACCAGCCCGCGTTGCACCACGTCGAGGACGCGGGGTGCGGGCGCGAGCTGCGTCACCGACCGCGCGGGGGCCGGGGCGGCGTCAGCCGGTGCCGCAGCCACACTGAGCACGAGGCCCAGCGCGAGGCAGGGCAGGAATCCGATCTTCTTCGCCATGGAGCACAGATCGGCGCTGCCCGGACCGGAATGAGGGCCGTCCCGCCCAAACAGGACGATGGTCCTGCCCTTCGATGTTGGGTCCCGCGCCCTAGGCTGACTCCCGTGAGCATCCTCGACGACGCCCGTCCGGGCATGGACCTCGACACCCGCCCCCAGGACGACCTGTTCGGTCACGTCAACGGCACCTGGTTGACCGAGACGGAGATTCCGTCGGACCGGTCGAGTTGGGGACCGTTCGTCCAGCTGGCCGACCAGGCCGAGGAGGACGTGCGCGCCATCATCACCGAGCTCGGGTCTCGAGACGGTCGCGGGGCGACCTCCTCGACCAGCGGGGAGGACGAGGACGCTCGCAAGATCGCTGACCTCTACAACTCGTTCATGGACACCGACCGGGTCGAGGCAGCCGGCCTGGCGCCGGTCCAGCACCTGGTCGACGCGGTCGCCGGCCTGCGCGACGTACGCGATGTCGCGGCGTTCCTCGGCGAGTTCGAGCGGATCGGTGGCTACGGCCTGTTCGGGTCCTACGTCGACACCGATGACCGGCAGTCGGACCGCTACCTGTTCCACATCGTCCAGGGCGGCCTCGGGTTGCCCGACGAGTCGTACTACCGCGAGGACAAGTTCGCCGAGATCCGCGAGGCCTACCTCGCCTACCTCGACCGGCTGCTCGCGCTCGGCGGCCACGCCGATCCCTCGGGTGCCGCCCAGCGCATCCTGGATCTGGACACCGTGCTCGCCCAGGGCCACTGGGAGCGGGCGGAGACCCGCGACGTCCAGAAGACCTACAACCGGCTGACCGGCGCCGAGCTGAAGGCCCTGTGCCCCGGCTTCGACTGGGACGCCTACGTCACGAACCTCGGCGGCAAGGCCTCGGCGATCGACGAAGTGGTGGTCCGGCAGCCGTCGTACCTCGAGCACCTGTCGAAGGTCCTCGAGGCCACCTCGATCGAGGTCTGGCGTGACTGGTTCACCTCGCGCGTGCTCCGGTCGGCCGCGCCGTACCTGTCGGACGACTTCGTGCAGACCAACTTCGACTTCTACGGCCGCACCCTCTCGGGCACGCCCGAGCTGCGCGCCCGCTGGAAGCGCGCGGTGTCGTTCGTCGAGGGGGCGATGGGCGAGGCCGTCGGCAAGGTGTACGTCGACCGGCACTTCCCGCCGACGTCGAAGGCGATGATGGACGACCTGGTCGCCAACCTGCTCGCGGCGTACAGGAAGTCGATCAGCGAGCTCAGCTGGATGACCGAGGAGACCAAGCAGAAGGCCTACGAGAAGATCGCGACCTTCCGCCCGAAGATCGGCTACCCGACGAAGTTCCGCGACTACAGCGCGCTGCCGGTCGTGCCCGACGACCTGGTCGCGAACGCGCAGGCCTCCGCCGGGTTCGAGACCGACCGCCAGCTCGCCAAGATCGGTGCGCCGGTCGACCGCGACGAGTGGTTCATGTTGCCGCAGACCGTCAACGCCTACTACAACCCCGGCACCAACGAGATCTGCTTCCCTGCCGGGATCCTGCAGAAGCCGTTCTTCAGCCCCGACGCCCTGCCGGCGGAGAACTACGGCGGCATCGGCGCGGTGATCGGCCACGAGGTCGGCCACGGCTTCGACGACCAGGGTGCGCAGTACGACGGCGAGGGCAACCTCAACGACTGGTGGACCGCCGACGACAAGGCCGCCTTCGAGGTGAAGTCGAAGGCGCTCATCGAGCAGTACGACGCCTTCTCGCCCCGCAACCTGCCGGACGAGAAGGTCAACGGCTCACTCACGGTCGGTGAGAACATCGGCGACCTCGGCGGCCTGACGATCGCACACACCGCGTTCCTGATTGCGGCCGAGGCGGCCGGTGCCGAGGCGACGCTGGAGGACCGCAAGAAGCTGTTCTTCAACTGGGCCTACGTGTGGCGCACCAAACGGCGCATCGAGCAGGAGACGCAGTACCTCACCATCGACCCGCACAGCCCGCCGGAGTTCCGCGCCAACATCGTGCGCAACCTCGACGAGTTCCACGAGGTCTTCGAGACGGCGCCCGGCGACGGCCTGTGGCTGGAGCCCGAGGCGCGCGTCCGGATCTGGTGATCAACTGACCTTGAGGCAGATCACCGTCAGGTAGAGCGAGTCGGTGGTGCCCTGGGTGTTCTCGCCGTAGGCGTACCAGTTCTTGGCGGTCGCGTCCGGGTAGATGACCGCCGCGGCCCCGTTGAACCAGCCGCCGGAACCGGACACTCCCACGGTGCCTGCCGGGCACGTGGCCTGGATCGATCCGGTGCTGCCGGGGGCCACATCCTGCTCCGACGTCGAGACGATCGTCGGCTTTCCGATGGTGCGGAACAGCCGACGCGTGGCGATGGTCATGTCGGTCGTGGTCACCGAGTCGTTCTTCAGGTCGACGCTGGCCACCGTGCCGTCCTTGATCTGGGCGCCGGTGATCAGGGCCCCAGCGACGGCGCCGCCGCTACCGGCTGCCACGGCGACGACCGCAACGATGGTGATCGTGACGACGTTGGACTTCGAGAAGAGGCGCATGCCTGCACTGTCCCTGCTGGGAATGCCTTGCCGCGATGGGGATGCGGACTAATCAGTTCTGCTCAGACTGCGTCGACGAGGAGCTGCAGCAGCTTCTCGGCGATGGCGACCAAGGCGTCCTCGGTCATCGCCGAGGCCTGGGACATGTTGACCGTGTAGACGGCCCCGCCCACCAGCACGCCCCCCGCGGTCTGGAGGCTCTCCCCGCCGCCGATCGTGCCGGTGGTGACGAAGGCACCGTCGCCGAGACCCTCGACCGGGTGCTCGATGGCATCGGTGAGGGTCGCGGTGAGGCCCGACTGGTAGCCCTCGAAGCCGCCGTTGCCGGTGTCGACCTCGACGACGCCGAGCGAGCCGCTCACGGCCCGGGGGTCCTCCTGCTCGAACTCGCAGGCATCGAAGGGCCCGGTGGTCAGAGTGACCGCAGCCCCCACTGCTGCAGTCACCTGCTCGGCGGTGAGGAGGTCGCAGAACTTCGGCAACTCGGCCGCATCGGTGTCGCCCGAGTCGTCGCCGTTCGTTTCCGTCGCGCTGTTGTTGCCGGTGTCCCCGGAGTCCGTGCTGTCGCTGTCGCCGTCGCCACCGCACCCGGATGCGAGAGCGCCGATGAGCAACAGGCCGGCAATCGATGCGCGCTTCATGAGCGTCCCCTCATAGTCGAACGCCCGACTTTCCCGTGTCGTGGCCGGTGGGGGTAGTAGGGGATCGGCGTAATCAAACGGATCGACTACGTTTCCCCCATGGATCGGGCCGACCAGATGGACGAGGTGTTCGCCCACCTCGCCAACGGCACGGTTCCGGTGGCAGCGGCTGGGTGCGACCGCGCATGGCAGGCGCAACGGGACCCGGTGGCCGCGGCCCTCGCGTCGATCTGTGCGTTCTGGCAGGGCGACTTCCCTGCGGCGACCGCCTGGGCCCGGCGGGCGTCGGAAGTGGCCGCGGACGACGACGTACGGGCGCTGGCGTGGGCGGCCGAGGCGCTCGCTGCGGCCGGTGACCTGTCTGCCCGCGCGGAGCCGGCGTGGAGCTCGGCGCTCGCCCTGCTTGACGCTGCTCCCGAACCGGACGGCGCGTGGTGGACCGTGGTCCGCTACCTCCTGGCCGAGGGTGCGCTGGTCAGCGCCCGGCTGGACGACGCCCTGCAGATCGTGGGAGCCGGATTGGCGAACCAGGCATGGCGGGGGCATCCGTTCGCGCCGATGATCAGTGCCTGCTCGGTCCGGACCGCTGCGTTCGCGGGGCGGATCGACGAGGCGATTGCCCTGCTCGAGCCGATGCGGGCGGCCACGGCATCCGGGTCGCGGCTCGAAGGCGTCGTCGAGGCGGTGGCGGGGCTGGTGCTCGGCAACGCTGACGACGCAGGCGGTGTGACCCGGAGCCGCGAGCTGGCGCCGCCCCGTGGCGAGGGACCGCGGGACTTCATCGATCGGGGAGTCCTGCTCCTGCACGCGTTCGGAGCGATCGCGATCGGGGACGTCGCAACGGCAGCAGCCCTGGTCTTCCGGGCCGGCGACGACGGCGACCTTGCCGCCTGCACCATCATCGACCGGGCGCTGGGGCTGGAGATGCTGGTCGTGGCGGCGCTCGCCGAGGACGACCTGGCTGCCGCCGAGACCTGGCTGGCCGGGCTGATGCTGCTGGCCGATCACCCCGCCTCGCGCCCGACGGTCGATCGCGTGCGCAGCCGGTACCTGCTCGCCCTCGGTGACGTCGAAGGAGCCGTCACCGCTGCCGTCGAGAGTGTCGCTGCGTGCCGGGCGCGGGGCCGGATGGTCGAGGTTGCCGAGGGTGAGATCGTCCTGGCGCGGGCTCGGATCGCGGGTCAGGACGTCGCGGCTGCCAGTCGCGACCTCCGCGCGCTGGTCAGCGCGTCCGATGCGAGCGGGCATGCCGCCGTACGCCGTTCGGCGGCGTCCACGCTCCAGCCCGCACGTCGGCGCCTGCCTCCCGTGGCGGGTGGCGGCTGGGATGCCCTGTCCGAGCGTGAACGCGAGGTGGCCCGGTGCGTGCTGGACGGCCTGGAGGTCGACCAGATGGCCGCGACCCTGTTCCTTTCGCCGGCGACGGTCCGGACCCACGTCTCGCGCGTGCTCTGCGCCTTCGGCGTACCGACGCGCATCGGCCTGTTGGCGGCCGTGGGGGAGACGGGCGTGGTGCCCCTGTCGGTGCCGAGCCCGCTCAGCCCGCGCCAGACCGAGGTGGCTCGTCTGGTGGCGGGCGGTTCGACGAACCAGCAGGTGGCCGACCGCCTGGGCATCTCGGTCAAGGGCGTCGAGAAGCACGTCAGCGACATCCTGGAGCGCTGGCAGGCAGGGTCCCGGTTCGAGGTGGCCCGGATCTGGTGGGGCTCCGGGGCCGACCGGCGCGGGGCGTAGGGCCCGCGCCAGGCAAGTGCGCGGCAGCGCGGCGAGAGCAGCCGCCCGGGCAGCTTGCTGCCCCTCTTGCGGCGGAGCCGAGCTCGCGCCAGACAAAAAAGGTGCAGCCGCAAGAGTCTCGGGTCTCCTGCGGCTGCAGAAGGAATCGTAGCCGCAGGGTGGGTGCCTGTCCGGGCTTTGTCCAAATTCGTCCACGGAAATGTCTGGTCGGCACCCACTGGTAGACACGAACCATGACGTCACCGACCGCGGCCGTGCCCGGGACCGACCCGCGGGAGCGGGCCGAGGAGCACCTCCAGGCCCTGGTCGGGCGTCCCGACGCCACGCTGTACGACGACCAGTGGGCCGCGATCTCAGCGTTGGTCGAGGACCGGCGACGGGCGCTCGTCGTCCAGCGGACGGGCTGGGGAAAGTCGGCGGTCTACTTCGTGGCGACCCTGCTGCTGCGTGAGCGCGGGGCCGGTCCGACGGTGATCATCTCGCCGCTGCTGGCCCTGATGCGCAACCAGATCGCTGCCGCCGAGCGGGCCGGGATCCGCGCGGTCACGGTCAACTCCACCAACGTGGAGCAGTGGGACGAGGTGCACCGGGCGATCCAGGCCGGTGAGATCGACGTCCTCCTGGTGAGTCCGGAGCGGCTCAACAACCCCGGCTTCCGGGACGAGGTGCTGCCGCGGTTGGCCGCCACCTGTGGGCTCCTCGTGATCGACGAGGCACACTGCATCTCCGACTGGGGCCACGACTTCCGTCCGGACTACCGACGGATCCGCACGCTCCTCCAGGACCTGCCGGCGGGCATCCCCGTCCTCGCGACCACCGCCACCGCCAACCAGCGCGTCACCGACGACGTCTCCGAACAACTGGGGGCGAGCACCCTGGTGCTGCGCGGCAGCCTCGACCGCGAGTCGCTGCGCCTCGGTGTGGTGCGTCTCAAGACGGCCGAGCAGCGGCTGGCGTGGCTGGCCGACCACCTGTCCGAGCAGCCCGGCAGCGGGATCGTCTACTGCCTGACCGTCGCCGCGACCCAGGAGGTCGCCGACTACCTCCGTTCGCGCGGGCACGACGTGGCGGCGTACTCCGGACAGACCGAGCAGACCGAGCGGCTCGCGCTGGAGCAGGCGCTGCTCGACGGTGAGGTGAAGGCGCTCGTGGCGACCAGCGCCCTCGGCATGGGCTTCGACGCATCGCTCGGGTTCGTGGTCAACCTCGGCGCCCCGAGCAGCCCGGTCGCCTACTACCAACAGGTCGGTCGTGCGGGTCGTGGGGTGAACCTCCCGCCGGAGGGAGCCTCCGTGGTGCTGCTCCCGGCGATCGAGGACCGCGACATCTGGGCCTACTTCGCGTCGTTGGCGTTCCCGCGCGAGGAGCTCGTGCGCGAGACGCTGGCGGTCCTCGCCGAGGAGGGTCGGGCGTTGAGCACCGCCGCGATCGAGCCGCGGGTCGACCTGTCCCGCACCCGGCTGGAGACGATGCTCAAGGTGCTCGACGTCGACGGTGCGGTGCGCCGGGTGCGCGGTGGCTGGGAGTCGACCGGCCAGGAGTGGGCCTACGACGCCGACCGCTACGCCCGCGTCGCCGCGTCGCGCGCTGCGGAGCAGCAGGCGATGCTCGACTACCTCGGCTCGGACGAGTGCCGGATGCGGTTCCTGCGCGGGCAGCTGGACGATCCGGAGGTGGTCGCCGACCCCGCCTGGCGCTGCGGGCGGTGCGACAACTGCGGCGGCCTGGCTCTCTCGACCGACGTGTCCGTCGCGGCCGTCGAGGAGGCCGCTGATCGGCTCGCCCGACCGGGGGTCCCGCTCGAGCCGCGCAAGCTGTGGCCCACCGGACTCTCCAGCATCGGCATCAGCCTGTCCGGCAAGATCCGGCAGCCCCCCGAGACCGGTCGCGCGATCGCGCGGGCGACCGACCTCGGTCACGGGGCTGCATTGCGCGGCCTGTTCGCGATCGACGCGGAGGACGGACCGGTGCCGGTGTCCCTGGCTCGCGCGATGGTGGCGATGCTGCAGGACTGGCAGCCGAAGGTCGACGCCATCGTCGTGACCGGGTCTGAACGCCGCCGGCAGCTGACGGCCGACCTCGCCAGCGGCCTGTCGCGCTTCCTCCAGGTCCCCGTCGTCGGTCGATGGGCCGTGGTCGACCTGTCCGTCGGCCCCGACCGCGGCGCCACGAATTCCGCGCAGCGGGTCGCTGCGGTCTCCCGGCGGTGCGCACTCCAGCTCGACGATCCTGCCGCCGTGCGCGACGCACGGGTGCTGCTCGTCGACGACCGGAGTGTGACCGGCTGGTCACTCACCCTTGGCGCAGCCGCACTCCACGACGCAGGAGCGGCGGCCGTCGTACCGCTGGTGCTGGGGCTGACGAACTAGTCCTGGCGCGCAGTCTCGACAGGGACTAGAACACGTTCTAGTCTCGCGCCATGAGCGCCCCCACCTTCGACCGGCCCCTTCGCGTTGTTCAGTGGACCACCGGGAACATTGGCCGCCGCTCAGCGCACGCGATCCTCAGCCGGCCCGACCTCGAGCTCGTCGGCGTCTACGCGCACGGCAAGGACAAGGTGGGCAAGGACGCCGCTGAGCTGTGTGACTGGCCCGAGCCGACCGGCGTCATCGCCACCAACGACATCGCCGCGCTGCTGGCGCTCCAGCCGGACGCCTGTTGCTACAACCCGCTCTGGCCCGACGTCGACGAGCTGGTCGCGCTCCTGGAGGCCGGGATCAACGTCTGCACCAGCGCCGCCTGGATCACCGGCGGCAAGCAGTCCCCGGAGGACCGCGCCCGGATCGAGAAGGCCTGCGTGCAGGGCCGCTCGACCATCTTCGGCAGCGGCGCCCACCCGGGCATGACCAATGTGGTCGCGATGACTCTCAGTGGATCGTGTGAACGCGTCGACGAGGTCCGGATCACCGAGTCGGTCGACTGCTCCACCTACGAGTCCGCCGAGACGCAGACCGCGATGGGCTTCTCGCAGGACCCGGAAACTCCCGGCCTGGCCGAGACGGTGCGGCGCGAGAGCGAGGTGTTCGCCGAGTCGGCCGCGATTATGGCCGACGCGATGGGAGTGACCCTGGACCGGCTCACCTTCGACGTCACCTTCACGCCCGCGACCGGCGACTCCGACCTCGGCTTCATGCAGATCCCGGAGGGCACCGTGGCCGGTGTGATGGGCTACCACCGTGGCTGGGTCGGCGAGCGCAATGTCGTCAGCGTCGGCTTCAACTGGACGATGGGCAGCCACGTCGACCCGCCGAAGCCGCTCGCCCACGGTCACGTGATCCAGGTCTTCGGTGTGCCCAACATGCGCACCGTCCTGCACTGCCTGCCACCGGAGGGCTGGACCGAGCCGGGGTTCATGGGGCTGGGCATGATCTACACGGCGTTGCCCGTCACCAATGCCGTGCCGTACGTCGTCGCGGCCGAGCCCGGCATCGTCACCCTGGCCGACCTGCCGCCCATCACCGGGCGCATGCTGCCCTGACCGCCCCCGATCGACCGCCGCGTCCCCCGATCAGGCGCTCGACCGGCCTAGATTGGCGATCATGAACGACGACGCTCCCTCCACCGGTACGCCGGACCCTGCTGCGGACTCGGGCGCCGCGCCGCCGCCGCCTCCGCCGGGGTCGCCGGTCCCGCCTCCCTTCCAGCCGGACAGGACGGTGATGCGCAAGCCGGAGCCCTCGGAGACCGTGATGGTCCCGCCCAGCGGTGCCCACCCTGGCGGTGCGCATGCAGCTCCGGTCACCGACCAGCCGGCGGACCCGGCGGCCGAGCCCTTCGGGTACGGCGCGTTCGGTGCAACGGACCCGGCCGCGGAGCCGTCCGGCCCGATCGACACCGACTTCCCGACCAAGGCCTCGAAGTCGGGGATCACCGGCGCGATCGTCGCCATCGGCGCCGGTCTGCTCGGCGCGGCGGTCGTCATCTCCGCGATCCGGAGCCGCGATGGTCAGAACCGTGACCTCGACTGGTCCAACTTCGGCATCGGTCTCGGTGCCACCGCAGTGTTGCTGCTGGTCGCACTGCTGGGCTCGATCACGGCGCGTCGGCGTACGGGCGGACGGGCGCGTGAGGAGATCGTCACCTGGCCCGGCGTGGTCGGCATCCTCGCGACCGCCGTGATGCTCAACATCGGCATCGACAAGGACGAGAACTGGATGGGGTACCTCACCGGCGCCGTCCTGGTCGTCCTGGCCGCCATCGGGTACGTCGCCGCGCGGCGCGCCGCCTTCGTGGTGGTCGCGATCCTCGGCCTCGCCATCATCTACGGACTGGCCTTCGACGACTTCGTCGCCGACAGCATCGGCGACGGTCACCCGGGGATCACCGGGGCCGTCCTGATCTCGCTCTTCGTGGTCGTCGTGACCCTGCTCGGCTGGGCACTCCCGAGCCGTGCGGTGACCGGGGTCGTCGTCGGTGCCGCAGGCGTGGTCGGGTTCACCGGGATCATGGTGACGTTCCTGGTCACCCGCTACCTCGGCGAGTTCTTCGGTGGCATGTTCGGCGGCCCTGCCATGTTCGGTGACGAGGAGTCGTCGGACGGCTACATGGTGATGTCCGACGAACTCGGCTTCCAGGAGTCGGACGTCTGGTGGGTCCTGGCCTTCGCAGCGATCCTGACCGTGCTCTGGGCCCTGGCCGCGGCGATCTCGAACCACTCCGGCTTCACGATCCTGGCGATCGTGATGCCCACCGTCATGGTGCCGCTCGCCAGTGTCGCGCTGGCCGCGGAACATCCCACCCAGTGGTCGGGTGTGCTGGCCGGTGCGGGCGCCGTCCTGTTGCTGGGGGGCGTCGCCCTGGCCCGACTCCGCGGCAAGAAGGTCGCGCAGGCGATGTGACCGGCCCTCGATCGATCCCCGCGACGACGTGGCTGCTCCAGGGGCTCTACGTCGTCGCCGAGATCGTCATCGGCCTGCAGGTGTCGGGCTACAGCTTCGTCGACGACACGATCAGTGATCTCGGCGCGACCACGTCGAGCGGGCACACCGCCATGAACGCCGTCTTCGTCGCCTTTGGTTGCTCGCTGGCCCTGGGTGCCTGGTTGCTGCGGGACTCCCGGCCACCCGGACTGCTGGCCACCACGTCGTTGGCGCTGTGGCTGGCGGCCGGAGCCAGCTCGATTGCCGTCGGGCTGGTGCCGGTCAACGTCCACTCCGAACTGCACGGCGCCGTCGCGGTCTGGGTGTTCGTCGCCCAACCGCTGGCGCTGGTCCTGCTGGGTCTGGGCCTGCGCGGCACCCACCGTCGCTTCGGCTGGGCGACCGTCGCCGTCGGCGCCGTCAGCCTGATCGGTTCGTTCGGCTTCCTGGCCCTGCTCGACGCCGACCACGGCGCGGGCGCGTTCGAGCGGCTCGCGCTGTGGCCCGGCTACGTCTGGGTGACGGTCATTGCCTGGAGCGGGGCGGTGCGAGCGCGGCGAGGGCATCCAGCACCCTGACGGCCCCCGAGCGCGTGTCGGATGCGGTGGCTACTGTCGCTCCGGTGAGCTTCGTTCCCGTGACCGGCCCGGCCACCTTCCGGGCCGGTCACCCGCCGACGATCGAGTTCACGGACAGGGTTCCGGGGGCCCGCACCATCGCGCTGCCGGTCAACGCCGCGCTGCCGGTGCTGAGCCGGGCCCACACCCGCGACGACACCCATCCGAGTGTTGCGTTGCTCAGTGGAGCGGCCCTGCTGGGTCTGCGTTTCGTGGCCGCGGGCAAGGTCGCACCGCTGCCCGACGGTGCTGCCGGCTGGCGGGTCGACGGGCTCGACGAGCGCGACCACGACGCCGTACGACGCCTCGCCGAGGCCCGCGCCTACGACGACCTCCCGATCACCGACGCCGTCGGCCTGGTCCGGCAGGTGCTCGACGCCGTGGCCGACACCATGCCCCGCGCGGCGCCCGCCGTGCGGGCGCGGCCGGTCCCGGGTGACTCCGGCACCCCGCGCGCTCCGGAAGCCTTCGCGGAGCGGGTCCGGCAACGCCTGGCGGAGCGCACCGCCCGGGAGCGATCGGCCAACACCGCGGCCGGCCTTCGTGAGGACGGCACGCCACTGCCCGAACTGGTGCGGATCTCGTTGCGGGTGGAGGCGGCCGAGGAGGAGCTCATCGCCGGTGCGGTGCGCATCGTGCTGCAGGTCCACGACGAGCGCGACCCGCTCCATGTGGCCGACGCAGCGCTGTTGTGGACCGCGGGTGCGGCTGAGCACGGCTTCGGCGGCCGGGCGCGCATCCACGCCAGCATCGCGCTGCGGTCGGCGGCCGACGTGTGGCCGACGCTCGACCGGTTGCTGGCGCTGTCCGTGCCCGACGAGCTCACCCTCGACGGCGAGGAGATCGCGGGCCTGCTCGAGCACGTCGGCCCGTTGCGTGACGCGCGGGTCGACGTGCACTGGCCGCGGTCGCTCGGCCCCGAGCTCACTGCACGGGCGGTGCTCGACCGGCGTACGGACCCGGCGAGCAGGGGTGGCAGGACCGAGCGCAACCCCGAACTGCCGCTCCAGGACAGCCCGTTCTCGACCGAGGGCCTGTTCGCCTTCTCGTGGCAGATCGCCCTGCACGGCGATCCGCTCACCGAGGACGAGATGGCCGAGCTGGCCGCAGCAGCGAGTCCGATCATCAAGCTCCGCGGAGCCTGGACGGTCGTCGACCCGACCACAGCGCAGCGCGCCCGCAAGCGTCTGATCCGCAAAGCGACCGGAGCCCAGGCGCTCGCTGCTGCCCTCACCGGTGTCACCGACCTGCCCGCGGTCGCGGGCGTCCCGGGTCAGCCCGATGAACCCGCCACGGCCCAGGTCGTCGTCGGCGCCTCCTTGCTGAAGGTGCGCGAACAGGTGCTCGCCGCGGCGTCCCGTGAACCCTTGCCGGCGCCATCGGGGCTCGACGCCACGTTGCGCGACTACCAACGCCACGGGCTGACTTGGCTCGCCGACCTGACCGGCCTCGGGCTGGGTGCCTGCCTCGCCGACGACATGGGTCTCGGCAAGACGATCACCCTGATCGCGTTGCACCTGCACCGGCTCGAGACCGGCGCGTCCAGGGGAGGACCGACCCTGGTCGTGTGCCCGGCCAGCCTGCTCGGCAACTGGGAGAGCGAGATCCAGCGGTTCGCCCCCGGTCTCGCCGTACGCCGCTTCCACGGGGGAGCCCGGTCGCTGGAGGGACTCGGGTCTCGAGACGGTCGCGGGGCGACCTCCTCGACCGACGGGGACGGGTTCGTGTTGACGACCTACGGCACCCTTCGCCGCGATGCCGCGACCCTGGCCGCGGTCGAGTGGGATCTGGTCGTCGCCGACGAGGCGCAGCACGTGAAGAACTCCCGGACGTCCACGGCCCGGGCGTTGCGCCAGGTTCCCAACCGGGCGCGGATCGCGCTCACCGGCACGCCGGTCGAGAACGACCTCACCGAGCTCTGGTCGATCCTCGACTGGTGCGTTCCCGGACTTCTCGGCAGCCGTCAGGCCTTCCGGCGGGTGTGGGCCGCACCGATCGAGTCGGGTGCCGAGCCGACGAAGGCCCGCCAGTTCGCGGACCTGATCGGCCCGTTCCTGCTGCGCCGTCGCAAGTCCGACCCCGGCATCGCACCCGAGCTGCCGCCGAAGACCGAGACCGATCACCTGCTGGGCCTGACCCGCGAACAGGTCGTTCTGTACGAAGCGTTCGTAAAGGACTCGATGGAGCGCATCGAGCGTGCCGACGAGGAGACCCGCCGCGGACTGGTGCTGGCGTTGCTCACCGGCCTCAAACAGATCTGCAACCACCCGGCGCAGTTCCTCAAACAGGGGACGGGCGCCCGGCTCGCCGGCCGGTCGGAGAAGTTCGAGCTGCTCGACGAGCTGGTCGCCACCGTGCTGGCCGAGGACGGCGCCGTCCTGGTCTTCACCCAGTACGTCGCGATGGCACGGCTCGTCGAGCAGCACCTCACGGCCGCGGGCGTCCCGCACCAGTTCCTCCACGGCGGCACTCCGGTCAGCGCCCGGGAGGCGATGGTGCGGCGGTTCCAGGCCGACGACGAGCAGGGCGTCCCCGTCTTCCTGCTCTCCCTCAAGGCCGGTGGCACGGGGCTCAACCTCACCCGCGCCGACCACGTCATCCACGTCGACCGCTGGTGGAACCCGGCCGTCGAGGACCAGGCCACCGACCGGGCCTACCGGATCGGCCAGACCAAGCCGGTGCAGGTGCACCGGATGGTCACCCGCGGCACCATCGAGGAGCGGGTGGCCGCACTCCTCGACCGCAAGCGCCACCTGGCTGACGCCGTGCTCGCACGCGGAGAAGCCGCCCTCACCGAGCTCGACAACGAGGAGCTCCGCGACCTCGTCACCCTGCGCAAGGAGCAACGGCGCGAAGCGCTGCTCTCGGACCACCGCGACGAGCGGGACGACTGATGCGCACCACCTTCGTCCGCCAGACGCTGCCGCGCCGCGGGGTCCGCACGTGGTGGGGCAAGGCGTGGCAACGGGCGGTGGAGGAGGCGGCCTACTCGGATGCCGAGCTGCGCCCGGGCCGGGCGAGCGCGCGACGCGGCGACGTCGGCGGCATCAGTGTCGACGGCGGCAATCTGCTGGCCGCCGTGCGCGAGGGCGAGGACGCCTGGACGGTCGAGGTCGTCGTCCCGACGCTCGACGAGAACGGCCGCCGGGCGCTGGTCGAGGTGGTCGCCGCCGAGGCCGGCCGGATCGCGGACCTGCTCGCCGGGAACCTGCCCCACGACTTCGTCGAGCACGTCGAGGAGGTCGGCGTCGAGCTCCTGCCCTTCGGCGGTGAGTTCTCCGCGACCTGCACCTGCCCCCACTACATCGACCCGTGCCCGCATGCCGTGGCGTTGCTGATCCAGGTCGGATGGCTGGTCGACGCCGATCCGCTGGTCCTGTTCGCCCTGCGCGGGCTGGACCGCGAGTCGTTGCTCGCCGACCTGCATGCCCGCGCCCTGCCCACGGACGGCGTGGCGCTCGAGGACAGGCCGCCCAGTCAGCTCGCCGACGACGTCGAGATGGTCGTCGACGCTGCGCTGCGCGCGCAGCGCGCACTCGAGCTGTTCGAGTCGGGTTCCGACCTGCCCGAGGGCCTGGTCTAGTCACTCCACGGCGAGCGAGGCCAACTCGGACTGATAGGCGGCGTAGGTCTTCCGCATCTCGCCGGCCGGCCAGTTCCGGGGCAGGAGCGCGGGCGGGAGGAGCGGGTCGCTCGCCAGTTGACGGACCAGTGCGGCGGCCACCGCCAGCCGGGCCGCCGGCTGGGTGGCCGACGTGAGCATCCGGAGCAGGGTGCGCCCGTCGTCCGCCCATCCGGTCAGGTCCCACAGGTCGGCTGCCAGCCCGGCCGGGTCCGCGTCGGGTCGGGCCTTGAAGGTCGTCAGGACGACGTCGTCGGCATAGGCGGGCGGACGGCGCAGGTTGTTCGGCCGGGTCCAGACGCCCTCGCGGAGCTCGGCCAGCCGGTGGCGCGCGAGCAGGTCGCGCAGGGCCGCGCGCTCAGGACCGGCGCGCCCGGACACGACGATGACGGCCATCTCCCACGAGCCGTCCCAGTCGGTCTCCGCGTCGAGCACCGCTTCGTCCTGGTGCTGCTGGCGGCGGGAGAGGCGGGTCCCGAGGGCGTAGTCGCCGCCGGTGCGGCGGAGGTCGCCGGCGGCCACGGCCCGAGTGAGGGCGACCCGCACGGTCGAGGCCGGGATGTCGAAGTGGGCCCCCGCGCGGACGAGGGCCGCGGGACTCATCCGGTCCGGGTGCGAGCCGAGCAGCAGGCTGAGCAGCACCGACCGCGCTGACAGGTGCGGCAGCGAGGTGGGGTCCGGGGGCACGCGGCCACCTTCCCACGGCGGCGTCGCTGTTACAACGCTGGACACAACTGTGAGACAAGGCGTAATGTTCAGTCATGACCGATGAAGCTCTCTGGCGCCGCCCCGTGCACGAAGGGCCCGCGTCCCTGTACCGGGACGCGACTGTGCCGGGCGGACACGCACCGTCGTACCGGACGCTGACCTACGAGGTCGACGGTCGCGTCGCGAGGCTCGTCTTCAACCGGCCGGAGCAGGGCAACTCGATCACCCCGGACACGCCGGTCGAGCTGGCTGACGCCGTCGAGCGTGCCGATCTCGACCCGCGGGTGCACGTGATCGTGCTGAGCGGCCGGGGCAAGGGGTTCTGTGGCGGCTACGACCTGGCTGCCTCGGCCGAGGGGATGATGGACGGCGCCATGACGGGCGCCGCGCCGCAGCAGGGCACCGTGCTCGATCCCACCGTGCAGATGTACAACCACGATCCCGCGGGCACGTGGGACCCGATGGTCGACTACGCCATGATGAGCCGCTTCACCCGCGGCTTCTCGAGCCTGCTCCATGCCAACAAGCCGACGGTGGCGAGCATCCACGGCTTCTGTGTGGCCGGTGGCACCGACATCGCGTTGCACTGCGACCAGATCGTGATCGCAGCCGACGCCAAGATCGGCTACCCGCCGACCCGCGTCTGGGGAGTGCCCTCGGCCGGCCTGTGGGCGCACCGACTCGGGGACCAGCGCGCCAAGCGGCTGCTGCTCACCGGCGACTGTCTGTCCGGCCGCGAGGCGGCGGAGTGGGGCCTGGCCATCGAGGCGCCGGAGCCCGACCAGCTCGAGGAGCGCACCGAGAACCTCGTGCAGCGGATCGCCGCGATGCCGCTCAACCAGCTGATGATGGTGAAGCTGGCGCTGAACTCAGCCCTCCTCGCCCAGGGTGTCGAGAACAGCCGCATGATCAGCACCGTCTTCGACGGCATCTCGCGCCACACCCGCGAGGGCCATGCGTTCCAGCAGCGGGCCGCCGAGGTCGGCTTCCGCCAGGCCGTGCGCGAGCGCGACGGTGCGCCGTACGACGACTTCGGACCTTCGACCAACAAGGGCTCTGCCCGATGAAAGAGGCAGAAATGACGACCCACGAAGTCTTCAACCAGGTCCCGCCGCTCGTCGGCCACGACACCGCTGCCGACCCGGCGCTCCTCGAGGGGGTCGAGCGCGAGGGCGCGGCCTGGGCCCTCGACGAGATCCACGAGGTCGGTCGCCGGGCTGGCACCGAGGAGGCGCGTGAGTGGGGACGGCTGGCCGAACGCGTTCCCCCGCGCCTGCACACCCACGACCGCTACGGGCGGCGCATCGACGAGGTCGAGTACGTGCCGTCGTACCACCGCTTGATGGAGACCGCCGTCTCCCACGGCATCCACGCCGCCCCGTGGGCCGACGACCGGCCGGGCGCGCACGTCGCGCGCGCCGCGAAGTTCTACGCCTGGAACGTCGACGCCGGTCACGGCTGCCCGATCTCGATGACGTACGCCGTCGTCCCGGCGCTGCGGGCGAATCCCGAGCTCGCGGCGCGCTTCGAGCCGCTGCTGACCAACCGGTCCTACGACTTCGGCCTGCGCGACCCGGCGACCAAGTCGGGTCTGATCGCGGGCATGTCGATGACCGAGAAGCAGGGCGGCTCCGACGTACGCGCCAACACCACGACCGCCGCGCCGCAACCCGACGGGACCTACCGGATCGTCGGACACAAGTGGTTCACGTCAGCCCCGATGTCGGACATGTTCCTGACCCTCGCGCAGGCCCCCGGCGGGCTCTCCTGCTTCCTGCTCCCGCGGGTCCTGCCCGGCGGTGAGCCGAACCCGATCCGGTTCCTGCGACTCAAGGACAAGCTCGGCAACAAGTCCAACGCGTCGTCGGAGATCGAGTACGACCACGCGATCGGGTGGCTCGTCGGCGAGGAGGGCAAGGGCGTCAAGACGATCGTCGAGATGGTCAACATGACCCGGCTCGACTGCGTCATCGGCAGCGCGTCGGGCATGCGGACCGCGCTCGTGCAGGCGACCCACCACGCGCAACACCGATCGGCCTTCGGCAAGCACCTCCTCGACCAGCCGCTGATGCGCAACGTGCTGGCGGACCTGGCGATCGAGTCCGAGGCCGCGACGACCGCGATGATGCGCCTGGCCGGTGCCAATGACCGCGCCATTCACGGCGACGAGGGCGAGGCCGCCCTGCGTCGCCTCGCGCTGGCCGCGACGAAGTACTACGTCTGCAAGCGCGGACCGGCCGTCGCCGGTGAGGCGCTGGAATGCCTCGGCGGCAACGGCTACATCGAGGACTTCGACCTGGCCCGGATCTATCGCGAGCTGCCGCTGCTCTCCATCTGGGAGGGCTCGGGCAACGTCGCCGCCCTCGATGCGCTGCGCGCCATCGGCCGCGAGCCGCTGGCACTCGACGCGTTCTTCGCGGAGGCGGAGCTGGCTGCCGGCACCGACCAGCGGTACGACGACGCCGTCTCGGCGCTGAAGAAGGAGCTCACCAGCTTCGATGACATCGAGCTGCGTGCCCGGCGGATCGTCGAGCAGATCGCGGTCGTGTTCCAGGCGGGTCTGCTGCTGCGGTTCGCTCCGTCGGCGGTCTCCGATGCGTTCTGCGCGAGCCGCCTCTCCCGCGACTGGGGCAGCGCCTTCGGCACCCTGCCCGCCGGCCTCGACCTCGCCCCGATCCTCGACCGCGCGGCCCCCAGCTTCTGACGCCTATCGCGGTGGTACGCCGAGAGCGGCGAGCGCCATCGAGCCGAGCAGCTCGCGGAGTTCGGTGTCGGGGATGGCGTGGCCTGCGCGCGGGGTGGAGTTGAGCAGCCCGAACGCGGCCTGGGCGGCGGCGTGGGCGGCCGCGTGGCCCAGGTCAGGGCGCAGGGCGCGGAGCTGATCGGCCCACAGTTCGATGTAGGACCGCTGGAGCTTGCGGACCTGGTCCCGCGCGTCGGCGGGCAGCGATTCCCAGTCCCGGTCCTGGACGACGATCAGCGGCCGGTGCGTCGTGGCGAACTCGACGTGCCAGTCGACGAGCCCGTGCAGGGCGTGGGCGGGGTCGCCGGCGCCCGCGTCGACCCGCTCGCGCCCGACGTCGAGCAGGCGCTCGCTGATCGAGGTGAGCATTTCGGCGAGCATCGCCTGCTTGGACGAGAAGTGCTTGTAGAGCGCCGGGCCGGAGATCCCGCAGGCCGCGCCGAGGTCGGCGACGGAGACGCCGTGGAACCCGCGGGCCGCGAAGAGATCGGCGGCGGTGGCCAGGATCTGGTCCCGTCGGCTGATCTCGCTCACCCGCTCAGGCTAGATGACGTGGTCCGCCAACGGCCGGACGCCACTTGCAGGGCAGGTTAATGATCGTTAACCTGAACGCGTGTCCGAGACCCAGAGCAGCGAGCCCACCCTTGGGGACCTGACGGCCGAGCTGCGTGAGCGGCTGGCCCGGGTCCGCCTCGGCGGCAGCGAAGCGGCCCGCACCAAGCACACCGACCGCGGAAAGCTCCTCCCGCGCGAGCGCGTCGACGGCCTCCTCGACCCCGGCAGTCCGTTCCTGGAGATCGCGCCGCTGGCCGGCTTCGGAATGTACGGCCCAGACAATGCAGTGGGCGACGACATCGACAATTACATCGTGCCCTCCGCAGGCATGGTCGCCGGCGTCGGGCGCGTCCAGGGTCGCAACGCCCTCGTCATCGCGAACGACGCGACCGTCAAGGGCGGCACCTACTACCCGATCTCGGTGAAGAAGCACCTCCGCGCCCAGACGATCGCCGCCGAGAACAACCTGCCCTGCCTCTACCTCGTCGACTCCGGCGGCGCCTTCCTGCCCAAGCAGGACGAGGTGTTCCCCGACCGGGAGCACTTCGGCCGGATCTTCTTCAACCAGGCCAACATGTCGGCCCGTGGCATCCCGCAGCTGGCCGCCGTGATGGGTTCCTGCACGGCCGGTGGCGCCTATGTCCCCGCGATGTCCGACGAGACCGTGATCGTGAAGAACCAGGGCACGATCTTCCTGGGCGGCCCGCCGCTGGTGAAGGCTGCGACCGGTGAGATCGTCACCGCCGAGGATCTCGGCGGCGGCGACGTGCACGCCCGCAGGAGCGGGGTCGTGGACCATCTCGCCGACGACGACGCCCACGCGCTCCAGATCCTTCGCGGCATCGTGAGCACCCTCCCGAACCCGACGACACCCACGGACCTGGAGCCTGTCGAGGACCCGCTCGAGCCGCCGGAGAGCCTGTACGACGTCGTCCCGAGCAGCACCCGCACGCCGTACGACGTCCGCGAGGTGATCCGTCGCATCGTCGACGGCAGCCGGCTCGCCGAGTTCAAGCAGCTCTACGGCGAGACGCTGGTCTGCGGCTTCGCCCGCATCCACGGCCACCGGGTCGGGATCGTCGCCAACAACGGCATCCTGTTCAGCGAGTCGGCCCTCAAGGGCGCGCACTTCGTGGAGCTCTGCAACCAGCGCGGCATCCCCCTGCTGTTCCTGCAGAACATCTCCGGCTTCATGGTCGGGCGCGAGTACGAGAACCGCGGCATCGCCCGCGACGGTGCGAAGCTGGTCACCGCTGTCGCGTGCTCGGTCGTCCCGAAGTTCACGGTCGTGATCGGCGGCTCGTTCGGAGCGGGCAACTACGGCATGTGCGGGCGCGCCTACGATCCGCGGTTCCTGTGGATGTGGCCGAACGCCCGGATCTCGGTGATGGGCGGCGAGCAGGCCGCCGGCGTGCTCGCGACGGTCGCCGGCCGCGAGGACGACGAGGAGTTCAAGCAGCCGATCCGCGACCAGTACGAGACGCAGGGTTCTCCGTACTACGCCACGGCGCGGCTCTGGGACGACGGCGTGATCGATCCCGCCGACACCCGACGCGTGCTGGGCATGGCGCTCGACATCACTTCCGCCGTGCCGACGCCTGCGCCCAACTACGGCATCTTCAGGATGTGATGACGATGACCGAGACATCAAGGATCCGCTCCGTCCTCGTCGCCAACCGCGGCGAGATCGCCCGCAAGGTGTTCCGCGTGTGGGAGCCCTACCGGATGCGAACGATCGCGATCCACACCGACGCGGACGCCAGCGCCCTGCACGTGCAGGAGGCCGACGTCGCCGTCCGGGTGCCCAGCTATCTCGACGCCGACGCGATCATCGCTGCCGCGCTCGAGACCGGCGCCGAATCGATCCACCCGGGCTACGGCTTCCTTTCCGAGAACGCCGGCTTCGCGCGGGCCGTCACCGACGCGGGCATCATCTGGATCGGGCCGACGCCCGAGGTCATCGAGAAGATGGGTCGCAAGGACGCGGCGCGCGCCCTCGCGGTCGCTGCGGGCGTCCCGGTCGTGCCGTCGTTTGTGCTGGACGCGAATGGCGCGTTGGTCGAGGAGGTTGCGCAGCAACCGTCTCGAGACCCCTACCCCGTTCTCGTCAAGGCCGCCGCAGGCGGCGGTGGCAAGGGCATGCGTGTCGTCCGCTCCGCCGCCGAGCTCGAACCCGCGATCGCCGCCGCGAAGCGCGAGGCGGCGAGCGCCTTCGGCGACGACACCATGATCATCGAGAAGTATGTCGAGCGCGGACGCCACATCGAGGTCCAGGTGTTCGGCGACACCCACGGCAACGTGATCCACCTCGGGACGCGTGACTGCTCGGCCCAGCGGCGTCACCAGAAGATCATCGAGGAGGCGCCGGCGCCCGCACTCGATGACGCGGTCCGGGAGCGGATGCACACGGCCGCCGTGGAACTCGCCCGGTCCGTCGCCTACACGAATGCGGGCACCGTCGAGTTCCTCCTCGACGCCTCGACCGGCGACTTCTACTTCCTGGAGATGAACACCCGGCTCCAGGTCGAGCACCCGGTGACCGAGGCCGTGACCCGGCTGTCGCTGGTCCCGATGCAGGTGCGGGTCGCGGCCGGTGGCACCGTTCCGCCGCAGGAACGCGCCGAGGTCGAGGGCCATGCCATGGAGGCCCGGATCTACGCCGAGGACGCCTTCGGCGGCTTCCTGCCCCAGGCCGGTACGGCGACCGTGGTCGAGTGGCCCGAGTTCGTCCGGGTCGACCACGCCCTCGAGTCCGGGCAGGTCGTCAGCACCGCCTACGACCCGATGCTGGGGAAGGTCATCGTCCGTGGCGAGGACCGCGAGGAGGCACGGCAGCGCCTCATCGACGCGCTCGATGCGACGTCCATCCTCGGACTGACCACCAACACCGGATTCCTCCGGGAGCTGGCGGCGAGCGACGTCTTCGCCGAGCCCGGCGGCATCGACACCGCATGGCTCGACCGTCACGAGGTGCCGCGCCCGGACCCGACGCCGGCCCGCGAGATCGCCGCCCGGCTCTGGCTCGACGCACACAGCGCGCCCGACGGCCCGTTCGCCGGCGACGGCTTCCGGATGGGTGCCGCTCCGGTCGTTCCGACGGTCGAGTTCGACGAAAGGGCGACGGCCGTGGCCCGGGTCCCGGAGGGAACCGTCGCCCGCGTCGACCTGCACGGCGTCGAGCTCGCACACCACGGCCAGCGCTACGTCTTCCGCCGCCCCGACGCCAGCGCCGACCACGGTGCCGCGATCGGCGACGGCACGATCGCAGCGCCCATGCCCGGCACCGTCCTCGACGTCCGGGTCGCCGAGGGCGACCAGGTCACCGAAGGCACCGTCCTCGGCGTCCTCGAGGCGATGAAGATGGAGCTCGCGCTCAAGGCGCCGTACGACGGCCGCGTGACCACCGTCGCCGCCGTCACCGGGCAGCAGGTGGCCCTGGGGGCGGTCCTGTTCGTCGTGTCGGAGGTCGAGGAGGTCGCGCAGCGACCGTCTCGAGACCGGAGTGATTCATGAACAGCCTGCCGATGGTCGTCCACCAGCCCGGCCTGCCGCCGAAGGTCACGATCTACGAGGTCGGTCCGCGCGATGGCCTGCAGAACGAGAAGACGATCGTGCCGACGCAGGTGAAGGCCGCCTTCGTGCAGCGTCTGCTCGCCGCCGGTCTGCCGATCGTCGAGGCGACCAGCTTCGTGCACCCGAAGTGGGTGCCCCAGCTGGCCGATGCGGAGCAGCTGATGACGGGGCTCAAGGCCGAGCTCGGCCCTGCGGCCGCGCAGCTCCCTGTCCTGGTCCCCAACGAACGCGGCCTCGACCGCGCGGTCGACCTCGGTCTCCGGCACGTTGCCGTGTTCGCTTCGGCCACCGAGACGTTCGCGCAGAAGAACCTCAACCGCTCGCTCGAGACCCAGTTCGCGATGTTCGACCCCACGATCGGCCGTGCCCTGGCCTCCGGGATGGACGTCCGCGGCTACGTGTCGATGTGCTTCGGCGACCCGTGGGAGGGGGCGGTCCCGATCGAACAGGTTGTCGCCGTGGGCCGGCGTCTGCTCGACCTCGGCGTCGGCCAGCTGAGCCTCGGGGACACGATCGGTGTCGCCACGGCCGGTCACGTCCGCGCGCTCGTCAACGGGTTCATCGACGCAGGGATCGACCCCGACCGGCTCGCGTTGCACTTCCACGACACCTACGGCCAGGCGCTCACCAATGTGCACGCGGGCCTCCAGGTCGGCGTGACGACGTACGACGCCAGCGCTGGCGGACTCGGCGGCTGCCCCTACGCCAAGAGCGCGACGGGCAACCTCGCCACCGAGGACCTGGTCTGGTTCCTCACCGGCCTCGGCATCGAGCACGGCGTCGACCTCGACGCCGTCGTGGCCACCAGCGGCTGGATGGCCGAACAGCTGGGCCGACCGAGCCCGTCCGCGGTGGTCAGGGCGCTGCTCGGGTGAATCCAGCCCCGGCTACGGTTGGTCCATGAGTGGTCAGCGGCGGGCCTGGGGGTGGGCGACAGCGCTGCGCGGTGGCGACACGACACCGTGGCAGGACTGGCTGGACCGTGCCGACGGCGACGGCAGCCCGTTCGCGTCGACCGTCCCCGGCGCCCAGCAGCTGGGCCTGCTGCGCCGGCTCAACGTCGCCGCAGCAGCGGAGGGCCGGAAGGTCCCCGAGGCGATCGCCGACCGGGTCCTGTCCGCCAGCGTCTCCGGACGCGGTCGCGGCGACCTGCCGCTGATCGGCGAGGACACCCCGGACCGGTTCGGACTGCGCCCGGTCGACCCGGATGCCTTGCCTGAGGACGAACTGATCCGGGTCGCTGCCGGACTGATCGCCGACGACGTCGCCGCGACTGCGGCGTTCCCCGAGCCGGAGCGTTCACTCGTCGAGCGTGCCCGCGAGGTTCGCCGCCCGTGGGTGAAGTCCTTCGTCATCGTCGGCGCCCAGTGGCGCGCCGACGCGGTCCGTGCCGGGCTGGTCGCGCAGGGGCACCGGCCGGGCGGACGCCGCCCGACGGCGTACCTCCTGGCCGACGACCTCGGCACGGTGCTGGCCCAGGCCTGGACCGCTCGCGCATTCGACCAGGGCGGCCCGCAGTGGCCCGACTTCCTCAACGGCTTCGCCAGCGCCGGCCACCTGCCACCGCGCGCGGACCTGCCCCGGATGGCCCGCTCCGCGTCGCACAAGTACGGCGCCGACCGGGTCGCGGTGGTCCTCGACTCCGCCGCGCTGGCCGCCGAGCTCGGTGTGCGGCATCTGGTCCAGCCGCCGCGACTCGGCGCGCATGCCGTCGACCTGGTGCGCCGCGTCGGTGAGCCGCTCGGGCTCCTGGTCGCGCCGGACCGCCGTCCGCACCTGCTCCGGACCACCCTCGGCGAACGGCTCGACGGGCTGGGCGGGCCGGACCTCACCGTGCCGCGGCGCTGGGAGACCTGGCTCGGCACGCAGGCCGAACGGACCCGTCACGAGATCGCCGCCGCTGGCTACCCTGTCCTCGGCGATCTCGACCGCCTGCTGCCCGGGCCGCTGGCGCAGAGCCCGGTGCTACCGGTCGACGGCGAGGTGCTGGCGCTCGCACTGGGACTGCTCCTCGATCCCGTGGTCCCGCCGTTGAAGGAGGCATCGTGAGCCAACGGGTCCTGCTCCACGTCGGGACGCCCAAGACCGGGACGTCGTACCTCCAGGACGTGCTCTTCCGGAACCGGGCGCGGCTCCTCAAGCAGGGCGTCAACTACCCGGCCGAACGCTTCGATGAGCACTTCCTCGCTGCCCTTGACCTGATGCGGTTGCGGTGGGGCGGACTCGAGCAGGAGGCCGTCGGTGCCTGGGACCAGCTCGCGGCCAACGTGCGCGCACACCCCGGCACCTCGATCATCAGCCACGAGATCCTGGCGACCGCCTCGCGCACCCAGGTGGCGAGGGCGCTGGCTTCCCTCGGCCACAAGGACGACGGCACCGGCACCGAGGTGCACCTGATCGTCTCGGCGCGCGACCTGGTTCGCCAGATCCCTGCCGAGTGGCAGGAGAACGTCAAGCACCGGGCGGCCTTCGGCTTCTCCCGGTTCCTCCGGCTGATCCACGACCCGGAGCGCAGCCACCGCGTGGGCGCCTGGTTCTGGGGCGTCCAGGAGGTCCCCGACATCCTCGCGCGGTGGGGCGCCTCGATCCCGCCGGAGCGGATCCACATCGTCACGGTGCCTCGGCCCGGCGGTGCCCGCGACGTGCTCTGGCAGCGCTTCAGCACCGCCTTCGGACTGGACGGGCTGGACCTCGAGCTCGGTACGGAGCGAGCCAACCCCAGCCTGGGCGTGCCGGAGTCGGCGTTGATCCGCCGGATCAACCGGGTCGCCGCTGTCGACCTCCCGCCCGTGCACTACCGGCCACTCGTCCGCGAGCTCCTCGCGCACCGCACCCTCTCCAAGCGCACGGACTCGCCCCGTCTGGGCCTGCCGCCGGACCAGTACCCCTGGATCGCCGAGCTCACCGAGGACTGGATCGCCGAGCTCACCAGCAAGGGGTACGACGTGGTGGGCGACCTCGCCGACCTGCGCGGTGACGAGCCGGTGGCGGAGAAGTGGTCCAACCCCGACCGCCCCAACGAGCGCCAGGTCTCGGCCGCTGCCCTCGATGCGGTCAAGGCGCTGCTCGTCGAGGCCGCCGAACGGCAGGTCGAGAACGACCGGCTGCGGGCTCGGCTCGAGGAGGCGCGCCGCGAGCTGATCCGGGCGCGGACGCCCCGGTTGATGCGGTCGATGGAGTGGACCGTGCAGAAGCTCGAGGGCAGCGAGCAGGGCCGCAAGGCTCTCGGTGCCTACCGGATGGCGCGGGGCAGGAACTCCCGGTCGGCGTAGCGTCCGACCTTCCACGTGCTCCAGCCGTCGGCAGCGGCGCCCACCGCGCCGCCCACCACCGGCACCCGCTTGCCCACCGTCGTGGCCAGTCGCTTGCCGATCACCCGGGCGACCAGCTCGCTGGCGAGCGCGGCCGAGATCGTCTTGTCGAGCTCGGGATCGTGCTGCGGAGCCGTGGCGATCGCCATCGGCGGCGCCGGCAGCTTCTTCGACTTCACCATCTTCACCACGGTGTCGTCGCCGAGGATCGCGACCAGGATCGCGTTGCGTACGCGCGGGTCCTCGAGGTCGTAACCACGCAGGTGGGCGATCCCGGAGACCATCCGGCACTGGATGAGCGCGAGTCCGGCGATGCTGGCGGGCGCCACGATCGTCGCCGTGACCAGACCGCCGAGGTTGGTGGTCAGCCCTTCGACGCTGGCGTACGCGACGTGGTTCTGCACCAGCTCCTTGACGGCCTTGTCGACGTTGCCGTGCTGTTCGCGCAGCTGGGTCTCGGCGGCCCTGGCCGCGGGCGGCAGCGGGCCCACGCCGGCGATGGCGCGGTTCAGCGCCTCGCGCACGAACGACTGCGTCAACCCCGGTGCCATCTGGGTCACCCTGGGAGCAATCTGCCGAGCTGCCTCGACAGCGAGACCCTTCTTGAGACCGGAAGCCATGCGCCGATCCTAGTGTCGGGCAGGTGGGGCCCCGGTCACGGCGACGGTGCCTCGTAGGGTGGTCGGGTCAGCTTCATCATTCGAAAGGCTTCCGATGCGCCCCATCACCCGCCCGCTCGCTTCTGCGGGCGCTGCCCTCTTCCTGGTGCTCGCCCTCGCGGCGTGCGGCGACGACGGCGGTGACAAGAATGCCGACGACAAGGCCTCGGACACCGAGAGCAGCCAGACCACCGACGAGTCCGATGCGTCCGACCCGGCCGGGACCGACGGCGCCGACCCGTCGTCCTCGGCGACCCTCGACGCCTCGACCAAGGCTTTCTGCGACGGCCTGAAGGACATCGCCACGACCGTCGGCAAGGTGAAGGGCGCGACTCCCACCGAGGCGGAGTGGACGGCCATCCAGAAGTCCTACGAGGAGCTCGGTGACATCGGCGCTCCCGACGGCATCGGTGACCGCGAGGAGGACGGCTTCGACGTCGTCATCGACGCCGTGACGGGCCTCAGCTACAAGGAGGCCAAGGCCGAGTTCGGCGACGCCGGCGGCGACACCATCCCCGGTGTCAGCGAGGAGGACAACAAGAAGGCCAACGAGTTCTTCACCTACGCCAACACCACGTGCGCTGCCTACCTGCAGTGATCCTGCAGTGAGGTCAGTACCCGTCGAACCGCCCCCGACGCCGTGGGCGTTCCCGAGCCGCGATGAGCTCGGGGCGCTTCCGGTGCAGGGGCCGGTCGACGGGTACGACGACGCCGACGCCGAGGGCCATCACGACGCCAGCGACCTGGTCGGCCTCGGGGCCGACCTGGAGCCCGGCACGGTCCTGGCCGCCTACCGGACCGGCATGTTCCCGATGCCCGAGGGCCGCCGGTCGATCGGCTGGTGGAGCCCTGCCCACCGCGGTGTCCTTCCGCTCGACGGCCTCCGGGTGTCCCGGTCGCTGCGGCGCTCGGCCCGCAACTTCGAGATCCGCGTCGACACTGCCTTCAGCGACGTCATGGCCGCATGTGCCGACCCGCGTCGCCCGCACGGCTGGATCGATCGGCGCATCGTCCGTGCCTACACCGAGTTGCACCGCCTCGGATGGGCGCACTCGGTCGAGACCTGGCGCGATGACCGCCTCGTCGGCGGCCTGTACGGGCTCGCCATCGGCGGCCTGTTCGCGGGGGAGTCGATGTTCCACCACGAGACCGATGCCTCGAAGGTCGCGCTGCTCGGTCTGGTGGAGGGTCTGCGCGGCGACCCGGCCGGTGCGGCGGGCCAGCGCCTGGTCGACGTCCAGTGGGCGACGCCTCATCTGAGCACGCTCGGCGTCCGCGAGATCTCGCGGGCGGCGTACGTCGAAGGCCTGGAGGCCCTGCTCGCCGTGCCCCAGGCCGCCATGTTCTCCGCCTGAGAGCCACGCCGGCCAACCCCCGGCCACCAACTGTCCACCTCACCTGTGAATAGTCTGAGAACGACGGGGCAGGGTGTCCCTGGTTGCCGACTCGACGGCTTCCCCGTCAGCGGGCACACATCGGTGACCCGTGACCCCCCGAAAGGAAGACCCTGATGACCCCGATCAAGCGCCCCCTGGCCGCTGCCGGTGCCGCCGCCCTGCTTGCTCTCTCGCTCTCGGCCTGTGGTGGCGGTGCTCCCACGGACGCGTCGAAGGACGACTACTGCGAGGCCGTCCAAGGTGCCGCAGGCAACGACGACTTCTCGAAGGCCCTCGAGGACAAGGACTGGGACAAGATCGCGGACCTCTACAAGGATGCGGCTGAGGACGTCGAAGAGGTCGGCACGCCCGATGACATCTCCGACGAGGAGCGCGAAGGGTTCGAGATCCAGGTCGACGCCCTCAAGAGCATCGACGCCGATGACATCGAGAAGGCTTTCGAGAGCGAGGACGGCGACCAGTTCGAGGACGAGTTCTCCGACGACGAGAAGGACAAGGTCGAGGCCTACCAGAAGTACGAGGCCGAGACCTGCTCCAACCCGACCGAGATCGAGACCCCGGACCTGCCGACCGACGTCCCCACGGAGATCCCGACCGACGTCCCCACGGACATTCCCACGGACATTCCCACGGACATCCCCACGGACCTGTCGCCCGAGGACCTCGCCAGCCTGCAGGAGGAGCTGGAGAAGCTGACGGAGGGCGTTCCGACCCAGTGACCCCGGTCAGATGACGGTGGGCGGCTGGCCGGTGTCCGCAACCATGGCCCGGCCAGCCCGCTCCCACCCCAGCATCCCGTCGATCAGGTTCACGACGTCGTAGCCCTGCTGGCCGAGGTAGCCGACCGCCCGCGCGGACCTGCCTCCGCCCTTGCACACGACGAGCGTCTGCTCCGGCTCGAGCTCCACGAACTCGCCCAGGCGCTCGGGCAGGTCTCCGAGGGGAATGTGCACGGCACCGTCGATGTGCCCGGCAGCCCACTCGTCGTGCTCGCGGACGTCGAGGACCACGAGGCCTTCGGGAATCGGGTTCGGCACGCCATCGATCTCGACTGAGGGGATCATGAGCGCATTCTATTTCAGCAGCTTGCTCATCCGACGGTCGGCCAACGGCTTGCCGCCGGTCTGGCAGGTCGGGCAGTACTGCAGGCTCGAGTCGGCGAACGACACCTCGCGCACGATGTCGCCGCACACCGGACACGGCTTGCCGGTCTGTCCGTGCACAGCGAGGTTCGACTTCTTCTCGGCCTTGAGTTCGCTGGCGGCCAGTCCCCGCGATCGTTCGACGGCATCACCGAGAGTGTCGCGGACAGCGGCGTACAGCGTCGCGAGCTCGTCCTCGGTCAGGCTGTCGGACGGCTTGAAGGGCGACATCCGGGCGGCATGCAGGATCTCGTCGGAGTAGGCGTTGCCGATGCCGGCGATGGTGCCCTGCTGGCGGAGCACGCCCTTGAGCTGTTTGCGGCCCGCGTGCTCGAGGATCCCTGCCAGCCGCTCGATGGTGAAGTCGGCGTCGAGCGGATCGGGGCCGAGGGTCGCCACGCGTGGCACGTCGAGCGGATCGCGGACCAGGAAGAGCGCGAGCGACTTCTTGGTGCCGGCTTCGGTGATGTCGAGCCCCGGCGTCAGGCCGTCCTGCTCGTCGAGCACCACCCGCACCGCCAGCGGCGACTTCGAGCTCGGTCGCGGCGGCAACGGCGGTACGTCGTCCTTCCACCGCACCCAGCCGGCCCGCGCGAGGTGCAGCACGAGGTGGAGACCGCTGGCCTCGATGTCGAGGAACTTGCCGTGGCGGCGAACGTCGTCGACGAGTGCACCCTCGATCGCCGCCAGGGGCGGGTCGTAGGTCTTGAGCGCGCTGAACGCGGCGATGTGGACGCGGGTGATGGCGCGTCCCGCGAGCCGGCCCCGCAGGTCCAGGGCCAGCGCCTCGACTTCGGGCAGTTCAGGCACGTGCCCAGCCTAGATCGCCCCGTCGAGATGCCCTGGGACCTTTGTCCTGTTTGTGATCGGCGCCAGTGACCCCCCGATCTCTGGACCGGTTGGACGGTCATCGCACTCGGGCGCCATCCACCCCCCACAGATCCAGAGGTCCCCATGAACACCCGCCTGCTCGCCCCGCTCTCGCTCGCTGCTGTGGCCGTCCTCGGCTTCGCACCGTCCGCCGCCCATGCAGCACAGGACGCGGCCTGCGGACAGCCGGCCGTTCCTGCCGTCTACTCGTCGATCGACCACCCGGCCGTGGTGACCACCGTCCCCGAGGTCACCCACGTCGAGTGGCTCTGGCAGCGCGCAGTGCCGACGACCGAGTTCGAGTACTCCCGCACGGTGAGCCCGGCGCAGGGCACGTGGTCGTGGAGCCGAAAGGTCGACGTGATCGAGCGGGCGTGGTTCAAGATCGTCATCGACCAGCCCTTCGTGCCTGCGATCCCCGAGGTGCGCCACCAGGAGACCCGGGTCGTCAAGCCGGCCGTCACCAGGACCGAGTTCGAGTACGTCCAGAAGTCCACGGGCCGGCTGAGGTGGGAAGAAGCGGGCTGGAACGCCGAGGACGACCGTGACCGCGACCGTGACCGCGACCGCGACGACAAGGACGACCACGACGACAAGGACGACGACCGCGGTCGGGGCTGGTCGCGGACCGGCAAGACGCGCGAAGTGGTGCTTGTCGCGGCCGTGACCGAGTTGGTCTGGGTGATCGACCAGGCCGCTGTGCCGGCGGTGCCCGAGGAGTCCCACAAGGAGGTCACGTGGGTTCTCGACGGAGCCGACGGACCCGCGGGCGCAACGGCGACCGACACCGTCCGCGTGGCGAGCTCCCTGAAGGAGACCATCGACCTGGCCGACGGCGAGGAGCCTGCCGGTGCAGGCTGGGTCAAGGGCGAGTACACGCAGACGGCCAAGGCCGTGACCGAGGAGATCTGGTCGGGCGCGACCGCGCCCGACGGCTACACCGCCACGGGCAACCAGCGCCCGGGCAAGCATCGCTCGGAGACGACCACCGCCACGTCGACTGTCGCGCCCGCCGGCGACGGTTGGTCGAAGGTCGACGGCTCCGCTGTCACGGTCGTCGACGCCGCGGCGTACGAGATCGAAGAAGCCGCGGCCTGGACCGAGATGGTCCTCGTCACCCCCGAGGTGCCCGCCACCGCCCCGTGCGTCGACGAGGACACGGACGAAGACACCGACGACACCGATGACACCGACGACATCGAGGAGGTCGTCGACCCGGGCGAGGAAGCCGACCACGTCGAGGGCATCAGCGACGACGCGCCCGGCGAGGTCCTCGGCGCCACGGAGGACTCCGGGGACGCCGTCCTTCCTGCCACCGGCGCACAGGTCGAGCCCTGGCTCCTCGCGCTCGGCGCCGGCAGCGTCCTTGCTGGAACCGGCGTCCTGTTCGGCGGCCGCCGGCGCAACGCCTGATCCATTCGTGCCCGCCCCCGCGGTCCTGACGCTAGGTTCGGTCAGGCACCGAGGGGGTGGGCATGAGGCCGATTTCGAAGCGCGCTGCTGGCGCGGTCCTGGCCGTCGTACTGGCGCTGGGTCTGGCCGGTTGTGGCGACGACGAACCAACCGGGCCGAAGTCGAACGGCGTCCAGGAGATGGAGCCGGTTCAGGCCCTCGAGGCGGCGACGAAGGCACTCGAGGGACTCGACGACGTGACCTTTCGTGGCACCACGAGCGTGACGGGGGAGACCGGCGTGCTCAAGGGCGCCGGCGAGCTCGTCGTGCGCTCCGACGACAGCTGCCAGTCGACGTTCACGAGCAAGAAGCGTGGTCGGCTGATCACGCGCACGGTCGGCAAGCAGGTCTACGTCTTCGCTGATCCGGGCATCATGCGTGGCCCCCTCGCCTACGACGCTGCGAAGGTCGCGTCGCTGCGTGGCAAGTGGCAGGTGGCGGCCCGCCCGGCCGACCGGAGGTGCAACCTGGCCGAACTGCTGCCGGAGCCCGACCGCTACGCCACGTTCGAGGACGCCGGCACCGGCGACATCGACGGTACGCCGGTCCGGCTCGTCAGCGGCGAGGACGACGACGGGTCTCCGATGACCGTGGCCATCGCCACCGAGGGGACGGCCTTCCCGCTGGAGATCACGACCGAGCGGGGCGGTGCGAGCACGTTCTCCCTGGTCGCCCACGACTCTGGTGTCGCGATCGATGCGCCGCCGAAGGGCAGGCGCGCCACCTCCTGATCCGACACGCTAGTGGGGTCTACGGCTCACGCTAGACAGGCCGATAGCGTCGGATCATGGATCCGATCCGCAACCCGTACGCCCCCGGCGCCGGGCAGCGACCACCCGAGCTCGCCGGTCGTGACGAGCAGCTCTCGGCGTTCGACGTGGTGCTGGAGCGGGTCGCCCGCGGCCGTCCCGAGCGGTCGCTGGTGCTGACCGGACTGCGCGGCGTCGGCAAGACGGTGCTGCTCAACGCGCTGCGCTCGGCGGCTGTTCGCAAGGGCTGGGGGACCGGCAAGCTCGAGGCCCGTCCGGACCAGTCGCTGCGGCGGCCGCTGTCGTCGGCGCTGCACCAGGCGGTGCGCGAGCTCGGCCATCCCGAGCCTGCCGAGACCGACCACGTCCTCGGTGTGATCCGTTCCTTCGCCCAGCGTGACGCCGGCGCCGACGCCAAGCTGCGTGACAGGTGGAGCCCGGGGATCGACGCACCGGTGGTGCGCGGACGTGCTGACTCCGGCGATGTCGAGATCGACCTCGTCGAGCTCCTCACCGACGTCGGCGGCCTCGCTGCCGACGTGGGCAAGGGGATCGGCGTCTTCATCGACGAGATGCAGGACCTGGGCCCCGACGACATCTCGGCGCTGTGCGCCGCCTGCCACGAGCTGAGCCAGAACGGCCTGCCCGTCATCGTGGTCGGCGCCGGTCTGCCGCACCTGCCGGCCGTGCTCTCGGCCAGCAAGTCCTACTCCGAGCGGCTGTTCTCCTACCAGCGCATCGACCGGCTCTCCCGCGACGCCGCCGACCGCGCCCTCGTCGCCCCTGCTGCGGAGGAGGAGGCAGCGTTCACGGCCGATGCGCTGGACGCCATGTACGACGCGACCCGCGGCTACCCCTACTTCATCCAGGCCTACGGCCGGTCGGTGTGGGACATCGCGCCCCGCACCCCGATCACCGCCGACGACGTGGCCGTCGCCGGACCGGAGGCCGAGCGTGAGCTGGCCGTCGGGTTCTTCGGCTCCCGCTTCGAGCGAGCGACCCCGGCCGAGCGCGACTACCTGCGCGCGATGGCGGACGCCGCGGACGGCGAAGGGGTCGACGACTCCGAAGGTGCAGGAGGTTCTGTCGCGACCTCGGACGTGGCCGTCGTACTCGGGAAGAAGCCGCAGTCGCTCTCGCCCGCCAGGGACTCGTTGCTCAAGAAGGGCCTCATCTACTCCGGTGAGCGCGGCCGGATCGCGTTCACCGTTCCCCACTTCGGGCGTTACCTGCGGTCGCAGGCCTGACTACGCTGCTGCCGTGACCGTCTCCCCCCAGGACGCACCGCCGCCGTCGTTGCTGCGAAGTGTCATCCGTTCGACCCTGTTCGTGCTCGTCGCCGGCATCGTCGGCCCGGCCTTCATCGTCATCGGGCTCTCCCTCGGCGACGAGCCCGGGGCGGAGTGGATGGTGCCCACCGGCATCGGCATCACCGTCGTCGACCTCCTGGTCGGCTTCCTCATCGGCCGTCACCGCCACGATGCGGCGCTGCGACTCCACCGGCTGCGCCAGAACGGTCAGCCCGCCCTGGCGCAGGTGCTGTCCTTCGACCAGACCGGCGTACGGATCAACGACCAGCCGGTGCTCCTGCTCCAGATGCGCATCCACGGGGAGGACATCGAGCCCTATGAGGTGCAGGCGCGCGAGGTGGTCCCGGAGGTCCGGATCCCGCTGCTGTACGCCGGCGAGCTCCCCGTGCTCGTCGACCCGGAGACGAACGAGTGGGAGATCGACTGGGCCTCGGCGAAGACGGTGGCCCCCACGGCTCCTGCCGCGCCCGCCTCGGCCGTCCCGGCGCCGGTCGACGACCGCACCGCCGGCGAACGCCTCGCCGAGCTCGACGACCTGCTCCGGCGCGACCTCGTCAGCCGCGACGAGTACGACGCCACCCGGGCTCGCATCATCGCCGAACTCTGAGCGCTCACTCAGCCAACGGGTCCGATTGCTGTCACCTGGTGACAGGGATCGGTCCCGATCACGCCTGAGGGCACCGAGGGCACCCCGTCGGTACACCCTGCCAGCCGTCGAGCTGGAGCAGTCGCGCGACCTTGGCTGCGGTGGCGCAAGCTCGCTCGAAGACCTGGCCGTAGCCGAGCCGGACCGTGTCCGTGTGCTCGAGAGCAGCGTCGAGGTCGCGCTCGAGATCGCGATCCCTGTCGCGGGTGGTCGTGTGTCCCAGGCGGCCATCGAGCTCGACGTACCGCCGCCACGGCGGATGCGCGCCGCCATACACGACATCGCGGTACATGGACCTGCCTCGCGCATCCCGGTCTCGCTGCTGTCGCTCGCCGCGGGGCAGGCCGTGCGGGCGTTCGACGTCCACGAGGTAGGCATGCTCGAGGACGGAGCACGTTCCCTCAGCGACGTCTTGGAGGATGGCGCTCAACCACGACCGGTGCGTCACGCGCGTCATCGTGGCCAGTGTCGCCTGAAGGCGAGCAGCAGTCGTACGGCGGTTGCCGCATGCATCGGCGAGGACAGCAATGGCCCGGAGTCGCCCGTTCGCGAGATCGGCCAGCTCGATGACGGCATCGTCGTATCGCTGGCGGGGTGGGTTCATGTGGAGCTGGACCGATTCCTCGAACCGGCGCGACCGGCGGAATCGGACCCCGTCGACGGGTGCTGGGTGGCTCCGGTGGGGGACGACGACATCGATGGCGGCCATGTCGTCCAGATCGCGGCGCCCCGGTCCGTCATGTGCCCGGATGGCTGATCGACCGCCCAGCGCCGACGGCCTGGTGATCAATACGGCGGCCCACGCGCGTTGGCGCCAGGTCAGCGGGCCGGTGTGGTCGACGTACACACCGGGATGAACCACGACGAGTTCGCGGCGACGCAGCATTCGTCGCAGCGATGCCTCGGTGCAGCCCGCAGCGAGCGCCTGGCGGCGCGCGATCACCCCGTCCTGTTCGGCGAGGAGATGTTCGATCACGTCCATGGTGTGGAGCGCTGCCCCGCACACGTCACGTGACACATCAGCTTCGGGTACCTGTGGAAGGGAGCGCATCGGGACCGATTGCTGCGACCTGCTGGCAGTGATCGGTCCCGATGACAGACTCGGCAACCAATTGGGCTGATCGCGCATCACACCAGGCAGAACACCGCTCGGAAAGGGCCTGCCATGAACCGCCTCACCATCGTCTCCCTCACCGCCGCCGCCGTTCTCGGCTCGGCGGGCGGAGTCACCCTCGCCGTCGCCAGCAGCGACAACGACACGACCGGGCGTGACGACCCGACGACCTCGGCGCGTGACGAGACGACGAAGCCGACCGATGGTCCCGATGACGCGGGGCTCTTCTACTACGCCGACGGAGCCATCCACGACGGCGACCAGGACGTCGCCGTACCCACCGACGTGGGTGACGTCCTCGCGCTGCAGCGGGTGAAGGGTGGGTGGTTGCTCATCGAGTCGAGCGAATACACCAGCGGGGACCCGACGAAGGTGGGCACGTTCATCGCCACGAACGGCGACGACTGGCGCATCGGCGAGTGGCGCGGCACCTGGGACCTCACCGTCGAGCGCGACCGCGTGGTCTACGGGAACGGCGTGAGCTGGAAGGCAGCCGACTTCGCCACCCGCAGGGCGACGCCCCTCGACGTCATCGACGGCTCCGGCGAGGAGCTGGACTTCATGACCCGCCCCGAGATCGTCTCGGGCATCGCCATCACCGGCAAGGGCGTGCTGACCGGGTGGCTGGTCAACGGCGAGAACCTCATCGTCCAGACCGAGACCGACCACTGGTCCCACGAGCTCCTCGTGCTCCCGCGCAGCATCGACGTGCCACTGACCTCGGCCGATGGGACCTTCGCCATCGGCAACTACGAGAACCCCGACTACACGCCCACCAACCCGGTCGGCAGCTGCCTGACCGGCGGCCGGATGGACGCGGTCGACCTGTGGTGGAAGCACTGCGGCACCGGACCCGCCTCCGAGGCGCCGTACTCCCGCGACGGTGAGCAGCTCCTGGTCCGTCGCACCAGTCCGGACGGGCCCGCGCCTTCGGCACTCGAGGTGATCGACCCGACCACCGGCAACGTGCTGCACGAGTTCGACCCGGGCGGCTACCTCGAGGGCGTGCAGTGGGGCGAAGACGCGGACACGGTGGTGACCCTCAGCGGCACCGACGACTCGTCCGCGTTGACGATCAGCCGATGCGCCACCACGACCGGGAAGTGCGTCAGCCTGCTGAAGGTCCAGGGCAACGTCGTGCTCGGTTCCTCGACCTAGTTGTACCCGGCCATCACGTTGGTGACAGTCGGCTGATCGGCGGAAGGCCGTCGAGTGCGCTGTGGCGGCGTTGAGTGTTGTAGAGCTCGAGCCATGGCGCAAGGGCATTGGTCCGGTCGTCGTTGGTGAGGAAGACCTGGCG
>JAPLCC010000051.1 GCA_026392415.1 Propionibacteriales bacterium
CACATCTCCGAGCTGGCCGAGCGCCACGTGGAGATCCCGGAGCAGGTCGTCCAGGTCAACGACGACGTCATGGTCAAGATCATCGACATCGACCTCGAGCGTCGCCGGATCTCGCTCTCGCTGAAGCAGGCGAACGAGACCACCGCGGCGGTCGACGTCGAAGAGTTCGACCCGACGCTGTACGGCATGCCCGCCACCTACGACGAGGCCGGCAACTACATCTACCCCGAGGGCTTCGACCCGGAGACGGGCGAATGGCTCGAGGGCTTCGACGACCAGCGCGGCGTCTGGGAAGAGCAGTACGCCAAGGCGCACGCTCGCTGGGAGGCGCACGTCAAGCAGCAGGCCGAGGCGAAGGTTGCCGAGGCCGAGGCCGGCGAGGCGACGTCGTACTCGTCCGGTGGCAGCACCGGTGACGAGCAGGCCGAGGAGACCGGCGGCTCGCTGGCTTCCGACGAGGCCCTGCAGGCTCTTCGCGAGAAGCTGACCGGCGGCGGCGCCTGATCACCAAGGTCGTCGAGTAGCCGAGCCGCCAGGCGAGGCGTATCGAGACGCAGCAACGAAGGCCCCGACCTCACGGTCGGGGCCTTCGCTGTCTTTCGGGGGAGGGGCGAGCGCGGATCAGGCGAACCACGGCGCCGCCGGTCGGGTCGAGAAGTCGTCGTTGCGCACCCACAGGACGAGGGATCGAAGGGTCAGGGCCAGGAGGAGGATCAGGAAGAGGTTCATGGCAGTAATCCTGCCTCTGAGTAGATCCTGCCACCAGTGGCAGAAAAGCCGGTTTGTGTTGATTTACTGCCACCCGCGTGGCACGCTGTCCTGATGCTGACCAATGTCGCCGTGCTGGCGTTCGACGGCGTCGCGCCCTTCGAGCTCGGGATCCTGTGCGAGGCGTTCGGGATCGACCGCACCGCCGACGGTGTGCCGGCCATCGACTTCGCCGTGTGCGCCGAGAACAACCGTCCGATGCCGACCTCGATGGGCTTCAGCCTGCAGACCGAGCACGGCCTGGACCGGGTCGCCGAGGCCGACCTGATCGGCATTCCTGCCATTCCTCGTGGGGGAGTCCCGTCGGACGCCGTGATCGAGGCGATTCGCGCCGCTCATGCCCGCGGTGCCCGGATCATGTCGGCCTGCAGCGGCGCCTTCGCCCTCGGTGCGGCCGGGCTGCTCGACGGTCTCGAGTGCACGACCCACTGGATGTACACCGACGAGCTGCAGCGCAGGTTCCCGCTGGCCAAGGTGGTCCCCGAGGTCCTCTACGTCGACACCGGCCAGATCGTCACCAGCGCCGGCAGCGCCGCGGGGCTGGATGCCGCGCTACACATCTGGCGCCAGGAGTACGGCGCGGCGGTGGCCAACGTGGTCGCCCGACGGGCCGTCGTACCGCCCTATCGCGACGGGGGACAGGCGCAGTTCATCGCGCGCGCCGTGCCCGACTGCGAGGCCGACACCTTGCGCCCGCTGCTGACCTGGATCCTGGAGAACCTCGAGGAGGACCACGGCGTCGAGGCACTCGCGAAACGCGCCGTGATGTCGCCGCGCACCTTCGCCCGTCGCTTCCGTGACGAGACGGGGACGACTCCGCACCACTGGGTCACCCGCCAGCGCGTGTCCGCCGCGGAGGAGCTCCTCGAGCAGACCGACCACCCGGTCGAGTGGATCGCGGGCGAGGTCGGGTTCGGCAACGCCGCGACGCTGCGCCACCACTTCGTGCGGGTCCGCGGGGTCAGCCCGCAGGCGTACCGCCGCCAGTTCGCGTGCTGACGCCGAGCGCCGCTTCGAGCTCCTCCAGCGCCTCGCCGGAGTAGACGGCGACCCGCTGGAGGCTCGGCAGGCTGTCACGGCAACCGGTGAAGCCGATGTTGAACTGGTTGTCGTAGCTGATGGCGGTGATGTTGAGGGCCTGGCCATGGAACAGCAGGCTCAACGGGTAGTACTCCTCCAGGCGGGAGCCGTCGACGTACCGTGCCTCGGCCGGGCCGGGAACGTTGGAAAGGACGATGTTGGAGGCGGGGCGGCCGTGCCCGCCGATCCGGGCCATGGCCTGGCCGAGGAACGGTGCCATCAGGCCGGCGGTGTAGGCGTCCATCGCGGCGCCGGAGACCTGGGGAAGCCGCTCCTTGCCCAGCTGGGTCGACGCCTTGATCCGGGCGATCCGCTCGACGGGGTCGGCGACATCGGTGCCCAGCTGGGTGTAGAGGAACGTGATCGCATTGCCGACGGAGGCGCCTTCGCCGGTGCGGACCGAGACGGGCACATTGGCGATCAGGCTGCTCTCGGGCAGGGCCTCGACGTCCTGGAGATAGCGCCGGATGGCGCCACCGCAGATGGCGAGGAACACGTCGTTGAGGCTGCCATCGGCAGCGGTCGCCACGGCGCGCAGCCGATCGATCGAATACTGCTGGGTCGCGAACCGGCGAGGGGTGTTGATGGTGCCGTTGAGGATCGACTTCGGGGCGCGGTACGGCACCGCGCGCAGCTCGTCCCGGGTGCCGAAGAGCGACTCTCCGTAGGTGCGTCGCAGGGAGCGGGCGACCTGCACGGCGCTCCTGGCGGGGTTGAGGGCGGCCTTGACCGGTGTCTTGTCACGCGGTTTCGCGGGCACGCCGGACTGGTCGGGACCGCGGACGCCGATCGCCCACGGAGGCAGCATGTCGCGCTGGTTGCCGTCGACCGAGAACGTACGCCGCAGCAGGCGAACCCCGCCCACCCCGTCGATCTGGCTGTGGTGCACCTTCATGTAGATCGACCAGCGATCACCCTCGAGACCTTCGATGACGTGGCACTCCCACAGCGGGTAGCGGCGATCCATCCGCGCCGAGTGCAGGCGGGAGACCAGGACGCCCAGCTCGCGCTCGCCGCCGGGCGCAGGCAGGGCCGAGTGCCGGAAGTGGTAGTCGATGTCGATGGCCTCGTCGGGCAGCGGCTCCCATCGGGGGACCGCCGATCCGTGCAGGACGTAGTTGAACGGCGACTGGAACTCGCGGTGGGACCGCCAACGGTCGACCAGGTCGGAGAGGTACGACGGACCGGCGTCCGCGGGCTTCGAGAAGGTGGCCAGCATGCCGACCTGCATCGGAGTGGCCACGGTCTCCATGCGGAGCCAGCCCGAGTCGTTCAGGCTGATCGCTTGCCTCTTCATCCATGCCTCTTCCGCCGCGGTTTTCCGGGAGTCTGCCACGACCGGGGTGCCGATCGGGTGTGCTTCCCGGGACTTTGGTCCCGGGTGGTCCCGGTTCGCCGATGTTGCGCCTCGAGGCAGCCCACACTGACGAGGTGGTGCGTGTGGTGGTGGGGGCCTTGCTCGTCCTGGTGACGGCCGTGACGGGTTCCCTGGCGACCCCGATCCCGGCGGCCGATGCTGTCGCGGGTCCGAGCCTCACCATCACGCCCAGCGCACCCATGGTCGGCGAGGCAGTCACCGTGCGCACCCGACTGGCCAGCCGCGTCGCGCGGCCCGTCCGACTGGATCGACTTTCCGGCAGTCGCTGGGTGACCGTCGAGCGGGGTCGCAGCAGTCGGTTCGGTACCGTCGCGCTGGCCCATCGGGCGACGTCCACCCGGACGACCCTCCGGGTCGTCGCTCCGGCCGTCCGCATCCGGGGTCGGTACCACCCGCGTGTGGTCTCCCGGGTCGGCGCGCTCCGCGGCACCCCGCAGGCCGTCACCGTCACGTTCGCCCGCGACGCGAGTGCCCGGGTCCATGCCCGGGTGACGGTGTCGCACGCCCGGTCCGGGCGGCTGGTGGACGTGCAGCTGGGCAAGCCCGACGGCACGTGGACGACGCTCGTCAGCCGACGGCTGGGCACCACCCGCACCCTCCAGATCGACGACGTGACCACGGCCGCCAGGGCCCGCGGCCAGCGCCTGCGCGTCCGGGTCGCGGCCTATCGCGGGGTGCCCGCGATCGGATCGTCGGTCCTCGCGCCGCCCACCGTCGGCGTACCGACGGTGCTCGACGGCGACCCGGCGCGACTCACGGTCACGACCGGGGGTTCCGTCCGGGCCGTTCGGTTCTATCTCGACGGCGTTCTGGTCGGCGAGGACACCACTGCCCCCTGGGGCCTCACCGCAGAGCCTCCCGCTGGCCCGCACGACGTCGTCGCCCGTGCCGTCGGGCCGATCGAGAGCGCGCTCAGTCCGGTCGCCACGTTCGACCGGGCGGCCTCGCCCCTGGGCGTCGACAGTGGTGTCGCCGAGGGATTCGCCCTGGACACCGTGCAGAACGGACTGGAACTGCCGACGAGCGCCGCGAGCACTCCGGCAGGTGCCGTGTTCGTGACCGAGAAGGGCGGGCTGGTCAAGGTCGTGGAGCCCGCCGACGAGTCGGGCTGGTCCGTCCCGCGCGTGGTGCTGGACCTCCGCGACGTCGTCCTGGACGAAGGCGACGCGGGAATGACCGGGCTCGCCGTCGACCCCGACTTCGCGGTCAACGGTCATGTCTACCTCAGCTATGTCCTCGACGACGGGGGCGGTGACCGGCATGCCCAGCAGGTCGTCCGGTTCACCTGGCTCGACGGGGTCCTGCAACCGGACTCGCGTCATGTCGTGCTCGGGTCCGTCACCGGCCCGGGCTGCTTCGACGACGAGAACGTGCGGACGCCGGACTGCGTTCCGATGGTCGGCCAGGCGCACACGATCGGTGATCTCGGCTTCGACAGCGACGGTCGGCTCCTGGTCGGCATCGGCGACGGCTCCCTCTACCTGACCGGGAACGGCCTGGCCGGCCGACTCCTCACCCTGCGCGCCCAGGACCCTGAGGTGCTCGCCGGCAAGGTGCTGCGCATCGACCCGGTCACAGGTCACGGAGTGCCCGACAACCCGCTGTACGTCGGCGACGGGACGAGCAACGCGTCACGGGTCCTGGCGCTGGGGTTGCGCAATCCGTTCCGTTTCACCGTCCGCGGCGACCAGGTGGTCATCGGCGACGTGGGAGAGATGTCGTGGGAGGAGGTCGATGTCCTCGACGTCGCCGAGAGTGCCGAGGTGACCAACTTCGGTTGGCCCTGCATCGAGGGTGATGAGGCGACCGACCTCGGGGACGTCGCCGATCCCGGGAGCGCGTGGCACGCCTGCGCAGCGGTGCGGGCCGAGGGCGGCGCCAACGGGCCGTCGTACTCCTACGCCCATCACGGGAGCGGCGGCTCGATCAGCGGCGGCGTCTTCCTGGACTCGCTCGCCTACCCTGCGGCGATGCGCGGACGGTACGTCTTCGGTGACTACGCCCAGGCATTCATCCGGACCGCGGACGTGGATCACCACGGTGCGGTGACCCAGGTGGCCGGACTGGCCGATGCGACTGCGGCGGAGGGCCCGGTGAAGTTCTTCACCGGTCCGGACGGCCTGGTCTGGTCGGTCTCCATCACGACCGGTGCGCTGCGCCGGATCCGCTGGACCGGCGAGGCGCTGGCGGACCGCTGTCCGGTCGGCAGCTTCCGGCGTACGTTCCACGATCTCGACGGACCCGACTCACTCTTCGACCAGGAATACCAAGGTGATCCGGCGTACTCCTGGACCTGGCCGTACGCCGCCGTGCAGGTGCCGGTCACCCCGATGGCCGAGGCCACCTGCGAGTCGGCGGTCCACCTGCCCGAAACCTCCGGTTCCCGTTTCGCCACGTCCTGGCGCGGCCGGATCGACGTCGAGGCCGGCACTTGGCGCTTCGAGGTGGACGGCACCGAATGGATGCGGGTGTGGGTCGACAACCAGCCGGTGCACGACTTCTACGTGAACCCGTTCTGGGGGGATGCCCGGACCCATGACGTCGTGCTGTCCGCGGGTCAGCACCTGGTCCAGGTCGAGCACCTTCACGGTGACCAGGCGGTCGCTGCCGCCGACCTCACCTGGACCCGGGTCGGAGGACCACCGAGCGTGTCCCTCGTGGCGCCGGTCAACGGGTACGTCCCGGTCGACGGTGGGGTGCCGTGGAGCGTCGAGGTCAGCGATCCCGACGGTGACGATCCGGACCAGCTCGCGTCGTCGGTCGTGCTCGCCGTCGACATGCTGCACCACACCGGTGAGACCTTCCATGCGCACCCGTCGAGCCGCATCACCGGTGAGACTTCCGGGATCGTCGAGGTCGACGACGTCCATGCGCCCGGATCCGTCGTCGTGCGTCTGCGGGCGACCGTGACCGACGCCAGCGGTGCGAAGACGACGAGCGCACCTGCCTACGTGTGCCTGCCGGGCACGATGGCCGGACCATGCGCGGAACCGCCCGCGGCGAGCGACCCCGTGCGGATCATGCTCCTCGGCGATTCCGTCACCCAGGGCAAGTCCGGCGACCGGACCTGGCGGAACCGCCTCTGGCGCCGCTACCGGGAAGCCGGCGTGGACGTCGACTTCGTCGGTCCGCGCAAGGACCTGTGGGACGTCGGCACCGACAGCCCCGGTTCGACGGCGTATGCCGATCCGGCCTTCGACCGGGACCACGCCGCGCGGTGGGGGATGCGCATCGGTGCTCTGGACACCCCTGTGGCCGACCTGGTCGCGGCCCACGATCCTGATGTGGTGGTCGTTATGCTCGGCGTCAACGACCTCCTGGACGGACGCCTGCCCGCCGCTGTCGCCGCTGACACGGCCGCACTCGTCGAGGACCTGCAGGCTGCCTCGCCGGCGGTCGCGATCGTGCTGAGCGAGGCGACGCAGCACTGGTTCCCGGGAGTGGTCGACTTCAACGCCGCTCTGCCCGCCGTGGCATCGGCCGCCACCACCGCGAGCTCGCCCGTGGTCGTCGCGCACGCCGCGCAGGGCTACGACGTCGACGAGGACACGTGGGACCAGTCCCACCCGAATGCGAGCGGCGAGGTGAAGATCGCGGCGGCCGTTGCGGAAGCACTGCGTGTGCTGGGCATCGGCTCACCTGCGTAGGTGGAAGAGCACCTCGCCGTTGGGGGTCCATTCGTGGTCGTAGCGTCGGTCGTGGATGAGGTGATGGTGGTGGGAGCACAGGCAGACGCCGTCGGCGATGTCGGTGCGTCCGCCGTGGGCCCAGGGTTGTCGGTGGTGGATCTCGGTCCACGCGGCGGGGATGGTGCAGCCTCGAGCTCGACATCTTCCATCGCGTAGGCGGATTGCCCTGCGTTGCGGTGCCCGGTAGAGCCGGCTGGCTCTACCGATGTCGAGGGGTTGGCTCCTGCCGTTGAGCACGACGGGCACGAGGTGCGCGTTGCAGGCCAGCCGTCGTGCTTCCTCGGCCGAGATGGCGAGCTCGCCGTTGGTGGAATTGCTGGAGATCATGGCAGCGGTGGCCAGTTCGGCCAGCAGTTGTTCGATGGTCATCGTGACGACGACGGTGGTGGCCTCGCCGCCGTGTTCGGGAAGGCGCTCGGGGTCGAGGAGCTCAAGGAGGGCGGCGAAGGCGTGGGCGTAGGCACGGTGTTGGGGGACCCGCTCACTGGTCGCCGACGGGTTCTCGATGTCGCCGGAGTCGCCGATGTCGCCGGAGTCGCCGGAGTCGCCGGAGCTGTCAGCGGTCGAGGAGGTCGCGCAGCGACCGTCTCGGGACCCGGCTCGTCGGGGTGAGGTGTAGGCCTGCAGGTAGCGCCTGAGGCGCTCGGCGATGGTGGTCGGTAGGGCGCCCCAGAGGCGGGTGAGGCCGTCACCGAGGTCGTGGAACTTGAGAAATGCTTTGGCCAAGGCGCGTCGTTCTTCGTCTTCGAGCCGTTTGGCCTCTTCGGCTTCGGCGATCTCTGGTGCGACGACATCGAGCAGTCGTCGGGCCAGGCGCTTCAGGTCGCTGGGCCGGAAGTGTTCACAGAAGGCAACCAGGGTGGTCTCGGCGTCTGCGGCGACCTGCGGCCCGAGGTGCGCGGGCAGGTCGGCGAGGACGGTCGTGATGACGCGGGCCTGTGCGGGGGAGGCCTTTCCTTCGCGCATGGCGGTGGCGACGACCTGGCGCTGCTCCAGGTGCCGCGCGAGGCGGGCATCCGCGCGGGTCGTCGCTGGTTCGGCGAGGGTGGCGTGGGAAACCCACGCCGCGGCGTCTCGTGCTCCGGATTCATCGCCGACCCCGGCGGACGCAGCGAGGACTCGCAGTTTGAGCTCGGTGACCCGGCTCTCCAGTTTCGCGAGCTCGACGAGGGCGGTCCGCTTGTCGTCGTCACTCATGTACGTCGGCTGCACGTGGGCGACGTCGTCCAGTGCCGCGCCCATCTCGCCCACGCACCCGAGGACCGGATGAGGCGGTGCGACGACGGCATTGGACACGAGGCGAGACTCCTTGGGCAGGACGCGACAAACTGACTTGTCGCCCGCCAGGAGGCACCGAATCGGTGCAGCGACTCCGCACTTGGATCGTGCGTGTCATGTCCTGCTGGACATCGACCTCAGGTGTTCGGGACCCCTTGTTGCGTCCCGCCCTCGACCGTAGGTCAATCGTACAGGTGTTCGAACGCGATTGCCACTCCCAGGTGGGTCCTGTGGAGAACGCGGTGGTCGCGTCAGATGCGGCGCAATGGGCGCAATGGGCGCCGGTGATCATGGCTCCGTCCGTCAGTGGGGTAGCTCGGACCGCCGCACCTTGCCGGTGAGCGTCCGGGGCAACTCGGTGAGGAACGTGTAGGCCTTCGGTCGCTTGGGAGGGGCCAGATGCTCGCGGGCGAAATCATCCAGGTCCATTTCGGTCGCCGTTCCGACCACGGCGGCACACACCCGTTGCCCCCAGGAAGGGTCGTCGACGCCGTAGACCGCGATGTCGGCGACTCCGGGGCACCCGCCGAGGACCTGCTCGACCTCGGTCGGATAGACGTTCACCCCGCCGCTGATGACGAGGTCCTCGCGGCGCCCGTCGAGGTGGAGGTAGCCGTCCGCGTCGAGCCGGCCGAGGTCACCGACGGTGAAGGCCGCGCCGTCCGGGGTGGCCCGCCACGCCGCAGCGGTCTTCTCGGGGGAGCCGAAATACGTGAAGCGGGCGAAGTCGGGCACGGTGCACCAGATGGTGCCGTCGGTGTCGACCGCCAGGGACCGGCCGGGCCGGGCGCGGCCGACAGTGCCGGGCCGCTCGAGCCACTCCTCGCTGCGACAGGCCGTGAACTGGCCCTCGGTCGCCCCGTAGAACTCCCACGTCGAGCCCGGCGGGAAGGCAGCGATCACGCGGTGCTTGAGGTCCGTGGGGCACGGCGCGCCCGCGTGCGCGACGAGTCGGAAGCACGACAGGTCAGGGGTGCCGTGCGCGTCCCAGTGGTCGAGGAGGCGCTGCAGGTGGGTCGGCACGCAGAACATCGTGGTCGGCCGTTCGCGCACGATCGCCGCCGTCACCGCGGCGGGATCGAAGGGTCCCGGGATGACGATCCTCCCGCCGGCGAGCAGCGTTCCCATGGCGAATCGCAGCGGCGCCGAGTGGTACAGCGGGCTGAGCACCAGGTTGACGTCGCCGGGAGCGAAACCCCACAGGTCACGCTCGTCGGCGAGCAATGCCCGTGCGTCCTTCGGGCTGAGCACCCCGGAGAACACCCCCTTCGGCACGCCGGTCGTGCCGCTCGTGCAGTGCATCGGCCGCCCCAGGGGCAGCCCCGCTTCCGGCAGTACGCCGATCAGGTCGGCCAGGTCCGCGTCGGTGCGCACGACCCGGGTCGGCGTCAGGTCCGTCAGGATGCGTTCCTGCTCGCTGCCGGTCAGTCGCGGGTCCAGCGGGATCGGGAAGACACCCGCCGTGAGCAGGCGGAGCACCGCATCGACGTACTCCTGTGACCCGGGAACGAGCAGTGCGACTCGCTCGCCTGCGCTCAGTGGCCGTTGCTCCACGAAGGCCACAGTAGGGTCTCCCCGTGCGCGTCGGACTGACCGGGGGGATCGCCTCGGGTAAGAGCACTGTCTCGACGATCCTGCGCTAGCTCGGTGCGGTGGTCATCGACGCCGATCAGCTCGCGCGTGAGGTGGTGGACCGGGGCACCCCCGGCCTTGCCGCCGTCGTCGAGGCCTTCGGCCCCGGGATCCTCACAGCGGACGGCGACCTCGATCGACCGAGGATGGGCCGGCTGGTGTTCGGGGACGAGATCCAGCGGCGTCGACTCGAGGCGATCGTGCACCCGCTGGTCTTCGAGCGGTACGCCGAGCTGGAGGCCTCCGCGCCGACCGACGGGATCGTGGTGCACGACATCCCGCTGCTCGTCGAGTCCGGCCGAGCGGCGGAGTTCGACGCCGTGATCGTCGTGGACGCGCCACCCGAGGTCCAGGTGGAGCGGATGGTGCGCGACCGGGGCTGGACCGAGGAGGAGGCCCGCTCGCGGATCGCTGCCCAGGCCAGCCGCGAGGAGCGGCGCGCGGTCGCGACCTACGTCATCGACAACACCGGGACGCACGAAGACCTCCGTAAGCGGATCACGGAGGTCTTCGCGGAGCTTTCAAACAGGGTCGTCGAGTAGCCGCGAGGTACGAGCGGCGTACCGAGACGCCGTCAGGCAGCCAGATCCGGGTCGCCGAGGCGACGCAGCTTCTGGAGTGCCTCGCGCTCGAGCTGGCGGACCCGCTCGGCGGAGATGCCGTGCTTGACGCCGATGTCGGCCAACTTGTGCTGGCGTCCGTCGACGAGGCCGTAGCGCGAGCGGATGATGTCGGCGGCCCGCTCGTCGAGCTGGTCGACGAGGCTGTTGAGCCGGTCGCGGGCCTCGGTGTCGAGCACCGTCAGGTCCGGGCCGGGGGTCGTCTCCTGGGCCATCAGGTCGCCCAGCGAGGTGTCGCCGTCCTCGTCGATGGGGGTGTCGAGGCTGACGTGCTCGCGACCCCAGGCCATCAGGTCCAGGACCCGCTCGACCGGGAGGCCGAGCTCGGCAGCGATCTCGGTGGGGTCGGGGTCGCGACCGAGCTGGCGCTCCAGCGTGCGGCGGGCGCCGCCGACCTGGTTGAGCTCCTCGACCACGTGCACGGGCAGCCGGACCACGCGGGCCTGCTGCGCGATGCCGCGCGTGATGGCCTGACGGACCCACCAGGTCGCGTAGGTGGAGAACTTGTAGCCCTTGGCGTAGTCGAACTTCTCGACGGCGCGGATCAGGCCGGTGTTGCCCTCCTGGATCAGGTCGAGCATCGGCATCTGCGCGCGGCCGTACTTGCGCGCGATGGAGACGACCAGTCGGAGGTTCGCGTTGATGAACTCCGTGACGGCCTTCTGCCCCTCCTCGGCGAGCCACTCGAGCTCTTCCTGGGAGGCGAACTTGGGGGCACCGCCCTTGCGCCGGCCGACGCGGCCCTGGGCCAACAGGCTCTCGGCGTAGAGGCCGGCCTCGATGGCCTTGGCGAGCTCGACCTCACGGGCAGCGTCGAGCAGAGGGGTACGGGCGATCTCGTCGAGGTACAGTCCGACGCTGTCGCGTCCCTCGATCTCGCGTCCGGTGTTGCGCCTCGCGGTTGCGGTGGCCATCGCGGTCCTCCTTCGGTGGCGGTCCCGGTGAGGTCCGCACGTTTTCCCAACACGTCCCGTTCGCCCGGGATTCCCCCAGACGGTGTTGTTACCCGGAATGACGTCCGGCAGGCGCCAGAAGTTGCGAAGGAGTGCGAATCTCAGGGACTTCTCAACATTGGAGGCCCTGCGTTCAGGAAAGTGGCTCCCGGTCGGCCAGGCCGAGGCGGTCCAGGATCCACGCGAGGCTGAACGCGCGGTCCTCCCAGGCGCGGTAGCGCCCGGACACCCCGCCGTGGCCAGCAGCCATCTCCGTGCGCAGGAGCACGTCGGCCTGCGGGGCACGTTCGCGCAGCCGGGCGACCCACTTGGCGGGCTCGACGTACAGCACCCGGGTGTCGTTGAGGGAGGTCTCGGCGAGGATCGGCGGGTAGGGGAGATCGGCGACGTTCTCGTACGGCGCGTACCCGGCGATCCGCTCGTAGGCGACCGGGTCGTCGGTCGGGTTGCCCCACTCGTCGTACTCGGGGACGGTGAGGGGGAGTGCAGCATCGAGCATCGTGGTGAGGGTGTCGACGAACGGCACGCCTGCCACGAAGCCACCGAACGCCTCGGGCGCCTGGTTGGCGACCGCGCCGATCAGCAGGCCGCCGGCGCTCGCGCCTTCGCCGACGATCCGGTCGGCCGTCGTCCAGCCGGCCTCGACGAGATATCGCGCGCACGCGATGAAGTCGTCGAACGTGTGCTGCTTGTGCTCGAGCTTGCCGTCGTCGTACCAGTTGCGGCCCATCTCGCCGCCGCCCCGGATGTGGGCGATCGCAAAGGCGGCACCGCGGTCCAGCGTGGAGAGGCGGGCGACCGAGAAGTACGGGTCCATGGACGCCTCGTAGGCGCCGTAGCCGTAGAGGTGGACCGGGACCGGGTCGGTCCCGTCCGGCCCGCGTACGCCGCGGCGTACGACGAGGGAGATGGGCACCTGGACGCCGTCGACCGAGCTGGCCCAGAGCCGGTGCTCCTCGTAGTCGTCGGCGTCGTAGCCGCCGAGGACGGGCGCCTGCTTGCGCAGCACCAGCTCACCGGTGCGCAGGTCGTGGTCGTAGACCGCCGAAGGTCGGCTCATGCTGGTCATCCCGACCCGGATGGTGGGCTGCTCGAACGCCGGGTTGCTGCCCGCGCCGACGGTGGCCAGCTCGCCGGGGAACTCGACGAACCGGTCGGAGGTGATGGGTGCGGCCGGGTCCGTGCCGAGGTCGAGGATCCGCACCTGGGTGCTGCCCTCGCTGCGCTGTTGGACGACCAGGTGGTCGGCGAACGCGTCGACGTCCTCGAGGCGTACGGCCGGGTCATGGGCGAGGAGCGGCTGCCAGTCGGCGGGCGCGGTGGGCTCGGCAGGAGCATGGGCGAGCTCGAACTCGGGCCCGCTCGCGTTGTGCAGGACGAGGAACCTGTCCTCGCCGCCGATGACGGCGTGCTCGAGGGAGTACTCCACGCCGTCGGTGCGGGAGGCGAAGCAGAGTGGTCGGGCCGTCGGGTCCGCCGCGTCGAGGACGTGGAACTCCGAGGTGGTCTTCGAGCTGGCCGCGATCATCACGAACCGGAGGCTGCGGGTGCGGCCCACGCCCACGAAGTAGCGACCGTCCGGCTCGTGGAAGACCAGTTCGTCGTCGGCCTGGGCCGTGCCGAGGCGGTGCCGCCAGACCTTGTCCGGTCGCCACGCGTCGTCGACGGTCGTGTAGTAGAAGTGGTCGGACGAGCCACCCCACGTCACGCCGCCGAGCACGTCGGTGAGGACGTCGTCGAGCAGTTCCCGGGTGGTCAGGTCCAGCACCCGCACGGTGTAGCGCTCGTCGCCGACCACGTCGGTGGCGTAGGCCAGCAGGTTGTCATCGGGGCTGATCGACGACCCGCCGAGGGAGAAGAAGTCGTGGCCCTCCGCCAGGGCGTCGAGGTCGAGCAGCACCTCCTCGCCCGGCAGTGCGGGCTGGTCCGGATCAGCGTCGGCAGCCGGTTGCTGGGGAGTCCAGTCGTCGGGGTCGGCCACGGGCACCCGGCAGCTGGCGCCGTACTGGCGGCCCTCGAAGGAGCGGCCGTAGTACCAGTGGCCCCGCACGCGGGTCGGCACGGAGAGGTCGGTCTCGAGGGTGCGGGCCTTGATCTCCTCGAAGATCTTGCCGCGGAGGTCGGCCAGGTGGGCCGTCCGGGCCCGGGTGTAGTCGTTCTCGGCCTCGAGGTGCGCCAGCACGGCCGGGTCGTCCTTGGCCCGCAGCCACTCGTACTCGTCGGTGCGGGTGTGGCCGTGCAGGGTGGTGGTGACCGGACGCTGGTCGGTGCGCGGCGGGACGGGAGGTTCGACGGACTCATCGGCGGGCATGCCGGAACGCTACTGGCCCTCTGGTTCCTCCTCCGCCGGAGGCCTCCATCGCGACAGGTCGGGGTCGTCGGCCCTGAAGGAGCGGACCGGCCCAGGTGGAGTGTCGGCAGTCTCGAACCGGACGGTGACGACGCCTCGACCCGAGCCCCACACCCAGCCGCGTCCCTGTTCGGCGTGGACGACATCCATGCCCGGTGCCCACAGCGTGGGGGCGGCCCGCGAGCCGGACTGCTCGGGCTCTGGCCCCTCGTCCGTCTCAGCCTGGTCCTGCTCCTCCGGCGGGACAGGGCCGGCGTCCGGTTCGTCGGCGAACAGGTCCTCCTGCACCCAGTCGGCGAGCCCGGAGACGCCGACCCCGAGGAGCCGCACCCCGCCGGACGTGTCCAGGTCGGCCAGCAGGGCACGGGCGAGCCTGGCGATCGTGGCGGCCTCCTCCGTCGGCGCGGGAAGTGTCGAGGAGCGGCTCAGCGTCGTGAAGTCGTAGAGCCTGACCTTCAGCGACACGGTGCGACCGGAGAGACCGCTGCCCTTCATCCGCCGCGCCACCTCGGCGGCCTGGCGGCCGAGGATGGCTTCCATCTGGCGCCGGTCGGTCAGGTCGTGCTCGTAGGTGCTCTCGACGCTGACCGACTTCGTCTCCCGGTCGGGTACGACGGCGCGGTCGTCCTCGGCGCGGGCCAGCTGGTGGAGTGAGGCGCCCTGGGCCTTGCCGACGATGCGCACCAGTTCCTCCTGGCTGATCGCGGCCAGCTCCGCGACGGTGCCCACCCCGATCCGGCGCAGACGCTCGACGGTCGCCGGTCCGACGCCGGGGATCACCGAGACCCGCATCGGGTGCAGCAGGCTGATCTCGGTGCCGGGGGTGATGACGGTCAGCCCGTCGGGCTTGCGGAGTTCGCTGGCGATCTTGGCGAGGAACTTGGACGACGCGACGCCGACCGAGGCGGTGAGGCCGTCGGTGACCTCCTGGACCCTGGTGCGCAGGTCCTCGGCGAAAGCCGTCACGGTCGGCACCTCGAGGTCCGGCAGGTCGGCCCGTTCGAGGTCGACGAACGCCTCGTCGAGGGAGAGCGGCTCGACCAGCGGTGAGCAGGACCGCAGTAGGCCCATCACCGCGGTGCTGGCCGCGCGGTAGGCGTCGAACCGGCCGGAGAGGAACGCCGCGTGCGGGCACCGGGCGCGCGCCTCTCGCGTCGACATGGCCGACCGGACGCCGTACACGCGCGCTTCGTAGGAGGCGGTGGACACCACGCCGCGTCCGCCGACGCCGCCCACGACCACCGGCTTCCCGCGCAGGGACGGCTTGTCGCGCTGCTCGACGGCCGCGAAGAAGGCATCGAGATCCAGATGGAGGATCGAGGCCTGGGCGCGCACGCGCGTCACGTTAGTCGTCTGCTGCGACGGTGCTGGCCGCGGCGTGTCCACAGGCGATCGCGCAGAGCGGGTCGTGCACAAGCCGGCTCGGGCACCGGCCGCGCTGTCGTGGCCCGCGACAAGGGTCCTGCCCATGACCAGTTCACACGGCACATCCGATGCCTGGCGCCCGGCGCCCACCGCCCTGACCGCACGCAATCCCGAGGACCTGCTCGCGATGGCACCCGTCCTGCTCGGCTTCTGGCCCGAGGAGGACGTCGTGATGCTGACCTTCGGTGCCGACCGTCCGTTCCATGCCCGGATCGACCTGCCTCCGATCGAGGACCAGACCCCGGAGCGCCTGGCCGAGCTGCGGGACCTGCTCCTGGGCCCTGCCAGGGATCACCGGGCGCAGTTGGTGGTGCTCCTCTACTTCACCACCGATCGCGCGGCTGCCCGTGGCGCCCACCGGGTGCTGCGCGAGGGATGTCGACGCTCACGCCTCCCGATCGTGACGGCCCTCGTCGCCGACGGCCGTCGGTTCTCCGAGGCCGACGGGCCGATGGGAGCGGGCACGCCCTACGACGTGTCGACGCATCCGTTCGTCGTCGGGGCCGTGGTCAACGGGCGGATCACCCACCGCAACCGGGAGGAGCTCGTGGCCTCGCTGGAGCCCGACCCGGGAGCGGTGGCGGCGGTGCAGTCGGCGCTGGCCTCCGGTGGCCTGCTGGAGGACGACCTGCCCGTGGACGGACGATCCATCCGGCGGGAGGGCAGGTGGGTCGAGCGCCGTGTCGCCGACCTCGTCGCGGCAGGGACCGTGCCTTCCGACGGTGACGTGGCGCGGCTGCTGTGGGTCATGCAGGCGATCCGGGTCCGGGACGCGGCGTGGTCGCTGATCCGACGTGACAACGCCGCTGCGCACGTCCGGTTCTGGGCACCGGTCGTGCGCCGGGCCCCCGATCCGCTCGTCGCCGCGCCGGCGGCCCTGCTCGGCTGGGCCTCGTGGCAGGCCGGCGACGGCGCACGCGCATGGACTGCCGTCGACCGTTGCCTTCGGGTGGTTCCCGACTACGCGATGGCTGTGCACCTCGGCGCGCTGCTCGAGCACGCAGTACCGCCGGACTTCTGGGAGGGAGGATTCGACTGGGCCCTCGGCCTGCCTGCCTTGCTGCGCCGATGTGACTAGGGTCGGTGCATGGGTGACGCCGTCGCTGCACAGGAGTTCACGCCCGCCGACCGGACCCGATACAGGGAGAAGGTGCGGCGCTGTCTGGACGTCTTCGAGCGCATGCTGCGTGAATCGGCGTTCGACACCGACGATCCGTGGACCGGACTGGAGGTCGAGCTCAACCTCATCGACGACGCGGGCGACCCGGCGCTGCGCAACGCCGAGGTGCTCGACGCCATCGCCGATCCGGACTTCCAGACCGAACTGGGTCAGTTCAACATCGAGCTGAACCTGCCGCCCGGACCTCTGGCCCACGGCGGTCTGGAGGCCTACGAGACACAGTTGCGGGCGAGCCTCAACGCGGCCGAGCAGAAGTCGTCACCGCTGGGTGCGCACCTGGTGATGATCGGGATCCTGCCGACGCTCGCCCCCGAGCACCTGCGACACGAGGCGATCAGTGCCAATCCGCGCTACCAGTTGCTCAGCGAGCAGGTGTTGCGGGCTCGCGGGGAAGACATCAGCATCGACATCCAGGGGGTGGAGCGCCTGGTCTCCACCGTGGACACCATCGTTCCCGAGGCAGCGTGCACGAGCACCCAACTGCACGTGCAGGTGAGCCCGGAGCGGTTCGCGTCGTACTGGAACGCCTCCCAGGCGATCGCAGGAATCCAGCTCGCCGTGGGCGCCAACTCGCCGTACCTCCTCGGCAAGAACCTCTGGGCCGAGACCCGGATCCCGCTGTTCGAGCAGGCGACAGACACCCGGAGCGAGGAGCTCAAGGTCCAGGGCGTGCGTCCGCGGGTGTGGTTCGGCGAGCGCTGGATCACGTCGGTCTTCGACCTCTTCGAGGAGAACGTGCGCTACTTCCCGGCCTTGCTGCCCGTCATCGACGAAGAGGATCCGCTGACCGTCCTCGAGGCCGGCGGAACCCCGAACCTGTCCGAGCTGCGCCTGCACAACGGCACGATCTACCGCTGGAACCGACCGGTCTACGACGTGAGCGGAGGCCTGCCGCACCTGCGGGTGGAGAACCGGATCCTCGCTGCGGGACCCACCGTCATCGACATGGTGGCCAACGCAGCGTTCTACTTCGGGCTCGTCCGCGCGCTGGCCGAGAACGAGCGCCCCCTGTGGTCGCAGATGTCCTTCAGCGCCGCCGAGGAGAACTTCCATGCCGCGGCGCAGCACGGCATCGACGCCGAGGTCTACTGGCCCGGCCTGGGTCGGGTCCGCGCGACCGAGCTGGTCGTACGCCGCCTGCTGCCGCTGGCGCACGACGGCCTCGAGGCCTGGGGAGTCGGGTCGGAGGAGGCCCACCGCTACCTCGACGTCATCGAGCAGCGCTGTCTGGCCGCGACCAACGGGGCGGACTGGTTCGTCCGGCAGATGCAGTTGCGGGTCGACGAGGATCGCCCCGACGCCCTGCGGGCGGTGCTGGGCGACTACCGCGCACGGATGCACGACAACCAGCCCGTGCACACCTGGTAGCTCAGCCCGCGGGTTCGGCGGCACGCAGCCGGGTCCACGAGCGTCCGGCGCCCGAACGCGGATCGCGCCAGGCGCGACGGGTCACGACCACGAGGTCGAGACGTATGCCGAGCTCGCCCGATGCCGCGCTGACGGCGGCGGCCCACGCGAGGTCCTCGGTGTCGGGGCCGGCGTCGGTCCGCGTGAGCCAGGTCAGCGGCACGACGTCACGGTCCAGGCTCGCGCGAGCCATTGCTTCGAGGACCTCGATGCGCAGCGCCAGGTCCAGGCGGTCGTCCGTGCCGATCTCGAAGGTGGAGACCTGGCCGCCCGGCACCCCGACGTGGAGGACGGGCCGGTGCGTGCGCCGGCGCTCGCTGCGGGCATGGGTGATCACCGTGCCGCGCAGCACCTGTTGGAGCAGACGCGGCAACGGCTCCTGGAGACCCGGCCCGGTTGCCATGCGCACAGCGTGCCGGATGCCAGGGTCGCCCGTGTGCGTCCTCCACAGGACGCGGCGAAACCACTAGCAGGTGACGGTCAGGAAGAACGAGTTGTCCAGTGCGGCCCCCGTGCTGGCCGAGGTGGTCTGGACGAACACTGCGTTCGGATTGCCGGATCGAGGCTGCGTGATGATGGTGGCGGGGGTCCCGTAGCCGGTCGCCTGGTAGATGCAGTTCACGACATTGCGATCGAAGACGACCTCGTAGTTCCCGACGGGGAAGCCGGGAATCCTGCTGGCAGTGACTGCTCTGGATGACCAGTTCTGGTCGAGCGTGCCGACGGAGTTGACCCAAGCGCTGATGGGTGCCACGTAGTAGCCCTGCACGTCGACCACGATGTGCGTGCGGTGACCGTAGACCCTGACGGAGAAGTCCTTGGCCGCTGCGGTGTCGACCTTCAGGACGCTGCTGTCGCCGATCGTCGTCTTCGCGAAGTTCAGCACCGACGTGGTGGGCTCGCTGGCGCCGTTCGGCCAGGCCCGAACGAAGCCCGATCCCGTCGGGGAGACCGCCTTGATGGTCGCTGCGACAGCAGTGATGCCGCTCGGGACGGTGCAGCCTGTTGCGTCCCCGCCCTGTGCCTCGATCGCGGCAGCCGAGGCGTTCACGAAGTAGGACCGGGTCTGGCCGACCGTGAAGCTGGAGGAGTGCACGCGCGTGTCGACGACCCGGCACGGGCTGATCGGCACGAATTTCGATTCGGAGGTTCCCGAACCCGTGGCCAGCACCTGGGCTGCAGCTCCACGATTGGCATCCGTCATGCGTTGCGGGGCAGGGGAAGTTGGGTGGTAGTTGCCGACGACGGCGACCGCGGCAATCACGATTGCGACAGCTGCCACGACCCCGGCCGTGCTGGAACGAAGCCTGGTGATCATGTTCGGTTCCTTCCGCCCGCGACCCCGGTGCGGCGGAGCGCGGGTTTGCTGGGGGTGCTGTTGCCATCAGAATCGTGGGCTGTCGGCGCCGAACGCAATCGGTTGGCCGAGATTTTGCCTCCGCCGCGGCGAGCGCCGGGCGCCCTTCTAGATTGGCAACATGTCGAGCCCGTTGATCTCCGTTGCCGAACTCGCTGACCTGGCCGATCAGGTGACCGTGCTCGACGTCCGCTACCGGATGGGCGGGCCTCCCGGACCGACCGAGTTCGCTGCGGGACACGTGCCCGGGGCGTCGTACGTCGACCTCGACAGTGCGCTCGCATCGCCGCCGGGCGCTCGCGGCCGACACCCGCTGCCGGAGATCGGGGTGTTCGAGTCGGCGATGCGCCGGGTCGGGGTCAGCGATGCCCGCCCCGTGGTCGTGTACGACGACTGGTCTGCCCACGCCGCTGCCCGCTGCTGGTGGCTGCTGCGCCACCACGGGCACCTCGACGTGCGAGTGCTCGACGGGGGCTGGGCCGCGTGGACGGCCGCCGGCCTGCCTGTCGCGACCGGGGACGGGGGACCGCGCCGTCCCGGAGACTTCACCGCCGGGCCGGGCACCACGCCGGTCGTCAGCGCAGGAACCGTCAGCGACGTGGGGGTTCTCATCGACGCGCGGGCGCCCGAGCGCCACCGCGGCGAGGTCGAACCGATCGATCGGGTCGCCGGCCACATTCCGGGTGCAGTGAACGTACCGACCGCGAGCAATCTCGCCGCGGACGGACGCTTCCTCCCCGCGGACGAGCTGCGATCCACCTACGCGGCCGTCGGCGCCGTGCCCGGCGCCGACGTCGCCGTCTACTGCGGTTCCGGGGTCACCGCGGCCCACGACGTCCTCGCGCTCGAGGTCGCCGGCGTGGCTGCGGCCCTCTATCCCGGCAGCTGGAGCGAGTGGGTGGCCGACCCCGGCCGACCCGTGGCTACCAGTGCACGCCCCTGAACAACTGGGCGAGCAGCATCTGCTCGGTCTCCCGGCGGTTCGACTCCGGAGCCTCCTCAGCAGCTGCGGCGGCCGAGGAGCTCGTCTCCTTGCCCTTGGCGGCGGCGGAGTCCGGGAACACCTGGTAGGCCAGGTTGAGCACCTTGAATGCCGTCTTGGGGGCCAGCGTGTGGGCGAGAGCTCCGGCCGTGCCGAACGAGGTGTTGATCTCGTGCGGCTTCTCGACCATCGCCCTGATCACCACGTCGGCGGCCTGGGACGGCGAGATGGTGGGGAACTTGTCGTACATCTTGGTCGGCGCGATCATCGGCGTCCGGACCAGCGGCATGTGCACGTTGGTGAACGTGATGCCGTGTCCGACGACCTCGGAGGAGACCACGTTGCTCCAGGCGTCGAGGGCTGCCTTGGAGGCGACGTAGGCAGAGAACCGCGGCGGGTTCGTCTGCACCCCGATCGAGGAGATGTTGACGATGTGGCCGGAGCGTTGCGCGTGCAGTTGCGGCATCAGGCCGATCAACAACCGGATTGCGCCGAAGTAGTTGAGTTGCATCGTGCGTTCGAAATCGTGGAACCGGTCCTGCGACAGCTTCAATGACCGGCGGATCGACCGGCCGGCGTTGTTGATGACGAAGTCGACGCTGGGCAGGTCGCGGACCAGCTGCTCGCAGAGCTGGTCGATCGCCTCGAGGTCGGAGAGGTCGCAGGGGAAGACGTGGGCCTGGCCGCCGCGTGCCTCGATGGCAGCCTTGATCTCCTCGAGCTTCTCCTTGCCGCGCGCGACCAGCACCGGAATGCCTCCGGCCTGCGCGACCTTGAACGCCACGACCTTGCCGATGCCGGAGGAGGCGCCGGTGATGACGACGTGCTTGTCCTTCAGCGCGGCGACGGCCTTCGGGTCACGCGAGAGCGTGTCGTCGAGGTTCTCCTCCCAGTGTGCCCACAGTGCCCGGGCGTAGGTCTCCAGCGGCGGCACGCTGATACCGGAGCCGGCGAGTGCCTTCTCGGTGATCCGCGAGTCGAACACCGACGGGAACGACGTGTGGGCCAGTGCCTCGGCGGGCAGCCCGAGGCGTCCGACCGTCTGGTCGAGCGCCAACTGGCCCGGAGCGGAGCGGACCACGGCCTTGATCAGGTTGCTCGGTCGCAGCTGGCGGGGGACCAGGCCCAGCGGACCGGCGCTGGTGACGTTGCGGTCGATCGGGGTCGCGAACCGGGGCGCACCGGCCGCCGTGCAGAAGGCGTTGATCATCTCGGCGACCGGCTGCGGCTCGGGGTAGACCAGGTGGAAGGCCTCACCGTCGCGGTCGGGGAGGTGCGCGAGGTGGTCCATCGCCTTGGAGACGTAGTCGACGGGGACGATGTTGGTGTCACCGAGGTCGACGCCGACCAGGGGCAGCCACGAGGGCAGGTTGTCACGCAGCCGCTTGATGAGCGGGAACATGTAGTACGGGCCGTCGATCTTGTCCATCGCGCCGGTCTCGGAGTGGCCGACCACGATGGCCGGCCGGTAGATCCGCCACGGGATCGTCGCCTCGTCGCGGACCAGCTTCTCGGAGAAGTACTTCGTCCGGTGGTACGGCGAGGGGAAGGGCTGCCCCTCCTCGAACATCGTCTCGTCGAACCGGCCGTGGTAGTCGCCGGCCGCTGCGACCGAGGACACCTGGTGGAAGCACCCAGCCTGCAGGCGCTCCGCGAGGCCCAGCGCGTGCCGGGTGCCGTCGATGTTCATGGCGTCATTCGTCGCGTCGTCAGCGGTGATGTCGTAGATCGCTGCCAAGTGGAAGAAGTGCTTGATCGAACCGGCGTGCTCGTCGATCCACTCGGGGTCGACGCCGAGATCGGGCTTGCTCAGGTCACCGAGCACCGGGCGGACCCGGGTGGACCCCGACTGACGGATCAGCGCCTCCATCTTCTTCTGGGAGGAGGGACGGACCAGTACGTAGATCGGCCCTTCGCGGCGGTCGAGCAGGTCAGCGACGAGGTGGCGACCGATGAAACCGGAGGCGCCAGTGACGAAATAAGCCATGGACGCAGGTTACGCCCCACAGGGCGTCAGGAACTACGAACTACGCCTGATCGGATCCACCGAACATGATCTCGTCCCAGCTCGGGACCGACGCCCGGCCGCGCTTCTTCTGCACGGCCCTGCGGTGGCGGGCGGCCTCGGCCTCGCGCTCGGCCTCGGTCGGCACGTTGTCGGCGATCAGCGGCTGGTCGGCGGTCGCCCGGATCGGCTCGTCGTACTCGACGGCGGGCAGTTCGGCGCGGACCTCGACGGCCTCGGTGGCGGCGTCCAGCGCGTCGTCGCCCAGCGGCAAGGTGTCGACGAGCTCGCCGCCGAGAGGCAGCTCCTCGGCGGGTACGGCGGACAGCCGGCGCTCGCGCACCTGGCGAAGGTCGTCGCGCGCGGCGGGGACAGCAGCGGCGGCGACCACGTCGCCGATCAGCCACCGGGCGTCGTCGTTGTCGCTCAGGACGTAGTTGCCGGGCGCGTCGTAGGTGAAGCGGGCGGTGCCGCTGCGCTCGCCGGAGCTGAAGGAGCCGGTGAGCACCCAGCGTCCGGTCTCGCGGCGGTAGGCGTCCCAGGTGACCTCGGACGGGTCGGCGCCGATGCCGCGCAGCTGGGCAGCAACGGCGTCCCCGAGGACCCGGCTCTGTGTGTGGACAGCAGTCGACTCACCGGGAGTACGACGGATCGACGCCTTCTGCGCACGCTCGGCCACGTGCTCACGCTCGGCGAGGACCGGCGCGACGTAGGACATGATCGCGTCGACCGTGGTGCCTGCGGCCTGCGCGACGGTCTCCGCGGTCTCGCCTGCGCGGATACGGATCTGGATCTCGCGGGGACGGATGCTGCTGCTCATCTTGATCTCCAACTGGCCGAGACGGGTGGTCTCACCGCGCACCGCAGCGCGGAGGTCGGGCGTGATGTCGAGGGTGAACTCGGCGCCCTGGTCGTCCACCAGCAGCAGGCGTCGACGGTCGGGGCTGACTCCGGTGAGATCAAGTCGGGACGTGCCGTTGCCGGCCTGGTCCGCCTTGTCCGCCATCGTGTCCTCGGGTGTCTGCCTGGGGGAGTCCTGCCTGGTGCCGGGGTGCTGCTCCGGTTGAGCCGAGCCTACGCCCGGCGACCCCCCGGATCCTGTTGCCCGCGCGGCGTGTGGCGACGTGTCGACAATTTTGCTGGACCGGAACGTCAGGTCCAGGTCGCGCGGCCCCGCACGTAGAGCCAACCGTCAGCGTCGCGCCGGAACCGGCTGACCTCGTGCAGCACGCGGGCGACGCCGTCGCGCGTGTGGTGGGCGCGGAACTCGACAACGCCCCGCCGGTCCTCGGGCCCGCCCGCCTCGGTCGCGAGCACCTCGAGACCCGTCCAGCGAACGTCCTCGTCGAGCTCCAGCGAGGCGGGCCTGGTGGCCGGGTGCCACGTCGCCAAGAGGTACCTCACATGAAGGGGTTCGCCGACCACGAACGCGGAGTACCGCGAGCGCATCAGCTCCTCGGCACTCGCGGGCGCCGCGGTGCCCCGGTGGAACGGGCGGCAGCAGGCGTCGTACGCCCTGGTGGAGCCGCAGGGGCAGGCGTGTGTCCTTGCCAACGGAGTCACGCACCGAGGACGCGGTCGAGGTACGGATTCGTGAACACCCGATCCGGGTCGAGGTGGTCCCGCATCGCGAGGAAGGCGTCGAAGCGCGGGTAGAGAGGCGCGAGGTCGTGCGCGTCCAGGGTGTGCAGCTTGCCCCAGTGCGGGCGCCCCTCGTGGTCGCGCATAACCGACTCCATCAGGGCGAAGTACGCCTCGTGATCGGCGCGCTGGTGGGTGTGGAACGCAAGGTAGAAGGAGTCGCGGCCGTACGACGTCGACAGCGGCACGTCGTCGGCGGGGGCGACCCTGATCTCGACCGGGAAGGACACGGTGAGGCCGGACTTCTCGAAGGCGGCGCGGCACTCGCGCAGCGCGGACAGTCCGGCAGCGCGGGGGACGGCGTACTCCATCTCGCGGAAGACCACTCGTCGTTCGGTGGTGAAGACGCGGTGGGCGAGGTCGGAGTAGGTGCGGGCGCCGATCATCCGCGCGGCGAAGCGGTTGGCGGCGGGAATGGCTCGCGGGGCGCGGTTCAGCGCCGCGGTCTGGGCCCCGAACACGGTGTTCGACAGCAGGTCGTCGTCGAGCCAGGCGCGCCAGCGCGGGAGCGGCTCGGCCAAGGAGAGGTCGGTGCCGCTGCGGGTGTAGCTCTTGGTCAGCAACCGGTCGGCGTGGGGGAACCAGTACATGTCGACGTGGTCGTGCGCGGCGGTCAGGTCGTCGAAGCCGGCCATGCCCTCGTCCCAGGACAACGGCTTCTCGACGGCACGGAGCAGGAAGAGCGGCTCCACGGCGAAGCTGATCGCAGTGATCACCCCGAGCGCACCGAGGCCCACCCGGGCGAGCTGGAACACGTCGGCGTTCTCGTCGGCGGTGGCCCAGATGATCTGGCCGGTGCCCGTCACGAGCTCGAGGCCGACGACCTGGGCGGCCAGACCGGAGGCCCGGCCGCCGGTGCCGTGGGTGCCGGTCGAGATGGCCCCGGCGAGGGTCTGTTCGGCGATGTCTCCCATGTTGTGCAGGCTCAGCCCGAGGCGTTCCAGCTCGGCGTTGAAGACCTTGAGCTGGGTGCCGGCGCGCGCAGTGACGGTCATGGCTTCGCGATCGACGGCGAGGATGCCGCGCATCCGGTCAGGCAGGAGCTGGACGTGTGCGGGCTTCGCGATCGCGGTGAAGCTGTGCCCGGTTCCGGCCGCCTTGACGGTTCGGCCGGCAGCCCGCGCCTCGGCCACGGCCGCCCGGACCTCGTCGGCGCTGCCCGGGCACAGGACCTGGAGGCCGGAAGAGGACTCGAGGCCTGACCAGTTACGCCAGGTGTCCGGAGGGGTCCGACGACGCGTGCTCATGGGACGGCACCGTAGCCGGGACCCGGGTGGCGAGGGCTCCGAACAGTGCCAGCGCGCCGCCGGCAGCACACACGAGGTAGGCCGGCGAGGCTCCCTTCGCGTCGATGAGCACGCCAGCGACGGCGGCCCCGGGGGCCAGGCCTGCGGCCAGCCCGGTCTGGATGAACGCCATGCCCTCGGTCAGCCGGGCGGGCGGCAACACCTGTTCGGCGAGCGACATGGTGGCGATCAGCGTGGGCGAGATCGCGAAGCCCCCGATGAGCAGCACGGCTGCCATCACGGGCAGCGAAGGCACGAGCGCCAGCGGCGCCATGGCCAGGAGCATCCCGAACGCGCCGAGGCGCAGTCGGACGAGCGGGCCGCGTCGCCAGGTGATCGCACCGGACAGGACGCCGGCCACCAGGCTGCCCAGCGCCCAGATCGCGAGCAGGAATCCTGCGGCGGACTTGTGGCCCTCCTCGTCGGCGAACGCGACGGTCACCACCTCTGCGGCGCCGAACAGGACGCCGAGGGCTGCGGCGACGACGGTGAGGGGCGCGATCGCCGCCCACGGGATCGGCGGGCGGACGCCATCGGACGCCGTCGGCGGATGCGCGGGCGGCTCGGTCCCACGTTGGGCGGAGAAGGCGAACGTGCCGAGGACTCCCGCAACCAGCGCTGCGCCGAGTCCGGCGAACGGGTGCACGGCGGTCGCGAGCAGGGTGACAGCGATCGGGCCCACCAGGAAGACGGTCTCGTCGGCGACCGCCTCGAAGGAGAACGCCGTGTGCAGTCGCTCGGGCCGGTCCGCGAGCGTGTGTGCCCAGCGGGCGCGGACGCAGGTGCCGACCGAGGGGAGCGCAGCGCCGGCCATCGCCGCGCAGGCGTAGGTCGACCACACGGGCCAGTCCCAGCGCAGCGAGCCCATCGCCAGGACCAGGCCGATGCCCCACACGGTGATGACCGTCGGCAGGACGCGGCTCTGGCCGATCCGGTCGAGCAGTCGACCCTGGGGGATCGCGAACAGGGCGTTGGCGATCAGGGCGACTGCGGAAACGGAACCGGCGAAGCCGTAGGAGCCGGTCTCGTGCTCGGCGAGCAGCACGATGCCGAGGCCGACCATGGAGATGGGCAGGCGTGCGACCAGACCGGTCAGGCTGAAGAGCGCCGTGGCCGGTGTGAAGATCTGGCGGTAGGACTCGAACATCGCGGTTGCATCCTGCTCCCTACGATGGGGGCGTGCCGAATCCCGAGTCTGCCGTGCCGCTCATCACTGATCCCTACGACGCCGTCCTGCTCGTCTCCTTCGGTGGCCCGGAGAAGCCGGAGGACGTGGTGCCCTTCCTCGAGAACGTGACCCGTGGCCGCGGAATCCCGCGCGAGCGGCTCGAGGCGGTCGGCCAGCACTACTTCCAGTTCGGCGGGAAGTCGCCCATCAATGACCAGAACAAGGCGCTGATCGCGGCGATCGAGAGCGACTTCGCCGCTCACGACATCGACCTGCCGGTCTACTGGGGCAACCGCAACTGGGCGCCGTACCTCGGCGACACCGTGGAGCAGATGGCCCGCGACGGTGTACGCCGTGCGCTGTGCCTGGTGACGTCGGCCTACTCGTCGTGGTCGAGCTGCCGGCAGTACCGGGAGAACATCGCCGCCGCCATCGAGGCGGTCCCCGAGGGCCTCACCCCACCGCAGCTGGACAAGGCCCGCGCCTACTACAACCACCCCGGTTTCGTCGCCGCGACCGTTGACGGCGTCCTGGCCTCGCTGGCCGACCTGCCGCAGGACGTGCGCGACGGCGCGCTGCTGGTGTTCGTGACCCACTCGATCCCGGTGACGATGAACGACAACAGCGGACCGGGGGGATCCGGGGCCTACGCCGCGCAGCACCTCGAAGTCGCTGCGGTCGTCGCCGAGCAGGTACGGGAGGTGACCGGTGTGGCCCACGACCACGAGCTCGTCTACTGCTCGCGCTCGGGATCGCCGCACACCCCCTGGCTCGAGCCCGACGTCAACGACCGTCTCGAGGAGTTGGCGGCCGGTGCCGAGGGCACCGTCCCGCGCGCCGTGGTCCTGATCCCGGTGGGTTTCGTCTCCGACCACATGGAGGTCGTCTACGACCTCGACACCGAGGCCCTCGCGACCGCCGCAGAGCTCGGGATCCCCGCCCGGCGCTCGGCGTCGGCCGGGACGCACGCGGCCTTCGTCGGCGCCCTGCGCGACCTCGTTCTCGAACGTGCGGCCGCCGAGCGTGGGGAGGACGTCGCTCGTGCTGTCGTCGGGACACGCGGCCCCGTGCAGGATCGCTGTCCCGTGGACTGCTGTCTGGCCGCTCCCGTGCCTGCCGGACGGCCGTGAGCCGGCCGGAGGTCTCCGTCGCGAGCCTGGCGGACCTCGCCCTGACGGTCGCCCAGCAGGCGGCCGCCCTGGTGCGGGACCACGCGGGCCGCAAGGTCGAGGTTGCCGCGACCAAGTCCAGTGACATCGACGTGGTCACGGCAGCCGACCGGGCCACCGAGGAACTGATCCGGCGCCTCATCCATGCGGCCCGGCCCGATGACGCCTTCCTCGGCGAGGAGGGCGACGACGTTCCCGGGACCTCCGGCGTGCGCTGGATCGTGGATCCCATCGACGGCACGGTGAACTTCCTCTACGGCATCCCCGAGTACGCCGTGTCGGTCGCCGCCGAGGTCGACGGCGAGGTCGTCGCCGGAGTCGTGGTCGACGTGGCCAAGGACGTCGTCTACGCCGGCCATCTCGGGGGAGTGGCGACCCGCGACGGCGTCCCGGTCGTCGTACGGCCCCCGGCGCCGCTGGCCCACCGCCTCATCGCCACCGGGTTCAACTACACCCGCCCGGTGCGGGAGGTGCAGGCCGCCGCCGCGGCCCGGTTGCTGCCCGAGGTGCGTGACATTCGACGCACGGGATCCTGCGCCCTGGACCTCTGCCGGGTCGCCGAAGGGGCGCTCGACGGCTACGTCGAGGAGGGCGTCCACACCTGGGACCACGCTGCCGGGGGACTCATCGCGAGGCTCGCGGGAGCCCGCACACTGGTGACCCTCGGAGCCGCCGGGACCGAGGCCATGGTGTGTGGCCCCGATCACGGGTTCGAGGACCTTCTCGCAGCGGTCACCGAGGCTGGCTTCCTTGCGTCAGTCCCGCGGGAATAGGTTGCCACTCGTCGCTGTTCTGGCGACTCGCATCCACCCGGGTATCGCGAACCGGACCCGATGGTGCACAATCTGCCGCGCCGACCCGCACGACCAGTGCAGGGGCCGGCCTGTTCGAGGGGAGAGGGAACACGTCATGGCGACTGACTACGACGCACCACGCAAGAACGAGGACGAACAGTCCGAAGAGAGCATCGAGGAGCTCAAGGCTCGCCGCCACGACAAGAACTCCGGCAAGGTCGACGAGGACGAGACCGAAGCGGCCGAATCCTTCGAGCTGCCCGGCGCGGACCTGTCGCACGAAGAGCTCGCTGTCGAGGTCAAGCCGAAGCAGGATGACGAGTTCACCTGCATGAACTGCTTCCTCGTGCACCACCGCAGCCAGCTGGCCGACCCGAAGAAGATGATCTGCCGCGACTGCGCCTGACGGCTCGGCCCATCCGTCGGGCTCGTCGCACCGAATCAACGGTGTGAGCGACCCCGACACCCTGTTCGCCAGCAGCAGCGTTCCCCGGCATCTCGTCCGGGGCGCGGTCGGGCTGCCGATGATGCTGGCGGCGTTCGTGTTGATCCCCTGGGTGGGTCCGTGGAGCCTGCTGCTCCTGGTGCCCAGCGCGGTGCTGCTGCGCGGCTGCCCCACCTGCTGGGCGCTTGGTCTGGCGCAGACCTGCGCCCTGCGTGGCCCCGTCAGGCCTTGACGCTGTTGTCCTTCTGGAGGGCCGGAGGCAGGTGCCCGGTCGATCGGGCGTAGTAGTTCGCGGCCCGGCGCTGGGCGAACATCTTCGCCAGGGCGACGAAGGTACCGCTCGCAGCCGCCCAGGCCACGGCTTCCCAGACGTCGACGTCGGGGTCGGCCGGATTGGCCGGCGGCTGCTTGCCGGTCGCGGCCTTCCAGCCGGTGTCGAGGCCCTTTTTCGCGATCGACGCCGCACCGAGTGCCGCGACGAGCGAGAACGCCGACCAGATCTTCGAACTGTCCTGTGCCATGACGGCGAGCCTACTGGCCCGGTCAGGTCAGTGAGTCGGTTGCCCAGGGTCGCCGGGGTGCCCCGAGCCGCGCGCCGCCTCGAGCGCACCGGCCAGCGCCCTCGGGTGCCGCGAGCTCACCAGCCAGTACGGCGCCGGGTCGGCCGGGTCGGTGATCTCCACCTTGACCGAGCGCTTGAGGTAGGGCCGGAGCAGCAGGTAGGCGCGGGCATCGGCATCGCGACCGGACACCCGCCGGGTCTCCTCGGCGTCGAGAGGCTCGATCCGTCCGACGTGCACCGACTCGATCCGGGCCCGTCCGGCGCGGAACCAGCCGTCGCCCACGACGACCCGCGCGTCGCCGTACCAGAACAGGCAGACGGCGAGCAGACCCATCGCCACACCGGTGATGATCCAGGGGGCCGGGCCGGGGACGGCGACGACGACGGTCAGCCAGAGGGTGGCGACGAGCATCGTGCCCTGCGCCCACCAGCGCAACGGCACACGCAGCCGCTCGTGGTACGCCGTCCGGCCGCTCTCGCTCACGCCGAGGATGATCCCATCCGGCCCGGCGCCGTCGATCGTTAGGGTCTTCCCGTGCCCCTCCACGATGCTGCCGGCCCTGACCACCCCGTCGATCTCGTGATCGCTGTTCAGCAACTGGATCCCGACCTGCCGCTCCTGAGTTACGCGCATCCCGGCGACGCCGGTGCGGACCTGCTGTCCACCGTCGACGTGACCCTGGCGCCCGGTGAGCGGGCACTGGTCCCCACGGGGATCGCGATCGCCCTGCCCGAGGGGTACGTCGCCCTGGTTCACCCGCGCTCGGGGCTGGCCGCCCGCCACGGGCTGTCGATCGTCAACACGCCGGGCACGGTCGACGCGGGATACCGCGGCGAGATCAAGGTGCTGCTGATCAACCACGACCCCGCCGAGGCGATCGTCCTCAGGCGCGGCGACCGGATCGCCCAGTTGGTCATCCAGCGCTTCGAGCGCGCCCGATTCGCACCTGTGGACGCCCTTCCCGACAGCGTCCGTGGGAGCGGAGGCTACGGTTCTACTGGAGGGTTCGGTGCGTAGACCCATCGGTCGAACGCGCGATCCGCTCCGAAGGACCCGATGAGGAGGGCACAGTGAGGTTGCGGCGCAAGGATGCCGACGCGGTTGTCGACGAGGCAATCGACGGCGACTCGTCCGTCGAGGCGACGAACGACGACGTGGCGGCAGGTCCGTACGACGTCGACGAACTCCCCGAGGACGGCGTGGACCGGCTGGACCTCGGCTCGCTCCTGGTGGCACCGCTCGCGGACCGGGAGGTCCGGGTGCAGGTGGACGACAAGTCGGGCGAGGTGCGCGCCGTACTGCTCGCGACCGATGCCGGGGCGCTGGAGCTGCGGGCCTTCGCCGCTCCCCGCAACGGCGACCTCTGGAGCGAGATCCGTCCGCAGATCGCGGCCGACACCGCGCGCCGTGGCGGCACCGCGACCGAGCGCGAGGGTCGGTTCGGCACCGAGCTCGTCTGCGAGGTCAAGATGACCAGGGCCGACGGCGCTGCCGGCACCCAGACGTCCCGCGTGATCGGCGTCAACGGTCCGCGATGGCTGCTGCGCGCGACCTTCCTCGGCGAGCCCGCCCGTACGCCCGAGGCGGCTGAGGACTGGGAGTCCGCCATTGCGCAACTGGCCGTACGCCGCGGCGCGCACGCCATGCCGGTCGGGGAGCAGTTGCCGCTCACGCTGCCCGAGGGTGCGCAGCCGAAGGCCGTTCCCGCGAGCTGAGGGCGACTCCGTGGGCACCAACAAGAGCCGGTTGCGCCGGACCATCAGCAAGTGGGCGAACCCCGACGAGGCCGACGCCCGTGACCTGCGCAAGACCTTCACCGGCGACGGCGTGCTCTGCATCGGTGACGCGCCGGACCGCGAGAAGGTCCGCCTGCGTGGCACCCTGCGCACCGTCACGCTGCGCCCCCGCGGTGGCGTACCAGCGCTGGAGGCCGAGTTGTACGACGGCACCGGCATCGTGACCGTCATCTGGCTGGGCAGGCGACGGATCGCCGGGATCGGCCCTGGCCGCAGCGTCGAGGTGTCTGGCCGGGTCAGCACCCAGGACGGCTCACGCATCCTCTACAACCCGCGCTACGAGCTCCTGTGACCGCCGCTCCCGATCACCTCGGAGTGGACACCGTCGAGGCACTGGTGCGAGGCCAGTTGGCGTCGGCACTCGGTGGACGCCGTGGCCTGGTCGAGGCCGCTGTCCCCGGCATCGTCTTCACCGTCCTGTGGCTCTCCACCAAGGAGCTCCAGTGGGCGCTGGTGGCGAGCCTGGCCGTCGCGGGTGCGGCGCTGCTCGCCCGCATCGTGCAGCGCAGCAGCACGCAGTACGTCCTGAACGCCATCTTCGGCATCGGGATCGGGTGGGTCTTCGTGCGGTGGGCAGAGAACTCCGGCGGCTCGGAGTCCGACCAGGCACTGGCCTTCTTCCTGCCGGGCATCCTGATCAGCCTCGGCTACACCGTCGTCCTCGGCGCGAGCTGCCTGGCGGGCTGGCCGATGCTGGGCTTCATGCTCGGCAGCGTCACGGGCGACGCGACGGCCTGGCACAAGGACAAGCAGGTCGTGAAGCTGTGCGGCCGGCTCACCTGGGTGATGCTGCTGCCCGGTGCCATCGGGGTCCTGCTGCAGGGCCCGGTGTGGCTGCTCGGCCACAACGACACGATCGATGCCGACCACGCCGTGGTGCTGATCCTGGTGCTGCGCACCGGCCTGGGCTGGGTGCTCCGGATCGGGTCGTGGTCAGTGATGATCTGGCTGCTGGCCCGCAACGCGACGCCGCTGCAGCAGGACGCCGCTACTTAGCCGGGTGCGCCGACGGCGCGAGCATCTGCTCGAGCTCGTCCTCGGCCTCGGCCGGGACCACGAACAGCAGTTCGTCACCAGCCTCCACAGGCTGCTCGGGGGCCGGCACGTAGACCTGTCCGTCGCGCAGGATCGTGACCAGAGCGCAGTTGTCGGGGAGCGGGATCAGGCCCGCGGCCTTGCCGACGTACGGCGAGTCGGCGGGCAGGGTCATCTCGACCAGGTTGGCGTTGCCCTGGCGGAACGTGAAGAGCCGGACCAGGTCGCCGACCGTCACGGCTTCCTCGACGAGCGCGGTGATGATGCGCGGCGTCGAGACGTTGACGTCGACTCCCCAGGCCTCGGTGAACAGCCACTCGTTGTTCGGGTGGTTCACGCGTCCCACGGTGCGGGGGACGCCGAACTCCGCCTTGGCGAGCAGCGAGGTGACCAGGTTGGCCTTGTCGTCACCGGTGGCGGCGATCACGACGTCGCACTTGTCGAGGCGCGCCTCCTCCAGCGACGACAGCTCGCACGAGTCGGCGAGCAGCCACTCGGCGTCCGGCACGCGTTCGGGACGGATGGAGCTGGGGGACTTGTCGATCAGCAGCACCTCGTGACCGTTCTCGATCAGCTCGCGCGCGATCGAACGTCCGACGGCACCTGCTCCAGCGATGGCGACCCTCATGGATTCCTTCTCCCTAGCCTTCGTGCTCGGGGCCGCGGCTGAGCACGTCGTACGCCGCTTGTGCGTTCTCCTCGCGCGTCACCAGGTGGAGCATGTCGCCCTCCTGGATCACGCTCTCCCGGTCGGGCAGCATGCCCTCGCCCAGCCGGTCGATCCATGCCACCCGGCAGCGGGCCTGCTCCTGGAGCTGGCCCACGCGGGCCCCGACCCAGACCTCGGGGGTCGGGATGTGGTCGACCCGGATCGTGCCCGAGGGGTCGCGGAAGTCCGGCTCGGCGCCGGCCGGAAGGATCCGGCGCAGCACCTGGTCGGCGGTCCACTTGACGGTCGCGACGGTCGTGATGCCCAGACGCTGGTAGACCTCGGCACGACCGGGGTCGTAGATCCGGGCGACGACCTGCTGGATGCCGAAGCTCTCGCGGGCGACCCGCGCGGCGATGATGTTGGAGTTGTCACCGCTGGACACCGCGGCGAACGCGTCGGCGCGGCGGATCCCGGCCTTCTCCAGCACTTCCTGGTCGAACCCGATGCCGGGAATCTTGTCGCCATTGAAGCCGGGCCCGAGGCGTCGGAACGCGTCAGGCTCGGTGTCGATGATCGACACCGTGTGGTTTCTGTCCTCGAGGCTGCGCGCCAGTGTCGAGCCGACGCGGCCACATCCCATGATCACGACGTGCACGGTGAGCACGCTATAGCACCGGCCATGCCCTACGGTTGTCGATCGTGGGTGTCGGAGACGTCTCTAAGCGCATTCTGCTGGGCCGCAAGCTCCGCAGCGCACAGTTGGGGGAGACGCTGCTCCCCAAACGGATCGCGCTTCCCGTGTTCGCGAGCGACGCGTTGTCGTCGGTGGCCTACGCGCCGGACGAGGTCTTCATTATGCTGGCCATCGCCGGTGCGACCCAGTACGTCTGGTCCTGGAAGATCGCGATCGCGGTCGCCCTGGTCATGGCGGCCGTCATCGCGTCGTACCGCCAGACCGTGCATGCCTATCCGTCCGGTGGTGGCGACTACGAGGTGGCCACGGTCAACCTCGGGCGTACGGCCGGCGTGACGGTCGCCAGTGCCCTGCTCGTCGACTACGTCCTCACGGTGGCCGTGTCGATCTCCTCGGGCGCGCAGTACGCCGCAGCGGCGATTCCTTCGTTCCAGCACCACGAAGCGACGGTCGCCAGTGTCCTGGTCCTGTTGCTGATGGCCATGAACCTGCGCGGCATCCGCGAGTCCGGCTCGTTCTTCGCGGTGCCGACCTACCTCTTCATGTTCGCCATTCTCGGCATGTGCGCCTACGGCTTCGTCGAGATGGCCTACGGCTCCCTTCCCTTGGTCGAGAGCGCAGACCTGGAGATCACGCCGAAGCAGGGCTGGGACGAGCCGCTCACGACCTTCGGCCTGATGATCCTGCTGGCTCGTGCGTTCTCGTCTGGTTGTGCTGCGCTGACCGGCGTCGAGGCGATCTCCAACGGGGTGCCGGCCTTCCAGCGACCCAAGTCGAAGAACGCCGCCACCACGCTCCTGCTCCTGGGCATGATCGCGGTCACGATGATGGTCAGTGTCATCGTGCTGGCCAAGCAGATGGGGTTGAAGTACGTCGACCCGCACGAACTCGACCGGCTGACGCGGAACGGCCAGCCGCTCGCCGACACCTTCGACCAGCACACGGTGATCGCACAGATCGCGCGGGCGATCTTCCAGGACTTCAGCCCGGGCTTCTACTTCGTGGTGACCGTGACCGGCGTCATCCTCGTTCTCGCGGCGAACACCGCGTTCAACGGGTTCCCGGTGCTCGGATCGATCCTGGCCAAGGACGGTCTCGCGCCGCGCGCCCTCGGTGCCCGCGGTGACCGGCTGGCCTACAGCAACGGAATCGTGTTCCTCGCGTTGGCATCGATCGCCCTGATCGTCGCCTTCGATGCCGAGGTCACCAAGCTCATCCAGCTCTACATCGTCGGTGTGTTCGTGTCGTTCAACCTCAGCCAGCTCGGCATGATCCGGCACTGGACCCGTCTGTTGGTGACCGAGCGCGACCCGGCCGAGCGTCGCCGGATGGTCCGCTCGCGCATCATCAACGCGGTCGGTCTGTCCTTCACCGCTGTCGTGCTGGTCGTCGTCCTGCTGACGAAGTTCCTGGCGGGAGCCTGGATCGCGATCCTGGCGATGGCTTTCTTCTTCGCCGTGATGAAGGGCATCAAGGGCCACTACGACAAGGTCGAGGGAGAGCTCGCCGCTGACGACGAGGACAGCGTGCTGCCCACCCGGGTGCATGCGATCGTGCTCGTCTCCAAGCTGCACAAGCCGACCTTGCGGGCGCTGGCCTTCGCCAAGGCGACCCGCCCGAACGCACTCGAAGGCGTCTACGTCTCGGTCGACCAGAGGGACACCGCTCGCCTCCTGGAGGACTGGGACGAGCGCAACACCGGCATTCCCCTCAAGGTGCTGCACTCGCCCTACCGCGAGGTCGTCAAGCCGATCGTCGAGTACACCGCAGCGATCCGCCGGGCCAACCCGCGTGGCGTGGTCGCCGTCTACATCCCCGAGTACGTCGTGGGCCGATGGTGGGAGCAGTTCCTGCACAACCAGACGGCACTACGCCTCAAGGGCCGCCTGCTCTTCAGCCCCGGCGTCATGGTCATCTCCGTGCCCTACCAGTTGCGTTCCTCCGAGATCGCCCTGGAGCGCGAGCAGCGCGAGGAAGAGCGGGTGCGCCCCGGCGACCTGCGCCGCGGTCGCGTCCGCGACCGTTCCGACCGGCAGACGCGCAAGTGAGTCGGCCGCCTGCCCGACGCGCCCGGCCGCGGAAGGTCCGTGGTGCGTCGGCGGTCGGCCAGCGCTTCGAGGTCGAGATCGGTCCGGTGGCCCACGGAGGTCACTGCGTCGCCCGGGTCCAGGTCACTGCTGAGACCGAGGAGGTGGGGCAACCGTCTCGAGACCAGACACGAGTCGTCTTCGTCCGTCACGCACTCCCGGGTGAGCGGGTCGTCGTCGAGATCACCGAGGGCACGGCAGGTGACCGGTTCTGGCGCGCTGACGCGGTCGAGGTGCTCACGGCATCGCCCGACCGGGTCGACGCTCCCTGCCGGTTCGCCGGCCCGGGACTCTGCGGAGGCTGCGACTTCCAGCACGTCGCGCTCGACGCGCAACGCCGACTCAAGGGCGACGTCGTCCGTGAGCAGCTGCGTCGCCTGGCGGGCCTCGAGGTGACCCTCACCGTCGAGGCAGTGCCCGGCGACACCGACGGACTCGGCTGGCGCACCCGGCAGCGCTACGTCTCGCTGCCCGGCGGTGCACGGGGCATGCGCAAGCACCGCTCGCACGACGTCGTCGCGGTGGACGAGTGCCTGCTCGCAGCGCCGACCGGTCCGTCGTACGACGTCCGGGGCCGCTCCTTCGACGTGGCCGGCGGCGGCTTCTGGCAGGTGCATCCCGGTGCCCCGGAGGCGTTGGTCGATGCGGTCCTCTCTGCGCTGGAACCGAAGCCGGGGGAGTCGGCGCTGGACCTGTACGCCGGGGTCGGCCTGTTCAGCGGTTTCCTGCTCGACGCCGTCGGACCGGACGGACGCGTCGCGGCCGTCGAAGGTGATCCCGATGCCTCGCGCCTCTCGGTCGCCAACTGTCCCGGTCTCCAGGCCACGGCCGGCGACGTGGCCGCCGTGCTGGCCAACGGGCGCCTGGGACAGGTGTGGGACAGCGCTGACCTGGTCGTCCTCGACCCGCCGCGCGCCGGGGCGAAGCGGGCCGTCGTCGAGGAGGTCGTCCGACGCGCGCCCCGCGCCGTCGCGTACGTCGCCTGCGACCCCGCCGCGTTGGCCCGTGACGTCGCGATCTTCGCCGAACACGGCTACCGCCTGACCGGACTGCGTGCCTTCGACCTGTTCCCGATGACCAACCACGTCGAGTGCGTGGCCCTGCTGGAGTCCGAAGTCCGCTAGGCAAGGGTTGCCTGCTTGCCCTCAAGTCGACTTGAGGTCCTACGGTCGGGTCCATGAGCATGGAATCAGTCGCGATGGGCCAGATGTTCCGAGCGATGCACGCGTCGGACGAGCGACGAGACTTCAGCTGGGAGACCGCTCGCCGGATCTTCCGTTTTGCCCGGCCGCAGCGGCGCCAGCTGATCGGCTTCGTGCTGTTGAGCATCGCCAGCTCCTCTCTCGCCGTCGCGACGCCGGTGCTCGCAGGCAGGGTCGTGAACGCGATCGTCGCGAGCGATCCACAGGACGTCGTGGTCCGGCTGGCGCTCGCCATCGCCGGGATCGCTGTGCTGGACGCTGCGATGGGCCTGTGGTCGCGCTGGCTGTCGTCGCGGATCGGGGAGGGCCTGATCCTGAATCTGCGCACCGCGGTCTTCGACCACGTCCAGCGCATGCCGATCGCCTTCTTCAGCCGCACCCGCACCGGCGCCCTGGTCAGTCGACTGAACAACGACGTCATCGGGGCCCAGCGTGCCTTCAGCTCGACCCTGTCGGGCGTCGTCGGCAACTTGGTCACCCTCGCCCTGACCCTGGTGGTCATGATCGGCATCTCCTGGCAGGTCACCCTGCTGGCTCTGGTCCTGCTGCCTGTCTTCGTCGTACCTGCGCGACGGATGGGCAAGCGCCTGGCCGGGATCCAGCGGGAGGCTGCCGACCACAACGCGGCCATGGGCAACCAGATGACCGAGCGGTTCTCCGCCCCGGGGGCCACCTTGGTGAAGCTCTTCGGGCGGCCTGAGCAGGAGTCGGTCGAGTTCGCGGCCCGCGCCCGCCGGGTCGCCGAGATCGGGGTCCGCACCGCGATGGTCCAGACGACCTTCATCACCGCGCTCACGCTCGTGTCGGCGCTGGCCGTGGCCGTCGTTTACGGACTGGGTGGCAGCCTGGCGCTGCGCGGCAGCCTCGACGCCGGCGACGTGGTCGCGTTGTCGCTCCTGCTGACTCGCCTCTACGCCCCGTTGACGGCCCTGGCCAGCGCCCGGGTCGAGGTGATGAGTGCGCTGGTGAGCTTCGAGCGGGTCTTCGAGGTCCTCGACCTCGCGCCCCTGATCGTGGACCGGCCCGGCGCCGGCACGGTCCCGGACGGGCCGGTGGCGGTCGAGTTCACCGACGTCCGCTTCGCCTATCCGTCGGCCGACAAGGTCTCGCTCGCTTCCCTGGAGGCGGTGGCGACGCTCGACACCCGCGGCGGCGAGGAGGTCCTGCACGGCATCTCGCTGCGTGCCGAACCCGGCCAGGTGGTGGCCCTCGTGGGCTCCTCGGGAGCGGGCAAGTCGACGATCGCGCAACTGGTCTCCCGGCTGTACGACGTCGATTCAGGCTCCGTGCGGCTGGCCGGCGTCGACGTACGCGACCTGACGGCGGACTCCATCCGTGGTGCCGTGGGCATGGTGACCCAGGACGGACACCTGTTCCACGACTCGATCCGCGGCAACCTGCTGCTGGCCCGTCCCGAGGCCACGGAGGCCGAGTTGTGGGACGCCCTCACCCGAGCCCGACTGGCCGACCTGGTGGGAGCGCTGCCCGACGGCCTCGAAACGGTGGTGGGGGAGCGCGGCTACCGGCTCTCCGGTGGTGAGCGCCAGCGGTTGACCATTGCCCGGTTGCTGATGAAGCAGCCGCGCGTCGTGATCCTGGACGAGGCGACGGCCTCGCTCGACTCCACGTCCGAGGCCGCGGTGCAGGCCGCGCTCGCTGAAGCACTGGCCGGACGCACCGCGCTGGTCATCGCGCACCGTCTCTCGACGATCCGTGCCGCCGACCAGATCCTGGTCGTGGAGGCCGGTCAGATCGTCGAGCGCGGCACCCACGCCGAGCTGATCGCGGTCGGCGGACGTTACGAGGAGCTCTATCGCACGCAGTTCGCCGAATCGGATGGAAATCCTGCTTGACGTCATGTATCTTGATATCAAGAGATATCGGAAAGCCGATGTCTTGCGAACTTAGGTCAGCCTCACTATCCGCGCCCCGGTCGACGGCGGCAGGATGCGGGGAGACCTACCGCACACAGCGAAGTCGATGAGGACGGAGACCAGGATGCCCAGCAAGGACAGCTTCGGCGCCAAGAGCAATTTGGATGTGGACGGCAAGTCCTACGAGATCTTCCGGCTCGATGCGGTGACCGGTGACGGCCTCGACGTCGCCAGCCTCCCGTTCTCGCTGAAGGTCCTGCTGGAGAACCTCCTGCGCACCGAGGACGGTGCCGACATCACCGCCGAGGACATCAAGGCCCTGGCTGGCTGGGACGCGAACGCCCAGCCCGACAAGGAGATCCAGTTCACGCCGGCGCGCGTGATCATGCAGGACTTCACCGGCGTGCCCTGCATCGTCGACCTCGCCACCATGCGTGAGGCGATGGCCGACCTCGGCGGCGACGCCAGCAAGATCAACCCGCTCGCGCCTGCCGAGATGGTCATCGACCACTCCGTGATGGCCGACGTCTTCGGTACCCCCGAGTCGTTCGAGCGCAACGTCGAGATCGAGTACGAGCGCAACCGGGAGCGTTACCAGTTCCTCCGTTGGGGTCAGGGCGCCTTCGACGACTTCAAGGTCGTCCCCCCGGGCACCGGCATCGTCCACCAGGTCAACATCGAGCACCTGGCCCGCACCATCTTCACCCGTGAGGTCGGCGGCGTCCTCCAGGCGTACCCCGACACGTGCGTCGGCACCGACTCGCACACCACCATGGTCAACGGCATCGGCGTCGTCGGCTGGGGCGTCGGCGGCATCGAGGCAGAGGCCGCGATGCTCGGCCAGCCCGTCTCCATGCTCATCCCGCGCGTCGTCGGCTTCAAGCTCAGCGGTGACCTGCCCGAGGGCACCACGGCCACCGACCTGGTGCTGACCATCACCGAGATGGTCCGCAAGCACGGCGTCGTCGGCAAGTTCGTCGAGTTCTACGGCCCCGGCGTCTCGGTGCTCCCGCTGGCCAACCGCGCCACGATCGGCAACATGAGCCCCGAGTTCGGCTCCACGATCGCCGTCTTCCCGATCGACGAAGAGACGATCAAGTACCTCAAGCTCACCGGTCGCTCCGAGGAGCAGCTCGCCCTGGTGGAGGCCTACTCCAAGGAGCAGGGCCTCTGGCACGACCCGTCGGCCGAGCCCCGCTTCTCCGAGAAGCTCGAGCTCGACCTCGCAACCGTGGTCCCGTCCATCGCCGGTCCGAAGCGTCCCCAGGACCGCGTCCTGCTTGCCGACGCCAAGTCCTCGTGGCGCGAGTCGGTGCTGGACTACGTCAGCAACGGCGACGCCGACGAGGCCGGCAAGGAGTCCTTCCCCGCGTCCGATTCGCCGGCGACGACCGCAGGTCGCCCGTCGACGCCGGTCGAGGTCACACTTGCCGACGGCCAGAGCTTCACGCTCGACCACGGCGCGGTCACCATCGCCTCGATCACTTCCTGCACCAACACGTCGAACCCGTCGGTGATGATCGGTGCGGCACTGCTGGCCAAGAAGGCGGTCGAGAAGGGCCTCACCCGCAAGCCGTGGGTCAAGACCACGCTTGCTCCCGGGTCGAAGGTCGTGTCGGACTACTACGACAAGGCCGGCCTGACGCCGTACCTCGACAAGCTCGGCTTCAACCTCGTCGGCTACGGCTGTGTCACCTGCATCGGCAACTCGGGTCCGCTCATCCCCGAGGTGTCGCAGGCGATCAACGACAACGACCTCGCCGTCGTCTCGGTGCTCTCGGGCAACCGGAACTTCGAGGGCCGGATCAGCCCCGACATCAAGATGAACTACCTGGCCTCGCCGCCGCTCGTGGTCGCGTACGCACTGGCCGGGTCGATGGACGTCGACCTGTTCAACGACGCGCTCGGCACGGACGCCGACGGCAACCCGGTCTACCTCAGGGACATCTGGCCCTCGCCGGCCGAGGTCGAGGAGACCATCGCCAGCGCGATCAACACCGAGATGTTCGACGACTCGTACGCCGACGTGTTCGCCGGTGACGAGCGGTGGCGGTCGCTGCCCACGCCCGAGGGCAACATCTTCGACTGGGACCCGAACTCGACGTACGTGCGGAAGGCGCCGTACTTCGACGGCATGCCCGACGAGCCGGCGCCGGTCACCGACATCTCCGGTGCCCGCGTGCTCCTCAAGCTCGCTGACTCGGTCACCACCGACCACATCAGCCCGGCCGGCGCGATCAAGAAGGACAGCCCGGCAGGCGCCTACCTTGCCGAGAACGGTGTCGAGCAGCGCGACTTCAACTCCTACGGCTCGCGCCGTGGCAACCACGAGGTCATGATCCGCGGCACCTTCGCCAACATTCGCCTGCGCAACCAGATCGCGCCCGGGACCGAGGGTGGCTTCACCCGCGACTTCACCGTCGCCGACGGCCCGGTCACGACGATCTACGACGCCTCGGTGAACTACCAGGCTGCGGGCATCCCGCTCGTCGTACTGGCAGGCAAGGAGTACGGCTCGGGTTCGTCGCGTGACTGGGCGGCCAAGGGCACCTCGCTGCTGGGCGTCAAGGCCGTCATCGCCGAGTCGTACGAGCGGATCCACCGCTCGAACCTGATCGGCATGGGCGTCATCCCGCTGCAGTTCCCGGCGGGCCAGAGCGCCGCGTCGCTGGGCCTGACGGGCGAGGAGACCTTCGCGTTCGAAGGCATCACCGCCCTCAACGACGGCACGACGCCGCGCACGGTCAAGGTCAGCACCGACACCGGTGTCGAGTTCGACGCGGTCGTCCGCATCGACACCCCCGGTGAGGCGAACTACTACCGCAACGGCGGCATCATGCAGTACGTCCTGCGGAACCTGCTCAAGGCCTGACCTCCCAAGGTCGTCGAGTAGCCGAGCCGCCAGGCGAGGCGTATCGAGACGCAAACGCACGGCCCGTCCCTCCTCGCGAGGGGCGGGCCGGCGGCGTTTCGGTGGCGAACTCGTTGGCCGGATTCGGGGCTCGGCCGTAGCGTGCGCGCATGCGCTCCATCCCGACTGAGTTCGACGCGACCGTCGTCGCGGACATCGATGCGCGACTGGATGCCGTGGAGTCGGAGCACGGTGTCCGGGTTCCGTGGGCGATCGAGAGCGGAAGTCGCGCTTGGGGGTTCGCTTCTCCCGACAGCGACTACGACTGCCGGTTCTTCTATGTCCGCTCCCGCAAGGCCTACGCCGACCTCTGGCCCTCGCGCGACGTGATCGAGACGCCGCTCGACGGGCTGCTGGACGTGAACGGTTGGGACCTGCGCAAGGCAGTGCGGCTCGCCGTCGCCGGCAACGCGACCGTCGGGGAGTGGCTCCGCTCGCCGTGGATCTACACCGGCGACGAACAGTTCCGCGGTGACCTCCTGGACCTCGTCGCCGCCGTGACCGATCCCGTCCGGGTACGACGCCATTACCTCCACGTCGGGCGCGCACAGTGGGCGCGTGCCGGCGACGGCGTGGGCACGGTGCGGCTGAAGCGGGTCTTCTACGCGATTCGGCCCGCAGTCACGCTGCACTGGCTCGATGCTCATGCCGGGGTCCCGCCGATGAATCTCGACGAGCTGCTGGCCGAGACGAGCGTCCCCGACGATGTCCGCGCGGAGTTGGCCGAGCTGCGTGAACTGAAGTCGCGCACCCGCGAGCTCGGGAGCGCACCTGCTCCCCATGCGATCGCGGCGTGGGCCGACGCGACCTTCGCTGCCCAGGACGACGAGTACCGCGCCCCGGGCGCGGAGCTGCGGGAGCGGGCGACGGACGGGTTCCTCGCGATGGTCGAACGCTGGTCGCCCGACGATCATTGAACCGGGCTGGCTAGCGTGGTCCTCATGCTCGTCGCCTTCAGCATCAGTCCCACGACCGCCGATGACACCGGGAGCGTGTCCGAGGCCGTCGCAGCGGCCGTGCGCGTCGTCCGGGAGTCGGGTCTCCCCAACGAGACCAACGCGATGTTCACGAACGTCGAGGGCGAGTGGGACGAGGTGATGGCTGTGGTGAAGCAGGCCGTCGACGTGGTGGCTGCCGTGTCGCCGCGGGTCGGTCTGGTGCTGAAGGCTGACATTCGTCCCGGTTTCACGGGCGAGATGGCGGCCAAGGTCGAGCGGGTCGAGAGGGCGCTCGAACAGTGACCCAGCCGCCGTACGGGCCGCCTCCGTCGGAGCCGCCGAACTGGACGCCGCAGGCACACCCGCCGCCGCCGTACCCGCCGCCGCTGGCGCCGTACGGTTCGCCGTCGCGCAAGCGGCGGGTGCTGCCGGTCGTGCTCGCCGTCGCGGTCGCGGTCCTGCTCATCGCGATCGCGGTGCTGGTGCCGGTGCTGCTGACGCGGGGCGACGAGGACGGGCCGGCGGCCGAGGGCACCAGTGATCTCAGCGCCGTCCAGGAGTTCGAGGACCTGACGACCCGGCACCTGGCGCCGGGGGAGACGAAGGACTACCCGCAGTCGCCGTCGGTCGGCGGCGACCACGCGCCGGTCTGGCTCGAGTGCGGCGTGTACGACGAGCCGGTGCCCGAGGTCAACGTCGTGCACGACCTCGAGCACGGCACGACGTGGATCACCTATCGCGCGGACCTCGTCGACGATGACGGTGTGGACGACCTGGCGAAGCAGTTGCCCCCGGACGGGATCATGTCGCCGTACCCCGACCAGGAAGCACCGGTGGTGATCACCGTCTGGGGTCGCCAGCTCGAGCTGGTCGGACCGGACGACCCGCGGATCGGCCTCTTCATCACGAAGTACTCCGCTGGCGACACTGCACCCGAACCGTTCGCGTCCTGCAACGGGGGAGTCGACCCCGACGAGCTCGCTGGCAGCGGAGGCACGGCGGCCTGATGGCTTGCCGATAGGTTGGCCACCGTGCATCAGTTCGCATCGATCATCCTGGTCGACCTCCGCGGATGGATCCTGCTCCAGGAACGCGATGAGAACCCGGTGATCGATCCCGAGCGCTGGGGTTTCGTCGGCGGGCACGTCGACGAGGGGGAGCACCCCGACAAGGCGGCCTACCGCGAGCTCGAGGAGGAGACCGGCCTGCGCATGGTCGAGCCCGAGCTGTTCCTGTGGCGCGAGACCACGGTGTTCCACGAGGGCTACGGCACCGAGGACACGGTGCGGTTCTACGTCGCCCTGACGCATGCGACGGATGCGGACATCACTGTCGGTGAAGGCCGGCAGATCGTGTTCGTCGATCCGTCCCGGATCCCGGACCTGCCTCTGGGGGCGGGTGCCGCGCAGGTGCTGCCCGACTTCCTCAACTCGAACTTCTACCAGGAGCTGCTCCCATGACCGGTCCCGCCTTCACCGTCATCCCTGTGCCCGGCCCCGGTGCGGAGGACGTCGTGGTCGCCACGTCGGGCCCCGACGCCGGCAGTGTCTTCACGGGCACCGAGGACGGTGCGATCTTCCGGATCTCTCCGGACGGATCGCAGATCGATCGTGTGGCCGACACGGGCGGGAGGCCCCTGGGGATCGAGGTCGCACCCGACGGCAGGCTCCTGGTCTGCGACGCAAACCGTGGCCTGCTCTGGGTCGACCCTGCAACCGGCGTCGTCGAGGAGATCACCGCCGACGTCGACGGCGTCGCGATGAAGTTCTGCAACAACGCCGCGATCGCCACCGACGGCACCCTGTGGTGGTCCGATTCCTCGACGCAGTTCGGCATCAAGCAGTGGAAGCACGACTTCGTGCGCAACACCCGCACCGGTCGGCTGTTGCGGCGCGACCCCGACGGCACGGTCACCACCGTCCTCACCGGCCTCGCGTTCGCCAATGGTGTAGCGCTCTCGTCGGCCGAGGACTTCGTCTGCGTGGCCGAGACCGGCGCCCGGACCGTCGTGCGCCACTGGCTCACCGGTCCCGACAAGGGGACGCGCGACCTGCTGTGCTCCGACCTGCCGGGCTACCCCGACAACATCGCCCGCGGCTCCGACGGGTTGATCTGGATCACCATCGCCAGCCCGGTCGACGCGCTCGTCGAGCGGATCCAGCGCGGTCCGCTGTTCCTACGCAAGCTGGTCACCCTGCTGCCCGAAGCCGTGCAGCCGAAGCCGAAGCAGACCGTCCGTGTCGTGGCGTACGACGACCGCGGCCGACTCGTGCACGACGTGGACGTCCGCCCAGGCGACCACGGGGCGTCGTACCACATGGTGACGGGGGTGCGGGAGCACGACGGAATGCTCTGGATGGGCAGCCTGCACGAGCCGGCGGTGGCATGTCTCGACCTTTCCGCGATCGCAACCACGACGGCCTAGACTTCAGCCATGCCCGTCCTCGAAACGATCTCCGGTCCTCGCGACCTGCGGACCCTCACCGAGGACGAGCTGACCCAGTTGGCTGCCGAGATCCGCGACGTCCTGATCCGGACCGTCGCGACCAACACCGGGCACCTCGGCCCCAACCTCGGCGTCGTCGAGCTGACCCTCGCGATCCACCGGGTGTTCGACTCGCCGCGCGACAAGGTCGTCTTCGACACCGGCCACCAGTCCTACGTGCACAAGCTCGTGACCGGCCGGGCAGCGACCTTCGACACGCTGCGTCGCGAAGGTGGCCTCAGTGGCTATCCGAGCAAGGACGAGTCCGAGCACGACCTGGTCGAGAACTCCCACGCATCGACGGCTCTCAGCTACGCCGACGGCCTGGCCAAGGCCTACGCCATCCGTGGCGAGGACCGCCACGTCGTCGCCGTCATCGGCGACGGCGCGCTGACCGGCGGGATGGCCTGGGAGGCCCTCAACAACATCGCGATCCAGCACCGCAGCAAGCTCGTGATCGTCGTCAACGACAACGGTCGGTCCTACACGCCGACCATCGGCGGCCTGGCCACTGCGCTCACCAGCCTGCGCACGAACCCGCGTTACGAGCAGGTCCTCGACGTCGCCAAGCGCCGACTCACCGCTGTGCCCGGCGTCGGCCCGGCGGCGTACGACGCGCTGCACGCCGTGAAGAAGGGCCTCAAGGACGCGCTGGCTCCGCAGGGCCTGTTCGAGGACCTCGGCCTGAAGTACGTCGGCCCGGTCGACGGCCACGACCGCGGAGCCATGGAGCAGGCACTCAGCCAGGCCAAGCGCTTCGGCGGCCCGGTCATCGTGCACGCCATCACGCGCAAGGGGTTCGGTTACGACCCGGCGGAGCGGCACGAGGCCGACCAGTTCCACGCGCCCGGCCCGTTCGACGTCCAGACGGGCATCGAGAAGCCCAAGGGCCGGATCTGGACCGATCACTTCGCCGACCACATCGTCGGCATCGGCGAACGCCGCCCCGACATCGTCGCGATCACTGCTGCGATGACGCACCCGGTCGGCCTCGACCAGTTCCAGTCCCGCTTCCCGGACCGGTTCTTCGACGTCGGCATCGCCGAGCAGCACGCCGCGACCTCGGCTGCCGGGCTCGCCATGGGTGGCCTGCACCCGGTGTTCGCGGTCTATGCCACGTTCCTCAACCGCGCCTTCGACCAGGTGCTGATGGACGTCGCCCTGCACAAGTGCGGCGTCACCTTCGTGCTCGACCGCTCGGGTGTGACCGGTGACGACGGCGCCAGCCACAACGGCATGTGGGACATGTCGATCCTGCAGGTGGTGCCCGGGTTGCGCCTGGCTGCGCCCCGCGACGTCACCCGGATGCGCGAACTGCTCGACGAGGCCGTCGAGGTCGCCGACGCGCCGACCGTCGTCCGGTTCCCGAAGGGCCCGCCGCCCGACGACATCCCGGCCGTCGGCAAGGCCGGTGGCTGCGACGTCCTTGCTCGTGAGGGTGCCCGCGACGTCCTGATCGTCTCCGTCGGCTCCATGGCCACCATCGCCGTCGATGTCGCTGCCCGCCTCGTGGCGCAGGGCATCGGGGTCACGGTCGTCGACCCGCGGTGGGTCAAGCCCGTCGACCCCGCGCTGATCGACCTCGCCCGCACCCACCGCCGGGTCGTCACGATCGAGGACAACGGCCGGATCGGCGGCGTCGGGTCGGTGTTGCTGCAGACGCTCACCGACGCGGGCGTCCGGACTCCGGTGCGCCTGCACGGCATCCCCCAGGAGTTCCTGGGCCACGCGAAGCGTGCGGCGATCCTCGAGCGGGTCGGCCTGACGGCCTCGACCATCGCGCTCGACGTGCTCCACGACATCACTGCCGAGCCGGTGGTGGAGGGTCGGACGCTGCTCGATGTGGACGGGAAGCGCTGAACCCGACCGCGGTCCCACGCGCCGGACAGGTCCGGTACGCGGTGCCCTGCGGTCGCTGCTCTTCCTGACGGTCGTCGGCCTGCTCTCCCTCACCGCCTGCTCGGACGACCTGCCTCCGCCGACGTACTCCGGCGACGAGTTCGCTGACGTGGGCCAGCTGATGCAGCGCACGGTCAACGCCCGCGCCGCCGCGCTGCGCGAGCGCGACATCGCCCGGTTCCGCCGCACGCTCGTCGGCTCGGACGCGGGACTGGTCAGCGACCAGCAGGTCTACTACGACAACCTCGAGCAGTTGCCGATCCAGGCGCTGCGCTATCGCGTGCTCCCGAAGACCATCACCCTGGTCGAGGGCACGGACGACTACTGGGCCGAGGTCGTGGTGGCCCTCCAGCTCCAGGGCTACGACGACGCTCCGGTGCGCACGCGTGACCGGTTCCTGTTCACGCCGTCGGCCAGTGGCACGCGGATGCTGATCGCCTCGACCACCGACTACGAGTGGGAGGCCGACCACCCGGGCAACGCCCAACCGTGGGACCTCGGTGCCGTGAAGGTCTACGAGCGCCCGGGTGTGCTCGGCGTCTTCGACTACTACACCCAAGAGTCGTCGAGCAGTGTCGTCGACGCCGTGAGCAGCGGTCGTTCCGACGTGCGGGCCGTGATCGGCAACCAGGAGCCCACGACCGACGGCGTCATCGTCTACTCGCTCCAGGACCCCCCCTTCCTGCGGGGACTGGCTGACCAGACGGTGGGTGATCCGGATCGCGCCGACGGGCTGACCATCGCGGTGCCCATCGATGCCCGGACGCCGGCGAAGGGCGCTGCGTCGTACCGGATCTTCCTGAATCCGCGCGTGCTCCTCGAGCAGCCGGCTGTCATCGGTCGCCTCGTCCGGCACGAGCTCACCCACGCGATGCTCCGCTCCCGTGGACGTGGCGCTCCGTTGTGGATCAACGAGGGTCTCGCCGAGTACGTCTCCGTGCGCCCGATGCCACCTGCGAAGCGTCGGCTCCCTGCCCGCGCCCTGACCGTCGGCGCGACCGCGACCGACCTCCCGGGCGAGGACGAGTTCGCCGGCAGCGACGCCGAGGCGTGGTACGCCGTGTCGTGGTGGGTCTGCGAATACGTCGCCAGCGCCTACGGCGAGGACGTCCTCCTGTTGTTGCGCGACCGCCTGGAGAACGGCGCGGATCAGGCCGAGGCGCTGCAGGCTGTGTTGGGTATCACGTCCAGCCAGCTCGCCCAGCGTGGTGTGGCGTTGATGACGACCACCTACGCGGACGGATCGTGATTCCTCGCCACTAGGCTGGGGTCGTGACTTCTCCAGCGCAGCCCACCGGCCCGACACCGCGCGTCGTGCACATCGTGGACGAGGTGCCGGAGCTCGAAGGCGTCAGCGACCTCCCGCTGCTCGTGGCCCTCGAAGGATTCCTCGACGCCGGCAGCGCCGGAGCGCTTGCCTGCCGCCACCTGATCCGGACCGGTGCCCACGCTCCGGACGGTGGGGGAGTCGTGGTGGCGACGTTCGACGTCGACCAGTTGCACGACTATCGCGCACGCCGACCCCCGATGACCTTTGCGCGCGATCACTACGAGGGCTACGAAGCGCCGCGCCTGGTGGTGCGACTGCTGCACGACACCGGCGGGTCGCCGTACCTGCTGCTGCACGGGTCGGAGCCCGACATCCGGTGGGAGGCCTTCTGCCGCGCGGTGCTCGAGGTGGTGGAGCGCTTCGAGGTCGCGCTCGTCGTGTCCATCGGTTCGGTGCCGATGGCCGTGCCGCACACACGGCCGATCGCGATCACCCACCACGCCAACAACCCCGAGCTGCTCACGGGCACCAGCCCCTGGCGCGGCGAGCTCCGCGTCCCCAGCAGCGCTCAGGCCCTGCTGGAGGTACGCCTCGGCGACTGGGGTCATGACGGGCAGGGCTTCGTTGCGCACGTGCCGCACTACCTGGCCCAGCTGGAGTACCCGCCTGCGTCGATCGCGCTCCTCGAACAGGTCGAGCTGGCTGCGCGCCTGACCATCGACCTCAGCGATCTGCGCGAGCTCGCCGAGGAGCGCGAGGAGGAGATCGGCCGCTACCTCGCCGCCAACGAGGAGGTGGCGGAGGTCGTCGCCGCGCTCGAGCAGCAGTACGACACGTTCGCCCGCGCCGAGAACGAGGGCAGCAGCCTGCTGGCCAGCGACGAACCGCTGCCGACGGGTGAGGAGATCGGTCAGCAGTTCGAGCAGTTCCTGGCCGGACTCGAGGGTCCCGGTCCCGACGAAACAGGAGGACAGGCGTGACCGAGCGCACCATGGGCGAGGCGACCCGCAAGCTGGTCGACCTGCTCGACCTCGAGCAGCTCGACACCGACCTGTTCCGCGGCACCCAGCCCGAGACGATCCGGCAGCGCGTGTACGGCGGACAGGTGGCCGCCCAGGCGCTGATCGCGGCGTCCCGGACGGTGCCCGAGGGCTTCCAGGTGCACTCGCTGCACTCGTACTTCCTGCTGGCCGGCGACTACAACGTCCCGATCATCTACGACGTCGAGCGGATCCGGGACGGCAAGTCCTTCGCCACCCGCCGCGTCCTCGCGCGCCAGCACGGCCGGCCGATCTACTACCAGTCGCTCAGTTTCCAAAAGCTCGAGGAGGGCCTCGAGCACCAGGACGTGATGCCCGAGGTGAAGGGTCCCGACGAGGGGCTGAACCTCATGGACCTGATGAAGGAACGCGGCAACGACGACGGTCTCAGCACCGAGTGGGCGGCCCTCGACGTCCGCTGGCTCGGCAACTCGGCGTACGGCCTGGACCCCGACCCCCTGCACCCGTCACGGACCCAGGTGTGGATCCGCGTCGACGGCCGGCTGACCGACGACCCGATGGAGCACCTGGCGACCTTCACCTACGCCAGTGACGTGTCCCTGCTGGGGGCGACCCTGGCGGCGCACCCGGAGAACGGTCCCCACAAGGTGCAGATGGCCTCCCTGGACCACACCATCTGGTTCCACCGGCCGTTCCGCGCCGACGAGTGGTGGCTCTACGACCAGCAGTCCCCGTCGGCGAGCGGTGGACGAGGGCTCGCCCTGGGCAGGATCTTCACCCAGGACGGAACCCTCGTCGCCACCGTGGCTCAGGAGGGGCTGATCCGTCCGCACCGCTGACGCAGCGCGGACGGGGCCTCAGAGTGCCGTCGTACGACCGAGCAGGTGCGGAGCACCCGTCTTCGGGTTCACCAGCGTGAAGTCGTAGCCGGTTCCGTTCCGGTCGGCGCCGAACTGCGCCTTGCCGGGCAGGAAGATCGGCTTCTTGAACGCCACCTCGACGGTGACGGCGTCAGGCAACCGGTTCTCCAGTGCTGCGATGCAGCGGGCCTTGCTCCACATGCCGTGCGCGATGTGGCGCGGGAAGCCCAGCGCCTTGGCGGTGAGCGGGTAGAGGTGGATCGGGTTGCGGTCACCGGACACGGCACCGTAGGTGCGCCCGATGTTCTCCGGGATGCTCCAGACCGGACCCTTGGCGTCGACGGCGGCCAGGGACATGCCGGGGTCGCCGTTCTCCTTGTCGCCCTTGCCGATGCGCAGGTACGTCGACACCGACTCCCACACGACCTCGTCCCCGACGGTGCCGGTCACGTTCATGTCCCACGCGCGACCCTTGGTGCTGGCTCGCAGGTTCTCGGCGACCAGCGACAGCGACACGGTCTCGCCGATCGCCACCGGCCGGTGCTGGGTGATGGAGTTCTCCAGGTGCACGGAACCGATGGCCGGGAAGGGGAACTTCACGTCGGTCATCAGCTGCATGTGCAGCGGGAAGGCCAGCATGTGCAGGTAGGGGACCGGTGCGACGTCGCGCTCCGGGAAGCCACACACCGCGGCGTACCGGTTCACAGCAGAACGCTCGACGAGGACGTCGTTGCGTTCGAGGGTGAGGTCGGGCAGCGTCGTGCTGGTCTTCCTGACGCCCGGCAGCTGGTTCACGCCGGGCACGGCGGGCAGGGCCGCCTTGAGCATCACGGGCAGCGCCATGTCAGGCCCCCAGCATCATCTGGCCGCAGACCCGGACCACGTTGCCGTTGACGGCCGACGAGGCGGGGTTGGCGTACCAGGCGATGGTCTCGGCGACGTCGACCGGGAGTCCGCCCTGCGACATCGCGTTCAGGCGCTGTCCGACCTCGCGGGTGGCGAACGGAACCGCAGCGGTCATCGCAGTGATGATGAAGCCCGGAGCGACGGCGTTGATCGTGATGCCGTCCTTCAGCTCGTCGGCGAGGCTGTCGACGAAGCCGATGACGCCGGCCTTGGAGGCGGCGTAGTTGGTCTGGCCGACGTTGCCCGCGATGCCCGCGATCGAGGCGACGCCGATGATCGAGCCGCCCTTGTTGATGATCTTCTGGTCGAGCAGCTCACGGGTGATCAGCTCGGGTGCGGTGAGGTTGACGCCGATGACCGAGGTCCAGCGGTCGCCCTTGTCGTTGGGCGCCATGTTCGCGAGCTTGCGGTCGCGGGTGATGCCGGCGTTGTGGACGACGACGTCGACGCCGCCGTGCTTCTCCTTGAGGTGGTGCGCGATGCGCTGCGGCGCGTCCTTGGCAGTGATGTCGATGGTCAGCCAGTCGCCGTCCAGCTCGGTCATCAGGGTCTGCAGCTCGCTGGCGGCCTGGGGCACGTCGACACCGACGATGGTCGCGCCGTCGCGGTGCAGCACGCGGGCGATCGACTCACCGATACCGCGGCTCGCGCCGGTGACGAGGGCGATCTTGCCGGCCAGCGGCTTGGACCAGTCCTCGACGCTCGTGGTCGTGGCCTTGCCGTGCGCGCCGACCCGGACCACCTGGGCCGAGACGTAGGCCGACTTGGGGGAGAGGAAGAAGGCGAGGCTGCTGGTGACCGCAGCCTCCTGGCCGTCGGCGACGTAGACCAGCTGGACGGTGCTGCCGCGGCCGATCTCCTTGCCGAGGCTGCGGGTGAAGCCCTCGAGCGCGCGCTGGGCGATCCGCTCGCTGCCCTTGGTCTGCTCCGGCGGCGTACCGATGACGACGACGCGGGCACAGGACTCGATGCTGCGCAGCACGGGGGTGAAGAAGTCGCGGAGGGCGACCAGGTCCGAGGCGTCCTTGATGCCGGTCGCGTCGAAGACGAGGCCCTTGTACTTCTCGCCTTCGGCAGCCGACGTCGTGGACGCGATGCCGAGCAGGTCGAGCAGGCCGGGGAGCGACTCGGCCAGGCGACCGGTGCCGCCGACGAGGACGGTGCCCTGCACCAGCGGGTCGCCGTCGGTGTAACGGTCGAGCTCCGTCGGGTTGGGAAGGCCGAGGTTCTTCACGAGGAGCTTGCCGATCGGGGAGGTCACGAAGCCCTGGTACTTGTCGCTCATGGTGCGGCCGCCTCTGCTTTCTGCGAGGTTGGAAGTGCGGGAAGGTTGGTCCACGGGCCGAGCCCGCTCGGAGTCTATGTAACTAGATGTGTAACTCTGAGTCCACATTTCGTGATCTGCCCCTCAAATCGTTCTCTTGAGGGTTTCTGCGCGTGAGGATAGGAAACATGGCCAACACAGTTCGTCGGGCCGCCGTCATCGGCGGTAACCGCATTCCCTTCGCCCGTTCCAACGGCGCGTACGCAACCGCTTCCAACCAGGAGATGCTGACCGCCGCCCTCGACGGGCTCGTCGCCCGCTTCGGGCTCGAGGGCGAGCGTATCGGTGAAGTGGCCGGCGGTGCCGTGCTCAAGCACAGCCGCGACTTCAACCTCGTGCGTGAGTCGGTGCTCAGCACCCGCCTCGCCCCGGAGACCGCTGCCGTCGACCTCCAGCAGGCCTGTGGCACCGGCCTGCAGGCGATCAACTACATCGCCAACAAGATCAAGCTCGGCCAGATCGAGTCGGGCATCGGTGGCGGTGTCGACACCACTTCCGACGCGCCGATCGCGATCTCCGAGAAGCTGCGCAAGAAGCTGATCCAGCTCAACAACGCGCGCACCACCAAGGACCGCCTCGCGATCCTCGCGACCATCCGCCCCGGCGACGTGGGCCTGGCAATCCCGTCCAACGGCGAGCCGCGCACCAAGCTCTCGATGGGGGACCACCAGGCGCTGACCGCCCTGGAGTGGCAGATCTCCCGTGAGGACCAGGACCTCCTGGCCGTCACCTCCCACCACAACCTCGCGAAGTCGTACGACGAGGGCTGGCAGGACGACCTGATCTCGCCGTTCCGTGGGCTCGAGCGCGACAACAACCTGCGCGGCGACTCGTCGCTGGAGAAGCTCGCGACCCTCAAGCCGGTGTTCGGCAAGGGTGCGGCGGCGACCATGACTGCGGCGAACTCCACCCCGCTCACCGACGGCGCCTCCGCGGTGCTGCTCGGCTCCGACGAGTGGGCTGAGGCGCACGGCCTCGAGGTGCTGGCGTACTTCGTCGACTCCGAGGTTGCTGCCGTGGACTTCGTGAACGGTGCGGAGGGTCTGCTCATGGCCCCTGCGTACGCCGTCCCGCGGATGCTCGAGCGCAACGGCCTGTCGCTGCAGGACTTCGACTTCTACGAGATCCACGAGGCCTTCGCCTCGCAGGTCCTCTCGACCCTCGCTGCGTGGGAGAGCCCGGTGTTCTGCAAGGAGCGCCTCGGCCTCGACGCGCCGCTCGGCTCGATCGACCGCAGCAAGCTCAATGTCAAGGGCTCCTCGCTCGCCGCTGGTCACCCGTTCTCCGCCACGGGCGGTCGGATCGTGGCCAACACGGCGAAGCTGCTCAAGGCCAACGGCGGCGGTCGTGCGCTGATCTCGGTCTGCGCGGCCGGCGGCCAGGGCGTCGTCGCGATCATGGAGCGCTGAGCGACACCCAGCGACAACGAAACGGCCCGCCACGGATCATCCGTGGCGGGCCGTTCTGCGTCGTCAGGCGCTGGCGCGGTTCGGTGAGACCAGGGCGAGAGCCGACGTCACCATGTAGGAGCGCACCTGCTCGGCGGTGACCTGGTTGACGACCGGGATTCCGGGGGCGACCTCGCTGACGAGGACACCGAGACGGGCGAGGTGCAGGGCGCCGAGACCGCTGGCGTAGAGCGTGTTGGCGAGCAGCACCGGGTCGGCGGTCAACGTGAAGGCGCCCTTCTCGGCGCCCTCGGCCAGCGCATCGGAGAGGATCGTCAGGCACGAGGTCATCCCGCGTCCCAGGCGCAGGAGGGCACTCTCGGACAGGTCGTCGAACAGTTCGTCGCCGGGCCGGGTCATGAGGGACTGCGCACAGTCGACGAACGCCGGGTGGGCGACGCCGTAGTCGACGAAGGCACCGACGATGCCGGCGAGTCGGTCGGAGTGGTTGCTCGCGCTCGTCGATGCCGCGCGCATCTCGCCGCTCAGCTCGTCGAGATAGCCGACGAGGGTCAGGGAGAAGAGCTCTTCCTTGCCCGTGAAGTGCCGGTAGACGATCGCCCGGTTGATGCCGACCGCGCTGGCGATCTCCTCGATCTGCGCGTCCCGCACGCCCTTGGAGTCGAACAGCTCGCGGGTCGCTGCGATGATCTTCGCTTCGCGCTCGCGACGGCGCGCGGCAGCGGCCTTGCGTCGACCGTCGCTTGCGGGTGCCGGGCTTGCCATGGCCCGAGTGTACGGCGTGTGCAACTCAGTGTTGCAACAAGTGTGACCGGACCGTCTCGATCGTGTCCGCCTCCTCGGCGGTCTTGTCGTCGCGGTAGCGCACCACACGGGCGAACCGCAGGGCCAGCCCGCCGGGGTAGCGCGTGGAGCGCTGCAGGCCGTCGAAGGCGATCTCGACCACCTGCTCGGGGCGCACGGTCACCACCCAGCCATCGTCGGCGACGGCGAGCTCACCGAACCGCTCGGTCTGCCAGCGCAGTATGTCGTCGGTCATTCCCTTGAAGGTCTTGCCCAACATCACGAAACCGCCGGGCTGCGAGGGATCGCGGGCGCCGAGGTGGATGTTGGACAGCCAGCCCTTCCGGCGCCCGGAGCCGTGCTCGACCGCCAGGACGACGAGGTCGAGGGTGTGGACCGGCTTGACCTTGATCCAGGCGGCGCCGCGCCTCCCCGCGTCGTACGGCGCGGTCGCGGACTTCACGACCACGCCCTCGTGACCGGCTGCGAGGGCCGCTGAGGCGAACGCCTGGGCCGCGGCCGGATCGGTGCCCACCCATCGGCGGACCCGGTGCTGCTCGGGGACCAGCCGCTCGAGCTCTGCCCATCGCTCGGTCGCGGGCCGGTCGAGGAGGTCGGCGCCGTCGAGGTGCAACAGGTCGAAGAAGTACGGCGTCACGACCGTGCCGCCCTCGCCGTCGGTCGCGGTCCGCGACGCCGTCTCCTGGAACGGCCGGGGGCGCCCGTCGTCTGCGAGCGCGAGGGCTTCACCGTCGAGGACGAGCCTGGTGGCGGGCAGCGCCCGGACGATCGCGACGACCTCCGGAAGGCGATGCGTGATGTCGTCGAGGCTGCGGGTCGCGACCTGCACGTCGTCCCCGTTGCGGTGCACCTGGATCCGGATGCCGTCGAGCTTCGCGTCCACGCCGAAGACCTTGCCGAGTCCGGCCGTCCTGTCGATCGCCGTGGCGACGTCGGGTGCCGAGGAGGCCAGCATCGGCAGCACCGGCCGACCGACAGTCAGCCCCACGGCGGCGAGTGCCTCGGGTCCCTGGAAGGCCGCATCGACGACGTGGGTCGCCCCACCCGACAACATCGCCGCGCGCCGTACGGCGGCGAGCGGTACACCTGCGGACAGGGCGATCGCGTCGGTGACGACCGCTTCCAGCGCGCCTTGGCGGACCTCGCCCACCGCAACCGACCGGAGCCAGTCCTGCTCGGGGGCGGTCGCTGCACCGAAGAGTTCAGCGGTCAGCGCAGTCCGCGCGCCCTGGGAGCCGGCCCCCGCAAGCTCCGACATCGCTTCGAAGGCGGCATCGACCCCGGTCACGTCCAGCGACGGCGCGGCCGCAGGGGAGGGCAGGGCCTGGAGGCTGCGCCAGCCCAGTCCGGTACGACGCTGGCGCAGCCTTCCGCTGAGGAAGTGGGCGACGAGCGAGCGCTCCTCCGGCTCGGCCGCGAGCAGCAGGTCAGCGAGGAGGCGGGTCTTCTCCTTGCGTGAGCGCGTGGCCGCCACCGCGGTCGAGACGTCGACGAGATCGCGGAGCAGCACCACGGTGTCCGATCAGCGAGTGGCCTCGACGACCGCGGCGGACACGGCGCCCTGGATGACCTGTTCGTAGACCTCGTCGAGGCTCACGGTCGAGGCGTTGGTGAGGGACAGGTCGCCGAAGTAGCCGGCGACCTCGAGCGAGACGAAGCCGTGCAGTGCGGCGAACAGCGCCATGCCGGTCTGGATCAGGCGGTGCTCGGGGAGGCCGGCCGAACGAACCATGACGGCGAGCGCCTCGATGGCATCGAGCGCTGCGGCGTAGAACCCTTCGCGGTCGATCGGCGGACGGGTGAGGGCGGCATAGCGCTGCGGGTGGGTGCGCGCGAACACGCGGAGCTCGTGGCTCAGGGCCCTCAGCCCGTCGGCACCGGCGTGGCCCATCGCGGCGGCGCGGACGTGCTCCCCGAGCATCCGCATCGCCCGCACCTGGACGAGGGCTCGGAGGTCCTCGAGGTTGGCGACGTGGTTGTAGAGCGAGGAGACCCGGGCTTCGAGTTCGGCAGCGAGCGAGGTCATCGTCAGGGCGTCGTACCCGTCGCGATCCACGAGGGCTTCCGCCGCCTGCAGGACCGCCTCCTGGTCGAGGCGACCGCGTCGGGTGCGCGTCGTGTCGATGGTCAACTGCCCTCCGGGAGCCTGAGGTGGGTGAATCGGGTTCGTACGTTTGCGAGAGCCTAGTGGCCGCGGAACACATCCTGCGAACGGCAACACCTGCCGGGCACCGTCGATTCGATCTACAGTGCCGGGATGACCCCTCCGGACGCCGTTCGTGTCTGGCATCCCGGGCGGCCGGTGTCGGTCGCTTCACTGTTGCGACAGCAACGGCGGGGCGGGGGAGACCCCACGCACCGGCTCGACGTCGACGGCTGGCACTGGCGTGCGAGTCGTACGCCGGAGGGCACCGTCAGCCTGGCCGTTTCCTCCCAGGACCCCGAGGGCGTCATCGCAGCGCGCGCATGGGGAGCTGGCAGCGAGTGGGCACTGGACCAGTTGCCCGCGCTGCTCGGCGACCTCGACGACTGGACGGGTTTCGAGCCGCAACATCCCGTCCTCGTGGAGGCGCGGCGGCGAAACCCCCACCTGCGGATCGGCCGGACCGGACGGGTGCTCGAAGCCCTCGTCCCCGCGATCATCGAGCAGAAGGTCACCGGTCAGGAGGCCTTCGCCGGCTTCCGGTCCCTCGTCCGGCGCCACGGCACTCCCGCTCCCGGTGCGGGAGCCGAGCGCCGACTCATGGTCCAGCCGGACGCCGAGCGGCTGCGATCGATTCCTTCCTGGGAATGGTTGGCCCTCCACATCGACCCGGCGCGATCGCGTGCCGTCGTGACCGCTGCGCGACACGCCGATGCACTCGAACGGATTGACGGCACCTCGGGTGAGGAGGCCGAGCGCCGGCTGCGCAGCCTGCCCGGCGTCGGTGTCTGGACCAGCGCCGAGGTGCGCCAGCGCGCCTTCGGTGATCCCGACGCGGTGTCCTTCGGTGACTACCACGTCGCGAAGGACGTCGGCTGGGCCCTCACGGGCGAACCCTTCGATGACGCCCGACTTGCGGCGTTTCTCGCGCCCTGGCGCGGCCATCGTGGGAGGGTTCCCCTGCTCGTGGCAACAGCTGGTCTGAGACGTCCTCGACACGGTCCACGGATGTCGCCCCGTGAACACCTCAGGACGCGTGACCAAATTGCGTGATATCTGTTACACCGAGCAACAGGCAGTCGCGATGCTCCGCGACTAGCAGGATTTCGCGCGCGAAAGAAGGCAAGGGGTTCACATGGGAGACGTCAGGATGGGTGCCTACGCGCACGCTTCCGCGGCCGACGTCTCGCGGCTCCTTGCCGAGATCGACCCTGCTGACTTCATCGTCGCGGTCCGTTCAGCTACGGATGAAGATCTCCTGGCTGTGACCCATGACGCATCGCGGGCTTCAGCAGTTGTCGAGGGTGTGATGCACCGCATCGGCGAGTTCGCCGTCCGCGCCCAGGTCGCGGAGATGGCCTGCCGCGTGCGTTGGGAGACCTCGGACCTGCCGGACGCGACCCACACGGTCCACCTCCAGCACGGTACGGCGACGGTGGTTGCCGGAGGCGACGACGCTGATCTGGTCGTCCGCGGCTCGGCCCTGCAACTGCTCCGCCTGGTGGCGGGCCAGCTCGACGTCGCCGTTGCCTACCTCGGCGACGCGCTCCACCTCGACGGCTCGAGCGATGTCGCGCTCGCCGTCGCTGCACTCTTCGCCGTGGACGGCGAGACTCCTCTGACGGGACGTCCCGTCAACCCCCGCGACATCGACCCGGTGAGTGTTTCCCGGGCTCTGCTCGGCGTCACGACCGACCACCTCCGGTCGGTCATGGCCTCGGGCTTTCGGCCGGTCATCCTCGAAGAGATCTTCGAGCGGATGCCGGCCTTCGTGAACGGCCGAAAGGCTGCAGGCGTCCAGATCACGGTCGGCTTCAGGTTGACCGGGCGCCCCGACGGAGAGGTGGACCGTTACGTGCTCCGACTCAGAGACGGTCAAGCGACCGTTCTCGCAGGGGAGGCGGCTGATGCCGCCGACCGGCACGATCGCGATGCGACCGTGACCTGCGAGGCGCAGGACTTCCTGCGCCTGGCGACCGGTCATCTCAGCGCCGTCACCGGCGTCCTGCGAGGACAGCTCAAGGTCCGCGGCGACAAGGTCGCCGCGCTGCGGCTCAACTCCGCCTTCGACATCCCGACGGCGGCTGCCTGATGAGCGCCGTCGTCGCAGGCGGACGCTCCGTCGTCGACAGTCTGACCGGCCGTTTCAAGGACGGTGTGAAGACGACCGGCAACCTGGTGAAGTTGTCGGTGGAGTCGCTGCAGTGGGGCTTCGCCGACATCCTTGCCCGCCGCTTCTCCTGGACCGAGTTCCTGCTCCAGTGCTGGTTCATGACCAGGGTCTCGCTCCTGCCCACGATCCTGGTGTCGATCCCGTTCGGCGTCATCACCTCGGTCCAGATCGGCGCCGCCGCCAACCAGATCGGTGCCCAGTCGTTCATCGGCGCGGTCAACGGCATCGGCGTGCTCCGGCAGGGCGCGCCGCTGGTGACCTCACTCATGATCGCGGGCGCGGTCGGGTCGGCCATCTGCGCCGACCTGGGTGCCCGGACGGTCCGGGAGGAGATCGACGCCCTCAAGGTGATGGGCATCTCGCCGATCCAGCGTCTCGTGGCGCCACGGATCCTTGCCGCCCTCCTGGTGTCGCTGCTGCTGACGGTCATCGTCGCGATGACGGCCATGACGACGGCGTTCGCCATCGTGGTGGGCACCGGTCAGATCTCGTCGGGCACCTATCTCGACTCCTTCGTCGGGCTCGCTCAACCGGCTGACCTGGTGCTGGCGGAGCTGAAGGCACTCATCTTCGGGTTCGTCGCGACCATCGTCGCCGCGCACAAGGGCCTCAACGCCTTCGGAGGTCCGAAGGCCGTGGCCGACGCGGTCAACCAGGCCGTGGTCCTCAGCGTGATCCTGCTGGCCGTGATCAACGTCGGACTCACCCAGGCCTACGTGATGCTCTTCCCCGGAGGTGCCTGATGTCCCAGGTCCAGCTCGGACGCACCATGGGTGCGCGCTTCTCCGATGCCCTCGTCGGTCTCACCGAGGGATTGTTGACGACCCTTGCCCAGTTGGGCTCCTTCGTCACCTTCTCGGGCAAGGTCTTCCTCAACATCCCGTCGACGATCGCCATGTACCCCAAGGAGGTCCTGCGCCAGATCAAGGACATCGCCTGGGGCAGTGGCGCCCTCCTCGTGGGTGGCGGCACGGTCGGCGTCATGATCCTCTTGTCCGTCGCGGCCGGGACATCGATCGGGATCGAGGGCTTCAACGGCCTCGAGATCGTCGGCCTGGCGCCGCTGACCGGCTTCATCTCCGCAAGCGTCAACACCCGTGAGCTCGCACCGTTGATTGCAGCGCTGGCTCTCGGCGCACAGGTCGGCTGTCGGTTCACGGCCCAGATCGGCTCGATGAAGATCCACGAGGAGATCGACGCGATCGAGGTGATGGCGGTGAGCGCGATGCGTTACGTCGTCACCACTCGCGTCATCGCCTGCATGGTCGCCATCCTTCCGCTCTACCTGATCGGCCTGATCGGCAGCTACGTCGCCTCGCAGGCTTCAGTGGTGGTCCTGTTCGGGCAGTCCCCGGGGCAGTACGACCACTACTTCTCCTCCTTCGTCCAGGGTCGCGACATCGTGTTCTCGATCATCAAGATCCTGATCTTCGCGCTCACCGTGGCCCTCATCCACTGCTGGTACGGCATGAGGGTGGGCGGCGGCCCCCAGGCGGTCGGCGAGGCAACCGGTACGGGTATTCGTGCATCCATCGTGTCCATCGTCGTGCTCGACATGGTCCTGACCCTTGTGTTCTGGGGCGGCGACCCAGGCTTCCGGATCTCGGGGTGAGGTGAGAAATGGCTCGCGAAGAAACTCGACAGCAGCTCGCACGACGCGGGCTGATCGCGCTGGTCGCCCTGGCGGTCATCGGTGCGCTCATCACCCTGCGCAGCAACGGCACCTTCGGCTCCAAGCCGCACGTGACCGCTGAGGTCGCCAACGCCGGCGGCTCCCTGCGGGCCGGCTCCGACGTGAAGATGAACGGTGCGATCGTCGGCAAGGTCAAGGCGATCGAACGGGCGAAGACCGGCGGTGGCGTGACCATCGACATCGAGATGTCCGAGGACGACATCGATGCCGTCCCGGCCAACGCCGTCGCCCGCGTGCTTCCGGCAACCGTCTTCGGCACCACGTTCGTGGACTTCGTGCTCTACGGAGAGGCGACCGGCAAGCTGAAGGCCGGCGCCGTCGTCCAGGCGGACTCCAGCCAGGGCACCCTCGAGCTGCAGCAGGCCCTGGATGACATCGACCGCCTGGTGAAGGCGCTCGGTCCGGCCGAGCTGGCCTCGGCGATCGGATCGGCGGCCGAGGCGCTCGACGGTCGCGGCAACCAGATCGGCCAGCAGGTGCGGGCGGTCAACTCCTACCTCGACCGCCTCAACCCGCGGATGCCGCAGGTGCGTGCGGACCTCAACGACCTTGCGGCCACGACGAAGGTGCTCGACGAGATCGCTCCTGACCTGTTGTCGGCGACCGACGACGTGCTGGTCACGTTGAACACGATCGTCTCGCAGGAAGCCGCGCTGACCGCTCTGCTCGCCGGTGGCACGAACCTGGTCACCGTCTCGCGCAAGTTCGTCTCCGAGAACGAGAAGAACCTGGTGCGATTCATCAACGGGTCCGCGGTGCTCCTGGACGCGGTCTACGACAACCGCAAGGCCGGCATCTCAGGTGCGATCGCCATCAACGTGGCGCTCGGCAAGGTCGTGCCGACCACCGTCAGAGAGGGATTCGTGAAGACGGACGGCACGATCAAGCTTGCGGTTCCGCCGTACTACAGGTCGGCCGACCGGCCGACCTACCGAACGGGTAGCACGGACCGGGCCGGCATCGGCGCACTCCTGGAGGAGGGCCGATGACCGGGCTCAGGTCGATCGCGATCAAGTTCGCTGCGTTTGCGACGCTCAGCGGGCTGATGCTGTTGCTGCTGACGAACACGATGACCAACGGTGTGGCTGGTGACACCCGCCAGATCACCGCCGACTTCTCCGACGTCAGTGGTCTGCGCGTCGGTGACGACGTCAAGGCGGCGGGTGTCCGGGTCGGCCAGGTCAAGGAGATCGAGGCGACCGAAGAGGGCGCCCAGATCACCATGGAAATCGTCAAGGAGCAGGCAGTCCTCGACAACACCAAGCTCGTGATGCGCTACCAGAACCTTCTCGGTCAGCGCTACATCGGCATGGTGCAGGGCGCCAAGCGTGGGGCTGCGCTCAAGGACGACGCAACGGTGCCGGTCACGCAGACCGACCCGGGCTTCGACCTGACCGAGCTGCTCAACGGCTTCCGCCCGCTGTTCAAGGTGCTGCAGCCGGCCGATGTGAACTCGTTGGCCACCTCGATCGTCAAGGTCCTGCAGGGGGAGGGTGGCACGATCGAGCAGCTCCTCAAGCAGACCGGTGAGCTGAGCAACTTCCTCGCCGACAAGGACGCTGTCATCGGCGACGTCATGACCAACCTCAAGCCCGTTCTCGACAACCTGGCGGGCCAGGGCACCGAGATCACGTCGACGGTTCGGGAACTGCGAAGCCTGATGACCGGCCTGGCACGGGACCGCAAGTCGATCGGTGCCTCGATCGACGGCGTGAGCCGCCTGGTCGGAGCGACGAGCTCGCTCCTCGAGGAGGTCAAGGTTCCGCTGGTGGGAGCCACCGACCGCCTGGTGACGGTTGCCGACATGCTCAACAAGTCGCGAGGAACCCTGGAGGACGCGTTGCCCGCATTCGGCAACATCTTCGAGTCGCTCGGCAGGGCGACGTCGTACGAGAACGCGTTGAACGTCTACGTGTGCTCCCTGTCGATCGCACTCGGTGAAGGCGCGGCCCTCAACCCGGCCGGCAACAACGGACCCTGGTCGGCGGTGTGCAAGTGAAGCCCATGAACGAACGCGACCCGATGCGGGTCGGCATCATCACGATCGCGGTCCTCGGACTGATCGGTGCGGCAGTCCTGGTGCTGAGCGTCACGTCCTTCGGCACGGCGAAGTACACGGCCGTGATCGAACACACTGCCGGTCTCCGCAAGGGCGAGGACGTCCAGGTCCACGGTGTCAACCTGGGCAAGATCACCGGTATCGAGCTCGAGGACGACCACGTCCTGGTCAGCTTCGTCCTCGACAAGGACATCGACCTGGGCGACCAGACCACGGCCACCGTCAAGGTCGCCACCCTGCTGGGCACCCACTACCTCGAGGTCGACCCGAATGGCTCCGGCGCCCTGGCCAACGGTCAGATCCCGATCGATCGGACGTCGGTGCCCTACAACCTCCAGGACGTCATCGAGGAGGGAACCGATGCGCTCGAGGAGCTCGATCCCGACATCCTCGCCAAGGCGTTGACGGCGGTGGCCGGCACGCTGGGAGCCAGCCAGGAGGAGATCGGGCCGGCTCTCGAGGGTGTTGCCCGCCTGTCCGAGGTCATCTCGAAGCGCTCGGACCAGGTTGGCGACCTGCTGGTCTCGACGCGCAACGTGACCGACCAGCTCTCCGAGAGCAGCGAGGACATCGTCGGCCTGATGAAGCAGGCGAACCTCGTTGTCAGCGAGATCACCACGCGCAAGGAGACGATCCACACGCTCCTGGTCGAGACGAGGGACCTGTCCGAGGCCCTCACGGCGATCGTGACGTCGACCAACGGCAAGGTGAAGCCCGCCCTGGACGACCTCAACTCCGCGCTGGAGTCGCTCAACAGACAGGACAAGCAGTTGACCAACCTGCTGGAGGTCATGGCCCCGTCGCTTCGCTACATCGCCAACGCGACCGGCAGCGGACCCTTCGTCCCGCTGTACCTCAAGCCGCCGGCCATCCCGGCGGACGACTCCACCTGCGGCTTGCGGGGTGCTTGCTGATGCGTACCTCAACGAAGTTGATGCGCGCCGTCGCGGCGTCGGCCGTCGCGTCCACGATCATGTTCACCTCTGGGTGCGGCGTGGTCGGTGGCTCGGACAAGATGACGGTCAAGGCCTACCTGTCGGACTCTGCTGGTCTCTTCGTCGGCAACGACGTCGGGGTGCTGGGCGTGACCGTCGGCGAGATCACGTCGATCGAGCCCGAGGGCGACAAGGTCCTGGTCACGATGGAGATCGACGGGGACCAACCGGTTCCGGCTGACGCCGGTGCGGTCGTGGTGGCCCGGTCGGTCGCGACGGACCGCTACATCGAGCTCACTCCCGTCTACCGCGAGGGTGCGAAGATGGCCGACAACGCCACGATCGACGTCGACCGGACGCAGACACCGGTCGACTTCGACCAGGTGCTCGAGTCGCTCAACGAGTTCACCACCGGTATCGGTGGCAACAAGGAGACGACCAAGGCGGTCCAGCGGTTCATCGATGCGGGCACCCAGGCACTCCAGGGCCGTGGTCCGTTGTTGAACCAGACCATCCACTCCCTGGCGGACGGCGTCAGCGGCATTTCCTCCCAGCGCGAGGACATCGCTGCGACGCTGAAGTCCCTGGACGTGCTTCTCAGCAGCATCGCGACCAACGAGTCGACGGCGCGGACCTTCATCCAGCAGGTTTCCAAGGCCGCGAAGATCCTGGCCGACGAACGTGAGAACTTCCGGCAGACCCTTCGCTCGCTCGACGAGGCGGTCACGACCGTTGCGGAGTTCGCGGTCGACAATCGCCAGGCGATCGTTGACAGCCTCGACAACACCAGCGAAGTGATGGAGACGGTGCTGTCCAAGCAGGGCCGGCTCGAGGAACTGCTCAGGGTGTTCCCGCTCGCGCTCCAGAACCTCGCCAGGATCAAGGGTGATCGCCTCCCGGTCCGGATCGATCCGTTGATCCTGGTGCCGCTGGGCGACGTGCTCCAGGGCGTCTGTGACGGCCTCGCTCTCGGATCGGTCAACTTGTGCGACGTCCTCCTCGGAACGCAGCCGGGAACGTGAAGGCGATGATGAAGATGCGTACGACATCCGCTCGCGCCGGTGTGGCGCTGGTCCTGGCGCTCGCCGTCGGCACCCTGTCCGCCTGCGGTACGACAATGCGTGACCTGCCGATCCCCGGCACCGGGGTCTCGGGCGACACGATCGAGGTGAAGGCCCAGTTCGCAGAGGCGCTCAACCTCGCGGTCGGAGCGCCGGTCAAGGTCAACGGCGTCGACATGGGCAAGGTCAAGTCGATCACGGTCGACGACTTCGTCGCCGAGGCGACGATGACGCTCAAGACCGACGCCGAGCTGCGCCAGGGTGCGCAGGTCCGCCTGCGTTACACGACGCCGCTCGGTGAGCTCTTCGTCGACGTCACCAATCCGTCGACCGGGGCGCCCCTCGGCGACGACGCCACGCTGGCACTCAAGGACACCGAGACGGCGCCGACGGTCGAGGATGCGCTGGCGCAGGCCTCGCTCCTGATCAACGGCGGTGGTCTGGAGCAGCTCCAGACGGTGGCCGAAGAACTCAACACCGCGCTCAGCGGCAACGAGGGCGACTACCGGGCGTTGCTGGACAAGGCGTCGGTGTTCCTGACCCAGGCCAACTCCACCACGCAGAGCATCGACCAGGTCCTGGGCTCGCTCAGCGGACTCTCGAAGACGCTCAACGGTCGCAAGGAGACGATCAACCGCGCGGTCAAGGAGATTCGACCGGCGGCAAAGGTGCTGCGGGAGAGGACACCCGACTTCACCCGGCTGCTGGCGGAGGTCGAGAAGTTCGCGGGCGCTGCCAACAGCACGGTGACAGCGACCCGGTCGCAGTTGCTCTCCTTCCTCAAGGAGCTGGAGCCGGTGCTGGCAGAGTTCGCGAAGAACAAGGGGTCCTACGAGGCCTCGCTCAGGGAGTTGACGCGCGGAGCCGCTGCCCTCGACGAGGTCGTGGCGACGGACTACGTGAACATCGCCCTCCAGCTCCATCTCGACGGCATCGACGCCGGTGGCGTGGTGCAGGGCACGCTGGGCGGCATTCTCAAGCTGCTCGGCCTGGACCCCAATGCACCCGGGCTCGGCGACCTGCTCGGACTCGGCGGCCTGCTCAACCTCGGGGCTCCGGCCTCCAGCAAGACGGGCAAGTCCGGCAGCAAGTCCGGTGCCACGTCGACCGGCGGCAGTGGCGGAGCGGGCACCACGTCCGACCCGCTGGGACTCAATGGCCTCCTTTCGGGCCTGCTCGGAGGAGGATCGCGATGATGAAGGTCCTGACAGACAAGTTGTATCTGAGCCTGATCGGCATCGGCATCGTGCTGGTCCTGACCACCGCCTACATCTTCGCCGCGGTGCTCGACCAGCCATTGACCGCACGACCGCTCGCCGTCAAGGTCGAGCTCGCCCAGACCGGTGGTCTGTTCGAAGGTTCAGCGGTGACCTATCGAGGCGTCAAGGTCGGCAAGGTCAAGAAGATCGTTCCGGGCCAGGACGGCGTCGTGGCCGAGATCGCCGTGACGACGACGACCGACATCCCGAAGGACGCTGTCGCGCGGGTTCGCAGTCTGTCGCCCGTGGGTGAGCAGTACATCGACTTCCAGCCGAAGAGCACCAAGGGTCCATTCCTGGAGTCGGGCGACGTCATTCCTGCCGAGTCGACCGACCTGCCCAAGAGCCTGAGCTCCACGGTCATCGCGGTCAACAACGTGCTGCGCCAGATCGACGACAAGAAACTGCGCATCGTGCTCGGCGAGTTGAGCACGGGCCTCAAGGGCACCGGCACCGACCTGGGACAGATCCTCGACCAGGGCACGGCGATCCTCGAGACCCTCGACGCCGTGTGGCCCGAGACGGACCGCGTCATCACCAACGCGGCCACGGTGCTGCCGATCGTCACCGACAACGCCGATTCCCTCCGCGTCCTGGCGCAGTCCTCCCAGCAGTTCGCGAAGTTCCTTCGCGAGTACGACCCCGAGCTGCGTGGCATCCTCAAGCGCGCTCCCGGTCAGCTCAAGGAACTGGTCAAGCTCGTCAACGACGCGGACGCCATCCTTCCGGGCTTCCTGTCCACCGGCGTCAGCTTCACTGACGTGTTCCTCGCCTACGAGCCGCACCTGCGCGCACTGCTCCAGTCCTACGAACCGGGCCTGCGTTCCCTGCTGAACAAGGTCAAGGGCGGCGAGCTGAGGATCCAGATCATCGGTGACAAGGATCCGCGCTGCAAGAACTACGGCACCAGCCGGATCGACCCCACGAAGACCGAGCGTCGTCCCCTGCAGAAGGACGCACGCTGTGAGGCCTCCTTCGCCAACCTCCAGCGCGGCGCCGACAAGGCCCCCGGGCCGGTTCGGTGAGCACGGGCAGGAGGCTGCACCGGGCAGCCGGTCCGCTCGTCGCGCTGGTGTTGACGGGCGCCCTGGTCTCGGGTTGCGGTGGAGACGGACAACAGGCCGAGGACCTCAAGGAGGCCCGGGCGAAGGTCCAGGAGCTGACGGCGCAGGACGCTGCCGCCGACGAGGCCCTCGCGGCCGCCAAGACGCTCCTGGTCGAGATCACGACGTACTCGTGGAAGGAAGGCGACCACGAGTTCGACTGGCTCGACAAGATCGCCGGCGACGAGCTGCGCGAGAAGCTCGCGCCCAACGTCCCGGATCTCCAGAAGGCGATCGTCAAGGGCAAGGTGACGGCCGAGGGCCAGGTCGTGGATTCCGCGGCCCGGGTGGTCGACCCCGAGCAGGTCGAGGTCCTCGCGTTCGTCGACCAGGCGATCACCGACGAGACGAACAAGGACATCAAGATCGAGGAGCAGAGGGTCAGCATGACCATGAAGCTCATCGACGACGACTGGCTCGTCGAACGTCTCGAGCTGCTCAGTGGCACCAACAACCAGTCCACGCAGTAGTGCGACGGTCCGCTCGACCTGATGCTCTAGATTGACGCGCGTGGCGCATGGTGACAGGGACCCGCTCGCCGGGCTGAGAACGGTGCTTCGGCGGCTGCTCCTGACGATCGTCGGAGTTCCGTTCGTGGTGGCGTTCGTGATGTCGGTGATCGACTCGTACCGCCGCCGCGGAAAGCGACCCAAACCGTTCCCCACGCGGGAGCCCCACACGGTCAAGGTGGGCGATGGTGAGGTCACGACGTACACCTTCGGTCGTGACCTGTACGACGACATGCTCGCGGCGATCGAGGGCGCGGAGCGACAGATCCTCTTCGAGACCTACATCTGGAAGGGCGACGCCACGGGTGAGCGTTTCAAGCAGGCGCTGATCGACGCAGCCGACCGCGGGGTGGACGTCTACTGCATCTACGACGCCTTCGCGAACCTGGTCGTCTCCCCGACGTTCAAGCGGTTCCCGACCAACCTGAAGGTGCTGCGCTACCCCGTCTACGCGGCCGGTTGGCGCTTCTTCGACCTCCGTCGCTACGGCCGCGACCACCGCAAGATCCTGGTCGTTGACGACAACGTCGGATTCATCGGCGGGTACAACATCGGGTCCAGCTACGAGACGGAGTGGCGCGACACCCACGTCCGGATCACCGGGCCCGCGGTGTGGGATCTCAAGCGCGCCTTCGCCGACTTCTGGAACCTCAACCGCCGCCGTCGGATCCGGGGCTCTGAACGTCCGCTCCTGCTGGAGACCGCGTCGACGTGGGAGCCCCGGGTGCGCGTGCAGCGCAACGTCCCGCGCCTGTGGATGTTCCCGATCCGAGCGATGTACATCGAGGCGATCAACCGGGCCAGCCACAACGTGTGGATGACGCAGGCCTACTTCCTGCCGGACGAGGACTTCATCCACGCGGTCAAGGCCGCCGCGCGGCGCGGTGTCGACGTACGACTCCTGCTGCCGCTCAAGTCCAACCACATCGTTGCCGACTGGATCTCGCGCGGCTACTTCAGCCAGCTGCTCGATTCGGGAGTGCGGATCCTGCGCTACCGCGACGCGATGGTGCACGCGAAGACGGCGACCGTCGACGGCACCTGGGCCACGGTGGGCACGGCCAACATCGACCGGCTCAGCCTGCAGGGCAACTTCGAGATCAACGTGGAGATCATCGACGAGGGCTTCGCCCGCGACCTCGAGGCGATCTTCGAGGTCGACCAGTCGCACTGCCTGGAGCTGACCAGCGGCGAGTGGGAGGCCCGCGACGTGCACCGCAAGTTCACCGAGATGCTGCTCACCCCCCTTCGCCCACTCCTCTGAGGAGGACGTCCCATGTGGTTCCGAGCCCCCGTCCGCGATCTCGCGGGCAAGCAGGTGTTCGTCACCGGCGCTGCGAGCGGCATCGGCCGTGCGGTCGCGGAGTACGCCGCCGAGCGCGGTGCCGTACTGCACCTGACCGATCTCCAGGCCGAGCCGCTGGCCGCCGTGGCCGCCGACATCCGCGCCCGGGGTGGCCAGGTGGAGACTGCCGAAGCGGCCGACGTCGCCGACCTCCAGCAGGTACGACGCCTCGCCGCCCTGGTCGGCGAACGGGCAGGCGCGATGGACGTGGTCCTCAATGTCGCCGGCATCGCGATCTGGGGCACCGTGCGCAGCCTCGAGCCCGAGCACTGGCAGCGGCTCGTGGACGTCAACCTGATGGGCCCGATCCACGTGATCGAGGAGTTCGTGCCGGCGATGATCGACGCCGGACGTGGGGGACAGCTGGTCAACGTGTCCTCGGCGGCGGGGATCATCGCCATGCCGTGGCACGCGGCGTACAGCGCGACGAAGTTCGGCTTGCGGGGTGTCTCGGAGGTGCTGCGCTACGACCTGCGCAAGCACCGCATCGGGGTGAGCCTGGTCTGCCCGGGCGGCGTCGACACCGGTCTGGTCGCGACCATCCGGATCGCGGGCATCGATCAGCAGAACAAGGCCTTCGTGAAGGCCCGTGGACACTTCCAGAAGCGCGCGGTGACGCCCGAGAAGGCCGCCGAGGCGATCTGGAAGGGAGCGCTGCGCAACCGCTACTGGGTCTACACCTCCGCCGACATCCGGTTGGTGCACTGGCTGCAGCGCTACTTCCCGCCGGGCTATGCCGTCGCGATGCGGGTCTTCAACTACGGCGCCAACCGCGTGCTCCCGTCGGTCGAGAAGGCGCGTCGACCCGAACCGAGTGAGTCGGCATGAGTGCACGGGTCACGCCGGGCGGCTGGCGCGAGGTGGGTCCACTCGTCGCCGGCTTCGCCCGCGTCGCGGGCCGCGTCCAGGGCACCGAGCCGCCTGCCGTCTTCCTGACGCTCGGTCGGCACCGCCGCCTGTTCTGGGGCTGGTTGCACTTCGCCGGCCGGTTGATGCCCGGTGGCCGGTTGGCCCGCCGCGAGTCCGAGCTGGTGATCATCCGCGTCGCGAGCCGACGCGGGTCGGCGTACGAGCTGGAGCAGCACCGGCGGCTCGGCCGGCGTGCGGGACTGGTGCGTGAGGAGATCGCGGCGATCGAGGCCGCCCGCGACCACGCCGGGTTCTCGGCGCGCGAGCAGCTGTTGCTTCGGGCGGCTGACGAGCTCGTCGCCGACCAGGACCTGTCCGACGCCTTGTGGTCGGACCTCGGGGCGGTGTTCGACGAGCGCGAGAAGATCGAGATCGTGATGCTCGTCGGGCACTACTCGATGCTGGCGACCGCCCTGCAAGCGTTGCGGGTCCAGCCGGACAAGCCGCGCTGAGCCCCGCTGAGGCCGCGCTGTCGGTGGCCGCCCGTACGCTGAATCCATGCGTCCGGTCACCGATCTCGAACGTCGAGTCGCCCCCTTCCACGTCGAGTCCGACTATGTCCCCTCGGGCGACCAGCCGGCGGCGATCGCGGAGATCACCAGGCGTCTCGACGACGGAGCCCAGGACGTCGTGCTCCTCGGTGCCACCGGCACGGGCAAGACCGCCACGGTCGCCTGGGTCGCCGAGCAGGTCCAGCGGCCGATGCTCGTCCTGCAACCCAACAAGACGCTCGCCGCCCAGTTCGCCAACGAGCTGCGCCAGCTCTTCCCCAACAACGCCATCGAGTACTTCGTCTCCTACTACGACTACTACCAGCCCGAGGCCTACGTCCCCCAGACCGACACCTACATCGAGAAGGACTCCTCGATCAACGAGGAGGTCGAGCGGCTGCGCCACTCGGCGACCAACAGCCTGCTCACCCGACGCGACGTGATCGTGGTGTCGACCGTGTCGTGCATCTACGGCCTCGGCACCCCCCAGGAGTACGTCGACCGGATGCTGCGGCTGCGGGTGGGGGAGGAACACGACCGCGACTCGGTCCTGCGCCGGCTCGTCGAGATCCAGTACACGCGCAACGACATGGCCTTCACCCGCGGCACCTTCCGGGTCCGGGGTGACACGCTGGAGATCTTCCCCGTCTACGAAGAGCTCGCCGTGCGGATCGAGTTCTTCGGTGACGAGATCGAGCGGTTGATGACGCTGCACCCGGTCACCGGTGAGGTGCTCACCGAGGACTCCGAACTCCACGTCTTCCCGGCCAGCCACTACATCGCCGGCCCGGAGCGCATGGAGAAGGCGATCAACGGCATCGAGGCCGAGCTCACCGAACAGCTCGCGACCTTCGAGCGGCAGGGCAAGATGCTCGAGGCGCAGCGGCTGCGGATGCGCACGACGTACGACGTCGAGATGATGCGGCAGGTCGGGTCCTGCTCCGGCATCGAGAACTATTCGATGCACATGGACGGCCGCGGCCGCGGGACAGCCCCCAACACGCTCCTCGACTACTTCCCCGAGGACTTCCTCATGGTGGTCGACGAGTCGCACGTCGCGATCCCGCAGATCGGCGGGATGTACGAAGGCGACATGTCCCGCAAGCGCAACCTCGTCGACCACGGCTTCCGGTTGCCCAGCGCGATGGACAACCGGCCATTGCGCTGGGAGGAGTTCCTCGAGCGGATCGGTCAGACGATCTACCTGTCGGCGACGCCCGGCGACTACGAGCTCGACAAGGTCCAGGGCGACGTGGTCGAGCAGATCATTCGCCCGACCGGCCTGGTCGACCCGCAGGTGGTCGTGAAGCCGACGAAGGGCCAGATCGACGACCTGATCCACGAGATCCGGCTGCGCACCGAGAAGCAGGAGCGGGTGCTGGTCACCACCTTGACCAAGAAGATGTCCGAGGACCTCACCGACTACCTGCTCGACGCCGGCATTCGCACCCGCTACCTCCACTCCGAGGTCGACACGCTCAAACGGATCGAGTTGTTGCGTGACCTGCGGCTCGGGCTCTACGACGTCCTGGTCGGCATCAACCTGCTGCGTGAGGGACTCGACCTGCCGGAGGTGTCGCTGGTCGCGATCCTGGACGCTGACAAGGAGGGCTTCCTGCGCTCCGACAAGTCCTTGATCCAGACGATCGGGCGCGCGGCCCGCAACGTGTCGGGTGAGGTCCACATGTATGCCGACCGGATCACCCGGTCCATGGAGTCGGCCATCGAGGAGACCAACCGGCGTCGGGCCCGTCAGGTCGCCTACAACGAGGCCCACGGGGTCGATCCGCAGCCGCTGCGCAAGAAGATCGCCGACATCACCGAGATGCTGGCGCGTGAGGACGAGACCACCCAGGAGCTGCTCCAGACGTGGGCCGACGCCGGCGTCAAGGGTCGTGCCGGGGGAGTGCGGCCCAAGAAGTCGCCGACCCCGCAGCTCCGGTCCACCGACATCGGTGGCCATGCCGCATCGCTGGCCGGTCTGCCGAGCGCCGACCTGGCCCAGCTGATCCAGGACCTCACCGAGCAGATGAAGGGCGCTGCCGGCGAGCTCCAGTTCGAGCTCGCGGCCCGGCTGCGCGACGAGATCAGCGACCTCAAGCGCGAACTCCGCCAGATGATGGAGGCGACGAAGTGAGCGCCGGCGACGAAATGGGCGGTGCGGTCCACCGTCAGCGCCGGCGAGCGGCCAGCCCGACCATCCGCGCCACCACCAGCGCGACGTAGAACACCCCGGCGACCTGTTCGACCATCACCAGTGAGCGTGCCTGGGCGACCACGGGATAGACATCGGACAGGCCGACGCTGGTCAGTGTCGTGAAGGACAGGTAGAGCAGTTCGAACCACGGCAAGGCATCGGCGCCGTCCGGGCTGTTGAAGCTGACGAACGATCCGGGCCACAGCACCTGGGCGGCGGCGTACAGATAGGCGAACCCCCACGCGACGACCGTGAAGGCAGCGCCGGTCGCGAAGATCTCGTCGCGGGTGACGTCGTCGTCATGGAAGAGATAGCGGATCATCGCGTAGGACACGAAGAAGTAGAACGGGACGTGGAACGCCGCCGAGGCGAGGACGACCCACCCGGTGTCCGGGCTGAAGGCCTCGGCCACGGTCAGCAGCATGGCCGGCAGTCCGAGCAGGCCGGCCACCCATGCCAGCACGGGCGTGCGTCGTACCGCCCAGACCGCGATCAGGACCACGAGCATCTGCACGACGCCGATGACGGCGCGTCCGACGGTGGAGCCCTGGAGGCCGGGATAGGCCAGCACCACGATGAGTTGGGCGACCAGCAGAACAGCCGAGGGGTGATTGCCGACGGTCCGCACGGTGGTCACGACGCGGCTGTCTGCGGTGGGCACGTCCTGATCCTAGGGAAGCGCGGTGCGCGGGGCCCAGGTGTGCCACCGTGACTCCGGTGCCCGGCGGGACGTTGTCTGGATGAGGGCGGTGTCGTTGGTCACAACGAGAACGTGTTCTACTATTGTCGAGGCGCAGCGGTTCGGGCCGCTGCCGGACACCAGGGGAGAGGGGTTGGGGAGTGGCGTTCAACGCCATATCGGTCGTTCGCGGCCCCGGCGAGGTCGCGGCCATGACGGTCTCGGTCACCCGGATCATCTTCACGCGACCGTTCCAGTTCCGTGAGTTCCTCGAGCAGGCCTGGTTCGTCACCAGCGTGACGCTGATGCCGACGATCATGGTCTCGATCCCGTTCGGCGCCGTCATCTCGCTGCAGGTCGGAAACCTGACCGGCCAACTCGGCGCGCAGTCCTTCGCCGGCGCGACGGCGGTGCTGGCCACGGTCCGCGAAGCGGCCCCGATCGCGGCCGCGATGATCATCGCCGGCGCGGCCGGCTCGGCCATCTGTTCGGACCTCGGCGCGCGCAAGATCCGCGAGGAGATCGACGCCATGGAGGTCCTTGGCATCGATCCGCTAGAGCGACTCGTCGCACCGCGTGTGGTCGCCACGATGTTCGTGGCGTTCATGATCAACGGCATCGTGATCGGGACCGGCATCTTCGGTGGCTACTTCTTCACCGTCATCGTCCAGGGCGGTTCGGCGGGCGCCTTCCTCTCCTCCTTCACCGCGCTCGCTTCGCTCCCTGACCTCTACATCGCCATGGTGAAGGCACTGATCTTCGGTTGGCTGGCGGCCATCATCGGCGCCTACAAGGGGCTCAACGCGGGCGGCGGGCCCAGCGGTGTGGGCCGGGCCGTCAACGAAGCGGTGATCATCGCGTTCATGGCGCTGTTCTTCCTCAACGCCGTGATCACCGCCATCTACTTCCAGATCGCTCCGCCGGTGGGTCTGTGATGTCGGCGGTCAGCGAGTTCGTCGGAGATGCCGTCAAGGCGCGCCGCGCCGCCCTCGAGGGGTACGGCGACCAGCTGCTCTTCTACGTCAAGGCGCTTGCGTGGGCTCCCCGCGCCATCCGGCGCTACCCCCGCGAGATCTACAACACGCTCGCTGAGGTCGCCTTCGGCGCTGGTGGTCTGACCCTGATCGCCGGGTCGGTCGGCGTGATCGCGTTCATGGCCTTCTTCGCTGGCACCGAGGTCGGCATCCAGGGCTACGCCTCGCTCAGTCAGATCGGTGTCGCGAAGTTCAGTGCGTTCATCTCGGCCTACTTCAACACCCGTGAGGTCGCCCCGCTCGTGTCGGCGATCGCGCTGGCCGCGACGGTCGGCTGCGGCTACACCGCGCGGCTGGGCGCCATGCGTATCTCCGAGGAGATCGACGCGCTCGAGGTGATGGGCATTCCCTCGCTGCCGTTCCTGGTGACGACCCGGATGATCGCGGCCTTCATCGCGGTCATCCCGCTCTACATCGTCGCCCTGTGCGCGTCGTACCTGTCTCCGCGACTGATCGTGGTCTACATCTACGGGCAGTCGGCCGGCACCTACGACCACTACTTCCTGCAGTTCCTGCCGCCCATCGACATGCTGTGGTCGTTCTTCAAGCTGCTGTTCCTGGCGGTCGCGGTGATCCTGATCCACTGCTACTACGGCTACACCGCCTCGGGTGGTCCGGCAGGTGTCGGTCGGGCCGTCGGCAACGCGATCCGGACCAGCATCGTGACGATCGTCGTCGCGGACTTCTTCCTGAGCTTCGCCATCTGGGGCTCGACGACCACCGTGAGGATCACCGGATGAGCGCGCCGCGACAGGAGGTGGCGCCATGTTGGTGAACATCCATCACGACAACGCCCGGGAGCACAACCGCCTGGTGGTGGCCGGGATCGCGTTCCTGCTCACCATCGCGTTGTTGCTCTGGCTCTCGCTCGCGATCTACAACAAGACCTTCGACAGCGTCACCACGGTCACGGTCAAGGCTGACCGGGCCGGGTTGCAGTTGGCCAAGTTCGGCGACGTGCGGATGAACGGTGCGCTGGTCGGACGAGTTCAGGAGATCGGGCAGGACGGCGAGGAGGCAGAGATCACGCTTGCCCTGGAACCGGACGCCGCCAAGAAGATCCCCGCCAACGTGGACGTGCAGATCCTGCCCACCACCCTCTTCGGCCAGAAGTTCGTGGCCCTCGTGCGGCCCGACGACGCCTCAGCCGACCCGCTCGAGGACGGTGACGTGATCAGCTCGGACCGGGTGAACACGAACGTCGAGCTCAGCCAGATCCTCGCCGACCTGTTCCCGCTGCTGCGCTCGGTGCGACCGGCGGACCTCAACGCGACCCTCAACGCGGTGTCGACGGCGCTCGCCGGTCGCGGCGAGGAGCTCGGCGCGACGATGGACCAGCTGGGGGAGTACATCGGTGAGATCGACGAGCACCTCCCGACCCTTCGTCAGGACCTGATCGCACTCGCCGAGGTGGCCGATGCCTACGACGTGGCTGCCCCCGACCTGCTCGACGTCCTCGACAACGTCACCGTCACCAGCAAGACCGTGACCGACAAGGCGAAGGACCTCGACGTCTTCTTCTCCGACCTCACCGGGCTGGCCCGGACAGCGACGCGACTGCTCAACGACAACGAGCAGAACCTGATCCGGATGGGCGAGGTCACCGAGCCGCTCGTGGGTCTGCTGGCCGACTACTCGCCCGAGTTCCCCTGCCTCATCCGGGGAGCGGCCAACTACGAGCCGATCCTGTCCAAGACCTTCGAGGGCAACGTGGTCAAGCAGTACATCGAGTTCTTCCAGCCGCAGTCGCGCGCCTTCGACGAGCGTGACCTGCCGGAGTACGGCGAGGTCGGCCACGGCCCGTGGTGCGTGGGTCTGCCCAAGTTCAAGATCCCCGCCGACACCCACCCGCTCGACCAGGGCTCGAACCTCGACGAGGATCCCCCGACGCTGCCGCTGCCGAACTTCGGCCTGTTCGACCCCATCAGCAGCATCGACAGCGGGTACGCCGGCACCCGCGCCGAGCAGCAACTGGTCAACGCCATGCTGGCCGGCGAGAGCGGGCGCGAGCCTGATTCGTACGGTTCCCTCGGGTCGCTCCTCTACGGACCCGTGGTCCGCGAGGGGAAGGTGGCCGGATGACCGACTCCGTGGCGCGCCTGCGTCGCCGTCGCAATGCCGCGACCACCTCTGCGGCCATCAAGCTCGGCATCTTCACCATGGTCTCGCTGTTCGTTACCGGTGTGCTGACCGTGATCATGGGCAACATCGGCTTCGGCGAGCGCAACGAGTTCAGGGCGGTCTTCACGAACGCCACGATGCTCTCCAAGGGCGACGACGTCCGGGTCGCCGGCGTCAATGTCGGCGAGGTCAAGGACGTCGAGCACTACAAGCGCTCGATGGCGGTGGTGACCTTCAAGGTCGATGCGGGCGTGAAGATGACCACGGCATCCCGAGCCGAGATCCGCTTCCTCAATCTGGTGGGCGACCGCTACATGGCCCTCGAGCAGGGCACCGGAGCGAAGGACGCCGAGCCGCTGCGTGACGGCGCCACGATCCCGGTCGATCGCACCAAGCCGGCTCTCGACCTCACGGTGCTCTTCGACGGCTTCAAGCCGCTCTTCACGGCGCTCACTCCTGACCAGGTCAACGAGCTGAGCATGAACCTCGTGCAGGTCCTGCAGGGCGAGGGCGGCACGGTCCGCAGCCTGTTGGCGCACACCGCCTCACTCACCACGACCCTGGCGGACCGTGACCAGCTGATCGGCGACGTGGTGACCAACCTCAGCGAGACACTCAAGACCGTCGATGACCGCCACGAGCAGCTCAGCTCCCTGATCGTCGAGCTCAATGACTGGATGCGTGACCTGGCCAGCGACCGCACGACCATCGGGTCCTCGCTCGACAACATCTCCCAGCTGACGGTGACCGTGGCCGACCTGGTGCGCCGCGGGCGTCCACTCCTCAAGGAGGACATCGCGGCCCTGCGCTCGCTCTCCAAGCTGCTCAACCGCAAGGAGAACCGGGCGAATCTGTCCTCGCTCCTGCAACGGATGCCCGAGACGATGCAGGACCAGACCCGTACCGGGACCTATGGCTCCTGGTACAGCTACTACGTCTGTGGGGTCTCCGCGCGGATCAAGTTGCCGGTGATCGCGAACCTGCCCGTCATCAAGGAGATCCAGAAGTACATCGCCGACTTCGCCCTCCACTCGACTGCGCCGAGGTGTCAGGACCGATGAGCAAATCGAGTGACGCCCGGATCCTCCGGCTCGGCGTGACCACCCTCATCCTGATGGTGCTGGTGTCGGCCGCGACGTTCAACCTGGGCAAGTTCCCCGGGTTCCGCGGGACGTCGTACTACGCAGAGTTCAGTGACGCGAGCGGCATCCACAAGGGCAACATCGTCCAGGTGGGCGGCATCCGGGTCGGGCGGGTGAGCGACGTGACCCTCGCCGGCGATCGGGTCAAGGTGAAGTTCGAGCTCGACGGGGACGTCGACTTCGGCAAGGAGAGCAGTGCCTCCATCGAGGTGCTCAACCTGCTCGGTGAGAAGTACCTCGACGTCCAGCCCCGCGGCGACGGGCAGCTCGCCAAGGGCGGCACCATTCCCCTGGAGCGGACGGTCGCGGCCTACGACATCGTCGGGGTCTTCAGCGACCTGACCACGACGACCGAGGAGATCGACACCGAGCAGCTGGCGCGTGCCCTGGACACCGTCGCCGACACCCTCGACGTCTCCGCGCCCGAGATCAAGGGTGCCTTCGACGGCATCGCGCGGCTCTCGCGCAGCGTCGCTTCCCGCGACGCCGAGGTCCAGACCCTCTTCAAGAGCACGAACGAGGTCAGCAAGGTCCTTGCTGATCGCAGCGGCGACATCGTCGAGCTCATGAAGAACAGCGACCTGGTCTTCAAGGAGCTCACCAAGCGCCAGGCGGCCGTCCACGACCTCCTGGTCAACGCCCGTGCCCTGGGCAAGGAGCTCCGCGGCCTCGTCAAGGACAACGAGCAGCAGATCGGGCCGGCCCTCAAGGAGGTCGACGGACTGTTGACCTTCCTGGTCAGCAAGGAGAAGAAGATCAAGGAGACGCTGGCGGCACTCGGCCCCTACGTGTCCATCCTCAGCAACATCATCGGGACCGGCCCCTGGTTCGACGCGTACGCGGCGAACCTGTTGGCGCTGCCCACCGGTGAGTTCGTTCCAGGGGCCCGGTGATGGCGATGATGGCGACGATCTTCAAGCGGATCGACCGGCGGGTGTTGATCATCCTCGGCGTCGTGGTCCTGCTCGCGGTGACTGTCAACCTGGTTCGCTCGCCGGCAGAGATGAAGACCCTCACGGCCCACTTCCCGCGCGCCGTGAGCGTCTACAAGGGCACCGACGTCAGGATCCTCGGCGTCAACGTCGGCAAGGTGACCGCGGTGATCCCCGAGGGCAACTCGGTCCGGATCGACATGGAGTACGACGCGTCGTACGACGTCCCGGCGGACGCGCAGGCCGTGATCGTCACGCCCACGCTCGTCGCGGACCGTTTCGTCCAGCTCACTCCCGTCTACGAGGGCGGTGAGGTGATGGCCGACTCGGCTGACATCCCGCTCCCGAAGACAGCCGTGCCGGTCGAGCTCGACCGCATCTACAGCAGCCTCCAGGCACTGACCCGCGCGCTCGGGCCGAACGGTGTCAACGCGGACGGCACCCTCGACCACCTCCTCGAAGCAGGGGAGAAGGCCTTCGCCGGGCAGGGCGCCAACGGCAACGAGATGATTCGGCAGCTCTCTGCAGCGGCCGAGACCTTCGGTGACGGCGCCGGCCCGCTCTTCGAGGCGGTCACCAGCCTCGCTGAGTTCACCGGGACCCTCGCTGACAACGACCGCCTGGTCCGCGCCTTCATGCAGGACCTGGCCGGTGTCTCGCGCACGCTTGCCGAGGAGAGCGACGAGCTCGATGCCGCCGTGGCGGAGGTCGCCAAGGCCGTCAGCAGCGTCAAGGGCTTCGTCACCAAGAACCGCGACGCCTTCGTCACCGACATCCGCAAGCTGACCAAGGTGATGACCAACATCGCGTCCGAGACGGACAACATCGAGACAGCCGTCCGGGTCGCACCGGTGGCGATGGGCAACCTGCTGATGGGCTTCGAGCCCGTCAGTGGAAGCCAGAGCTCGAGGATCGGGATCGGTGGCAACGTGTGGGACGCCGACGGGCTGATCTGCGCGATCCTGCAGCAGAACAAGGCCATGCCGGCCGCGCTCAAGGACGTCGCCTGTGACGTCATCTCCGCTCTGATGGAGCCCATCGTCAAGAACCTGCCGTGGCTGCCTCCCGAGTACGCCTCCTATCTGCCGAGCAGTGCCGACACCGACAAGGGGATCCGGGTGCCCGCAGTCACGGAGGCCACCTACTCCACCGGTGACCAGGCATCGGTCGACAGCCTGCTCGGAGGGACGCCGTGAAGCCCCGGCGCCAGCGCCGCGGTGTGCGCACGGCCGCCGTCCTGTTCGCCGGCACGATCGCGCTCACCAGCTGTGGTTTCGACGGAGCGTACGACCTGCCGCTGCCCGGTCACGAGGTCGATGCCGACGACGCCTTCGAGGTCACGGCCTACTTCCGCGACGTCCTCAACGTCGTCCCGCGATCTCCGGTGATGGTGGACGACGTCGTCGTCGGCGAGGTCGGCGAGGTCGAGCGCTCCGGCTGGAACGCCAAGATCACGTTGCTGATCCGCGACGACATCGAGCTGCCGGACAATGCGATCGCCGACATCCGCCAGGTGTCCCTGCTGGGCGAGAAGTACGTCGCCCTGGAGGACCCGAAAGAGACGGCACCGACGGGCCGCCTCTCTGACGGCGACACGATCAAGCTCCCGCAGACGGGTCGCAACCCGGAGGTGGAGGAGGTCCTCGGTGCGCTCTCCTTCCTGCTCAGCGGCGGCGGTGTGGCCCAGTTGGGCACCATCACGAAGGAAGCCAACGAGGTCATGTCGGGCCGCGAGGACCGCCTGCGCGGACTGCTGTCGTCACTCGACGCGGTGGTCGGGACGATCGACGGCCAGAAGACCGACATCATCAACGCTCTGGAGTCCCTCAACAACCTGACCGCCACCCTGAACAGCGAGAAGGACACGATCAGCGACGCACTGGACGCCATCGGCCCGGCGGTCGATGTCCTCGCCGACCAGCACGACGAGCTGATCGAGATGCTCGTGTCGCTCGACAAGCTGGGCAAGGTGGGGACCCGGGTCATCAATGCGAGCAAGGAGGACGTGCTCACGATCCTCAAGGACCTCAGTCCGGTGCTCCGCAAGCTCCGCGAGGCCGACGAACAGCTCGCTCCCGGGCTCAACCTGCTGATCAGCTTCCCGTTCCCCCAAGCCGCCAACGACATCGTCGAGGGTGACTACGCCGACACCTCGATCGTCGCTGACTTCGACCTCGCGAACCTCTACAAGGGTCTGCAGATCCCGGAGATCCAGCTGCCCGACGTCGGGGAGGTCATCGACCAGGTCGCGCGCTGCCTGCGGAGCGGAAGCCTCACCAGCACTGCCTGCGCGAAGGTGCTGCGCGACGTCGACCTGCTCCGCGACCTGCAGACCCAGTGCAAGAAGGCAGCGCTGCGTGACGGCGCGGTCTGCAAGCTCCTGAACGCGCTTCCCGACATCGACCTCGGCGGCCTTCTCGACGGTGGGGGACTGCTCGGCAACCTGATGCAGGGGCTCTCGGGCTCCCAGGTCTCCTACGGGAACACCTCCACCGACCAACTCCTGGGGGCGACATGACCCGCGGCGTACGGATCCGGCTGATGGCCTTCGTCGTGCTCAGCGCGATCGGCATCACCTACATCACGGCCGCCTACCTGGGGCTGGTCGACAAGGTGACCGGCCGCGACGTCGTCGTCACCGCGAGCCTGCCCGGTTCCGGCGGCTTGTTCGAGGGCAGCGAGGTCACCTACCGCGGCGTCAAGATCGGCCGCGTGGACAAGGTGGTGCCCACCACGGAGGGCATCGACCTGACCCTGGTGCTCAAGCCCGGGACCGAACTGCCGCTGGACTCACAGATCTACGTCCACAACCTGTCCGCCGTCGGTGAGCAGTACCTCGACTTCGAGCCCGTCGCCGAGAAGGCGCCGTACGCCGCCGACGGCTCGCACTTCGAGGGCGACGAGGACTCCTTGCCGGTCGACGAGGGCGACCTGCTGGTCGACCTGAACCAGTTCGTGCAGTCGGTCGACAAGGGGAGTCTGCAGACGGTGGTCGAGGAACTCGGCCTGATGTTCAACGACACCGGTCGTGACCTCCAGCGACTCCTTGACGGCGGCTCGGCCTTCATCGAGGAGGCACACGCGCACACCGACGAGACGATCGCGTTGCTCGACAACGGACTCACGGTGCTGCGCACGCAGCGCGGCCAGAAGGAGAACATCCGCAACTTCGCCGCCGATCTCGCGACGATCACCTCGACGCTGCGTGAGAACGACGGCAATCTGCGCACCGTGCTCGATGACACCCCGGGTGCTGCCCGCGCCCTGAACGGGCTGCTCAAGGACCTGGAGCCGACGCTGCCTGTCCTGCTCAGCGACCTGGTCAGCGTGGGTCAGGTCCTGGTCGCGGAGCTCGATGGGCTGGAGCAGCTCCTGGTCACCTACCCGCCGCTGATCGCGGGTGGTCCCACGGGCAGCACGGCCGATGGCTTCGGACACGTGAACCTGCAGTTCGACTACAGCGTCCCGCCCTGCACCCAGGGCTACCTGCCGCCGGCGAAGTGGCGCTCGACGCAGGACCGGACGGACGCTCCGGCCGCCGACGTCAGCTGCACGGCCGGGCCGCCGTACGCGATGCGCGGCAGCAAGTACGCACCGGGCAACCGGAGGGCCGGCGCAGCGTCGCCGCCCCGCGTCTACAGTGGCAAGTACGATCCGTCGACGGGCGAGGTGCCCGGGCTGGTCGACTCAACGGGAGCTCCGGTGAAGCTGCACGCGCCGGAGGACCTGTCCGTCCTGGGAGGGGATGCGTGGAAGTGGCTGTTGGTCGGTCCGGTGGCGAGTCGGTGACCCGAGAAGGTCCGGACGAGGAACGCAGTCGCATTCGGCTCAACATCGGCCTCTACTCAGCAACCGTGCTGCTGGGGTGCCTGGCGATCTTCCTGCTCTTCGTTCACCTCCGGGGCAGTGACGAGGAAACCGACGTGGGCCTGGACGTCGGTCGCGGGATCGTGCAGGAGGTCAAGGCTGCCGATGATGACCAGCAGGAGCGTGTGGCGGACCAGATCGAGGCAGCCACCGACATGGTCACGGCGTTCGTCAACTTCGACTACAGGGACCCGGCCGCGACGATCGACGCAGTCCGCGAGCGGTCCACCGGTACCTTCCTGGAGCAGTACTCCAAGGGCGCGACGGACCTGAAGAAGCTCGCCACGGAGGCGCAGTCGACCATGGTCGCCCGTGTGGTCTGGGCCGGACTGGTGGCAGGCGATGGCGACACGGCCACGGTGATCGTGGCCACCAGTGGCCAGGTCACGAACAAGACGACCGAGTTCAAGGAAGAAGCCCGCAACTACCGGATCCAGGTCCAGTTGGTGCGCGAGAACGACAAGTGGCTCACCAACGACCTGCAGTACGTCGAGCTGGGCTGAGGAGTCACACGATGAGTCGCCCCACCCCCCGTCGCCCTGCGAGTTCGCGTGGGTCCACGCCGCGACCGCGCAAGATTGCCGGACAGTCCGACACCGTTCGACCCGAGGAGGTCGCGGAAGTCGAGACGGCCGACCCCGTCGAGCCGGTAGAGCCGGTCGAGGAGCCGACTGCCCCGTCGGCAGCGAGCGCGAAGACTGTTTCGGTCGACCTCTCCGCGGCCACGAAGCCGGCCGCCCCGCAGGCCCCTGACCGGGCCGCCAGCACGCCCGCGGCCAGCGCACCGATCGACGCTCGCCCGGGCATCCTCGCCCGACCGAAGACCACCAGGGTCCTCATCGCAGTCCTCGCACTGGTGGCCCTCGCCTCGACCGCACAGTTCGGCCTGCTCCTGTGGGGGATGATCACCGACGACGACAAGCCGGCGGTGTCCAGCGACCGGTTGTCGGTGCCCGAGGGCCGCCCCGTCGTTGCCGACGAGCTCCCTGTGCTCGACGGCGTGGACCAGGCGGCCAAGGCGGCCCAGGAGATCGTCGCGATCGACTACGAGGCCTACGACGCGGAGGTCGACAAGGCTGCGGAGTTGATGACCAGCCGTTTCGAGGAGCAGTACCGCGCCACGGCCCAGGACATCGAGACGGAGTTCGCCGCCAACAAGACGAAGGTCGAGGCCAATGTGGTGGCCCAGGGCGTCGTCCGCGCCAGCCGGACCCGGCTCGAGGCGCTGATCTTCCTCAACCAGGTCGTTTCGCGGGAGCGCGACGGCGAGCCGGAGACCGTCGTGACGCCCTACAAGGTGCTGGTCACGATGGTCCACACCGACCAGGGCTGGCTCGTCGACAGGCTCGACACGGATCTCCCGCAAGACAAGAGCAACTAGAACACGTTACAGTTCTGTGGTGGCCACCTCCGAGACTGTCGAGTGCGACGTCGTCATCGTCGGCGCCGGACCCACGGGACTGTTCGCGACCTACTACGCCGGTTTCCGGGGCCTGCGGATAGCGCTGATCGACTCGCTGCCCGAGCTCGGTGGGCAGATCACGGCGATGTACCCCGAGAAGGCGATCCTCGACGTGGCAGGCTTCCCGTCGATCAAGGGACGCGCGCTCGTGGACGGACTCGTCGCCCAGGCGCTGACGGCCGAACCGGTCCAGCTGCTCGGCCGTACCGCTGTGGACCTGGCGGTCGACGAGGACACCGGAATCACCCTGACCCTCGATGACGCGACCGTCGTCCGTGGCAAGACCCTGATCATCACGGCGGGGATCGGGAAGTTCAGCCCGCGCCCGTTGCCTGCGGCCGAAGGCTGGATCGGGCGAGGTGTTGAGTTCTTCGTGCCCAGTTTCGCGCCCTATGCGGACAAGGACGTCGTCATCGTCGGCGGCGGCGACAGTGCTTTCGACTGGGCCCTGCACCTCGAGCCGATCGCACGCTCCGTGACCCTGGTGCACCGTCGCGACGCCTTCCGCGCGCACGAGCGCACCGTCGAGCAGGTCCGTGCGTCCGCGACCCAATTCGTGACCAAGGCCGAGGTGACGGCGCTGCGGGACTCCGACGGCGGCACGGACGGCGAGCTCGCCGAGGTCGAGATCACGGTCGACGGCGTCGCACAGGCGCGCCCGGCGCAGGCGGTCGTCGCCGCGCTCGGTTTCATCGCCGACCTGGGCCCGCTGCAGCAGTGGGGCCTCGAGACCCACCGTCGCCACATCGTGGTCGACGGCGCCATGCGCACCAGCCTGCCGCGGGTGTTCGCGGCAGGTGACATCACCGAGTACGACGGAAAGGTCCGTCTCATCGCCGTCGGTTTCGGCGAGGCGGCCACCGCCGTCAACAACGCCGCCGTCGTCATCGACCCGACCGCCCACGTCTTCCCGGGCCACTCGTCGGAAGGAAGCTGATCATGAGCTCCGGACGCAACAAGGTGAAGCTGACCGAGGAGGAGGTCGCCGGTCTCCTCGGCGAGAACCTCAAGGTGCAGGTGGCCGCCAACGGCCACGACGGTCACCCGCACCTCACCACGCTGTTCTACGTCGTTCGCGACGGCAAGATCGCGTTCTGGACCTATGGCCGCAGCCAGAAGATCGTCAACCTCGAGCGGGACCCGCGGGTCACCGCGCTCGTCGAGGACGGCGTCGACTACTTCGAGCTGCGCGGCGTCTCGATCGAGGGCCGCGCCGAGATCGTGCGCGACCACGACACGATCTTCGAGATCGGCTCGGCCGTGGCGACCCGGATGGTCGGCGCCGAGTCGTTCGACGCACTCGGCGACTTCGGCCGCGAGACCGTCGAGAAGCAGGCGACCAAACGGGTGGGCGTGATCATCCACCCCGAGAGCGTCGCCTCCTGGGATCACCGGAAGATGACCTGAAAGGCATGACAGCGATGAAGATCAAGGTCGACTTCGACCTCTGCGAGTCCAATGCACTGTGCGAGGCCATGGCGCCTGAGGTGTTCGAGCTGGATGACGACGACTTCCTCCAGATGCACACCGAACAGACCACCGACGAGAACATCGCGAACGTACGCAGGGCCGTTGCGGCCTGCCCGCGCGCTGCCATCAGTCTGGTGGAGGAGTGAGCGCCGCAGAGGCGACCTCGCTCGACGGCAAGGTCGCCATCGTCACGGGTGCAGGCGCCGGGCTCGGTCGGGCCGAGGCCCTGGCGCTGGCTGCTGCCGGCGCGAGGGTGGTCATCAACGACCTCTCCGGAGCCGGGGACGACGCGGTCGAGGAGATCCGTGCGCTCGGTGGCGAGGCCGTCGTCGTCGAGGGCGACGTCAGCCAGCGCTCCACCGCCGACGCCCTGATGGCGGCTGCGGTGGACGGTTTCGGCAGCCTCGACATCGTCGTCAACAACGCCGGGATGACGCGTGACCGGATGCTGTTCAACCTGGCCGACGAGGAGTGGGATGCGGTCATCGCCGTCCACCTGCGCGGTCACTTCCTGCTCTCCCGGAACGCCGCGTCGTACTGGCGGGGGAGGGCGAAGGAGAACGAGTCCGGGACGACGTACGGCAGCATCGTGAACACGGCTTCCGAGGCCTTCCTGGGTGGATCGCCCGGCCAGGCCAACTACGCCGCCGCGAAGGCCGGCATCGCTGCGCTGACGCTCTCCACTGCCCGCGGTCTGGGCCGGATCGGCGTCCGCGCCAATGCGATCTGCCCTCGCGCCCGCACCGCGATGACCGCCCAGGTCTTCGGTGAGGACCAGTCCGGCCTGAAGGTCGACCCGTACTCCCCGGACCACGTCGCCCCGGTCGTTGCCTACCTCGCATCGCCGGCCGCCGAGCGGATCACCGGCCAGGTCTTCGTCGTGTACGGCGGCATGGTCGCCCTCGTGGCTGCGCCGGTCGTGGAGCAGCGGTTCGACATGTCGGGCGACCTGTGGACCGGCGAGGACCTCGACAAGCAGCTCGGCGGTTTCTTCGCCGACCGCGACCCGGCCGTCGGATTCGCGGCCGACTCGATCATGCAACTGACAGTCTGAAGGCAGGGAACTCATGGGTCGTCTGGAGAACAAGGTCGCCATCGTCACCGGTGGCGCGCAGGGGCAGGGCGCGGCCATCGCGCGGGCCTACGTCGCCGAGGGCGCGAAGGTCGTCATCGCCGACGTGGCCAAGGGCGAAGGCCAGGCGCTCGCCGACGAGCTCGGCGACAACGCCCACTTCATGCACCACGACGTGAGCGACGAGGCCTCGTGGACCGCGCTCGTCGAGGACGCCAACACCCGGTTCGGCCCGGTCAACGTGCTCGCCAACAACGCAGGCATTCTCCGTTTCGGCGACATCGAGCGGATGCCGGCGGCAGAGGTCGAGCTCGTGTGGCGGGTCAACCAGCTCGGTGTCTTCCTCGGCATGCAGTCGGTGGCCCGCACGATGCGCAAGAACGGCGGCGGCTCGATCATCAACGCCTCGTCGGTCGAGGGCCTCGCCGGCATGCCGTCCTGCACGGCGTACGCCGCGACGAAGTGGGCGATCCGCGGCATGACCAAGTGTGCTGCCATGGAGCTCGGTCCGAAGGGGATCCGGGTCAACTCGGTGCACCCCGGCATGATCGACACCCCGATGACGCGGGTGCACGGCGGCGACGCGGCCATGGAGTACGGCGCCAGCAAGGTGCCGCTGCGCCGGGTCGGCGTGCCCGAGGACATCGCGCCCGTCTATGTCTTCCTGGCCAGCGACGAGTCGTCGTACATCAACGGTGCCGAGATCGCGGTCGACGGTGGAGTCACCTCCACCCACGCCTTCGGCGCCTGAGTCAGTCGCGGAGGATCAGATGAACAGCCGTCTCCATGTGCGCAGCGGTCTCCGCTGCGGTGGAGCGGCCGGTCACCCAGGCGACCAGCGCCGAGAGCCACACGTCACCGAGGACGCGCGCCACAGCGACGTCCTCGTCGGTGATGGCGCCTTCGAGGGGCACGCCGCCGTGCATGGCGTGGGTGACGATCGAGGTCATCGACATGCCGACGACGTGGATCTCGTTGGCGACGCTGCTGTCGGCGAACATGAAGGCCCGGGTCAGGGCCTCGGTCAGCTTCGGGTCACCCTGCATGCCCCGCGCCATCCGCTTGAGCACGTAGAGCACGCGGTCGGCCTTGTTGTCGCCCGGGATCTCGCGCTCGTTCAGGCGGCTGGACGTCTCCTCGAACTGGCGACCCAGTGCGGAGACCAGCAGGTGGATCTTCGAGGGGAAGTAGCGGTAGAGGGTGCCCAGCGCGACGTCGGCCTGCTCGGCAACGGAGCGCATCTGGACGGCGTCGAAGCCGCCGGCCTTGGCGAGGTCGTAGGTGGCGTCGAGGATCCGCTTGCGGCGATCGCGCTGCGCGGCAGAACCAAGGTCGTCTGTCGACGTCGAGTTCGCGATGGTCACGGTGTCTCCTGTGTGGGTCTGACGTTGCGGTCCACTGGGGTCCACAGATATAGGCTACTGGCAGGTAGCGCATAATTAGAAACACGTTCCAGTTTTGTTCGGCCCTGCTTCCACCGGGAGCTCGGCGCCGTGACTCAGCGCAAATGAGCCAGCGCCTGAGCAGTACCCCAGTGAGATAAGGAGATCCGAATGAGGATCGCAATGCTGTCCTATCGCAGCAAGCCGCACGTGGGCGGGCAGGGGATCTACATCCGCCGCCTGACCCGGGAGCTCGCGGCCCTGGGCCACACGGTCGAGGTGTTCTCCGGCCAGCCCTATCCGGAGCTCGACGAGGGAGTGACCCTCACCAAGGTGCCGAGTCTCGACCTCTACCGGCCCGGCGACGAGTTCCGCAACCCGCGCCCGAGCGAGTACCGCGACCTGATCGACGTCGAGGAGTGGCTCACGATGCGCAGCGGCGCGTTCCCGGAGCCGCTGACCTTCAGCAAGCGTGTGATGAAGGTGCTCAAGGGCCGTCTCGACGACTTCGACATCGTCTTCGACAACCAGACCCTGGCCATGCCGCTGCTCGGCATCGAGGACCTGGGTCTTCCGCTCGCCGCGACCATCCACCACCCCATCACCATGGACCGCCGGATCGAGCTCGCCGCTGCCGTGTGGGCCAAGCGCAAGGCCGGCTCGAAGTGGCGCATCGAGCTGCCGAAGATCGGTGTGTGGCGCTGGTACTCCTTCCTCGCCCAGCAGAAGCGGACCGCGCCCCGCCTGCGCCGGGTGCTGGTGCCGTCCGAGTCGTCCAAGCGCGACATCGTCCGTGAGTTCAAGGTCGACCCGGCCCGGATCGAGACGATCCTGCTGGGCGTCGACGATCGCTTCGTGCCGCCCACCGCGCCCCGCGTGCCCGGCCGCGTCCTTGCGATGGCCAGCGCCGACGCGCCGCTGAAGGGCATCTCCGTGCTGCTCGAGGCATTCGCCAAGCTGGTCGTCGAACGCGACCTCGAGCTGGTGCTCGTGACCAAGCCCAAGGAGGGTGGCGTCACCGAGAAGCTCATCGATCGCCTCGGCATCGCCGACCGCGTCTCGTTCGCCAGCGGCCTCACCGACGACGAGCTCGTCGCGCTCATGGGTTCGGCCGAGCTGGCCTGCGTCCCCTCGCTGTACGAGGGGTTCTCGCTGCCGACCGCTGAGCTGATGGCATGCGAGACGCCGCTCGTGGTCTCGCGGGCAGGCGCCATCCCCGAGGTCGTCGGTCCGGACGGCCTCTGCGCTGACGTGGTGGAGCCCGGAGACGTGGGAGCCCTGACCGCCGCGCTCGCCGCGCTGCTGGACGACCCGGCTCGCCGTGCCGAGATGGGCGCCGCGGGACGTCGCCGCGTCAAGGAGCTGTTCAGCTGGACCGCTGTCGCCGTGAGCACTGCGGCCGTCCTGGAAGACGTGATCGCCGAGTACAAGGCCGAGATGGCCGAGAAGAAGGCTTGAGGAGAACTGACATGCTGACCGTTGACTTCGACCGCCTGGGCCTCCGGGCCGGTGACCGCGTCCTCGACATGGGCGCCGGCGCCGGTCGCCACAGCTTCGAGATGTACCGCCGCGGTGCGGACGTGATCGCCTTCGACCTCGACGCCGATGAGCTCGAGGGCGTGCGTGACCTGTTCGTCGCGATGAAGGAGGCCGGCGAGGTGCCTGAGGGCGCAGAGGCCGACGTCAAGCAGGGCGACGCGCTCGCGCTGCCCTTCGCTGACGGTGAGTTCGACCGGATCGTGTGCTCCGAGGTGCTCGAGCACATCCACGAAGACGTCGCAGCGATCCGCGAGCTGATCCGCGTCCTGCGCCCCGGCGGAACCCTGGCGGTGACCGTGCCCCGGTGGCTGCCCGAGGTCATCAACTGGAGCCTCTCGGCCGACTACCACAACGCCGAGGGTGGCCACATCCGGATCTACACCGACCACGAGCTGGTGGACAAGGTCACCAAGGGCGGCCGGTTCAACGACGGCACGCCCGGTGAGGCGATGCTCTTCGAGGGCAAGAGCTACACGCACGGCCTGCATGCGCCGTACTGGTGGATCAAGTGTGCGGTCGGCGTCGAGAACGACAGCCACCCGCTCGCAAAGGCGTACCACAAGCTGCTGGTCTGGGAGATCATGAAGCAGCCCAAGGCACTGCAGCTGGCCGGCAAGGTGCTCGACCCGATGATCGGCAAGAGCATGGTCCTCTACTTCCGCAAGCCGGACGCGGGATGACGTCCGAGGTGCCGCTGAGCCGGCTGCCGTACGTCGACGGCGTGCTGAGCGCTGCCCAGGTGGCTGACACCGCGGCGGCGATCGCCGCCATGCAGGAGCCGTGGGGTTCTGTTCCGTGGACCACCGGTGAGCACGTCGACATCTGGAACCACGTCGAGGCCGCCATGGCGATGCTCGTCGGCGGCCAGATCGAGGCGGCCGAGCGTGCCTACGCCTGGATCCCCACGGTGCAGCGCGCCGACGGCTCGTGGCCGATGAAGCTCGTCGGCGGCGTGGCCGACGACGAGCGTGGCGAGGTCAACATGTCGGCGTACTTCGCTGTCGGCCTGTGGCACCACTGGCTGGTGCGGCGCGACATCGCCTTCATCGAGAAGTACTGGCCCTCGGTTCGTGCCGGGCTGGACTTCGTGGTGTCGCTCCAGGAGAGCTTTGGCGGCATCCGCTGGACGCCGGTCGACGACTTCTGCCTGCTCACCGGCAACTCGAGCATCTATCACTCGCTCCGTGCGGGGGTGGCGCTCGCCGACCTGATGGACGACCCGCAGCCTGAGTGGGAGCTCGCCGGCGGCCGCCTCGGTCATGCCGTACGCACCCATCCGGACCTGTTCGAGGACAAGTCGACGTACTCGATGGACTGGTACTACCCGGTGCTCGGCGGACCGGTCCGCGGTGACGCCGCCCGTGAGCTGCTGGACCGGCGCTGGAACGACTTCGTGGTGCCGGGCCTGGGCATCCACTGCGTCGACACGAACCCCTGGGTCACCGGTGCGGAGACCTGTGAGCTCGCGATGGCGCTCGACGTGATCGGTGATCCCGAGTCGGTCAGGCGCGCGCTCACGCTGCTCACCGAGATGCAGCACCTGCGCGAGGACGACGGCCGTTACTGGACCGGTTGGGTGTACGACGACCCGGCCCGTCCGTCCGACGGCGAACCTCGCAACGTGCACTGGCCCGTCGAGCACACGACCTACACCGCTGCCGCGGTGGTGCTGGCCGTCGATGCCCTGGGGGAGACCTACGGGCACGCGACGCCGGGCTCGGGGATCATGCGCGGGACCTCGTTGGCCCCGCACTTCGACGAGATCGCCCTCGAGTGCGACTGCCCCTCACCCGACCGGGTCGCCAGCCGATCCTGAGGTCCGCTGCAGGATCCGCAGCGAGCCGACCACGTCGATCTCGGTGAACTGGCCGCTGGCCAGCGCGGGCAGGTAGATCTGCTCGTAGGGTGGGCGACCGCCTTCGGTCGGGTCGGGGAAGACGTCGTGGATGGCGAGGTACCCGCCGGCATCGACCCAGCGGGGCCACCCCAGGAAGTCGTCGCGCGCCGGCTCTGTTCCGTGCCCGCCGTCTATGAACAGCAGCGAGAGCGGCGTGCGCCAGTGGGCGGCGACGGTCGTGGACTGCCCGACGATCGCGATCACGTGGTTCTCGAGGCCGGCCCGGGCGATGTTCTTGCGGAACTGGCCGAGCGTGTCCATCAGGCCGAACTCGGCGTCGACCACGCTGGTGTCGTGGTGCTCCCAGCCTGCCTGGTTCTCCTCCGAGCCCCGGTGGTGGTCGACGGTGAAGACGGTCGCCGGGGTGCCGGCGGCGGACACCTCACGCGCTGCTGCGCCGAGGTAGATGCCGGACTTGCCGCAGTAGGTGCCGACCTCCAGGGCGGGGCCGTGTGGAAGGCGCTCGCGGGCGACCCGGTAGAGCAGGTCGCCCTCGTCCTCGGGCATGAAGCCCTTCGCGCGGCGCGCGTGTTCGAGCAGGTCGGACGGCATGGTGTCGGGCACGGCTCCATTCTAGTAAACTGAAACCTGTTCTACTTCGCCGCACCGCACCGACAACCTTTGGGGAGCCCCATGTCCCTCGGCATCACCGACGACCAGGTCGAGCTGGCCGACAGCCTGCGCAAGTGGGCCGCCAGCCTCGACCCGATTGCTGCGGCGCGCGCCGCCGAGGGCGAGATCGCGGCCGGGTTCGACCACGTCTGGTCGGCAGCGGAGGAGATGGGCGTGGCGGCGATCGCGATCCCCGAATCGGCTGGAGGCGGCGGCGGCACGGTCCTGGACCAGGCCGTTGCCCTCGAGGCGTGCGCCCACGAGCTCGTCCCCGGTGGACTCCTCGGAGCCGCGATCGGCGGCTTGCTGACCGGCCGACCGGCTCGGTTCGGGGTTCAGGTCCACCCCGGTGGGGTGGTGTGGGACGGCGGCACGGCGACCGAGCAACTGCTGCTTGCCGACGGCGCCACGGTGTCGGCGGAGCTGGGCGTCGACCTCTCGGCGCGGCACGCGCGAGCCGGTGGCTCGGGCGGTTCGCCGGACGACCGGCGCCGGTTGGTCGCGGTCACCCTCGCGGCCGCCGAAGCGGCCGGTGTGGCGCGTTGGTGCCTCGAGACCGCAGTCGACTACGCCAAGGTGCGCGAGCAGTTCGGCCAGAAGATCGGCGCCTTCCAGGCCATCAAGCACCTCTGCGCCGAGATGCTCGAGACGGCGGAGGCCGTCACGGCCGCAGCGTGGGACGCCGCGGCCTCGGCCGACGGTGGCGACGCCGGGCAGTGGGCCTTCGCGGTCGACGTCGCCCAGGCAACCTGTTTCGACGGTGCTGTCGAGGTGGCGAAGAACTGCATCCAGGTGCTCGGTGGGATCGGCTTCACCCACGAGCACGACGCCCACCTCTTCCTTCGCCGCGCGCTGAGCCTGCGGGCGCTCGTCGGCTCGTCCGACGCCGCCGCCGAGAGGCTGACGGCCTTCGCCGTCACGGGCGTACGACGCCAGGTCGACGTCGACCTCGAGGGCCGCGACGAGGCGATCCGCCCCGACGTGCGGTCGACGGCTGCGTCGATCGCCGACCTGCCTGCGGGTGACCAGCGCGCGGCGCTGGTGGAGGCGGGCTACCTGACACCGCACTGGCCCGCGCCCTACGGTCTCGGCGCCGATGCGACCACGCAGATCGTGATCGACCAGGAGCTCGGCCGGGCGGGCGTCGTACGACCGGACCTGGTGATTGCCGGCTGGGCGGTGCCGACGATCCTTGCCCACGGAACCGATGCGCAGAGGGAACGGTTCGTTCGGCCCTCGCTGCTGGGTGAACTGGTCTGGTGCCAGTTGTTCTCGGAGCCCGGTTCGGGGTCCGACCTGGCCTCGCTGCGCATGCGCGCCGTCCGGGTCGACGGCGGCTGGAGGCTCACTGGTCAGAAGGTCTGGAACTCGATGGCCGAGCGCGCCGACTGGGGCATCTGCCTGGCCCGCACCGATCCGGACGTTCCGCAGCACAAGGGGATCACCTACTTCCTCGTGGACATGAAGTCGGCCGGGATCGAGGTCCGGCCGCTGCGGGAGATCACCGGTGAGGCCCTCTTCAACGAAGTGTTCCTCGACGACGTGTTCGTGCCCGACGACTGCGTCGTGGCCGAACCCGGCGACGGCTGGAAGCTGGCGCGCACGACCCTGGCCAACGAACGGGTCGCGATGGCCAGCGCCCGACTCACCAAGAGCGTCGAGCGGGCCGTCGAGATCGCTGGCTCGCGCGACCTCGGGCCGGTCGCCCGCGCGAAGATCGGTCACCAGGTCGCGCTGGCCACGGTGTGTGGTCTGCTCGCCGTCCGGACGACGCTGCGGGCGCTCGGGGGACACGGACCCGGCGCAGAGTCGAGTGTGGCGAAGCTGCTCGGCGTACGCAGTCGACAGGAGTCCTCCGAGCTGGTCGTGACCCTCCAGGGTGACGAACTCGCGCTGCTCGGTCCGCTGACGAAGCTGTCCGGGGACGCGCTCGCTGCTGACCTCTGGGAGCAGCTGAACACCCGCTGCCTGTCGATCGCCGGCGGCACCACGCAGATCCTGCGCAATGTCGCGGGCGAGCGGATCCTCGGGCTACCCCGCTGAGACCACCTCTGCCGCCGCGGACTGCTCGCGGCGCCAGAGGTTCCAGTGCCAGTTCAAGAAGCGCTCGGTCGCTCGCACCAGGTGCTGCGACCGGATGGACGGGAAGATGTCGAAGGCGTGCTGGGCGCCTGTCAGCTCGGCATAGGTGACCGTGCGCTTCGAGGTCGTGCGGAGCGCCTCGACGAATGCGCGGGCCTGACGGACGTCGACCAGGGTGTCGTGCTCGCCGTGGATGACGAAGAAGTCCGGAGCGTCCGGAGTGACGCGCAGCAGCGGCGAAGCCTGTTCGTAGACGTCCGGCCGGTCCGCGAACCGCTTCCTGAAGACGCGGGGGCCCAGGAAGTTGTCGCGCATCAGCTGGGCGTTGCGCAGGCCCGTCGCGCCGGCCAGATCGTAGACGCCGTAGTAGGGAACAGCGGCCTGGACCGTCGTGTCCGCATCTTCGAACCCGGGCTGGAAGTCGGGGTCGTTGGGCGTGAGTGCCGTCAGTGCCGTGAGATGGCCGCCGGCGGATCCGCCGGTGATCGCGATGTAGTTCGGGTCTCCGCCGTAGGTCTCGATGTTCTCGCGGATCCACGCGATCGCTGCCTTGACGTCGACGATGTGCGCGGGCCAGGCGTTGCGGGGTGACAGTCGGTAATTGATCGCGACACACACCCAGCCGCGGGCAGCGAGGTGCTGCATCAGGGGGAGGCCCTGTTGTTCCTTCTGGCCGATGGTCCACGCTCCACCGTGCACCTGGAGCAGCACCGGGGCGCCGGCGGCCGGGGTGACCTCGGAGGTGTAGACGTCGAGCATGCCGCGCTTGCCGTACGGCGCGAAGGGGATGTCGCGGTGGACCTCGATACCGGCCTTGCGGGCGGCGCGCCCGAAGGCGAACGGGTTGACGACCCGTCCCCAGGGGGTGGCGAGGTCCGCCGGGGACGGCTTCGCGTCGAGCTGTTCGACGTAGTCGACGCCGAGGCCTTCGACCAGCGCGTCCTCGGCCTGGGTGACTGCCTGGCGGCTCTCGCGGATCAGGTACGCGAGGCCGGCCGATGACAGACCGGCGAGCGCGAGTCCGCGAAGGTTCCGGCGGCGACCTCCGACGTGCGCGGCCGCGTCGGCGACGGTCAGGCCGAGGAGGTGCGGGGCGAGTTCACCGGTCACCCAGCCGGCGAAGAACGCCGGGATGCCGGCGCGGAAGCCGGGGAGTGGGCGGATGGCGTTGGCGGTCAGCGCGGCGGTGATGGCCTGGCGCCGTACGAATCCCATGACTCGATCCTAACCGTGTCGTTGTGGGGACTGATACGTGTTCTAGTGTGTGGGGCACCAACAAGGAGATGACGGAATGGATCGTCTGTCGGGACTCGATGCGAGCTTCCTCTACCTCGAGACGCCTGATCAGTTGATGCACGTCTGCGCGGTGATGGTGCTCGACCCGGCAACGATGACCGAGCCGTACTCGTTCGCCGCGCTCCAGGGCGGCATCAACAGGAGCGTCCGCGACGTCGCGGAGTTCACCCGCAAGGTGCGCGGTGTGCCGCTCGGCCTCGACCACCCCGTGTGGGTACGCGACGCGTCCTTCGACATCGAGCGGCACGTCCATCGCCAGGCGTTGCCGACGCCGGGTGGTTACCGCGAGCTGATGGATCACTGCGCCCACCTGGCTTCGTTGCCGCTCGACCGTTCGCGGCCGCTCTGGGAGATGTGGGTCATCGAGGGCTACCGCCCCGAGGGTGGGGACGAGAAGGTCGTGGTCTTCACCAAGATGCACCACGCGACCGTCGATGGCGTCTCCGGCGCGAGCCTGTTGTCGCACCTGTGCACGATCGACGCCGACGTCGCGCCGCTGCTGCCCGAACGTCAGGGTCACGCGCGCAGCCCGGGGCGCCGGGAGCTGTTCGGCCGCGCCGTGATCGGTACGGCGACCCGCCCCATCACGCTCGCCAAGGTGATCGGTCCGTCGGCACAACTGGTCACCAAGACCATCGGACGCGCGCGCCAGGGCACTGCGATGGCAGCGCCGTTCTCGGCGCCGCGCACGTCCTTCAACGGCACCATCACCTCGCACCGGTCCATTGCGATGGTCGACCTGCGCCTCGACGACATCCGCGCGATCAAGAAGGACACGGGCACCACGGTCAACGACGTGGTCCTCGCCATCGCCGGGGGAGCGTTGCGCTCCTATCTCGCCGAGCGCGACGAGCTGCCGGCCGCATCGTTGCTGGCGACCGTTCCGGTGAGTGTCCGCGACAGCTCTCGGCGTGCCACCGGGGCGAACAAGGTCAGCGCGATGTTCACGAAGCTCGGCACCGACATCGACGACCCGCTGGAGCGCCTGCAGATGCTCGCCGAGCGCAACCTGATGGCCAAGGAGCACCACAACGCGATCAGCGCCGACGCGCTCCAGGACTGGGCAGAGTTCGCGGCGCCCCGCACCTTCGGCCTGGCGGTGCGGACCTACGCGAACCTGCGGCTCGCCGAGAAGCACCCGGTGGTGCACAACCTCGTCATCTCCAACGTCCCGGGTCCCCCGATCCCGCTCTACTTCATGGGGGCCCGGATCGATGCGCTGTGTCCGCTCGGTCCGGTCTTCCACGGTGCCGGCCTCAACGTCACGGTCATGTCGAATGCCGGGAAGATGCATGTCGGGGCCATCGCCTGCCGGGAGTCGATGCCCGATGCCGACGCCCTGGTCCGGCACTTCCCGATCGAGCTCGAACGGTTGCAGAAGCGCCTCGTGGATCAGCGCTGACGGAAGTCCCTGCTCCGCGCATTGACCGTCGCGGCCGCTTCCAGGAACCGCGGCACGAACTTCTCCGACCCGAGCACGCAGCCGGCGTGGCCGTCGTCGACCTCGTGGATGGTCGCTCCGGGGATCGAGCGGGCGAACGCGATCTGGCGCGACGTGGGAATCACGCGGTCGCGCATCATCACCACGACCGCGGTCGGGACGTCGATGCGGCCGAGCCAGGGCCGTGAGTGGTGCTGCCCCAGGGCGGCCAGGGCCTGGCCGACGGCCCACGGGCTGGTGGAGCGGAACTCGCGAAGCGCCCACTCGTGCATGTCCGACGGCACGATGTCGACGCTGCGGCCCGCCGCTCGGGTCGCCTTGAGCGCGGTCCGCGATCGGGAGAGGCCGCGCAGGGCGAGCATCGTGCTGCCCATGCCCAGGAAGAACCCGCGCTCGGCGGGCGTGAGCTGGAAGCGGTCGGTGGTCGCGCCGAGGACGAGGCCGGCGACCTTGTCGGGATGCTGTCGCCAGACCCGCTGCGCGATGATCGACCCCATCGAGTAGCCCCCGACGATCACCTTCTCGAGCTCGAGGAGGTCGATCAGGGCGGCCACGTCGTCGGCGCAGTCGGCGAGGGAGAAAGCCTCGCTCTGGATGCCCCGGCCGTGCCAGCGCTGGTCGAGGGTGATCACCCTGAACCGCTCGGTCAGGGGATGGATGACCGGGAAGAAGGTGAGGAGTCCGGTCGTGCCGAGGGCGTGGCACAGCACGATCGTCGGCGACTGGGGGCTCGGACCCGGTGTGTCCGTGACGTACGTCGACCCACCGCGGCCGGGCAGTTCGACCATCCGGCCCTGAGGGACGTCGATCGCCGGCAACTGGACCCTGCGGCGCGTGACATCGGTGAGAGAGACCGCCATGGCACCTACGCTAGAACAGGTTCCAGTCTCGCGTGGCGAAGCGGTCAGATCGTGGCGTGGCGATCGGTGGCCAGGGTGACGGCCTCCTCGAACGCACGCAGCACGTAGTCCGGCACGCGCAGGCCCTGGTGGTGCGCCCACAGGAGGTCGCGTTCGATGCGCGATGCCTGCTCGGCGAACGACTCGAGTTCGTCGGTGATGCCCAGAGCGTTCATCACGTCGCCGAAGTCGGCGTGCTGGCGCTTGTTGTTGACGCCGACGGGGCCGAAGGAGACCGCGCGCATCCGGCGGACCAGCCAGCGTTGCCAGCCGCTCAGTCGCGCCCAGTGTGCCGTGGCAGAGATCCGGTAGAAGGCGTAGTGGCCGGGTTCCTGGCGCCGGATCGGTGCGATCACCGACTCCGCCACGGCGGCCTCGCCGAGGTCTCGTACGCCGTCGTGGAGCAGGTTGTAGGCAAGGACGGCCGATCTCTCGGTGGACATGCCGGTCAGGTAGTAGATCATTCGGCAGACGTCCTGGAAGCCGTCGATGTGCGCGAGGGTGCCGAGGATGCGCAGCTTCGCGCTCACGGTCGTGGTGTCCGTCACCGCCGGCTCCCGACCGAGCGCGACCTGGAGGCGATCGAGGATCAGTCCGTGCTGGATCTCCTGGGGCTGCCACACGTCGGCGTAGAAGTGCCGGTCGATGTCGGGCGGGTCCGGCAGCATCGTCATCAGCTCGAGGACGTTGCGGTCGACCTCGAGCTCGACCCTGGCCATGTAGTCCAGGACGTGTCCGTACCGCTCGTCGAGGAGTCGTGGGTCGCGCACGGTGAAGTCGACATCATCGGGGCGCAGCGGCGGATGCTCGTCGGCCAGTCGGGCGACGTGATCGCGCAGGCGCAGGTCGGTGTCCGGACTCATCACCGGTATTCGTAGCCGACGTCGGGCTGGATGGGTAGGGCCGGGGTTGGGACGGACCGTGCGCGCCGGACTAGAACACGTTACAGTTTGGCTGTGGATGTTGAGGCGATCAATGCTGTCCGCGCCGTCGTGGGCGAGGTGCTGGAGCGCGAGTCGGACGCTCAGGAATGGGCGGCCTGGGCCGCAGCCGGCCTGACGTCGCTCCCGGTCCCCGAGGAGTACGGCGGGGAGGGACTCGGTCTCACCGAGGTGGCCGTGCTGCTCCGCGAAGCCGGGCAGGCGGCCGTCCAGGTGCCGGCATGGGAGACGCTCTGTTGCGGCGCGCTCACCCTCGCGTCGTACGGCACGGAGGCGCAGCGCAAGGAATTCCTTCCCGGCATCGTCGCAGGGGAGGTGCTCCTCACGCCTGCGCTCCGGGGTGACGCCCGGTACGCCGACGGCTCGGTCACCGGCCGCAAGCTCGCCGTGACCTGGGCCGAGACTGCCGCGCGCCTGCTCGTCATCGCCCGCGAGGGCGATCGCGAAGTCGTCGTGCTCGTCGACCCGACCGGTCCCGGCGTCACGCTGCTGCAGTCCAGCGCGTCGAGCGCCACGCCCCAGCACACGGTCGTGCTCGACAACGCCCCGGCCGAGCTCCTCGAGGACGGCGCTGCGCCCTACCTCAGTGACGTGGCGCGCGCCGGTCTTGCCGTCACCGCCGCGGGTGTGCTCGCCGGTGCCCGCGACCTGACGGCCGAATACGTCAAGGGTCGTCAGCAGTTCGGTCGCTCCCTCGCGGAGTTCCAGGCGGTCTCGCTGCAGATGGCCGACGTCTACGTCACCTCCCGCACGCTCGACCTCGCTGCCGACAACGCCGTGTGGCGGGTCGCCTCCGGTCTGCCGGCCACCGACGACCTCGCGGTCGCGGGCTACTGGGTGAGCCAGGTGGCGCCGTACTCCTTCCGGACCTGCCACCACCTGCACGGCGGCATGGGCGTCGACATCACCTATCCGCTGGTCGGATACACGACCTGGGGCACCGACCTCGCGCACGCGCTCGACACGACCGCTGCCCAGGTGCCTGTCGAGACCGCCGAGGCGAAGAACCTCGAGCTCACCGAGGCGCAGCGCGCGCTGAAGGACCAGGTGCGCGCCTACTTCACGAGCATCGCCCACGACGAGCCGTCCGACCCGAGCACGGTCGAGGGCGCCTGGGACCGCCACGGTCCGTCGTACCAGAAGCAGATCCGCCAGCTCGGCGCCGACGGCTGGATGGGCGTCGGCTGGCCCAAGGAGTACGGCGGCCACGGTCTCGGCGAGATCGAGCAGACCATCTTCGCCAACGAGGCGCAGTACGCCGACGTGCACCTGCCAGCGGTGACGCTCCAGACGGTCGGTCCGACCCTGATCAAGTACGGCACCGAGAAGCAGAAGGACATGTTCCTCTCGCGGATCCTCGCGGGTGACGTCCACTTCGCGATCGGTTACAGCGAGCCCGACGCCGGCACCGACCTCGCCTCGCTCCGCACCACCGCGAAGCTCGACGGAGACCACTACGTCGTCAACGGCCAGAAGATGTGGACCACGGGCGGGCACCAGGCCGACTACCTGTGGCTCGCGGTCCGCACCGACCCGGACGCCCCGAAGCACAAGGGCATCACGATCCTGATCGTCGACACGACCGATCCCGGCTACAGCTGGACACCGATCATCACGGCCGACGGCTCGCACCACGTCAACGCGACGTACTTCAACGACGTACGGGTGCCCGTCGACATGGTGGTCGGCGAGGTGAACCAGGGCTGGAAGCTGATCACCACCCAGCTCAACCACGAGCGCGTGATGCTGGGTCCGGCCGGCCGCATCGAGGGTCTGCGCGACCGGATCGTGGGTTGGGCCGACGCCGCCGGCGTCCGCGACCTGCCCGACGTGGCCGAACTGCTCGGGAAGACCACCGCAGTGTTCCGGATCAACGAGCTCCTCAACTGGGAGGTCGCGCGCGCCGCGGCCACCGGCGAGCTCAAGGTCGCCGATGCGTCGTCGTCCAAGGTCTTCGCCGCCGACCAGGTGCAGCACCTGCTGGCCGACCTGATCTCCTTGGTCCACCGTCACGGCGACGCCGGTGAGCCCGAGACCAAGCGCCTGCTCGACTACCTCGATGCCCAGGCCAAGCGGAACCTCGTCATCACCTTCGGGGGCGGCGTGCAGGAAGTGCAGCGTGAGCTGATCTCGATGTTCGGGCTCGGCCTGCCGCGGGTGCCCCGATGACCGGGGACGTTGGTCGAGGAGGTCGCCCTGGCGACCGTCTCGAGACCCACGAGCGGATCATGGCCGAGGCAGACCGGATCATCGCGCTGGGCGAGGCCTCGGAGACCGCCGCACCGCATCCGGTCAACCAGCCGACCATCAGCGCGTGGCTCGATGCCATGGGCTACGACAACGAGCGCTTCCGCATCGGCGAGGCGCCTCCGTCGATGGCCCAGGTCTGGACCATGCCCGGTCTCGGGCGCAGGCGCGCCGACGACGACCCCTTGCACTCGATGATGGGGATCCTCACCGACGAGGGCTTCACCGCTGTGCTCGGCACCAACTGCGAGCAGACCTATGAGCGCTACCTGGAGGTCGGCGAGGAGCTGCGCGTCACCACCGCGCTCGACTCCGTGGTCGGCCCCAAGAACACCGGCATGGGCCTGGGTTACTTCGTGACGTCCCGCAACCGCTGGTACGTCGGCGACGAGCTGGTCGCGACGATGCTGTTCCGGGTGCTGAAGTTCGTGCCGAAGGAGAAGGCCTCGTGATCCGGCCGATGGTCAACCGCGACTCGGCGTACTTCTGGGAAGGTACGGCGGCCGGCGAGCTGCGGATCCAGAAGTGCAACGCGTGTGGCGAGCTGCGTCACCCACCTGGTCCCGCCTGTCCGACTTGCGGCGCGTTCGACCGGGGCCACGTGGTGGCCGCTGGTGAGGGCACCGTCTTCTCCTACATCGTGCACCGGCACCCGCCGGTCCCCGGCAAGGAACTGCCCATCGTGATCGCCCTGATCGACGTCGACGAGGGTGTCCGGATGGTCGGCGAGGTGGCCGACGTGGCCGACGACGAGATCGAGATCGGGATGCGGTTGCGCGTCGAGTTCAACCGGGTCGACGACGACCTGACCCTGCCCATCTGGACCCGAGTGCCTGAGGAGGGCAAGTGAGAACCCTCGAGGCCGGGCAGGTGCTCGACGAGTGGAGCCTGCCGATGACCCCGACGACGATCGTGAGCACGGCGATCGCCACGCGTGACTGGCAGGACGTCCACCACGACCGCGACATCGCCCAGGCGGCCGGGTCGAAGGACATCTTCATGAACATCCTCACCACCAACGGACTGGTCGAGAAGTTCGTGGCCGACTGGGTCGGCCACGACTGTGTGCTCAAGGGCATCTCCATCCGGCTCGGTGCGCCCGCTCACCCCTACGACACCCTGACCTTCTCGGGGACTGTTGCGGACGTGACCGACGGGGTCGCCACGATCGACGTCGTCGGTCGGGTGTCGCTCGGCGACCACGTGACCGGCACGGTCAAGGTGCGCGCATGACCCGCACGCTCAGCGGCAAGGCCGCGATCGCCGGCATCGGCGCCACGGAGTTCTCCAAGGAGTCCGGCCGCTCGGAGCTGCAGTTGTCCGTGGAGGCCGTGCGGCTTGCCCTGGCTGACGCCGGACTCACGCCTGCAGATGTCGACGGATTCACCACGTTCACGATGGACACGTCCTCGGAGATCGCTGTCGCTCGTGAGCTCGGCATCCCCGAGCTCCGTTTCTTCAGCCGGATCAACTACGGCGGGGGCGCCGCCTGCGCGACCGTCCAGCAGGCCGCGATGGCCGTGGCCACCGGTGTCGCCGACGTGGTCGTCGCCTACCGCGGGTTCAACGAACGCTCGGAGTCCCGCTTCGGGCAGGTCTCGGTCGCAGCTGCGACCCAGGTCAACACCAACGGACTCGACAACGCCTGGACCTACCCGATGGGTCTCGGCACTCCCGCGGCCACGGTCGCGATGCAGGCGCGCCGCTACATGCACGAGTACGGCGCGACGTCCGAGGACTTCGGTCGTGTCGCCGTCGCCGACCGCCGGCACGCCGCCACCAACCCGGCGGCGTTCTTCTACGGCAAGCCGATCACGCTCGAGGACCACCAGGCGTCGCGGATGATCGCGGACCCGCTGCACCTGCTCGACTGCTGCCAGGAGTCCGACGGCGCCGTCGCGATCGTGATCGTGTCGGCGCAACGTGCGCGTGACCTGGCCCAGAAGCCGGCCTACATCGCGGCGGCAGCGCAGGGATCGGGACGCGACCAGTTCGTCATGACGTCCTACTACCGCGACGACATCGGCATTCCCGAGATGGGCGTCGTCGGTCGCGAGCTGTGGCGCCAGTCCGGCCTCACCCCCGCGGACCTGCCGATGGCGATCCTCTACGACCACTTCACGCCGTACGTCCTCATGCAGCTCGAGGAACTCGGCTTCTGCGGTCGTGGAGAGGCGAAGGACTTCGTCAAGGACGGCGCGATCGAGATCGGCGGCCGCCTGCCCATCAACACCCACGGTGGTCAGCTCGGTGAGGCGTACATCCACGGGATGAACGGCATCGCTGAAGGTGTGCGCCAGGTGCGGGGTACCTCGGTCAACCCGGTCGACGACGTGCACCACGTGCTCGTCACGGCAGGAACCGGCGTGCCGACGAGCGGGTTGATCCTCAGCGCCTGAGAGCGTGCGGTCATGAGTCGTCTGCTGTCGGTGTGCATGTTGGGGTGGGCACTGTGCTTCCCGACGGCCTGCGCCGACGACGGCCCGGACCAGGTCGCCCGGCAACCGGGGACGGCGGCCGTCGCCACGAGGTTGGCCGCCGACCTGGAGCAGCGCTACACCGACGAGGGTGCGTACCCGCTCGACAGCATCGAGCTGGGGCGACTCCTCGACGACGAACTGACGCCGTTGCCTCCCGACGTCAGGGTGCACACGTACTTCCGGCTCACGAGGACGACCGGCTTCCTGCTCTGCGTGGTCAACGCTGTCGAGGGCACGTTCGCCTTCATCGACAGCACGAAGGAAGGCATCTTCGACCAGGGCACGATCGAACCGGGCGCCGACAGCGCGTCCTTCGACGTCGAGTGCTCCCCGACCCTGACTGACTGAGTCGCGCCGGGCCCAGCGCCAGCTACTCCGAGACCCAGAAGTTGTCGTGCTCGGCCATGAATGCGTCGTACTCCTCGGGCGTCCACTCCTCGCCCGCCGCCAGTCGGCCGAGCCCTTCGAAGTACGGCTCCCGCGGTGCGCCGGGCGCGAAATGAAGCAGCATCGAGGCCTTCGCGCCCGAGTCGTTGCGGAAGCCGTGGAGCCCGCCGGGTGGCACGTGGATGAAGTCGCCGGACCTGGTCGTGGTCCAGCCTTCGCCGTTGTGGATCTGGATCTCGCCATCGAGGATGTAGAACGACTCGGCGATCGTCCTGTGGAAGTGCGGACCGGGGCCGCTGACCGCTTCGGAGAACTCCCAACGGTAGAGCCCGAAGAGTCCTCCGGTGCTCTCGCCGCGAGCGAGGTAGTGGACGCGGTTCCCGTTGGGGTAGGTCACCTCGGGTGCGTCGGAGCCGGGGCGGAGGCGGGCCGAGACCTCGCCGTCGCCGTCGTACAGGGGTGGGGGATACGACATGGCGTCACGCTACGTCGCGATCACTCCGGGGAGCCGGATTTCGGGCCGCCGAGACCCACGCCGAGAGCCACACCCAACAGGACACCGAGGATCAGCAGGATGATCCGGTCCGTGGCGAACCACAGCAAGACACCGCCGAGGCAGCCGAGTCCGAGTGCGAGCCGGTTCACGCGACTACGGTACGTCGGCAACGCTGCGCACACGTTCGAACAACGAGTTCAGGCCGACGGCGCCCAGGGTCACCAGGAGCGGCAGGTACTGGATGAGGTAACGACTCCGCCCGGACTCGAACACGATGAGGAATGTCAGACCGAGAAGCAGTGCAAGGCGGATCACGGTCAGTTCTTCGCGACGGAGCCGCGATGACAGCAGGACCAGCAACAGCAGGCCGACCCACACCCCCTGCGAGACAAACCGGAACACTGGAGCGAGGTCGCCCTGGGGGTAGTAGACGCGTCTCGTCAGGTCGGCGACAGTGCCCGAGCGACGCTCGCCGGTCTCATCGATGAAGTCGCCTTCGCGGCCCCAGCCGAAGGTCCCGTCGGAGGTGTTCGTCTCGTGCTTGAGGAGCACGAACCTGAGGTAGCCGTCGAAACCCATCTCGGACATTCGGGACCTGTAGAGCTCGAAGCCATGCATCGATCGATGGGTCAGGTTCGACTCGGCCCGGCTGGCGTCGACGTCGGCCTGTGAGAAGGAGCCGTAGGTCCGCGTGCCGTCGGACGCGACCTGGGTGTTGGTCCCCATTGCGAGGAAGTGCGAGATCGGCATCCGCCGCTCCGCGTCCAGGTGTACGACGTCCTGGTGGCTCAGGAAGGTGTGCCAGGCACCCGCCGTGACTGTCAACACCGCGAGGAATGCGACGACCGGTGGAACGACGCTGCGCCACGGATGGGTGCGGCGGTTTGCGAACGCGCGAGCCGCTGCGCACAGAAGGGCCGCCGCGAGGAGGGCAGTCGCGGACGGCTTCGTCAGGTAGGTCAGGTAGACGAGCAGTGCGCCCGCACCCGCGGCGCAACACTGGTATCTCGTCGAGAGCGTTGGCTTCCAGTGAGCAAGGAGCAGCAGTGCTGCTCCGACGAGCGGGAGGACCAGCGTGTCGGTGTAGGGAACGATGATCCAAGGGCTGACGGCCAGCGCTGCGACGCCGAGCAGGAAGGCATGTCGGCCGACCTCGGGTCCGAAGCGGACCCGTGCGGCCAGAATCGTCAGCCCGACGGCGAGATCGACCGCCGCGGTCGACAGCAGGGCCCAGAACGCCCAACTGTGCGTGAACGCTTCGGGTGCGGGAACGCCCACTGCCGACAGCGCGAAGAACAGGAAGGTGTTGTTGGGGTAGGTCGACAGGTAGGTGCTGGGGTCCGTTTCCCTGACGATCCGGTCGAGGATGATGCCCACGTCCCAGCCCAGGGGAGCGCTCAGGCTCGCCACAGCGTTGAGCTGCCACCCCGCGAGGGCGCCGACGATCAGGATGCGCGGTGCAAGGGGATTCTTCCGGGCGAACGAACCCCAGCGTTGGAAGGCGCGGTCGCGAAGCCGCCGTCCTCGTGGTGTGAACGCCAGGCCCACGACGATGGCCAGTGCGGCAAGGGCAGTGACGAAAGGAGCCGGAAGCTCGCCCAGCGAGAGGTGGGGAGATCGCAGGGCGCCCCAGAGCGCGGCGATGATGAATCCCGAGAAGGTGAAGCGCACCACCGGAGCGACCCTAGACGATGAGGTCGGCAGGTTCGTCGATCCGGGCCCCGACCGGGGCGTCCGGGGCGTGACCGGGGCCACGTCCGCAATCGTCGTTGACTGTGGGATCATGTCCAGAAGAGCTCGCGTGCTCTGGGGTCGGTGAAAATCCGAGCCGGCGGTTACAGTCCGCGACCCGATTGCAGCCAGTGATCGGTTGACCAGGTGAAAATCCTGGACCGACGGTCAAAGTCCGGATGGGAAGTGCACGCACGAGTGTCCGATGGTGGAGCAGTCTGCCGCCGTCGTACGCCCTGCCAGACCCCGGAGTCCGTGAAGCACCACACGGATGACGAAGAGGCAGCAGTGGCAGAGACCTTCACCCGCGAGTACGACGCGATGCGTCGTGCCCTCGCGCTGGCGGCAAGCCCCGGCGTGCCCCTGCACCCGAACCCACGCGTCGGCTGCGTGCTGCTCGCACCCGACGGGACGACCGTCGGCGAGGGCTATCACCGCGGCGCGGGCAACCCGCATGCCGAGATCGAGGCCCTGGCGGTCGCCGGCGACCGTGCCGCCGGTGCGACCGCGGTCGTGACCCTCGAGCCGTGCAACCACACCGGTCGCACCGGCCCGTGCGCCGAGGCCCTCATCGCTGCCGGCGTACGACGGGTGGTGGTCGCCCAGCGCGACCCGAACCCCGTCGCCGGCGGTGGCCTGGAAACGCTCGCCGCGGCCGGCATCGAGTCGGATGCCGGAACGCTGGAGGAGGCCGCTGTTGCGCTGAACCCGGCGTGGACCTTCGCCCACGTCCACGGCCGTCCGTTCGTGACCTGGAAGTTCGCCACCACGCTCGACGGCCGGTCCGCGGCCAGTGACGGCACCTCGCGATGGATCTCCTCGCCCGCCGCCCGCCATGACACGCACCGCCTGCGGGCACAGTGCGACACGATGCTCGTCGGGGCCAACACGGTCGAGGTCGACGACCCGCAGTTGACCGTGCGCGATGAGGACGACCAGCCCGTGGCGGTCCAGCCGTTGCGTGTGGTGCTCGGCCAGCGGGACCTCGCCGAGGACCGGCGGATCTTCGACGACGTCGCCGAGACCCTGCACCTGCGCACCCGCGACCCGCTCGAGGCCCTGCAGGCGCTCTACGCCGAGCACGACCGTCACCACGTCTTCCTGGAGGGCGGACCCACGCTGGCCGCGGCCTTCGTGAAGGCCGGTCTGGTGGACGAGATCGTCACCTACGTCGCGCCGCTCCTGCTCGGTTCCGGCAAGTCCGCCCTCGGGCGGCTGGGAATCCGCACCATCGGCAACGCGTTGCGGTTCGCGTTGGTCGACACCGCCGTCATCGGCGAGGGAGCAGAGGCGAACGTTCGCCTCACCCTCCGGCCAGAGAGGAACTGACCAGATGTTCACCGGAATCGTCGAGGAGTTCGGCACCGTCGCCGCCATCGAGGACCAGGGCGACGCAATTCGGCTCACCATCGCCTCCGACATCACGTTGTCGGACGCCGGCCTCGGTGACTCGATCGCCGTCAACGGCTGTTGCCTGACCGTCGCGGAGCGCACCGACACCACCTGGACTGCCGACGTGATGGCCGAGACACTCGACAAGACGAGTCTCGGCGGGCTCGTCGTCGGCGAGCAGGTCAACCTCGAACGCGCCGTCACGGCCGAGAAGCGTCTCGGCGGCCACATCGTCCAGGGACATGTCGACGCCGTCGGCGAGGTCGTCGCCAGGACCCCCAGCGAGCACTGGGAGATCGTCGAGATCGCGATGCCCGTCGAGCTCGGCCGCTATCTCGTCGACAAGGGCTCCATCACCGTCGACGGCACCTCTCTCACCGTCGTTGCGGCGGGGGAGACCACCTTCACCGTGAGCCTCATTCCCGAGACGCTCGCGCGCACCACCCTCGGATTCCGGACGCCCGGCAGCCGGGTCAACCTCGAGGTCGACGTCATCGCCAAGCACGTGGAGAAGCTCGTGCGTGCCTACACAGCCAAGGAGAACTGACATGTCCGTCAGGCTGGATCCCATCGAGCGCGCCATCGCCGACATCGCAGCAGGCAAGGCGGTCATCGTCGTCGACGACGAGGACCGCGAGAACGAGGGCGACATCATCTTCGCCGCGAGCAAGGCCACCCCCGAACTGATGGCGTGGACGATTCGTCACTCCAGCGGCGTGATCTGCGTGCCGATGCCGGGCGACATGCTCGACCGGCTCGAGATCCCCCTCATGACGCCGCACAACAAGGACGCCTACCGGACGGCGTACACGCTGTCGGTGGATGCACGTGACGGCGTCTCGACCGGTATCTCCGCAGCGGACCGCGCGCACACGGCGCGGGTGCTGGCCGACTCTGCGACCGAGTCCTGGGAGCTGACCCGGCCCGGGCACGTCTTCCCCCTGCGCTACCGCGAGGGTGGTGTCCTGGTCCGGCGCGGCCACACGGAGTCTGCCGTCGACCTCTGCCGACTGGCCGGACTGACACCGGCCGGTGTCCTGGTCGAGGTCGTCAACGACGACGGCACCATGAAGCGTGCGCCCGAACTGAGGGAGTTCGCCGACGAGCACGGCGTCGCGATGATCTCGATCGAGGACCTCGTCCGCTACCGCCGTCGCGTCGAGCGCCACGTGGTCCGCGAGGCCGAGACCCGGCTGCCCACCAGCCACGGCGAGTTCACCGCAATCGGCTACACCATCACCGTCGACAACAGCGAGCACGTCGCCCTCGTGTACGGCGACCTGGACACCTTGACCGACGAGGGCCCTGTGCTGACGCGGGTCCACTCGGAGTGCCTCACCGGCGACGTGTTCGGCAGCAGTCGCTGCGACTGCGGGCCCCAGCTCAACGAGGCGCTCGACCGGATCGTCGAGGAGGGTCGCGGTGTGCTGGTCTACCTCCGCGGTCACGAGGGTCGGGGGATCGGCCTGGTCGCGAAGCTGCAGGCCTACCAGTTGCAGGACGGCGGCCGCGACACCGTGGATGCCAACCTCGACCTGGGCCTGCCGGCGGACGCGCGCCACTACGGTGCTGCCACGCAGATCCTCAAGGATCTCGGTGTCGTCGAGGTACGCCTGCTGACCAACAACCCCGAGAAGGTCAACGACCTCGAGGACTACGGCATCAAGGTCTCCGAGCGGGTCCAGCTCACGCCGCACCCCAACGACCACAACCTTGCCTACCTGTTGACCAAACGGGACCGCATGGGTCACGACCTGCCCCATCTCGCACTCGCCGAGACCGAACGCGAAGGAAGTATCTGACATGGCTGGACACGGCGCCCCCGAGATCGCGCCCATCGACTGCCACGACCTGCGGGTTGCCGTGGTGGCGGCGAGCTGGCACACCGAGGTCATGGACGGCCTCATCGCCGGTGCCCAGCGCGCCTTCGCCGCCCACAAGCTCGAAGCGCCCGTCGTGGTGCGGGTGCCCGGCACGTTCGAGCTGCCCGTCGCGGCAGCGGCCCTCGCGCCGTCGTACGACGCGGTGATCGCGCTCGGCGTGGTCATCCGGGGCGGCACGCCTCACTTCGACTACGTCTGCAACGCGGCGACCGACGGTCTGACCCGGGTCTCGCTCGACCACCAGACGCCCATCGGCTTCGGGGTCCTCACCTGCGACGACGACGCGCAGGCGCTCGACCGTGCCGGGCTGGAGGGTTCGTCGGAGGACAAGGGCTACGAGGCGGCGTCGGCGGCGTTGCAGACCGCCGCGACGCTCAAGCGGATCCGCAGGGGCTACGGCGCCTAGTTGTGATGTCCGGGAAGGTTGTCCCGCCCTCCGGCGGTGAGTCGGCCTGACAGGTGAAGGCCCCCGGTTGTGAAGTGGAGCTGTCTAGTTCAACGCTTCACTGACCGGAGGCCCTCGTGTCCCACGCTAACGCTGCC